>FSSI02000003.1:93346-112449 GCA_900149785.2 Phormidium lacuna HE10JO | reverse complement strand
CACCCCAAACCCCTCCCAAGAGGGGATGGCAAGAGGCAAAAGTCAAAAGAAAAGATGTCGGGGCGTACCGTTATGGTCGCCCTCTGCTGGGGGCAACTTGCCCCCAGTTTGTTTGTGGGGTTATCGCTTCATGTGTTCAGCTAACATGGCTTGGGCGCGGGGTTTATAGATGAGGTAAAACAGGGATTCGAGATAGCGCAACATATCTTCCCGGTTTTCCTGAGAAGAGTAGTTCCAGAAACCGTAAGTTTTCGCCATTGACAACAGGCGCGATGTGTGAATGTTCCAGGTGTACGTGCTATAGACACGCTCCATTCCTTGATTGGAAATCTCCAACCAATAGTCAGGATTCTGCTCGCACTTCGTGGCAAAGTCCACTAACTTTTGGGCCATTTCCTCCAAATTAGTGGGGTTAATATAAAACCCGTTAATCTTGTCTTGAATAATTTCCAGAGGACCGCCAAACTGAGTTCCAAAAGTGGGTAATCCCGAAATCATGGCTTCGAGGATGGTTAAGCCAAAGGCTTCAAAGAGAGCCGGTTGTACAAAAACGCCACGGCGATCGGCAATGACGCGGTAAACTTCTCCTGAATCGACTTTGGGCAAACGAACCCCCAACCAGCGGAATTTACCCTGGAGATTATGCCGTTCAATCAATTCATAGAGTTTGCGCATTTCGGCAATCTCTTCAGCATCATCGGACTCATCTTCCCGCAGTTTACCGGCAATAAAAATTAAATTGTAATGCTCTTGCAACTCCGGACTTTGCCCAAAACATTCGACTAATCCCGAGAGATTTTTGATGCGATCGAGGCGAGCCATCGAAAACAAAGGTCGCTTGTTCGGGTCATCGAGTTTACCGAAGACTTGTGTCGGATCATCATCCGTAAACAGCAATTGATCTAAACGCTCCACATCACTCGGAACCCGCTCCTCTTGCCGCTGATAGGGGAAAAACACCGTCTCATTGACCCCCGGTGCGACCACATTAAACTTGGGACTAAACAAGTTAATCCCAGAGACAACATGATAGAGATCCGGCATGGAGAAACAATGATAGGACTCATATTGTCCCACACTATCCGGCTTGCCCACAATTTCCTGGTAGGTGCTGCTAATAATACAATTGGCGGCATTCATGGCAATCAAATCCGCCGTAAACTGAATTGAGAAGTGATATTGTTGCTCCAAATCTTGCCAATAGAGGTTACTAAACAGATATTTAGACTTCTCCAAGGCGTGAGCCACATTGAACTGAGTCACCTTGAGACGACGGGAGAGAAGAAACGCGACGATATTGCCATCGGAGTAGTTGCCGACAATCAAATCTGGGCTACCTTTGAACTCTGCCAGAATTTCTTTCTCAGCGTCGAGGGTGAAGGTTTCCAAATAGGGCCAAATTTCAAAGCGAGAAATCCAGTTCTGGGTCATTTTAGGATTAAACTCCCGGAAGGGAACCCGGAGAATCCAAGCATCATCAGTTCCCCAGATTTTTTCTAGGCGTTCATTACAACGAGTTCCCTCGGCGTTGGGAATCAGGCGCGTCAGGACGATCACTTTAGGGTGAACCCCTAACACATCGAGTCCTGCTTCATGGAGTTCGGCTTGCAATTGTTTCTCTAAACTACGAGCCTGATCGAGAACATAGACCACCTGGCCGCCGGTATCAGGACGACCGAGAACCCCCTCTTGTCCGAACCAACCATGAACCGACACCAAGACGATGCGGAAAATCATGGGGATGCGAGAGACAAAGGTTTCGAGAACCTGGTCGTTGGGGGAGTCGATGAGTTCATCGAGGATATTGAGGGTATCGCGGACTCGGCCGGCGGTATTCCCCCAGCCTGGCTCAAATCCCAGGTCTTGTAGGTCGAAGCGGAAGCTGTCGTAGAGGTCACTCTCGGGACGTTGGCTGGTGAACTCGATCGCTTGTTTAACGCGGTCTGAGAGTTGTTGCCAGGTGCGGATGCGGGGGTTGATGAGGAGTTTTAAGCCGTTGTAGGAATGGAGGCTGAGGAATTGAAAGAGGGTTTCTTGCCATTCCCGAGGATCTTGGAAGAGTTTGCTGGAGAGATAGCGGTTGAGAAATTCGACTCCTTTGCCGATGTTTTTGGGGTCACGGATGTTAGGGGAGTAGTCGTAGAAGGGTTCAAAGTCAATCTCGAAGACATCGCCATCTTGGGGACGATAATGGCCCACGAAGCGATCGCGGGTATCGAGGAGGTCTTGAACGGTAATGGGGTCGTAGCTGAGGTCTTCGTGGATGCGGAAGGCTTCTTGGTCGGCAATTTTGGGGCGAATGATGGCACAAATGCTCTCCCCATCGACGATGAACTCTTGGGTGTAGAAAATCAGTTGAGCCAGGGGAGAGTCGGTTTGAAAGGCCTGGGACTTCTGATGGCCTTTACAGTAGTCGCTGAAGGCTCGTTCGATGTCGTTGCGTAGGAGGTAGCGTTGCTCTTTGAGGCGGAGTTCACCGAGAAACTGACGCAGATCCAGTTTGTTGTTGCTGTTGAGAACCGATTGAAGCAGTTGGGACATGATAGGTCTTGCCAGAGTTAAGAATTTGAGGAGAGGTGTGAGGTGGTCTGAGACCCCTAATTTTGGGAGTCTTCAACCTTTCCTGATGGCTGTTGCCAAATCCGGTCAATTCGCCGTTGGGCCGTTTCGAGGGCCTCGACGGGATCAGCACCGAGAAGGGTTTGTTCGATCGCCCGACCGAGACTATCAGACAGACGAGCATAATTGGCAATGATGGGACGAGAATGCGCTCCTGACATTTGTTCAAGAAATACGGTCAGAATTGGGCGATCGCTGACGTAGGCTTGATAGGCCTGACTGTCCTGGGCCGTTTGGGTCACGGGGAGATATCCCGTACCTAAGGCCCAGCGAGTCTGAAAGCGATCGCTCAATACAAACTCCAGAAATTCTAGCGCTGCCTGTTGCCGTTCGGGGCGAGTTTTCATGACAAATAAATGTTCTCCTCCCAAGACGGTGGCCTGTTGCTGTGCGGCGGGGATGGCCATGGCATCATAGTCAACGTCCAAGGCCTCAAGTTGTCCCAGGGTCCAAGGACCGGTTAACTGCATGGCCACGCGACCGGCCAGATAGTCATTGAGTTCATACCCCCGTTCCGGTTGCGAGAATTTAACGGACCCGTCGGCCACTAAGTCGGCCCAAAATTGCAAGGCGGCGATCGCTTCTGGGGTGACAAGGTTAGGAACCCCATCCTCGATTAAACTTCCCCCCATTCCGTAGAGAAATCCCAGCCAGGTAAAGACAGTCCATTCTCCTTTCCCCAGGGAGAGTAACAGGCCATGGCGATCGGGTCGGCCGTCGCCGTCGTTGTCTACAGTTAGGGTTCGGGCCACTTGTCGCAACTCTGGCCAGGTGCGGGGTAAGCTGTCGATTCCTGCCGCCTCGAAGAGACTGGGACGGTAAAAGAGGCCTAAGTTATTGGTGGCCATGGGAATGGACCAAATCTGGTCTTCGAGGGTCATGGCCTCTAACAACGCCGGATTTAACTGACTGGCGTTAACTGAGTCATCAAACCACCCATTGAGGGGATGAATGGCTCCCAACTCTATCAATTGCCCGGTAATCATGGGGGTAAACCAGAGTAAGTCGGGGGGAAGTCCACCGACTACGGCGGTGAGAATTTTCGGGAGTTGTTGATCGGGTTGTCCGACGTAGAGGGGATTAATTTGCACATTGGGGTGGTCAGCATTAAAGTCGGCCACCAGTTCGTTAAAGACATCCCGGTTCGGCGGTGGGTTGATACCATGCCACAGGGTGAGGGTTAAGGGGGTCTGGCTTCCTTGGGATGAGAAGGGTTGACAGGCGGCCAGAAGGAGGCTGACACTCAGGGCGATCGCCAGCCGCCATCCCTGTTGCCAGGTTAATCTCAATCGGGATTTCAATACTCTCATCGTTGCTTGGATCTCGAAGGTCAGGGATGCTGGTTCTATTATCAGGTTTTACCCCTCGGACTGCCGAAAAAACCCCCCACGCTAAATTGTGGGGGGCAAAAAACAACGAAGAGAGAATCGAGAGTTTTGAATTGGGAGTTTTGAGAGGTTGTCCAACGTTTCGCCAACTCTTAGCTGTTGCGACGGCGTTTGAGTTGACTGGCACAGCCAGCAATGACTCCTAATCCCAGAATGGAGGCGGGTTCAGGTACCGGCTGAGAGTCATCGCCTTCAACCAGTTTGATTTGATACGCGAGTTTCGAGCGAGTGGGGCGATCGCCTTCCCAGGAAAACACCGAGGTTCCAGTTAGGGTAAACGGACCTGAGAGTTCGGAAATCTGGAGATATTGGGAGGAGTTCCAGAAGTCACAGCCGCTGGCATCTTCACATCCGAAAAATGAGGTCGCGTTAATGGCACTGCTGCCATTGGCATCGCTGAGAAAGAGGTTTTTCACTTCAGCACTGTCGCCGGTTTGACGCGCTGTGGTGCGAATCAAGAGGTCAGAGAAATTCCCCTGAGTGACGGTTTTGCTGACGGTGACACCGGCAACGTCATAAATGAGTTGGCTACCATCGAAGGCCAGAGAGAAGTCATATTCTTCTCCATTAACCCAACTAAACTCCTGATGGGTGACATCGCTGAAATCTGAATTATGAATGTCAATTTCGTAGTCACCATATCCGTCGATGCCAATCCGGCTTTCGGCGGCCCAGGCCGGGGTTACACCCAAGTCATTAAATTCCTGTTCACCATTTAGGTGGCCGCTAACGGTAAAGGCTTGGGCTTGAGGTGCGTAACCCGCCAATCCGAGTAACGGCAGCGATAAACTGAGGGCGAGGAAATGACGATTCATGGGATTTCTCGGTGAATGGGACTCGGGACAAATCTAGTTATGGGGATAAGCCTAACCAAGCCCACCGCAACCTGTCATCCCTTTGGGGCAGACTTTACAGAAGCTTTTTATTTTGAAGGGATTTCATGGGGAACTTTAAAGCTAGGATGAAGTCCTGGACTATTATTTTGGGTGTGATTCACCATGAGCCTTGGCCTTCGTAATGGCTTTGTTACCCTTGCCAGTCAGCAAGTTGAGACGTTGGTGCAGTTCTACACGCGCCTACTGGGGCAATCTCCCCACAGTGCCATTCCTGGTACGTATGCCGAGTATCAAGTCCCGGGATTGCGGCTGGCTATTTTTCAGCCGGGAACTTCCCAGACAGCCGAATTTAAACCGCTCCCACCGGGGGCGATGAGTCTCTGTTTGGAGGTTGAGGATATTTATGGGGCGATCGCCCATTTGACGGCCATCGGCCATCCCCCACCGGGTTCTCTGATGACAACATCCCATGGTCGAGAAATCTATGGTTATGATCCCGATGGCAACCGCTTGATTCTCCACCAAGGAGCGAGTGAGGGTGCTACTGGCTAAGTTCCTGGAGGCTTAAGAGCATTAACATGGCCGTTAAGCCCAACAGGGCGGTGGCTCGGCTGAGTCTGCGGCGGCGATCGCCGCTATGGGGTGTCATCCACTCACGAACCCACAGGGACATCCCTGATCCGAGGACGTAACTGGCACTCAGCAACAGATAGGGCCATTGATCGTGCCAAAGCCACAACAGCAGCATCAGCACGGCTAAACTGAGCATCAGCAGTTCCACGAAGCGGGGAGGGTTAGCCCGGCTGGCGGCAACTAGGGTTTGCCAGAAGGATTCCCAGAAGTGCATAGGGTAATAGGGGAAGGGAACAGGGAACAGGGAACAGGGAACAGGGAACAGGGAACAGGGAACAGGGAACAGGGAACAGGGGAAGAGGTGGGGGAGACTCTGAGTTGAGGACGGGCGATCGCTCGAAATTGGACAACCGCCCAAAACCTCTACACCTGTTTCATTACCATAGTTACCAAAAGTTGTCAATATAAAATCAACGATTATCAAGGTTTGATGCCTGCTAGACAGGTCTGCAAAACCTGCTGTAACGTCTCTAACTCATCACTGAGTGCCAGACGTTGGAGATAACCGGAGGCGATTAGGGGGTGCGATCGCGGATCACTGTCTTCTCCCTTGAGGGCCGCTGCGATCGCATCGGCGGTGCGACCACTCCCGTCTAAGACAAAGGTGGTGCGCCGTTCCTCGACACTACAGCCGACATCTTGCCAAGTAATCTCCCCGCCATTGCTGACCACCGTACAACTCGGGAAGCCAGCCGCGATGACAGTAGCGAGTTTAGCCAGCCAGGGACTTTCGGCCCCCCAGGTGTCGCCTGGAACCAGAACAAAATGACTGTGGTGAGGTTCAAGTTCAGCAGCGTCTGGGGAGATAGGAGGGGTTCCGTCGGGTAGAATCACGGTCCCGATCGCACAAACTCCAATCAGAGGGAAGGTTGCGCCAATCTGCTCACGGGCCTGACCCATCAGCTGCATGACACCACAATCGGTTCCCCCATCGATGACGACCCCGTTGAGACGTTGCATCAGCGGGGCCAACACTTCGGTAAAGAACTGTTGTAACCGATCTAAGGCCTCGGGTTCCATTTTGCTGGCCCCGCCGACTAAGACCAAAACCGGTTGGGCCGTAGCAATTCCAAGCTGATAGGGAAGTTCTTGCAGATCTGACCATTGATCAATTTGACTTCCGGTGGCGGTGTGTTGATTCTTAAAGCAAAAGTGACTCAGTTTCACGTAAAACTCCTGGGAGGGTTGGAAGCTCCGTGATTGATCGCGGAGAGGAAAATCGACGAAATCAAGGGTCAAAGATAAAGGATAACCGGTGAAGATTCCCGGTTAGCCCCAAGAATCGACGCTCATCCAGTGTATCTATTGGATTTATCTTTTGTCTGCCCTGTTGTCTGCCTTGGTGTCTACTCGGGATCATTCCTGACCTGTCGGCATCTCAGAAGTTTGTTAACATAAATTCATATTTTGAACGGTTATGGCGATCGCCCCGGACCCCGAGACTTCTATTCGGGACGTTCATCTGCGAAACATTCCCAAGGCGATCGCCTCTCTTAACATTTTTCTAAAATTTTCGTACCATTCCAGAGCAAGGACGGTTGTTTTGCAAGTTTTTCAATCCCTCGATCGCGCCCAAAAACGTAATCTCAGCCTGTTATTTGTCGGAGGTCTCTTCTTCTGGTCCAGTATGGCCTCACTGCTGCCGACGCTGCCGCTTTACGTCCAAGATCTCGGGGGCAGCCAACAGCAAATTGGCTGGGTGATGGGGTCCTTTGCCATTGGCTTACTGCTGTCGCGTCCCACCCTGGGTCGTTGGGCCGACCACCACAGCCGAGTTTTAGTTTTGCGAGTGGGAACGATTGTCGTGGCGATCGCTCCCCTCGGCTACCTCCTGGCCGACTCCATCCCCGAACTGATGGCCTTGCGAATCTTCCACGGCATCAGCATTGCCGCCTTCACCACCGCCTACAGTGCCTTAATTACCGATCTCTCTCCCCCCAACCAACGAGGAGAACTCATCGGCTATATGAGCTTGGTGACCCCCCTAGGATTAGCCATTGGACCGGCTCTCGGAGGTTTTGTGCAACAGGGACTCGGGTATGTATCCCTATTTCTGATGACCGCCGGTTTAGGACTGGTGAGTCTTCTGTGTTCTGGATGTCTCGATAACGCTCCCGCACCCAACCGCCAAGACGCTCGCGATCGGGCCGCCTCTGCCACCCCCTCCGAGGGATTCTGGACGATGTTGGCCAGTCCCCGCATTCAAGTCCCGGCCACGCTGATGTTGATTGTTGGGTTAATTTTCGGGACGATTACCACCTTTGTTCCTCTGTATATCCAAGAAACGGGGGTTAACTTTAACCCCGGCTTTTTCTATACCATGACGGCCATCTCCAGTTTTTCGATGCGGTTACTCACGGGACGAGCCTCTGATCGCCTGGGACGGGGTCTATTTATCAGTGGCGCTCTGATTTGCTATTTCCTCGCAATGGTACTGTTATGGCAAGCCCAGACCCCGATCATGTTTGCCCTGGCGGGACTCATTGAAGGGATGGCGGCCGGAACCATGTTGCCGACGACCATCGCCCTGATGAGCGATCGCTCTCAAAGCCAAGAACGAGGACGGGTCTTTTCCCTCTGTATCGGTGGTTTTGACCTCGGGATTGCCATCGCTGGACCCCTTCTGGGAACCTTCGCCGAGGCCCTCGGTTACGCTCAGCTCTTTGCCATTGCCGCTATCTTATCGGCGATCGCCCTGCTATTATTTGTAACCCGCAACAGCAAGGATCTCTCCCACTCTTTCCGCTTCGCCCTGGGACGAGAACGGGATATCTATGCTTTGGATCGCGGCATTTAGCGGCCTTTAAGAGCCGGAAGCGTCTCAGCCTGCCCAGTCAGGATGGAGACTAGGGGTTGACATTATCTACTTTCTATGCTAAAGACCAGCGCCCGTCAACAAGTCCGCCTCCTGATTCTAGGACGGTTTCTTTCACAAATTGGTACAGGGTTTACCCTCTTCTACGCACCAATTTTCTTCGTTAACCAGGTGGGAATCTCGGCGACGCTGGTGGGAACGGCCCTCGGTGCAGCCTCAATCACCGGTATTGTGGGGCGAGTTCTCAGTGGCTCTCTGTGTGATTCGCCTCGCTTTGGCCGCAAACGAACCTTGCTGTTATCAGCCGTCTCCTCTGGGTTAGGGTCGTTGATGCTGGCCAATACCCAAGACTTTTCGACTCTACTGCTGGGCAGTTTACTCAATGGGTTCGGGCTAGGTCTCTATTGGCCCGCCGCCGAGACCATTGTGGCCGATCTCACCGAGCCAGAACAGCGGCGAGAAACCTATGCGATTAACCGTCTCGCCGATAGCCTCGGGCTAGAATTTGGCATTGTGTTGGGGGGCGCTTGGGTGGAATGGACCGATGACTATCGTCTCTTGTTTATCATTGACGCTATCTCCTATGTGGTCTTTTTTCTGTTGCTGGCGATCGCCCTCAAAGAAACCGTCTCGGGGACGTTGCATCGGGATAACCCTCTTAAAACCTGGTTGCGGGCTTTAGGCGATCGCACCCTCTTGGTGTACGCCGCCGCCAACATCCTCTTTACCACCTACATTTCTCAAAACCACACCGCCCTACCGGTGTATCTCAGTAACTTCGTTCCCGGAACCGAGGGCGGTGGCTTTCCGGCTAGAATTGTCAGTGGCTTATTTGCTTGGCATATTGCGGTGTCCGTGGTGCTGCAATTGCCCGTCGCTCGTTGGTTGAATCGTTTTAATCATGCCCATGCGTTGATGATCTCGGGCGGGATCTGGGCGCTGAGTTTTGTGAGTGTTTGGGTAATTGGGGTCAGCAGTAATCCGCTGATTTGGGCAATTGTCGCCTTGGGGGTGATGGCGATCGCCACGATCTCTTATACCCCGTCCGCCTCGGCCCTGGTGGTCGAGTTGGCCCCTGAAGAGATGCGAGGGGTGTATCTGTCGATTAACTCGCTGTGTTGGGCCATTGGCTATGCGATCGGACCCCCCCTCGGAGGCGCCGCCCTCGATCGCTCCCAAACCGTCGCCAACACCTTCTGGCTGGTTCTCGCGGCGAGTGTAGTGCTGATAATACCGATTCTGAAACAACTCGAACGTCGTCTTAACCGTCGTCTTGAGGCGCAAGGGCGATCGCAGACTGGCCCGATTGCGGAGGATTCCCAGTCGTGAACGATCGCGAATCCCCATCTAATCTCCATCTAATCTCCAGAATAGTCAATCAGGATGGTCAATATCGTTGTTCTCAGGCGTTCTGAGGCGACAAAACGCGCAAATGGAACTTGAAACCCATAGTCTAGTCAAGTAACGGTAGGACGGAAACCGCCCAAATCGGTCAATCGACGCTTAGAGTCGAGGCGTTCCCCGTTCCCTGCATCCCCGACACAGAAACGCCGACCGCCAGCTTTTGATTCCGAAGGACAGCCGATTGTCCCGGAATGGGTGTGATCTAAGTTGAACCCCTTGAGGGAGCATCTACCATGACCAACCCAATCGCTCAACCTTCGTGATGGTTGGGAGATTTGGGCTTGATGTTGTTTCAATAATCTCGGTGATGGTTAGCCCAGTAGCACCCGAAAGTTCCATGACAGATTCCCTCGTGCAATGGTTAGTCAAACAACTGCAAGCCGGTACTCGCGCCAGCCCCAAACATTGCCAAACCGTCGCTGAACGGATTGCGGAGGAAGTGACACGAACTTGTGAACAAAGTCAACGTATTCAAGGCTCAGGTGATGTTCTCGGCTGGGGTTATCATTTAGCACAACATCGTCTGCAACAAGTTCTACAGTATTATCGGCGCGGCTCGGAAGGGGGACGGTTAGATTTACATAGTACCCTCAGCGCCATTGTCTATCGTTATATCACCCCGCCAACCGTGCAGTCGAGTTATGGGGCGCGGTTGCAACTGATTGAGGATTTTTTACAGGGGTTTTACGTCGAAACCCTGAACGCGCTGCGTCGTGAGGCGCAACTTCCACCGACATACTCACCGCGATCGCTCCTGGAATTAGCCGAATATCTGGCGTTTACCGAACGCTATGGGAAACGGCGCATTCATCTCAATCGAGGACGCAGTCAGCAGTTAGTGATTTTACGCGCCCAGACCTTTGCACAGCAACAACCTTTGGAATACTCCGTTGACTTACAACAAGCCAGTGATGGAAAGCCGAATGAGGGGGGGAGTAACTGGGGGGAAGCGTCGCTGGCTCAGGTCCGCGATCGCATGGTGGACGGCGCCCAAGATCCCACCGATGATTTGTTGCGCAACCGCATTATCGAGGAGCTGATTACGTACCTCGATGAGAATGATCAAAGTGCGTGTGCAGACTACTTTGTTTTGCGGCTACAGGACTTGCCAACCGGGGAGATTGAAGCCATCCTAGGGTTAGACCCCCGCCAGCGAGATTATTTACAACAACGGTTTAAGTACCATCTGATCCGGTTTGCGCTGTCCCACCGCTGGGAGTTGGTTCATCAATGGCTCGATGCGGATCTCGATCGCAATCTGGGGATGACGACGGCGGAATGGGAGACGTTTCTCAATCGCTGTCAACCCGATGAGTTGAGCTTACTTGAAGGAAAACGTCGGGGCGATGATGATCACGACTTGGCTCAACAGTTGGGACTGAGTCTCTCTCAACTCCAGCGACGTTGGTTTACGCTCCTCAAGCGGGCCTGGGACTATCGCAATGATTAATATAATTGAAACGCAATGCGTAACAAAAATCTCGGTCACGGGGGAAAATCGAGCCAAGTGTTCATACAGGCCTCTAAATAACAGGCCTCGCACTGAGATCTCTGAGCTAGACCGCGCCATCAGGAACCGGACGGACCAACGTCCGGAGAAGGGAAGTCAACGAATGAATAATGATAGGAACCAATGGAGTCAGGAAGAGGAGCGGTTAGCAGAACGCTTCCTCGCCTGGCTTTTACAAGAGGTCATCCAGGACAATGAACCTGACGCGGGAGCGGGTGTCGAACCCCATCGCTCCCAATCTAGGTTTCTGGACTTTGACGCGATACCAATAGGAGAGGAATCCACCGTGCAGAACCGTTTTCAGGCGCTTTTGAAGCGTCGCATTCAACAAGAACTCGAACAGAACTTACCTCTGTTCCCCTGGGAAACCGGCGAGGTTTTGGAATACGCCAATGATCCTGTTGACGAGGAAGCTGATTCGAGAGTTCCCACGTATGTCTGGTTACCGCAACTCGAACAGCTACGGCTCCCCGTTCCCATCTCGGAAGAGACCTTCGCACAACTGTTAGTCCGCTGTCAGCAGTTGTTACGGACCTCGCTACGTCAAGGAGAACGCTTGGTGGCGGCGGTGGAAGGCCTTTTCCCCGATCGCACTGAGGAGTTAAATCTTTGGACGGAGCGTTTGTTGGTGTGGTCCACCAGCCGCAGTGGTGAGACGCTGATTGAGCCGTCTGAGGGGGAATTTCCCAGCAGTTATGAGGGCGCGACTCCCACTCAGCAGATGCTGTTGTCGCTGCTGGCGGCGAAGGAAATTGTCGAATCCTTATCGTTGCACGTCTCGGCCAGTCATCCGAGCGATCGCCGTCAATGGCTCACGGCTCAAGGACTTTTGCAACTTGAGGCCCGGTTCCAGACTGAGGATGACGCTTCTCAATTGCGAGTCTGTTGTCAACTTCCCGATGGGGGTCGCGTTCAGTTACGCGGTGAGGGAGCCATGAACACCGCACAACGCTCAACTCCTGGTCACATCACTGTTGAACTGGCGGATATTCAGGTGAATCACACCTATACGCTCGAAGTCCATCTTGATACATCCGGGCAATCTCCCCTCGTGTTTTCCCTTTGTCCAACGCTCTAATTTCTAGGTGCTTTAGACAAACAAGTTAGGACAAATAGACTCTGTTTTTTCTTCCCTGGCGGCAACCTTACGGCTTCTAATCGTCGTGGTTGAACTGTCTATTTTTGTCCTGTCGGGCGGGATGTCCTAACGTCTGAGCCAGCCGTTAAAGGTAAAGCGGCTATCCTCAAATTTGTTGGAGGAACAGCGAACCGGCATCACTTCATGTTGACAACGGCTGTTGAAGAACACGAGTCGATTGTTGCGGGGAGTGATGGTTTTGAAGTGGTTGCGATCGCGCAGGCGGCCATCACTCGCATTGGTCTGATATAACCGTAGTTCTCCCCCGGAAAACTGCGCCGGTTCCTGATGGACATAATACACATAGGTCAGTTCGCGGGTGATGGTTTCTGGACTTCCCGAGTCGTTATGCACCTTGTAATAGCAGCCATCTCCATGAACCGTCAGTTGCATCTCCACCTGAGTCACCGGGAAGGGAGACTGCTGAAGGGGAGTCCAAATTTGGGGTAGCGCCACGAGAATTTGATGTTTGAGCCGGTGATAAAACTGGGGAAAATGGGTGGCGTAGAGAATCGATGACTGGCGGTAGTTATCGGCTTTACTGGTGGTGCTAGATGGGACAAAGTCTTGGCGTTGATTCAAGGCAATCTCAAGGGCCTGACGATTCTCCTCGGGGCTTAAAAAATCATCGAGACAGACCACCGCGTCGAGATCCTGGGAACTCGACGCGGGGACCGTTTCTTGGGCCACGGTTCCGATTGTGGCGAGGGAGCGGCTCTTGTGGCTGAGGGAGGACAATTCGGGAATGTCCCGGTTGTTCTGAGCCAACGCCAAGAGGTCTAGGGCAATTTTGGCACGCTCTAGGGGGGCGAGACTGTCATCGTTGAGTAAGGCTTCAAGGGTGGTCAGGGATTGTTCGATTAGGGTTTGAAACCGACGGTCGAGATTGAGGTTCGCGGCTGTGTCCCGGTTGGGAGAACTCGACGGTGGGGTGACGGTCATAAGTGGTGCTTGGAACGATCAGCAGGGAAACGGAGAAGGCAAAGGCTCTCGGTTTACTCTCTACCTAATGTAGTTCCTTTTGGTGGCTCGGTGGCGATCGCGAAGCCTTTGGGCCAGTTAACGCACATCACATCTGCAACCCTGAAATGACCGAGATATGATACGTCAACGTTATCGCCGTTAACGATCAAAAAATCTGTGCATTCAATGAGGTAGTAAGGAGAGGATTGTTTGTGGCACAGTAGTGCAGAGACCGGTCAATGGGTTAGACTCCATCGAAGCCAATCTTATTCCTTGACTCTCGCGAGGCCTGTTATGTCTGCTTCTGATTCCCGACATTGGATGAATTTATCTCGACTCGGTCGTGTCGGGGAGTTTTGGCGATCGCTCTCCCCTCCGGTGGCTGAGGAGTCGGTGACGTTACGGGTGCTGGTACAATTACTGGTGATTGTGGGGATGGTGGCTACGGATGTGGCGGCGGAAACCTGGATTAGTCTCTGGGCAGTTCCGTTAAGTATCATTGGTGCAAGCTGGAGTTGGTGGCGTCGCCGAGAGCGCAACATTGTCCTGAAATTTGTTTTGGCGATCGCCCTGATTGTGACGTTGGTGGTCTTTCTCAACAACCTCGTGACCACCCTCAATGACACACGGGTTATTTTAGCGGAACTGCTGATTCAGGTGCAAGTTCTGCATACCTTCGATTTACCCCGACGCAAGGATTTAGGCTATTCGATGGTCATCGCCTTGATTCTGATTGGGGTGGCGGGAACCATTAGCCAAACCATGGCCTTTGCACCGTTTCTGGTGCTGTTTCTGCTGCTGGCGATTCCCACCTTAATTTATGATTATCGCTCTCGTTTGGGGTTAGGCGATCGCGCCTCAGACCAGCCTCAAACCTCGGCCATCCGGAGTTTGCGCCAGTCATTTCCCTGGAAAGCCAGCCTAACCCTGGCCTTGCTGGTGCTGAGTTTAGGATTAGTGCTATTTGCGGCGATTCCTCGGGTTCCGGGATATCAGTTACGCTCGTTTCCCGTTAGTAGTACCATTGACTTTCCCGGTGAATTCGATGGTCGTAATATCGTCAGTCCCAACGCTCAGGGGGATGGAAGTGACTTGGATGGAGATGGCCCTGGAGGAATGGCCACCGGACCTGGGGAGGTGGATGAGACCTTCTATTCTGGGTTTTCCGAGAGTATGAACCAAAACCTGCGGGGGTCGATGACCCCTCAGGTGGTGATGCGGGTGCGATCGCAGGCCCCCGGATTTTGGCGAGTGATTGCGTTTGACGAGTATACCGGACAAGGTTGGCACGTCTCCAGAAACGAGGAGGTGCGAGAGGTTCGCCGTTCGTCGTGGAATTTTCGCTTTGACTTACCCTTTATGGGGCCGCGCAGTTACACCCAGGAAGTCATCCAGACCTATAGTATTGTCTCAGATTTTCCGGGACTGATTCCAGTTCTCGATCAACCTCGTTATCTCTACTTTCCCACCGAGGATGTGGCCATTGGTCCAGAAGGGTCATTGCGTTCCCCGGTTCCCCTGTTCGATGGGTTGACCTATAGTGTCGTCTCTCATGTCTCCCTGCGCGATCGCACCCAGTTAGGAGAAGCCGACACCACCTATCCGCAAAGCATCTCCGAGGTCTATCTACAAGTTCCCGAGGAGATTAACGAGCGATTACGGGACTATAGCCAGTCGGTTTTAGCCAACGCTCCCAACTCCCTGGACAACCCCTATGAGATATCTCTGTATCTGGCCCAATATCTCAAACAGACCTATGATATCCCTCAAGATCCCTTTGGCTTAGCCTTTCTCGATGAAGGGGAAGACTTGGCCCTCAACTTTCTTTTCCGCTGCGAGGAGTCCCCCAATCCAGCGACCTGTACTCCCGGCGGCTATCCCGACCATTTCTCGACGGTGTTAACCCTCCTGTTGCGTTCCCTGGGGATTCCCGCGCGACTGGCGACCGGATTCGGGCCGGGGGACTTTAACCCCTTTACCGGCTTATACGAGGTCAAGAATACCCATGCGTTCGCCTTAACGGAAGTGTATTTCCCCAGTCATGGTTGGTTCGCCTTTGACCCGATTCCTGGTCATGAGGTGATTCCCCCTTCGGTGAGTGAGTATGAACCTTTTGGGGTATTACGACAGTTTTGGGATTGGATTGCGGGTTGGCTTCCCTCTCCGGTGACGGGGTTTATTAACGGCCTGTTCGTGATGCTGGGCCGGGGGATTGATTGGTTCTTAGCGCGATTCGCTCAGGGATGGCTGGGGGTATTAAGTGGTTTGTTAACTCTGGTTCTGTTTAGCTTTGCGGGATGGCTGAGTTGGCAAGGTTGGCGGGAGTGGAAACGCCGCCGTTGGCTGTCGAAGTTGGCGGCGATGGAGCGGTTATATCAGCAGATGTTGCAGCAGTTGGCGGCCGATGGCTGTGCGAAACATCCGGCTCACACCCCCTTGGAGTTTGCGCGTCAGGTGGGCGATCGCTATCCTCCTGAAGTGCATATCATAGTTTCTCGTATTTGTCAAGCCTATGTGGGTTGGCGTTATGGGAAGGAGTCGGTTCCAGTTGAGGAGTTACGCCAGCAATGGCAGATGGTGCAGCGTCAGGACTGGCGGCGCAAGTTGGCGGCGTTAAGGGGACGTTAGAGACGGTGCGTTCTGGTCAGGGCGAAAAATTTTTCGCCCCGACTCCCCTCTCCCCTCTCCCCTCGTGTCATGGCTGAAGCCAAGTCACGAGGATAGTCGGGAGGGAATCTTCACAAAAACAAACAAAACGGACAGCATTGTTTATTTTTTTTTGATGAAGTTTTGCTGAAATTTTGCTGAAGTTTTGTTGAAGCCAGGTCAAACGTTTGACCTTTGCAATCTTCCGATGGTTATCATCGTG
This sequence comes from Phormidium lacuna HE10JO, assembly GCA_900149785.2. Lineage (GTDB taxonomy): Bacteria > Cyanobacteriota > Cyanobacteriia > Cyanobacteriales > Geitlerinemataceae > Sodalinema > Sodalinema lacuna_A. The sequence goes on along the minus strand of FSSI02000003.1, from coordinate 96,274 downwards.
GATGACTATTCAAGCTGGCCGTTCCACGGAGTCGTATTGGGTTAGAGTTCAGGTCTGTTACAGCCACAGTTGTACGACTTCATTAGAGCCAGTTTTCACTCTCTGAACTGATCTCCAACTCGTCTTGAATTATGGAAATTCTCGGAACCTTCGGTCATGATATCCTTGTCGGATCGATCGCCCCTAATGAAATATTTGCCCTGGGCGGCAATGATAGGGTGACTGGATTGGGGGGCAGCGATCGCATCTTCGGCAACGCGGGCAACGACGTACTGGCGGGGAATGCCGGACGCGATACCATTTTCGGCGGACGAGACGACGATACAATCTTAGGCGGACAAGACGGCGATCGCCTCTACGGAGACTTAGGGTTCGATATCATCGCAGGAGGCCTCGGCGACGACGTCATCCAGGGGGGAACCTTAACCCCCGCATCTAACCCCGACACCGAAGGTAACTGGCTGTTTGGTAATAAAGGACGCGATACCCTCATCGGCGATGCGGGAGAGGACACCCTCTGGGGCGGTCAAGATAACGATTGGCTGCAAGGAGCGTCCGGCGACGATGTTCTCTACGGAGATATGGGCAGCGATACCCTAATTGGGGGCGAGGGCAACGATATTTTTGCGATCGGTCGTTTGTCCGACAGTCGCTCTACCGGAGGGGAAACCCCAGCCGATGTCGATCGCATCGAGGATTTCAGCCGAGGCGAAGATCGCATCGAACTCTTGGGGGATCTGAGGTTTACTGGGTTGGCATTCACGGTCGAGGACGGCCAAACCGTTATTCGCGATCGCCGCAGCGGTGAGTTTTTGGCAACGGTTCAGGGTGTCACTGACCTCGACGCTAACGACTTTATCCCCCTGACGGAAGTAGAAGAACCCGATTCGAGTCAAGCCTCTACTCCCTCACCGACCCCAACCCCGACCCCGACACCAGAACCAGAACCGGAATCCGAGGTAACGCCAGAACCCGAACCCGAACCGGAACCGACCCCTGAACCGGAATCCGAGGTAACGCCAGAACCCGAACCCGAACCGACCCCCACTCCCACACCGACCCCCACTCCCACGCCTAGCCCAACCCCCGCACCGACCCCCACTCCTACACCGACCCCATTACCCGATCCGAGCTACGATTTCTCGGCGGCGACCTTTACAGCAGATGAAGGGGACGACACGAACACCAGTACGGTGGCGATCTTGAACCGTAGTGGAAATACGACAGTTGCAGAGGACGTGACAGTGGCGTTAGCCGCAGGGACGACAGACGGCGCAACACCGGGAGACGATTTCACGAGCGGTCCGATTGTCGTCAGTTTTGCAGCGGGTGATGCCAGCAAGACGGTCGATATCGAGATTTTGGGCGATACGGACTTCGAGGCCGATGAAACAGTAGCACTGTCGCTGACGGACTTTAGCGGGGCGGGACGTGCCGGAAGTACGCATCCGACGGCGATATTGACGCTGACGAACGACGACACGGCTCCGGTTGCACCGACGGCGACGGATGATGGCAGCTATACGGTGAACGTAGGTGAAACGTTAAACATCGCCACCAGTGCAACCAACGATCTGCTCGATAACGACAATCTCGGTTTTCCCACAGCAGAAATTGCCGCGTTTGGTGCGGGCAGTTTGAGCAGTCCAGTGACGGACAATTTGGCGGGCGATGCGGTTAGTTTGGCGGGGGGAACCTTGACCGTAAATGCTGACGGCAGCATCAGCCTCACAAATCCAGATTCTACGGGAACTTACACCGTCGAGTATCAGTTAGAAAACTCGCAGGGAAATGACACGGCAACGGTGACGATTGAGGTTCAAGAACCGCCCACTGTTACTGATGATTCGTATGCCGTAAATATTGGAGACACTTTGACCATTTCAACGACGGATTCTAACGATATTCTCGATAACGACACAGTGGGTACTCCGGCGGCGACAATTTCCAGTTTTGGCGGCGGTAGCTTGGGTGGCTCTGTAACTACCAACAGTGCAGGAGATTCTGTTAGCTTGGCGGGTGGAACGTTGACGGTCAATGCCGATGGCAGTTTCGGTTTAACGAATCCAAATACGACAGGAAATTACAGTTTTAACTATCGCTTAGAAAATTCAGCAGGCGCGGATGATGGCACAATTAATATCGAGGTTACTGCTATAGCACCGACGGCAACTGATGATAGCGGTTACTTGGTTGAGCCTGGAGGCACGTTGAATATTGCGACGACGGACACCAACGATTTGCTCGATAACGATACGCTAGGTAGCCCTGTATCGACTCTAGCGGCATTTGGCGGCGGCGACCTTGGGGGAATTGTAACGACGAATGCTGCCGGTTCTACTGTTGGTTTGGCGGGTGGAACGTTGACGGTGAATGGGGATGGTAGTTTCAGTTTAACCAATCCGACCACGACCGGAACTTACAGTTTTGACTACCAGTTGTCCAACTCAGCCGGGACTTCCGATGGAACGGTTAACATCCGGGTTGGCATACCGCCAGTTGCGGTAAACGATGTAACTGGGGAGATTTACATCCTCGGCTCGATGCCTGCACCATCCGGCGGCAGCTTGCTCGACAACGATTCGTTAGGCTTCCCGGCTGCGTCGATTACCAGTTTTGGTGGCGGCGATTTGGGAGGTTCCGTAACGGATAATGCGGCAGGTAGCTCGGTGACGTTAACAGGAGGTACGCTAGCAGGAGGTATGCTGACGGTTGATTCCAATGGTAATATTTCGACGTCGTTAGGTCCTAATCCCTTTGGGACTTATACCTTCAGTTATCGCTTGGAAAACGCCGCTGGTATGTCTGATGCTGAGGTAACGTTTTCTGTTATTTCCACGGTTCCCTGAATAAACTTGGTTTTTTATCGTTCCCACGCTCCGCGTGGGCAACGCAATCCCCAGACGCTCCGCGTCGCGTGATGGTCGC
>FSSI02000003.1:0-93091 GCA_900149785.2 Phormidium lacuna HE10JO | reverse complement strand
GTGGGAACGATGCGGACGATGCGATTTCAACGCAATCCCCAGACGCTCCGCGTCGCCACTAATGCCAAGGGTCGATCGCAATCAGACCCTCACGTCCCAGATAGTTGCGAGCACTAGAATAACGCCAATATTCCGGGCGATCGACATAGCCCCGCTTCACCGGATTATTGTGAATATACTCCAGCTTTTCACGCATCATCTCATCACTCAAAATCAGTTCGGCATGGGAGCCTTCCTGCCAAACCTGATGCTCGCGATCGCGCTTGTGAGCCTTTTTAGCAAAGGTAAATCGCTTCAGTAGAGTTTGGGCATTGTGCCGCTGTAGCAAGTCGATGAGGCTGCGAGCCGTAAACGACTTAAAACGGGCAACACAGCGATCGAGTCGGGGAGCGTGACCAATAAAATGAAGGTGGTTTTCCAGCACAACATAGCCATACAGCCGGAAACCATCCGTCCGGCGTAGATGCTCCCAGCTACCCAAGACGATCGCGACCGCTTCGGGGCGGGTGAAGATTGGGAGCCACTCGACGACGGTGCAGGTCAGAAAGTGCGGGCGATCGGGTTCGGTAATGACGTAGCGGCTGCGACTCATAGGTTATGGTGTCGTTTCAGGTGGTGGCGACGCAGAGCGTCTGGGGATTGCGTTACCCACGCGGAGCGTGGGAACGATGCGTCACAGCAAATCATGATATCGCCCTGGGTAAAATGGTGTGTAGATCCAGCAGCGGAGGCGTTCCCCCCATGAAACCATCGTCGCACCATCCATAGAACCCCGTATTCGATTTTTTATAACACCATCCTTCATCAATGGGATTTGTCGGTGGGGGCCGTGCGTTGCGGCGAGGTTAAAATACCTTTTTGAATAAACCGATGAATGCTTGACCACGGCCAATCCGTTGGCAATTTACATAACCCATGTTTCACCGGGTTAATATGAATATAATCGCAATAGGCGGCAAATTCTTCTTCGTCCCGCACCCGATGTTCCCAAAACCGCCGTTGCCATAAATTCCGTATTTTGCAATATCCACGCAGAGCGTAAGAACCCAGGGTAAATCCGCTGGAGTATGGCAAAATTACATGAGCGATCGATAACACCGGGTTAATCCTGATGAAATTACCGGCGGAGATGATTATCCCAACGTCAAAATTGACGCGATATTTGCTCGTGCCGCGTCTTAAAGGTGATAAGTCAATTTGTCACGCTGTTTCCATCGAAGGACAAATCATGATGACACCAGATTTATATACAGATGTTGCCCTGAATCGAGACATACCAGAAGCTGGACTACGTTGTGGTACAGTTGCCGCTTTTATCGATCGCGTTCCCCATCCCCAAGGCGGCGAAGATGGTGCAATCTTAGAAGTATTTAGCGTCACTGGCGACACGTTAGCCGTCGTCACCGTCCCACTATCGAGTATCGAAGCCCTACGCGACGATGACCTGTTCTCCGTACAGCGCCTCACGGTGCGCTAGTCCAGGAACGAGAAGTCTGTCACGCCACTACCTGCCCCAATTAGGGGAATAAATGCCTTTTTGAAACGGGCGTTTTCGATCGCCCGTCACCTGTTTGACATCCTCCCACGCTATATTCTTTGAATTAGCGTGGGAGGATGTCAACATTTCATCAATTCTGGCGCTACGATCAAAACAATTTCGGTTCCCAGAAATAGCGATCGCCCTGACTCAAAGATGCTGACCTACACCATCGACCTAACCCCTTTCATTCAACTGAGCGATCGCCAGTTCGCGCAACTGTGCGACAACCACCCCGACATCAAATTCGAGCGTAACGCCCGAGGAGAACTGATTATCATACCCCCCACTGGCGGCGAAACCGGAAATCGTAATATCGAACGGTCAGCCGATTTTGTACTTTGGAATCGTCGCAGCAAACTGGGCTATCTCTTCGACTCCTCCACCTGCTTCAGACTCCCCAACGGTGGAAATCGATCGCCGGACCTAGCCTGGATACATCGCGATCGCTGGGAAGCCCTCAACCCGGGCGATCGCGAAACTTTCCCCCCATCGCCCCCGACTTCGTTCTCGAACTCAAATCTCCCAGCGACAATCTTAAAGACTTGCGGGAAAAAATGGCGGACTATCAAGACGCTGGGGTGAAGCTGGGGTGGTTAATCGATCGACAAGCCCAGAGGGTAGAAATCTATCGCCAGGGACTCGAACCCGAATGTTGCGATCGCCCCGCCACCCTCGATGGCGAAACCGTCTTACCGGGATTTCAGTGAGATCTCAATATTGTCTGGTAACGCGATCAAGGATGTCACCCAGATTCGCGATCGCCACTGAGATTGAGATTGAGACGGCGATACACCTCTTCAATTGGGAAACTCAGGTTAATACTTTTCAGTTCAACCCTATCACCCACTTTATAATTTACAATCAACCAGTCACCGGCATTATTTTTATGATATAAGTCAATTTCGATAGCAGTGGAGCTGACCAGTAAATAGTCAATCAACATCGGGTTTTGGCAATAGAGCCGAAACTTGCCACCCCTATCATAAGCCTCGGTACTCGCTGAGAGGACTTCGACAATTAAACAGGGATAGGTGATATATTGACCATTGGTTTGGTCGCGATCGTCACAGGTGACGCTGAGATCTGGGTACGTGTAGTTATCTGTCCCAACAATGTTAATTCGTAAGTCCGAGTTACCCGTAAAGCATTGGCTACTGTCTAGGTGCGTATCAATTAGGGTCATTAAGCGTACGGCGATACGACTATGATGAATACTGCCACCCCCCATGGCGTCGGGGCGACCATTGATCAGTTCGTGCTTTTCTAGCTGCTGTTCGTCCCAGGCAAAGTAGTCTTCAGGAGTAAGATGGGGAGAGTTATCTTGACTGGCAATCATAGGAATAATCGATAATGGGCAAACGGACAATAGAAGACCCTGTTTAAGTCTAGATAATCCTGATCTGATCGGACCCGCAACAGCATCACTATCGCCACCAGCAACGCCTCAACCAAGGCGCGATCGCCCCCCAAGCGTTCCCCGACGGTTGCATCGATATCCCCCGTCTCTTTCCCGGGTAAAATCCGGAATCCCACCCCAGCCGAGAGAATCCAGTCAACAAGAGGCTCATCGCCCCCTATAATTGGGGCGGTTCCGGGTTTGGAAGTTCCGGCTTCTGTTGCCTGTTGCTTGTTGTCTATTGCCTTCTTCTCCCCTGTTGTTTGTCCTATCTAGACCCACTCTTGCTCTATGAAAGCACTGATTCTCTCCGGCGGAAAAGGAACGCGCCTGCGTCCCCTCACCTACACAGGGGCGAAACAACTGGTTCCCGTGGCCAACAAACCCATTCTCTGGTACGGAATTGAAAGCATCGTCTCAGCGGGAATCACCGATATCGGGATTATCATTAGCCCCGAAACTGGGGAGGAAGTGCAAAAACTGACGGGAGACGGCGATCGCTTCGGGGCCAAGATCACCTACATTCTGCAAGAGGAACCCGCTGGCCTGGCCCACGCCGTCAAAATCGCTCAACCGTTCCTCGCTGACGATCCCTTTGTCATGTATCTGGGCGATAACCTGATTCAAAATGACCTCACCCCCTTTCTCAACCACTTCCAAGACAAACAACTCGATGCATTGATTCTCTTGCGGCCCGTGGAGAACCCGAGCGCCTTCGGAGTAGCGACGGTGGATGAAACGGGCCGTGTCTTGGAATTAGTCGAAAAACCCGCCGTTCCCCCTTCAAACTTAGCCCTGGTGGGGATTTATTACTTCTCCGCCGCCGTTCACCAGGCGATCGCCCGCATTAAACCCTCGGAACGAGGAGAATTGGAAATCACCGACGCCATTAGTAACCTCCTCGATCATCAAAACCCCGTCGAAGCGCAAATCCTCGAAGGCTGGTGGTTGGATACGGGGAAAAAAGACGATCTCCTCAGCGCCAACCAAATTCTGCTTGACACCCAACTGCAAACCGCCATTTTCGGGGAACTTGACGCAGAGAGTCAAGTGGTGGGGCGCGTCAAAATTGGCCAGGGAACCCAACTGATCAACTGTTCGGTTCGTGGCCCTGTGATTATTGGTGAAAACTGTCACCTGGAAAACTGTTTTATTGGTCCCTACAGCAGCATCGCCGATGGCGTGATCCTCAAGGATGTAGAGTTAGAACATAGCGTCATCCTACAAGAAACTCGCATTGAGGGCATTCAACAACGGATTGTAGATAGTTTGATTGGCCGACGCGCCCAACTCGGAAGCGGTCGCCCTCGTCCCAAAGCGCTGCGATTTATGGTAGGAGATGATTGTCAAATTGAGTTAGCCTGATGGAGTCTTATCATGGAATCGTCAATGTCTCGCGATCGCCAATCTGACCACTCCGCGACTGGAAATCCCAAAGCCAAGCTGATTCGCCAACTCCGTCAGCATCTCTCGTCGAGGATTGGCCTAGAGGATGCGCCTCCACCGATGATCGAATCGATCGATCAGTTACACGACGATCGCGACGACGATCTCATCGCCCTGCGCCAACGGGCGAACATCTATCATGTTCCCCTCTTCTCGGCCCACCGCTTCGGGCCAGCCATCACCGCCACTCGGCGACTGGCCCGGAAAGTCCTGAAACCCATTTTGATGTTCCAGGTCGCCTACAATGGGGCAAATGCCCGTTTTGCAGAAGTGTTAACTGGACGAGTAGCCCAGTTACGCCAGGAGGTGAATGAGTTGCAAGATTTGGCCCGCGATCGCGCCGACACCATCGCCCATTTAGAGGCAGAACTCGAAGCACTCAAAACTCAACAAAAACTACAAACCCGCGCCATCCAAAAACTCATTAAGACCGTTAATCGTGAATAATAATAAGTAGTTAATCATCAAAAAAAGGGGACAACAAATAGGCTAATTCATACCCCCCAAAGCCTGAAAATTCGCTGTTACCTAGCGCAAAAATATAAAGGTGCGCCCCTCTTGCATCTTGCCTCTTGCCTCTTGCCTTTCTTCCCCCATGACCCCGTCTCCTATCTGTTCTTTTATTATTGTTAACTATAACGGCCTTCACTACCTCCACTCTTGTCTAGGAGCCGTGTATGGACTCGATTACCCGCGCGATCGCCTCGATGTAATTCTCGTCGATAATGGGTCTCAGGATGACTCATTAACCGTTGTCGAACAAGACTTCCCGGACGTGCATATTATCCGCAATCACCGCAATAACTTCGCCGGGGCTTTAAACTTAGGAATTAGACAGGCTCAAGGGGAGTATATTGCTTTTTTAAACAACGACGCTCAACTACATCGGGATTGGTTAAACTATCTGCTACCGGCATTGCAATCGTCCAATGAAACGTCGAATTCATCTAATCAAACCGGGGCTAAAATTGGCGCTGTAGCGGGTAAAATTCGCTTTTTGGATGGACGTATCAACAGTGTCGGCCATCGTCGTCTCAGGAACCATTACTGGGCGGATATTGGCTATGGGGAAGCCGATCGCGGTCAGTATGACAAAGCCAAAGATGTTGAAGGACTCTGTTGGGCAGCGACCCTATTTCAACGGGATTGTTTGCAAGATGTGGGAGAAATTGATGAAGATTTTGTCATGTATTTTGAGGATGTAGAATACTCAAAACGCTGTCGCGATCGCGGTTGGGGATTTCGCTATATTCCCGAGGCGATCGTCGATCACCAAGTCGGAGGATCGAGTACTGGGTCAGTTTTAACTGAGTATTTTTGCAACCGCAATCGCTTTCTCTATTTAGCAAAACATGAACCAGAACAGTTAATCAATGCCCTCCCTTCATCAGTATTTTGGATTGAGCAACACTATGATTTACTCTATGACTGCCTACCGATTGTCCTCAAAAAACTCTTAGAAGAAAACAGCAATGCGATTGTTGAGTCGATTCTGCCCAAACTTTGCCAAACCCTAGAAAAAATCTACGGACATCGAGATATCGATAAGCTTTTAGCACGACTAGAAGTTATTTTAAATTATCGCAAACCCACTTTAGCAATTTATGATAATGCACTGCACTTTATTGGCGGTGGACAGCGCTATTTAGCCACATTAGCCTCAATTTTACAAGATAGATTTGATATTACCTTAATTGGCGATCGCCCCGTTACACGGGAACAACTCGAAAACTGGTATGGACTGGACTTATCCCGTTGTCACATTCGCATCATTCCCTTGCCATTTTTCGACAAACGAGGTTCAGACATCATTGACGCAACCTGGGTAACCGCCGAAACCGCCAACCCATTCGATGCAATTTCCCTAGCCAGCAAAGAGTATGACATTTTTATTAACGCCAACCAAGTCACAAAAGTCGTCCCTTTATCACCAATTTCGATCTTCTTTTGTCACTTTCCAGACACTCATCGCGAAGCCTACTTTGCCGTTGATCGCTACAGTTGGCTTGTCGCGAATAGTCAATATACCCAGCAATGGATTCGCAAACGTTGGCGCTTAAATCCCACCACATTACTCTATCCTCCTGTTCAGATGCAGCCGCCAGATTTGCCACAAAACTTGCTACAAGATAAAGAAACCCTAATTTTATCCGTTGGGCGATTTGAAACCGGAGGAACCAAGAAACAACAAGAAATGGTGCAAGCCTTTCAACGCCTCTATGCTGCCCATCCCCAAGTGATGCAGGGCTGGCGGCTGGTTTTAGTGGGAGGAAGTCGCAAGAAAAATAGCTATTTACAAGGATTAGAAAAACAAATCAACCAAGCGCAAATCCCCGTCACCTTAGAAACAAATGTATCTTTAGAACGGTTGCAGACCCTTTATCAAAAAGCGGCGATTTTCTGGCATTTATGTGGCTTAGAAGAAACCCATCCCGAACGCTTTGAACATTTTGGCATGGCGACCGTTGAGGCGATGCAAAATGGCTGTATTCCGGTGGTGTTTCGGGGTGGGGGACAGCCGGAAATTGTGGACGGGGAGTCGGGGATTTTGGTAGAGTCTCTGGACGAGTTGGTGCAACAGACCTATGATCTCTGTTGTCAACGAGAGGGGCAACCCGAAGCCTGGGCGGGGCGACAGGAGGCAGCCCGACAGCGGGGCGCCTGTTTTGATGGTGAACGGTTTAAGGAGGGGGTGTTGCGCCTTTTTGAGACCATTGAGGCTGAGTATAGCCAGGTGACGTTGCCCAATCCGGCGGATGTGGCGAAGCGGCCGACATTATTGCGGGAATTGCGGGAATTGTAGAATTGCGGGAATTGTAGGGCGGTTCCCTTGTGAACGGCCAAAGTCAGGGATTAGGATGGGGTCTATCTTAGATGGGGTTGTTCTGGAACTGGAGTGGGTGAGATGACGATGAAGTCAGTGACGATTTACACCGATGGCGCTTGTAGTGGTAATCCTGGTCCCGGCGGCTATGGAACGGTTCTGATGTATCGGGATTTCCGGAAGGAACTCTCGGGAGGCTTTCGACGCACGACCAATAATCGCATGGAAATGATGGCGGCTATTGTGGGCTTAAAATTGCTGAAACAAGCCTGTCAGGTGACGTTATATTCCGATTCTAAGTATATTGTGGATGCGATGCGTCAGGGATGGGCCAAACGCTGGAAGGCGAAGGGGTGGTGGCGCAATAAAAAGGAACGGGCTAAAAATCCCGATCTGTGGGAGGACTTGTTGCAGTTGTGTGAGTTCCATCAGGTGGAGTTTGTTTGGGTGAAAGGCCATGCGGGAAATAAGGAGAATGAATGTTGCGATCGCCTGGCCGTGGCCGCCGCAAAAGAAGCCGATTTACCCATTGATGAAGGCTTTGAACGAGGGGAAGCGTAGGCTTGAGGGAGACTGGTGAGATATCTTAATCCGACATTAACCATTCGCGATCGCCAATTCTCTTGGGGCGATCGCACCTATATCATGGGAGTTCTCAATGTTACCCCCGATAGTTTCAGTGACGGCGGAGAGTTCATCTCCCTGCAAAACGCCCTCAACCAAGCCCAACATCTGGAGATCTCCGGGGCCGATATCCTCGATATTGGCGGCCAATCCACCCGGCCTGGGGCCGAGGAGGTGTCTCCAGAAGCAGAAATTAAACGGGTGGTTCCGGTGATTGAAGCCCTGCGATCGCGCTCAAACTGCCCTATTTCCGTTGATACCTATCGCGCCGCCGTCGCAGCGGCGGCCTTGGACGCCGGGGCGGATATCATCAATGATGTCAGTGGCGGAACTGCCGATCCCGAGATGTTACCCCTGATTGGGGAACGTGACGTTCCCGCCATCCTCATGCACATGCGGGGGACCCCCAAAACCATGCAATCGCTGACTCAGTATGAAGATGTCGTAGCTGAGGTCGCCGAGAAACTGCAACAACATATCCATGCGGCGATCGCCTGTGGCGTCTCGACTCAACAGTTAATTCTCGATCCCGGGATTGGCTTCGCCAAAACCCAGGATCAAAATCTACGACTGTTACGAGAATTGCCCCAATTCCACAAATTAGGCTATCCCCTCCTACTCGGCGTCTCCCGCAAAAGTTTTATTGGCCGCATTCTCGATCGCCCCGAAGCCAAGGATCGCGTCTGGGGAACAGCAGCGGCCTGTACCGCCGCCATCGCCGCTGGGGCAGATCTTCTCAGGGTTCACGATCTCCGGGCCATGTCTGATGTGGCCCGAGTCGCCGATGTTCTCTTTCGGGGTTAATCTCGTGCATCAAGGGCAACAATCCGTGAAAAAAGATGCCGCCGGAACCAGAATGTGGCAAAATTTGTAACAACCGTCCACCACCGACCATCCGATGACCCGCAATGGCAACTCCGTTGATTTCTCTGCGATCGCCTATTGGCGTTATGTTGTAGGGGTTCTGGTGGCGTTATTTGCCATTCCGGCCCTCTTACAAGGGGCGATGGCGTTCTTTCGCGCCTTCTTTGCGACCCTCACAACAATGCTACTCGCGGTGAACGTGGTGGCCTTTGGGGCGATCGCCGCCGGGGTCGGCCTGTTTTTCTGGCAACGGGAACGCCAACTGGCCTCAGCAGAGAATCCTCATGCAAGCGTCGAGGCCAACTCCATCGACGCGTCTCAGCTGCAACAGTCTCCCCAACCACCGGTTCAGGCCCATCTCGACCCTCGGCAACATCCTAACTTAGCCCCATCGCCCAAACCGACAACCGGCGATCGCCAACCGGGCCAACAACCAACACCTGTAACCGTCAATCAGGACGTTCAAGATGTCAAGGCTGTCAAGGCTAACGTTGAACAACCCCAGACCAACACGATGTCGGCCTCAGCCGCCGCTGAACCTCGTCAATCCTTAATTCAAGCCCAACTGGCCCGCCGTTTACAGGTGAGTTCGAGTACCATTGGCAAGCGCAAACATAAGTCTGATTTTAGTGATTGGGCGCAAACTAAAGATCCAGAAGGTCTGTTGTGGCAGTACTGTAGTGACAGCAAGGAATTTTACGCTTCACATCGCCCAACCTAGGCCGGCGACGGGATTGGGGATTGGTTCCCCAAGTCTCAACGTCCGTCCTGATGTCAAGTTCTAGTTGTTAACCCGTTTTGACCGAAGCTTTGGATCGATCCACCCTATCTGCCCTCAACCGCGCGATCGAGCGTCATAATCCCTTTGTTGGGTTAGCCACCCTAGAAGAAGCCGATCTCTGGCGCGGTAATCTCCCCGACTGTCCATCGCCTCACCGCAGCGCTATGGCGTTGGTACAATCGGCCTTGGCGGAAATTGATCGCGGTAAACGTGTGTGTTCTCTGGTCATTCTCGGGGAGATGGGAACCGGTAAAACCCATTTTCTGGCCCAAGTTTGGCAAAAACTCCAGCGCAGTGGGGAAGCCGCGTTTATCTATATCGACCTTCAGCAGTTTCAAGATAGCACGACAGTCCGTCAGGTGTTGCTGAATGCGATCGCCCAAAGTCTAACTCGTAAAGGGGCTTCGGGCTTCATGCAATGGCAGGAACTCGCCAGCGCCCTAGCCACCCACGCTTTAGAAAGTCTCGATACCCAAGTCAAGGAGTTAACCCCAGAACTCGCTGTACGGCGACTACGGGGACAACCTCAAGACCGCAATCGCCATTGGGTCGATCGCGTCGCGGAAGGCTTCTTTAAGCAGCGCCCGGATATTGGCGATCCCGATGTGGTACGGGCCATTTTATGGACCTTAGCCCCCGCCCAGGCCCCCTTCGCCCGTAAATGGCTGGCGGGGCGATCGCTGGCCCCCTGGAAACTCGATGAACTCGGCCTTCCCCAACGTCAGGGAGAAAGTCGCGAAAGTCGTGCGGCGGAATTGCTAGAGGAAATTTTGCAGGTGTTGGGGGATTGGAAACCCCTGGTGGTGGCGTTTGATCGCCTCGATGGGGAAGAATTGGATGAAACCGACGAAGACGCCCTTGAAGATGAATGGGATATGCGAGTTCCGGTGGGGGCGATGGTGCGCCTCTCCCAGAGTTTGCGGGCGCTGCGTTGCACTCACGGAACGGTGTTGTTGAGTGTCATGGACCCGGAAACCTGGGATCGCATTGTTCAGCCGATGTTGGGGCGCATGACGCGCCATTTGAGCGATCGCGCCGATCCCATTGAACTCCCCGACACCGATGAAACCGTGGTGCGATCGGTGATTCGGGCTTGGTTACGCAAGTTCTATCACGATCGCAAGTTAGTCCCGCCCTCACCGCTGTATCCCTTTGATGACTCGCAATTGAAGGCCTTAGCCCGGGAAGGATCTGATCTTCATGATGCCATCGAATGGTGTGCCGAAAACTTCCGCCCTGTGGAAAATGACCCCCTCGAACGGGTGACGCAGGCCTTTGAACGCAGTCTCGCCCAAGTGCAAGATTTAGGGGAAATGACAGAAACGGCGGTGATTGAAGCCCTCGGCTTGGGCTTCGAGAGTTTGCTGGGAACCACCGTAGAAGGGGTTGAGATTCGCAGTGTGGAACAGCGCGTCTCGGGCAAATCTCAGCGGCGTAAAACCATTGATTTGAAGATTATCGGGAGTGAACGGGGCCAGGATCTGTGCATCGGGGTGATGGTAGTGTTCGATGAACGGGGACAACGGGTGGGAAATCGCCTGCGAACGCTTTGCGATTTTGAGGACTTTGGCTTGACGCGAGGCGTTTTAGTCCGTCCCTTTGAGGCCAAGATCCCCTCAAATTGGAAGGCGCGAGAGTGGATTGGCTGCTTAGAAGCCACCGGCGGCGGTTGGCTGGATTTGTCCTTGGAGGCGATCGCCCCTCTCCTGGCTTTGGCTGAGATCATCGCCCAACGACAGGAATGGGGACTCTCGAAATCTCGGATCTTAAGTTTCGCCAATGGGAAGGGGTTGGCGACGGGAAATCCCCTCATTCGGCACCTGTTACGTCCCTCAACCCCCGAGGCGATCGCCCCCAACCCGAAACACGATGGACCCCCGGATTCTCGTTACTCCTCCCACCAGCAGTCGAGCGATATTGAACGCTAGAGGGACTTGGCCGGGTCAACCTGAAAAATTAGTCTCACCTCCGGCCGCATCTTCGCCGAGACGATGCTAAAATACGGCTGCAACATCCCATCGTGATGGTTAATTGTTGATGGTTAATGGTTGACACTTAATTGTCGACAGTTAATGGTTGACACTTGATTGTTGACGGTTGATTGTTCCTAATTTACGGCGATAAACGCTTCATCTCAAGCCCATGTTAGAAAATCGTGACTATACGTTAATTGTTGACCGCAGCGGGAGTATGTCAGAACAAGACCAACCCGGTGGAAAAAGCCGCTGGGAGGTGGTTAAAAACTCGGCGATCGCTCTGGCTGAAAAATGCGAGGAATATGACCCCGATGGAATTACGGTCTATCTTTTTTCCAGTCGTTTTCGTCGCTATGACAATGTAAATTCTGAGAAAGTTCGGAAGATTTTTGAAGAGAATACCCCCGTGGGTAAAACTGGATTAGCCGCCGTCTTGGACGACGCCCTCAATAACTACTTTGAGCGCAAAGCCGCCGGAACCAGTCAGCCTAATGGTGAAATCATGCTTGTGATTACCGATGGGGAACCCGATAATCGTAAAGATGTGATTAAACTCCTCATTGAAGCCTCTAAAAAAATTGATCGCGATGAAGAATTGGGGATTTCCTTTATTCAAGTCGGCCATGATCCCAAAGTTCGGGAATTTCTCAAAGCCCTCGATGATCAATTAACGGACACGGGTGCTGCTTTCGATATTGTTGATACAATTACCTTAGAAGATATGGAAGGAAAATCACTTTCTGACGTTCTTCTCAATGCCATTTTAGACTAAGCCATTTTAGACTAAGCCATTTTAGACTAAGGTTCTGATGACCGGAGCAACTGCTACTTTATTATTATCTTGCCCTGATCAACAGGGACTTGTTGCCAAAATTGCCAACTTTATTTATTCTAATGGTGGCAATATTATTCATGCGGATCACCATACGGATTTTAATGCTGGCTTGTTTTTAAGTCGCATTGAATGGCAATTAGACGGGTTTAATCTTCCCCGAGATATTATCGATCGCGCCTTTGCTGCGGTAGGAAAACCCCTCAACGCCACCTGGGAACTGCATTTCTCCGATGAACGCCAACGGCTGGCTATTTGGGTGACCAAACAAGACCACTGTTTACTCGATCTCCTCTGGCGACAAAACGCCAAAGAACTCCCGGCGGAGATTCCTTTAATGATTAGTAATCATCCGAACTTGGGGGCGATCGCCGAGCAATTCAACATCGACTTTTACCACATTCCGGTCACAAAAGCAAGTAAACCGGAGGCAGAAGCCCAACAATTAGAACTGCTACGTCAGTATGATATTGACTTAGTGGTGTTAGCCAAGTATATGCAGGTGGTGAGTCCAGAATTTATTGCCCAATTCCCAAAAATCATCAATATCCACCATTCCTTTTTACCCGCTTTTCCCGGCGCTCGGCCGTATCACCGCGCCTACGAACGAGGCGTTAAAATCATCGGCGCTACGGCCCATTATGTCACCCAGGATCTCGACGAAGGCCCCATTATCGAGCAAGATGTGGCCCGAGTCAGTCACCGAGACTTGACAGAGGACTTGATTCGTAAAGGGAAAGACTTAGAACGGATGGTGTTGGCCCGGGCCGTGCGATCGCATCTCCAGCATCGGGTTCTGGCCTACAACAACCGTACGGTCGTCTTTTCCTGAGTTTTTTCCTGAGTTTTTTCCTGAGTTTTTTCCTGAGTCTTGTTCTAGATCTGGTTCTAGATCTTCTTCTGAACACCCAACTCAAACCCCAACTTGTTCAAGGAGGGGTTGCATCGTCTCCCAGGTGAGGCCATGCTGAATATAGCGAGGCTGCTCTGGGAGATAGGGACTCATTAAACGGTCAATCTGCTGAATTTGGGCGTAATCGGGCAACACCGGTACATCGGGATCAGCCGCCGTTGGCCGCATCAGGGAACTGGAAAACCCCTTAAACACGAGAATTTCGTCCGTTTCATCATCCCACTGGGCCAACACCCGCAAGACTTCATCAGGACATTTGAGCGTGTATTGTTCCAAACGAGCGATCGCAGTCATGAGCCAGTATCAATGCATTCACTCTTTATTATGCGTGATGATTATGCATGATGGCCGGTTGATTATCCCATCGCGGAACGTCCTTGTTTGCCCAGACGAACAAAGGCAAAATAAAGCAAACAGAGAACATAGGCGACTAAGCCAACAATGCCAAGAAATCCTAAAATATCCGGTGACGCATTGGCGTGGAACATCGCTTGATACCCCCAAGGTGCTTCTAACCAGACACGACAAGTCGTCGTCGAGAGAACCTCCTCCCGAGAGAGTGTCGCACAGGAGAACGCCGGGAGTTGAAAGAGAACCCCAATGAAACAGTAAACCGTCATTGCCCAACGCCAGGAGGTGAGAACCCATTTCAGGGGTTTACGGGGTGCGTCATCGATTTCGTCATTCAAATCCGCCCAAAACCAGAGTGCAATGGGGATGAGGATGCGGGCCAGCCCCCCCGTCAAGAAACTAATGGGAAGCGAGGCGATGGCTAAATAGACGGTAATGGCCAGCAAACTCGACACTCGCCAATAGATGGTTAACAACCGTTGAATCGCCTCAAATTTCTGGACAAATGCCCAAATAAGGAGAATCAGAGGCAAAATTACCGTAAACACAACCGCGAGACGGTAATCAAGCCAGACGAGAGATTGTAGGGTGGAGTCGTTGAACATGGTTTGAAGAAGGCAAAAGGCAAGAGGCAAAAGGCAAGAGGCAAAAGGCAAGAGGGGGAAGAAGGAAACACCGCAACCGGGAAACCACCCTCAAATATGACTGACAATATGACTGACAATTAACTGACAATTAACCGTCGACGGTTAATTGTAAGGAACCAGACAGATCGAGAAGGCCCTGGGTACAGGTTAAGGCCTCGATGGATACCGTAGCATCTAAGGGAATCTCGCGGCGGGGGAAGGTTTGGGGATTCGCCTCGCCATTTTGTTGCAGTTGGGGCGTATCCAGGTAAATCTGGGTTCCCTCGTCGTTGGCGATCGCCTCGAGGCCAACGCTGAGATGGTACGCTCGGGGGGGTGAGGTGAGCAGATGGAGGCGATCGCCCTGGAGTTGAATTTCAGCCCCCGCTAGGTCAGCGTCAGCCGGTAAAATCCCTGCAAACACCTCAAAGATGGCCTCTTGGAGTAGAGGCGAGGCCAGAGAAGCGGTGAGATCGTCTTCCTGAAGTTGGACCGCCAGTTGCACAGGAACCGGTTGCAACAGACGTAGGGGTTTTCCCTGGAGGATTTGCCGTAAATTCAGACGGACGGCCCCGGCTTCGAGTATGACTTGTCCGAGGTGTAATCCTTGATACACGACCCCTTGAGCGTTGACCTGAATGTGGGGGAGTTCACCTCGCAGCAGTTGGCGATTTTTCCCGGAAAACTCAATCGTTAGGGTTTCGGCTCGTTCAACTTGCGATCGCAGCCAAAACTGAACCGCAGCCGAGAGAATCGAGCTAAGAGACCCTTTTGATGTCACAGAGTCGGACAGAGGAGCTGAGACGGTCATAACGAGTTAGAAACAGGGGGCTAGAAATTCTAAAATTAGAGGATCTTCTGGGTTCACGGTGATCAGGAAAATTGATGGCAGATTATATTCCTTGCCGTAGGGGCGAAAAATCCCCTCCTGGGAGGGGCTAGGGGTGGGTTCCCCTACCATTTTGTATCCAATGCTCCACCGTATATCCTGAAAACCCAAACTAGACCCATTGGCGATCAATCTTCAAGGTGATAGCCCAATTCTGTCAAGCGGGTACGAGACTGTCGCCATTTGGGTTGCACTTTGACAAAGAGTTCCAGATAAATCTGACCACTGACGAGCTTTTGGATCTGTTCGCGAGCCGCTGAACCAATTTCTTTCAGCATCGACCCTCGTTTGCCAATTAAGATCCCTTTTTGGGAATCTCGCTCGACGTTAATGGTGGCAAACACCCGCGTCAACTTAGGAGTTTCCTCGATTTTCTCGATGGCGATCGCCACAGAATGAGGCACTTCTTCACGGGTTTTGAGCAAGATTTGCTCTCGAATCAACTCGCCCATAATAAAGCGTTCCGGGCGATCGGTGACGAGATCCGGGGGATAGTAATAAGGCCCTGCTTCGAGATGACTGACTAGCGTATTGAGGAGTTCTGGGGTTCGGGTTCCCTTGAGGGCGGAGAATTTGACGAGTTCCCAGGGGCGATCGCCGGCCAGTTCCCGATAGGAGGCATCAATCACCTCAGCTTGATCATAGGACTGACAATCGACTTTGTTAATACCAATCAACACCGGAACCCGCACCTCATGCAGTAACTCTGCAATATAGCGATCGCCACCCCCCGCCACGCCAGAACCATCCACCAGAAATAACACCATATCTCCCGAGGAAATCGCTCGCTTCGCGTTCTGCACTAACACCGTCCCCAGTTGATGATGGGGTTTATGGATACCGGGGGTATCGATAAAGATCAGTTGGGCCTCATCCGTGGTGAGAATCCCCTGTAAGCGGTTGCGGGTGGTTTGGGCCACCGGAGAGGTAATCGCGACTTTTTGCCCCACCAAGGTATTCATCAGCGTCGATTTACCCACATTTGGGCGACCGATAATACTGACGAACCCCGACTTAAAGCCAGCGGGGGGAGTGGGGATGAGGGAAAATTCAGCGGGATTCATGAGGAAACGAGGAAGGGTCGAAGGATCCATCTTATCGCTTTTTTACGGTTCACCCGTCATCAGATTGCCATAAAACTCAGTAAAAACACGGATTTGTGGTCTCAGTAATTTAACCCAAAGACTGGCGCACCTTTACCTAAATTACATAAAACTCGGTCTTAACTTAAACCTTTCATAAAGATGCTCTCTAGGAACGACAAGTCCAAAAAAAGCAGAGTTATGGTGGTAACTAAGAGCGGAATAAATATAGTTACTGTGTCATCTACTCTATTTTAATCATACCCACTTCACCGAGGAAACCACCATGAACACCTCAATTCTTGCCGGATTCACCGCGATCGCAACCACGTTAACCCTAGCTGGGTCCGCCTCAGCGTTTTCAATTCAGAATGCCGATGATAATTTTCAAAGCCTGATTGAACTCGGTGTCTTTGACGATTATATCCATACGGAAAGCAAAAATCTGGCTCCCAGCATCGTTGCCAATCACAAACTCGATTTGAGTCAGTTGGTCTTAAATTACGACCATGAAGTGAAGGTTCACTTCCTCAGTGAAGGCGCTTGGTATCGCAATCAACTCGGTGTTAGTAGTACCGGAACCACCGAACTCGCGGAAACCGTTTTGTTCGATGATATCGTCTGCGTCACCGACAGTTGTTCAACCTTTAAAGGCTATCGGAACTCAGGAAATGATGCAACCGATTTACCTTTAACCGCCGGAGATTTTGTCAGCCTCAATACAGTCCAAGCCGGTACAACTCTCGACTTTTTCCTCAACTCCGATGGCTATGGTCGCAGCAATCCCAGACAGTTGCATCTCGATGCTAGCCGGAATCCTGGAGGACATCAACAGGTTATGGCCTATCAGCAATCGGGGTATCTGGTGTTAGCCTTTGAAGATGTTGTAATTGATTGGGGCGGAAGTGATGAAGACTTTAATGATGTCGTTTTCGCACTTGATATCGGTGAAGACAACCTGAATCATATCATTAAAGAACAAGTCCCCGAACCGACCCTTCTCTTTGGTTTGTTGGGAGTCAGTGGTGCCTTTTCTCTCTTAGGTCGTAAACGCGAAAACGCCTAAACTCGGGGTCTGATCATCTTAACTGACGGTGCTATTGAACATTATTAAGGTCCAGACCCGTCAGGTGAGACCCATCCATCATCTAACTGGGGAGATCGAATCGCAAGCGATGAGGTCTCCCCGTTTTGCTGACCCGAACCCAAGCCAATCGCGGCGTAGGCGATCGCGCCAATCAGACCCATGATCACCATCCCCGTCACTGTTCCCGCCAAAAACGGCACCCAACGAGAGGGCGATCGCGTTGGTTGTACCGCCGTCAGCGGCAATTGTTTACGTAGAATTTGCTGTTGCTTATCGAGGCGATCGCAGGTCTGTTGAATCTCGATCCAGGGAGAACTCACGTCTCCCTCAAAAGACCCCTCCTCCCCAGATGAAGCCACCTTAGATACGCCGAGATCTGACAACTCGGCGATCGCCTTGTGATACTCACTCAGCAACCGATCCGTAGCCGCCAAACCTCGCTCAAAGTGCTGTTGGGCCATGGCCAGCAAAGTTAACGCCAGCTTACTCCCCACACGACTGCTACTAAGCAACCGCTGCCAATGTTGGCGATGAATCATCAACAAAGTACTGGAACTCGTTGCCCGTAAACTGCTGCTATAAGGGCGTTCCAAGATAAATTCTAGGGCATTGATCGTTTCTCGGGGTTTGACGGCTCCTAGTAGCAGTAATTGCCCGCTATCGGCTTCCTGGAGCCGTTCCGCCCCTCCCTCCAAGAGTAGCCATAAATAATCACTGGGACTCCCTTCCACAAAAATCAACTGTCCCGTCTCAGCATCAGAGAAACTCGCCGCCTCAAGCAGATGCTGCCGTTCACTATCCGATAAATTCTCAGTCAGGGGCGTGTGTTTGAGGAGGCTTAAGAGGCGATCGGAGTCCATGGACAATTCACAATGAGCAATTAGGGGAAACTGGCAAAAGATACGGGTTAGGGAGTGAGTTTGACCAGAACTTGGGCGCGGTGAACTCCAGTCTCACTACCTTCGGTGGTCAGCAGGAGCGATCGCACATGATCAAACAGTGGATTCCCCGTCAGTTCCAACACCCGCAAAAATGGCAATTGCTGCCGCAAAGGTCCCTGACTCTGTTGCCAATTGAGATAGAAATAGCCATCATTCTCATGGGGCAGTAACGGTAACTCCTTACGAAATTGACCGTTAGCCAACAGAGAGTTGCGGCGGGGAGAGGTATAGGCCCAATCAATGGCCTCAATGGAACTGGCCAAGAGACGATAGTCATTCAACTGTCCCCGTACCCCCAAAACATCCGCCTCTAAGCGTAATCGTAAATTGCCCTCCGTGGTTTTTCCTTCCCGAGTCATCAAACGAGTCCAGGCCAAAATCCGATGTTGATCCTTGAGGGTAAATGGTCCAACACTGTAGCCATTGGCCGCCGCCGCCGCATCAAGTCGTTCAATCGCCGCTTGGGACTGGGATTGATTGTTAGGGGGATCCTCGGCCACGAAAATCCAATCTAAGCCATCCTGGTCCACATTGGGCAACAGGGCCAGGGCATAGTCTCCAGTCACCCAACTAAAAATCTCCTCTTCTAAGGAAATTCCCCAGCGGCTTTCTAATTCAGCCAGAGGTTGAGTCAACAACCGTGAGAGGACATCTCCCCCCGATACCGCTTGTGCGAGGCGACGCCACCGACTGGCGAGATCATATCCCGCTAAGACCACCGCACTATCATCGGGGATATAGTTCAACGCCGCCACAGGATGATCTAAATCGGGGGGGACGGTACTCTCATCGTTATTGCTCGTCCAGACCGTATCCGCCAAGAGTCCCTGACGGCTAAGACCTAAACCAATGGCGAGGGTATCGGGAAGTTTAGAGTCAGGTTTAACGGAATCTCCGCCTAGCCAGCCACTGAGTTGAGGGACATCGGCCAGGACGAGGCCGATGCGTTGTTGGTCCAAACGGGCGATCGCCTTCTGATAAGTCGGCGATCCTTGCAGGTTGAGATCCCCCACCTGAGCGTCATTGATGGCTTTACGGAGGACTTCCGGCGCGTTGGCGAACAGGACGAAGCGATCGCCGACCACCGCACTGGACCATTCTCCGGCACTTTCTTTGGCAAAGGGGTTAAAGTCTTTCAGTTGCAAGCCATCCCCCGTCGGCGGCAGCGTTTTACGGCTGTAGATGAGGTTTACCCCTTTATATTGCTCAAAGCGCAACTCTCGCCCGGAAACGGCCTTATTTTGCCAGAACAAATCCAAAAACTCCCGACTGCGATCGCCATCGCGGACCGCCAAGGCCAGGAGATAGCCCGGCTGTGTGCCATTGTTGGGGTTGCGATCGAGGTCAGGAGTTGTCACCGCTAAGGTGATTTCCTCGCCCAACCAGGGTTCAATATCCCGCCCATAGTCTAAATTGGTATCCGTCAGCAAACTTGCTTTCAACCGCTCAAACTCAGCCTTAGCCTGGCCTCGTTGACGTAACGGCGTGCGCAGTTGTCGTAAATCTTGTAATTTTTGGGGATTGGTGAACAGCGACATCACCAGAGGCGCATCTTTCGGGAGAAACAACGCCGCCGCCGGTTCACTCATCGGCGCACCTCGCAGCAGCGTCAGGGAACTCTGGAAGCCAAACCAATAGACCGTCCAGAGGACAGTGAGGAGAATCACCCCCAGAAGGGTGAGTGAGAGGGGAGACGAGGTGCGTGACGTCATGACGGTTCCTGAAACTTGACCCGATCGCCATTATTCCACTTCTTTCAGCAATTGCGAAATGATCCATAATGGGGAGTGTTCGAGGGTGGCCCCATCTCAAGGCATGGCACAGATTCGCCTTGGTGTTGTCGGTTTTGCTCGATCGCTCCACTTCACCCCTCACCCTAGATTTTCGTTATGGCACGTGGCGACCAGATTTATGTGATTCGTCCTTTCTTCAATCTGGAGGGTTTATATGAACACCACGGGATTGATTGCGGCGATGGAACAGTGATTCACTATTCCAAGCGAGAAGACGAGGCCACGGTTAAACGCACGTCGATGGAGGCGTTTACTTGGGGGAAACGGGTCTATACCCGCCAGTATCCCGCCCATTATATTGCTGAAACCACCCTACAACGGGCCGAGAGTCGCCTAGGAGAGCGCGAGTATAATCTGCTGTTCAACAACTGTGAACATTTTGCGACTTGGTGCAAGACTGGAATCAGTGACAGCAAGCAAATTCGCAAGTTTGCCCCCTTGTTAGCCACTCTCAACCCGGATCAGTTATCGGGTAAAATCAACCAGTCCTTCCAAGATGGTCATCAGCAGGATGCCGCTGGGATGTTGGATGAGGCCTTAGGAGAGATCAAGGTCGCCTGGGATGACCTACAACCTCGGTACAATCAGGCTGTCCGTGAGATGGAGTCTTGGGATAAGGTGGCTCACACGGCCCTGAGGCGCGATCGCGAGGATCTAGCCCGGGCCGCCCTTGGGCGCAAACGCAAGTTCCGCCTCAAAGCCCAAGATCTCAAGCAACACCTCGATCGCCTGGCCCAAATGACAGAAAAACTCGTCGAACAACGCCAGACAATCGATAACTGACAGGGGTCAGGTTCCACCAGCGAGAGGTGCATTCCAGCAAGTTCTAATCGAACGCTCAAAGCTGACCAGGATTGCAAGCCGAAACACCCCCTACCTGTTCCCTGTTCCCTGTTCCCTGTTCCCTGTTCCCTGTTCCCTGTTCCCTGTTCCCTGTTCCCTGTTCCCTGTTCCCTGTTCCCTGTTCCCTTCTCCCCCTAATTCACCCGCATCCGCCGGCTAACAATCGTAATACCTCCCTGGCGAACAATTGCCCCGGATACCCAATAGTCGCCGGCACCATCTTCAGCTTGGCCAACCTTAAATAACCCACCAGCATTGAGGGGTTCAAGTTCCAAGGCATTGGGATTAAGATGGGTGTTACGAGAAATCAATTCCTGCATCGCCGCACCTAGGATTAAATCGTCTCCGAGGGGTTCTTCTACGATTAAATCAAAGTGATAGCGGCTATCGAGTGAGGCTTCGAGAGGAAGGTTAACGCGGACATTGGGGGGATTGTCGCCTGAGAGGATACGGATTTCTTCTTCGAGAATTTCTTGGGAGACAATTTGCCCGTTTTCATAAGTTTGGCGCGATCGCACGGTTCCGTGAAGTTCAGTATTGGGCAAATCCCTGGCCTCTAAGCCGACAATAGCGGTTTCGGTTTCAACTTGGTAGCCGTTCGCCGTCTCCTCCCAGGAGAGAATCTCGGTGGTGTAGCTTAGATTGGGGAATCGCTCCCAGAGTTGTTCGAGGGAGGCGCGGAAATCGTCGCGGTTGAGGCCATCAGCATGATCAAAGTCATTGCTGTAGAAGTCCATTAAGCCCTCGATATCTCCCTCGGTTGAGGTACTATCAATGCTGTCTAGGAGATTTTCCAGTTCACTCGGGGCGCTGTCTGGACTGTTGGCCCAACTCGGTAGGGCGACTAAGGTTGAGGTGAAGCCCGAGGCGATCGCCCCGAGAATCAGCGAGGAGAGAACACGAGGAATGCGCCGTTGCAGGTTGGGAGTCTTGGAGGTCATAATCGACAACTACACAGAGAAATCACCTTCTAGTCTAACGAAAACAAACGACCTGCTACAGATGCTGTAACAGGTCGTTTGTGTTTTAAAGTGGAGCCTACGGGAATCGAACCCGTGTCCGCCTTGGGTATTGACCTCACGATCATTCACAGGCTTAGCCCCGTTAACCCTTGGGGCGGGGACCGTCCCTTATCCCGGACGGTAGGATGCTCTGGTATTGTCTTAACTCAGTTCACTGACCAGAGACAGTGAATGAGTGCATCCGTTGGGGTTTACCTATAGCCTTTAACGGAGTCGGACTATAAGTGCTCGAACCTATTGGAGGTTTTTTCTAGGCAACAGTAGCTGCTTTGCGAGCGAAAGGAACGATGTTGTTCGCATTTACTTTTTGTTTTGAGCCTTTGATTTACGAGAGGAGACTCACTCTCGGCCTGCATCACGCTTCGGGTTTCCCCAACACGTCGAAACCATGAAGGCCCCTCGTGAGTGACGTGAATGCTATCGTTCTCTTTCTGGATCTCTTATTATAGGGGAAAATTTCAGGAGTGACAACCGCATCTCGGGAATTGCCGATTCCCTATTCCCTTCTTCCCCAAATGAGAATCAGGTTGTCGTTCTGTAGTATTTGTCCTATTATACCACAAATGACTAAAACATCTAGCTGAGAGTCTCAGTCCCAAACCGTTGAGAGCCATTCGGTCCGGCGAAATCATAATCCACCCTCCCCATTTTTTAACGAACCCATTAGCATGTAGGTGTGACTAACCTGAGACACCCGTTACATTCCTTAAAACAAGGCACCTGGTTTAAGTTAATCTGCGGTGCCAGTTTCCAAGACCTGCCCGCCGTGCATAACCTGAGTTTGGCGTATACCTTGGCCGGAGTTGATTGTATTGATGTTGCAGCTGATGCAGCGGTCGTGGAGGCGGCTCGCGGGGGCATTACGGCGGCTCAGGCCTATGTGGAGTCAGCGCGATCGCGGGGGCTATCTCCCAATCCCAAGCCCTGGCTCATGGTCAGTCTAAACGACGCTGAGGATCCTCATTTTCGCAAAGCGCACTTTAACCCCAATCACTGTCCACCGGACTGTCCCCGTCCCTGTGAAACCGTCTGTCCAGCAGCGGCGATCGCCTTCACGGACAACCATCAGGGTGTGATTCAGGACCGCTGTTATGGCTGTGGCCGTTGTTTACCCATCTGTCCCCAAGGACTGATTGAGGCCAACGCTTACCGTACCAGTCCTGAAACCCTAGCCCCCTTTATCCTATCTATGGCCGTTGACGCCATTGAAATCCATACCCAACCCGGTCATCGCCAAGACTTTGAAGCCCTGTGGCGGGCGATCGCCCCTTGGCGAACCCACATAAAACAACTGGCCATTAGTTGTTTACAGAGTCCCCAAAGTCTCGACTATCTGCGATCGCTCTACGAGATGATCGGTGATGCCTTTCCCGAACCCATCTGGCAAACCGACGGGCGATCGATGAGCGGTGATATTGGCAAAGGAACCAGCAAAGCCACCATCCAATTTGGACAACAAGTTCTCAAGGCCAACCTTCCCGGATATGTCCAACTCGCCGGAGGAACCAACCAGCACACAGTCCCCAAACTGCAATCCCTAGGTTTGTTTAACAACCGATTAAATTACGAACAATCTTCGTCTAACAGCCCTTTAACCCGGCCAAAACCCGCTAAATATATAGCAGGGATTGCCTACGGCAGTTATGCCCGGGCTATTTTGTCCCCTATTTTGACCGCATTAAACAGCATCGAGCGGGGTTCTGCCATGTACCTAGACCAGCATCCTCAACTTCTCTGGGCCGCCGTCGAGCGGGCGCGATCGCTCGTGGCCTTGCACCATCAGCCCTCAGCGGCCCTAAAAGTCCACTAACCCCACTTTCCCGGTTGACGGCCCCTGTTGCTATTTCCAGCATTCATGGCGAGTTCAAATCCCAACCCATCATCTTCTGTCCCTTATGGGCGATCTCCGTTTCCTGAAGCCGCCCCTTCAGAACCAGAACGCGATATGCAGCGCAGCACCGACGATCTCACTCGACTCCTCAGCATTCTCCCCGAACCCATCCAAACCCACATCGAACACCATCCCCAGCGGGACGTTCTCATCGAAATTGTCATGGACTTAGGGCGACGTCCCGAAGCCCGGTTCCCCGGCCAAGCCGAATATCTCAGCGACGATCCCATCACCCAACAAGACTTACAAGATTGCGTCGATCGCGTGGGCCATTTCGGCGGCGACAACCGGGCCGGAATCGAACAAACCCTCCACCGCATCAGCGCCATCCGTAACCGCAGCGGCGACATCATTGGCCTTACCTGTCGGGTGGGGCGAGCCGTCTTCGGCACCATTGGCCTGATTCGCGATTTAGTCGAACGAGGTCAATCTATCCTCATGTTAGGTCGGCCCGGCGTGGGTAAAACCACCGCCCTGCGGGAAATTGCCCGAGTTCTCGCCGACGACTTACAAAAGCGTGTCGTCATTATCGACACCTCTAACGAAATTGCCGGCGATGGCGATATCCCCCACCCGGCGATCGGCCGGGCGCGACGAATGCAGGTAGCCCGCCCCGAACTGCAACATCAGGTGATGATTGAAGCCGTCGAGAACCATATGCCCGAAGTGGTGGTGATTGACGAAATCGGCACCGAACTCGAAGCCCTGGCTGCCCGTACCATTGCCGAACGGGGGGTGCAACTGGTGGGAACTGCCCACGGAAACCGCATCGAGAACCTCATCAAAAACCCCACCCTAGCAGACTTAATTGGTGGGATTGGTTCCGTCACCCTCGGAGACGACGAAGCGCGACGGCGGGGAACTCAGAAAACCGTCCTCGAACGCAAAGCCCCGCCCACCTTCGAGATTGCCGTGGAGATGTTAGAACGGTATCGCTGGGTGGTGCATGAAAGTGTCTCGGATACCGTGGATATTCTCTTGCGGGGACGACAACCGAACCCTCAAGTGCGAACCATGAATGAGAGTGGCAAGGTGCTGATTTCTCATGAGTTACCCGATGCCCCCATTGCCCCAAAACCCCCGAAAAATGCCGGAGTGCGGGGCTGGCGAGCCTCCGGGCAGATGAAACCCCTACCGCGCACCAATGGGGTGGCGACGAGTTCCCCTCAGAAGCATTTTGAGCAATTACTCGATGCGTCTCTCTCGAATAGTCCTGAGTTTGACCGCTTTGGCAATGAGATGGTTGATGAGGAGGAGCGATTTTATCTCTATCCTTATGCCATTAGTCGGGGCCAGTTGGAAGAAGTGATTGGAGTCTTGGAGTTACCGGTGGTGATTACCAAGGATTTGGATGAAGCCAATGCGGTGTTGGCGTTGCGATCGCACTTCCGCAATCATTCCAAACTCCGCCATGTCGCCAAAGCCCGACAAATTCCCATCCATCTGATTAAATCCAGTACCATCCCTCAGATTACCCGAGCCTTGCGACGGTTATTGCAAATGGATGATCCCGGAGTTCCCGATGTGGCGGATTTACGGCTGTTTAGTCACAATGCCAGTGATGATGAGATTGAGGCCTTAGAAGAGGCCCGTCTAGCCGTCGAACAGATTGTGCTTCCGAAAGGGCAACCAGTGGAGTTGTTACCGCGATCGCCCAAAGTCCGGAAAATCCAGCATGAACTGGTGGAACACTATCGCCTCAAATCCGATAGTTTCGGCGATGAACCCAATCGTCGCCTACGGATTTATCCCGCCTAATCCCTCCCCCAACCCGCGATGGGAGGCTTGAGGGAGCCAAATGGGGCTAGTCCCCTAACCCATCGCGAACCTGTTGCACCAGCGCCTCAGAAACGCCCAACGCCGCTGCGATTTGTGCCACATCGAGACCCATCGCCAAAAAGTTGCTTATGGCTTGTTCCTGAGCCTGCTGAGCCGCGCTCTGGGCTTGATTGAGGGCGGCTTCTGCGGCTTCGGCTCGTTGCCGTTCTTGTTCGGCTTGTTGGCGGGCTGTTTCCGCCTCTTCAGCGGGGGTGGGGATACAGGTCCAATCCGCATCATACCAACGCAACCAGCGTCCGTTCACCCCACGATAGGGACCATTCCAGACTCCTAACCCTAACCCCAGTTCCTCGAACCAGAAACGGCGTTCGGGCAAGTCTTGTTCTTGATAGCGGCCACCCGTTAGGACAAATAGCCGAAACTCATTTTGGATGCGATCGAACACCGCATAGAAGGGAACTTGCAGAATTTGCTCATAGACTTGCCATTTACTGGGGGGTTTATCGGCCAGGCGCATACTGCTGCGTCCTAAATCTTCCGCCTCAGTCCCCGGCGAGAGGAGTTCAACAACGAGAAAGGGAGAGATTCCCTCTTGCCAGATGACATAACTCCAGCGTAACTGGTCTTGCTGGTCAACGTGGGTGGCCCCAAGAACCAGGAACCAATCGGGCCGTTTATGCCAGAGGGTATGGTGAGGATCATAGTAGACATTGAGGTCTTGAGCGGTCAAACAGTCCTCTGGCGAGTAGTTTGACGGTTTACAAGTAATGCTCAAGAGCGTCGGTTGCAACTCATGAAATTGATCCGGCAAACCAAGTTCCTCCGGGAATTCGCTGGGGAGGTCATACATGGTCGGTAAGGGAGTTTGCCAGCGGCGAGAGGCATCAACCATGATGGGAACCCATAACTAAAAACGATGATTTGATTGTAGCAAAGGGGGATTAAGATACGGCAATCACGGTGACACCGAGAACCATGATGGTGGTTCCAAGAAGTCGTTGTTTGAGGCCCGTTTCTTGGAAGATAAATCGCCCCCAGAGGACATTAAATAAGGCGCTGGTGCGTTTAATGGCGATGACGTAGGCGACGAGGGTGAGGGAGAGGGCCGTCATCTGACAGGCGACGGCGATCGCATTGAAGCCACCAATAGCCAACAGAGGTAGGGGTTTGGCTTGAATTTGCTCTCTCCAACCTTGGCATTTGAGCAACATTAGGGGAAATAGCCAGAGGGCATTGGCGGCATAGACGGTGGTGACCCAGAATAGGGGTGAGGAGTTTTGCACGCCAATTTTGTCGAAGTTGGAGGTGAGACTCCAGAGGAAGGCTACGAGTAACATCAAGCGAGCGCCTCGTTCATTGATGAGGGCGCGCAGGGGTTGGAGATAGCCGCTTTTACGTTGAGCAAAGTTGAGGAGATAGGCGCCGCTGACGATGAGCAGAATCCCCACTAATCCTCTACTGCTGGGAAATTCACCGACAAGGATGGGGGAGGTGAGGAGGAGGAATAGGGGGGTAAAGGTGGTGAGGGGGGCGACTTTGGAGAGGTCGGACAGGCGGATGGCCTTGATAAAGTAGAGGAAGGCGATCGCGTTTAGGAAACTGCCGGCCAGCAAGGCATTCCAGAAGGGAGGGGTAATGGTAGGAGTTCCCAGGAATAGGGCGAGGGGGAGTAGGAGAAGGGCGGTAAAGGCGTTGAGGGACCAGGTAATGACGTAGTCATTGTGAAGGGTAGATGAGGTTTTGTTGGCGACGTCTCGCAAGGATTCAAAGAAGGCGGTCACCAGGGAGAGAATGAGCCAGAGCATTGCATGGGAAACTAGAACGAGCCTCCAGGATAGCGGATCCTTATCTCCTAGCAATTTATCTGCCAACACCTGATGGTATCTTGGTGGCTCAGGACTGATTTTTGTCGTATACTACCCCTTACGAGTGTTTTAACCCCGCAAAACACCGCTCTTAAACCTTGATTACCCTAACGTTTGATTTTTGGGCAACCTAACCCATCTTGGTTTAATGTGACTGAAACTTTTTCTCGGATAAATCATGTTTACAAATCACCTGATTTCCAAAGAATAATTGCTGAAGAAATTATTTTTTTACAGGAAACTCCCGCTCAAAAGATGCCACCTTCAGAAAAGTTTGACGGCCCCGGTGTCTATCAAATTTACTGCACTGCAAATTCAGGCATATATTCCAGATTTCATAACTTCAACAGAACCTTTTTGCAAGTTCCTATTTACATTGGCAAAGCAGTTCCCAAAGGGTGGCGGCAAGGACGACGGCAAAGTTCTACGGATAGAAAAACGAATGAACTTTATCACCGTTTAAGGGAACATACTAATAGTATTTCCCAAGGTGAAGGGCTTAGATTGGAGGATTACTATTGTCGATTTATAATTTTAGAGGGTGCAGAGAGTAGTTTGATTTCAACCTTAGAAGCAGCCTTGATTCGTCAATATCAGCCTCTTTGGAATACTGTAATTGACGGTTTCGGGAATCATGATCCGGGAAAAGGTCGATACCAGCAGTCCAAATCAGATTGGGATGTTTGCCATCCGGGCCGCCCTTGGGCAGAGCGATGTCAAGGAGTCGCCAAGAACAAAGAAGAACTTTATGCAGCGATTGATGTTTTTTTTGATAATTTAGAATTAAGTAGAAATGTCTAGTTTTTCTTGTTTAGAATTATTTGCGGGTGCTGGAGGACTTGCCCATGGTCTAAGTTCAATTGGGATTGATTATAAGGGCTTAATTGAATGGAATCCTCATGCCTATCAGACCCTTTGTCAACAATACAACAACAACCGCGTGTTTTGTAACGATGTTCGGGAGGTGAACTTTAGGGAATTTGGCTCAGTAGATTTGATTGCGGGAGGTCCCCCTTGTCAGCCTTTTTCTCTAGGAGGGAAACATCGTGGCTATTTAGATTCTAGAGATATGTTTCCCTGGGCGTGTGAGGCGATCGCAACCTGTACGCCAAAAGCCTTTGTGTTTGAGAACGTTAAAGGGCTATTACGTCAATCATTTAGAACTTATTTCAACTACATTCTTTTGCGTCTAAAATATCCGCAAATACGACCTAAAACCACAGGAGATTGGCAAAGCCATCATGCACAACTTAAGCAGATTGATCGGTCACCGTTAGGTTCCTCCCTGCAATATCGCGTCTATTTCAAGCTTGTCGATACCGCTGATTATGGCATCCCTCAACGTCGCGAACGAGTCATTCTGGTTGGGATTCGTCAGGATATTGCAGTGGACTGGTCATTTCCAAAACCTAGCCATTCCCTGGATGCTCTCCTTTGGTGTCAGTTTGTGACACAAACCTATTGGGAGCATCATAATGTGCAACCTCCACCTCTTGATCATTATGATTGTAGACTACAAAAGCGGATTAAAACTCTGCAACGTCAGCCCCCACTTTTTCCTTCTGTCCTTGAGCCATGGAAAACGGTTCGAGATGCGATCGCAACTTTACCCTACCCCGATGCAACAGGAACGTTTCACCCAGACCATTATTTGAGAGATGGAGCCAAATCCTATCCCGGCCATACTGGTAGTTATATTGACCTTCCCTCGAAAGCTCTTAAAGCAGGTGATCATGGAGTTCCCGGCGGTGAAAATATGATTCGTTACCGTGATGGACAGGTTCGGTATTACACGATTTTAGAAGCTAAACGGATTCAGACTTTTCCGGATCACTATTCTATTGTCGGCTCTTGGACAGAAGCGATGAGACAACTCGGAAACGCTGTTCCCGTTGACTTAGGGCGTAGGATTGGTCAGTCTCTGGCGACCATTCTCTCTGAGTCGAGCTCGAGATCTATTCATAACCCAGTCATAACCCAGAAATGACTCATTCTGCTTGAAACAGTTATACTGCCGTCACGTTCCTAGTGCTAATATTAGGTTCTGTCATCAAGGTAATTAAAACAACGGTAATTGCCGTTTCGGTGGCTCATAACCCAGATGCGTCCAAGCCGCTGGACTCGCCATCCGTCCTCGTGGGGTACGGGTGAGATAGCCAATTTGCATCAAATAGGGTTCATAGACTTCCTCAATGGTTTGGGCATCTTCTCCCGTCGTAGCGGCTAGGGTTTCTAAGCCCACAGGACCGCCATTAAACTGCTCAATGGTAACGGTTAATAAACGGCGATCGGTCCAATCTAAGCCCATCGGATCCACTTCAAATAACTCTAACGCGGCTTTGGCAATTTCTTCAGTAATGGTTCCTGATGCTTTCACTTGGGCGTAGTCCCGAACTCGTTTTAACAAACGGTTGACAATACGCGGAGTTCCTCGGGAACGACGGGCAATTTCTAAGGCCCCATTGTCGGTTAAGGGAGTGTCTAATAATTTGGCGGTGCGTTGGACAATTTGGCTGAGTTCTTCGGGTTCGTAGAATCGTAATCGTTGTACTAGGCCAAAGCGATCGCGTAGAGGAGATGTCAACGCCCCGACGCGGGTGGTGGCCCCGACGAGGGTGAACGGCTGTAAGTCAATGCTGCGGGTGCGGGCGGTTTTGCCTTTGCCGATGGTAATATCGAGGCGATAGTCTTCCATGGCCGGGTAGAGTAATTCCTCGGTCATGGGACTGAGACGGTGGATTTCATCGATAAACAACACATCCCCCGGTTTCAGGTTCACCAGTAAGCCGACGATGTCTCGGGGACGTTCTAAGGAGGGGGCGGTGGTAATTTTGCAGCCAACTCCCATTTCGGCGGCGAGGATGAGGGCCATGGTGGTTTTTCCCAACCCCGGCGGCCCGTACAGCAACAGATGATCTAAGGCTTCTTGACGAGATTGGGCGGCGAGAATGGCAATGTGGAGAACTTCTTTGAGTTCCGATTGGCCGATGTAATCGCTTAAGTGTTGGGGGCGGATTTTTTCGTCGGCTTGGATTTGGGTTTTGGCGTTTTCCCTGGGTTGCGTCTCGTCTGGACTATATTCAGCGACATCCTCGGCGGTGGTTTCGGGCTGTAGTAGGGGATTGCGATGATCGCCCGCTGGGGAGGAATTCGACTGAGAGGAAATGATAGCCATGGACGATCGCCGTCAATCACAACAAGATACTTGATCCTAGGGTAACAGAGTGATGATGGAGGACATGGGAACCTCATGCTGAGGGAACGGCGTCTGAGATCCCAAGACTCGAATGTCGTGGGTTGGGAACCGGGCCAGTCCATGGTCTTCCCTAGAAAATCCCGACAAAGTGCTTTAAAATCTGATCCCGAATCCCCCTAAGAGGGCGATGAACGCACAGACAACAGACGAGTCTCGGCGCGATCGCCCCCAGAAATCGAGTACAGTTGTCGTCAGACCCTTCGTGAGGAAAAAACGGTTGCGCGGTACGATCCCCTCTTCTAACAGCAAAGTTACCTCCTGGCGGCATTATGTCCAAGAGGCCCGTTGGGGGTTCAAACTCGAACTCCTCAAAACCCTGGTTCAACGAGAACTCGAATCCCGTTACAAAGGCTCGGTTTTGGGGAATCTCTGGCCGCTACTGACGCAATTAAGTCAACTCCTCATCTACACCTACGTCTTCTCGATTGTTCTGAAGGTTCGCCTAGAACTCTCGGGGGTTCCCGCTAACAACTTCGTCTATGGATTGTGGCTGTTCGCTGGCCTTCTCCCCTGGTTTGCCTTCACCAATGGCCTCTCTCAAGCGGCCTCAGCCGTCGTCTCACAAACAAATCTGGTTAAAAAAGTCGTCTTCCCCCTCAGTTTACTGCCCCTGGTTCCCGTTTGCGCGGCTTTTGTCGAAAGTACCCTAGGCTTAATGATCCTGGTCATCTTCGTGGCCATCTTCACTCAGCAGTTCCATACCACCTTACTGCTGATGCCTCTGTTCTGTCTGCCCCAACTCCTCCTCACTTCGGGGTTAGGCTACTTCGCCGCTGCTTTAACGGTGTTTTTGCGGGATATTCCCCAAACCCTGAATGTGGTGTTAAACCTCTGGTTCTACCTCACCCCCATTGTCTATCCCGTTAGTAGCATTCCCGAAGGGATTCAGGGTTGGATTTTTTGGCTGAATCCCTTGGCGGCGTTGGCGGAAGTCTATCGAGATGCCATTATTGTGGGACAGATCCAACATTGGGGCGAATGGGCGATCGCCGCCGTCGTTGCCTCGATTGTCTTTTTGGGGGGATTATGGTCGTACCGTAAACTACGGCCAGGATTTGCTGATGTCTTGTAAGGGATGTCAGCCTCTCCTCCACGGTTGTCTCTCCTCACACCGCTCACCCTCGAACTGACAGTCTAATGGCTTCAATGGACGATCTGGCTATTTCCGTTCACAATGTCTCGAAATGTTTTCGGCGATATCAACATCCGACCGATCGCTTGAAAGAACTCCTCTTTCCCAGTAAAAAGCAATATGCGGAGTTTTGGGCCTTACGGAATGTCAATCTGGACGTCCCCAAGGGACAAACCCTCGGGATTGTGGGGCGGAATGGTTCGGGGAAAAGTACTCTTCTCCAGATTATTGTGGGGACGTTAATGCCCACATCGGGGAGTTTACAGGTCAATGGCCGCATTTCGGCCCTGTTGGAACTCGGAAGCGGTTTTAATCCGGAGTTTACCGGCCGCCAAAATGTCTTTTTTAGTGGTCAACTGCTGGGATTAACCAAACCTGAAATTGAGGACCGCTTTGATGATATCGCGAGCTTTGCCGATATTGGTGATTTTATTGATCAACCGGCAAAAACCTACTCCAGTGGGATGTTTGTCCGCTTGGCGTTTGCGGTGGCCACCAGTGTTGATCCGGATATTTTGGTGGTTGATGAAGCCCTGGCGGTGGGAGATGAGGCCTTTCAACGTCGCTGTTTTTCTCGCATTGCAGCTTTGCAATCTCGGGGAAGTACCACCTTATTTGTCTCTCACTCGGCGAGTAAGGTGGTGGAGTTGTGCGATCGCGCCCTGTTGCTGGACCATGGAGAAGCCCTCTTAGCCCACGAACCCAAATTTACCATTGACCGCTATCATAAGCTGATTTACGCCCCCCCAGAGCGCCTAGAGAGCTTCCGCGAGGAGATCCGCAATACCCCCGATTTACCGCCAGATCTCCCTCACACCGCCACCCCGGATCCCTCTCCCTCGAACTCAGGAGACACGAATCTCTCACCGCTCGATGAGGATTTTTATGATCCAAACTTGGTTCCTAAAAACACCATTTCCTATATTCCTCGGGGGGCGAAAATCCTCAATCCTCATATTGAAACCCCGGATGGCCGGACGGTGAATCACCTCACGGGCCGTCAGGAGTATGTGTATACCTACCAGGTGACGTTTTATAAAACCGCCTATCGGGTTCGTTTCGGGATGCTTGTGAAAACGGTGAGTGGCCTCGAACTCGGGGGAGCGTCTTTTACGGCGGCCAGTCAGGAGATTGAACGGGTAGACCCCAATACGACGATTGAGGTTCGCTTTGACTTCCGCTGTTTACTCAATCCAGGGGCCTATTTCCTCAATGCTGGGGTGTCGGGAACGGTGGATGGCCAGTTTACCTATTTGGCCCGAGGAATTGATATCGCCATGTTCCGGGTTCGCCCCGAAAGTGACTCCTTCGCCAGTGGGATTGTGGATTTATTGGTTGATCCTCATTTAAATTTAGTGACCGATGAGTCGGTTTCTCGTCCCGGTGAGGCGTTCCCAAGCGACTCGGCCAGGGTAGAATCACTGTAGCAGCGCGATCGCCGTCTAGCCCTCTAGGGCGATCGTCGGGTTTGCTTTCTACTCCCTTGTTTGACAGTGAATGCTATGACTGATGATGCGATCGCCCAACGCCAGCAAGAGATCATCCAACAGTATGGCCCCTGGACGAACCACAATCTCCGCCTCGGAGATCATCTCTATACGATGTCCGACGAGACCTGTTCTGGGGCGGAAGTGAAAGTCCGCCGCGTCTTACAAGCGGTTCGGGATTTCTGTGGTGAGGACTTGTCTCGATTGCGAGTCTTGGATTTAGCCTGTTTGGAAGGCCTCTATGGTTTGGAATTAGCCCTTCATGGGGCGACGGTGGTGGGATTGGAAGGACGAGAGAGTAATCTGGCCAAGGCCCGCTTTAGTCAGGAGGTACTGCAACTCGATACCATCGAGTTTGTCTGTGATGATGTGCGCAATCTCAGTCGGGAACGCTATGGCAGCTTCGATGTGGTACTCTGTATCGGGATTTTCTATCATCTCAATGCTCCCGATGTTTTTGAGTTCGCTCAGCACATTGCCAATGTGTCGAGTCGGTTAGCCCTGTTTGACACCCATGTGAGTTCAACGGCTGAACAGGCCTATGAGTATCGGGGACAGACCTATTGGGGACGATCCTATACGGAGGATCATACGGCCTGGGGGTCGATTGGGAATGAGGAAAGTGCTTGGCTCACTCGCCCCTCCCTTTATAATCTGTTGGCGGATGTGGGCTTTGATTCGGTCTATGAGTGTCATCAGCCGATGGTTCCGAAGTATGAACAGATGCGTCATGAGGGCCAGGCTGATCGCAGTACCTTTTTGGCCCTGCATAATCCCCCCCATCCGCTCAAAACTACGGATTTACTGCGGAATCAACCCCGCGATCGCTACGGCGATGGTTCTCAATACGCTCTTTAATTTCTCTGACTCATGTTCCAACCCCTGATTATTACGGGAATGCACCGTTCAGGAACCTCTCTTGTCGCCTCACTGATTCAAGCGGCTGGGGTTCATTTGGGCGATCGCTTTGTTGAGGCGGATTCCCATAATGCACCAGGCTATTTTGAAGATGAGGCGTTTGTAGAGTTCCAGCGTTGGCTGTTACAGTCGATTACCCCCGAAAATGAGGAGGGATGGCATGATTGGGGTTGGACGGTGAGTGATCCCATCCATACTCAGGAGTTAACGGCTTTTGAAGGAACGGCCAGACAACTGATTCAGGAGCGGTTACATCTCAATCAACCTTGGGGTTGGAAAGATCCTCGTACCAGTTTACTCCTCGATTTTTGGTATCGCCAGCTTCCTGAGGCCAAGTTTGTCCTCGTCTATCGCAATCCTTGGGATGTGGCCGATTCGATTCGTCGCCTTCAGGCCCCGATTTTTGAGGAACATCCCGATTGGCTGTTGCAAATTTGGGCTTATTATAATCGCCATCTTTGGGATTTTTATCGGCGTCACGGCGATCGCTGTCTCCTGGTTCACACCAACGCCGTGTTAACTCAGCCACAACGGTTTAGTCAGGTGTTGCGGGATAAACTCCAGATTCCCTTGAAAGCCGATCTCACTGACGAACAGGTGGCTGAGATTTATCAACCGCATCTATTTCATACTCTCGATGTTCATCATCCCTTCGTCGAAAGTGTTCGCCAACGGGCCTCTCGACATCTTCTCTGGCTGGCTGAGTTGAATCATTTGGCGGATTTACCCCAAGATCTATCCCAAGATCTACTCCAAAACACCAACACTGGCCCCAATCTCACCCCCAATCTTACCCCCAGTCTCCCGCTGAGTCTCTCTCGCCAACTTCCGAATCTTGATTCAGCCCCCCATCCCCTCGATCTCCCGTCGGTAACGGTGGTGATTCCGGTGTTTAATCAAGGGGAGTTTCTTTTGGAAGCTGTGGCCAGTGTGCAACGCTGTCAACAACCGGTGTATGAGATTGTTATTGTTAATGATGCGTCAACGGAACCGTTAACGTTAAAGGTGTTAGAGTATCTGCGACAAAAGGGCTTTACGGTTGTCGATCATTTTCAGAATCAAGGGTTGGCTGAGGCACGAAATACGGGCTGTCAACAGGCTCAAGGCCGTTATATTTTACTCCTGGATGCGGATAATAAGATTCGCTCAGAGTATATTACGAAATCTATTGAAGTCCTTGACAAAAATACCGATATCGGCGTGGTCTATGGCAATGCTGAATATATTGGCGACAAACAGGGAATTTGGCAGGTTCCTCCCTTTGATATTAACCGCTTAGCGGTGGGAAATTATATTGATGCTTGTGCGGTGATTCGGAAACGCCTTTGGGAAGATTGTGGCGGCTATGACCCCCATATTCCTGAGAAAATGGGCTATGAGGATTGGGATTTATGGTTGACGGCGGCGGGGCGAGGTTGGCAGTTTTATCACCTCGATGAAGTCTTGTTTGAGTATCGCTTTCGCCGGGAGTCGATGGTGAGTCGCTGCAATGTTCCGGAAAATCGCGAGCGGTTGATGCACTATCTCTGTGCTAAACATCTGGATTTGTATGTTACTAATTTTCCGAGTATTTTCGCTAAGAAAGATAGTGAGTTATTAGCAGAACGACTACAAGTTGAGACCCTAAAACAGCAGATTGAGCTATTAGTTGCGGAGCGCGATCGCAGCCAAGCAGATGTGATCCATTATCAGACGGAACTGCACCAAGCGAACTTAGAGTTGCAACAGATGCAGTCGCAGCTATTCCCCGCCCAGGCGGAGTTAGAGGCGAGAACGCAGGAGCGCAATGACTTACGCCAGGAGACAGAAGCGTTACATGAAAAACTCTTTGATGCACTTCAAACCAAGGAGGCGTTAGCGATTGAGTTAGAGGCTGTGAAAGGGGATTTAAAGGCAGTTGAGAAATATGGTAATGACCGATTTGAGGCGGTTCAAGAACAACTTAAATTGGCGTATCAACAACTCGATTCGGTGCATGAGCATTATTGTCAGGAACTCCTCAACCTACAACAGCATTTACAGGGAGAGCGATCGCAATTTCAAGCGGTACAAGGTAATCTGGAACTTAATTTAGCTGCCCATAAGGACATCATCGCGGCCCATCAAGCGACGATTGCGGCGATGGAAGCCACGAAATTTTGGAAATTACGCATTCTTTGGTTCAAATTTAAAACCCCTCTCTTACGCTTATTTAAGCGAACTCCTGAGGTTCCTCCCGCACCCGCTGCACCCTCTCCCGAACCCAGTCCCGATATCTATCGCATGTGGTTGAGTCAAAACAGTCCTCGTCCGGGGGATTTGTTGCGTTTACAACGGCAGATTCAACAGTTTGACTATCAACCCACCATTAGCGTGGTGATGCCAGTTTATAATACCCCAGCGGACTATCTCGAACAGGCGATCGAATCTGTTTTGGCACAGATTTATCCCCATTGGCAACTCTGCATCGCTGATGATGCGTCACCGCAACCCCATGTCCGCAGCACATTGGAAAACTATCGCCAACAAGATGAGCGGATTCAAGTCGTCTATCGGTCTGAAAATGGGCATATTTCCCAGGCGTCTAATAGTGCTTTAGAAATCGCGACGGGGGACTTTATTGCCCTCATGGACCATGATGACCTCATGACCCCGGATGCTTTATTTGAGGTCGTTCAAGCCCTCAACGATTGTCCTGAAACGGATATGCTATATTCCGATGAGGACAAAGTCGATGAACACAACCATCTCAAAGACCCCTTTTTCAAACCCGATTGGTGTCCCGACTCCTTCCTCTCTCGGATGTACACCTGTCATTTAGGAGTTTATCGTCGTCGTATCATCGAAGAGATTGGTGGCTTCCGCACCGGCTTTGAAGGCGCTCAAGATTACGATCTCGTGTTACGCTTTACCGAGAAGAGCGATCGCATCGTCCATATCCCCAAAATTCTCTATCACTGGCGGTCTCACCCCGAATCCACCGCCAGCCGTCTCGCCAGCAAATCCTACGCCACCACCGCCGCCGCCAAAGCCCTCACCGAAGCCCTCCAACGTCGCGGCGAACCGGGAATCGTCACCCCAACCGCCACGGGCCATTGGATTCCCCGCTACGACATCCGCAAACCGGGGAAAGTCAGTATCATCATTCCCACCAAAGACCTCGCCAGTACCCTAAACACCTGTCTAACCTCAATTTTCCGCCTCACCACCTATCCTGATTATGAGGTGATTATCGTCGATAACGGTAGTGTCCAACGACAAACCCAACGTCTATTCAAAACCTGGGCCAAACGAGAACCCCAACGCTTCCGCGTCGAACCCCTTGATATTCCCTTCAACTATCCCAAACTCAACAATTTCGCCGTCTCCAAAGCTGAAGGAGACTATCTGCTGTTCCTCAACAACGACACAGAAATCAGCCAAGGAGATTGGTTAACCGCCCTGGTGGAACAGGGTCAACGCCCATCTATCGGGGCCGTTGGGGCGACCCTTCTCTATCCCGACAACACCATCCAACACGCTGGCGTTGTTTTAGGGATTGGCGGAGTGGCCGGCCATAGCCATAAATTCTATCCCAAAGATGCGATCGGCTACTTCGCCCAACTGCAAACCGTCAACAACTATTCCGCCGTCACCGCCGCCTGTCTTCTCTGTCGCCGGGAGGTATTTGAGGCCATCGGTGGCTTTGAGGAATCCCTCACCGTCGCCTTCAACGATGTGGACTTCTGTTTGAAGATGATAGAAAAAGGCTATCGCAATGTCTGTTTACCCCATGTCCGTCTCTATCACTACGAATCCAAAAGTCGCGGCCAAGAAAACACCCCCGAAAAGCAACTCCGCTTCAAGCAGGAAATTGACTATATGAAACACCGCTGGGGCGACTATTTAGAGGATGACCCCTGTTACAACCCCCACCTCAGCCGCGAACGGGAAGACTACAGCCTCACCCTCACCCCCTCCCCGGTCCCCGTCCTCTAGGGAACCCAAACCCACCTCAAAAAGTCTCGGGATAGTGAATGCTCAACCCGCCATAGTGGTATAGCAGTTCCAATTCCGCAAAAGATTCCACAAAAGGACAACCACAAAGGCAAATCCCGAACTTGTTTCTGCCTTCCATTGGAGGTAAGGGGTGGATTCTCCCCCTATTGCCTATTGCTAGCTTGCCTATTGCCTTCTTCCCCCTGTTCCGGTGTTCCGGTGTTCCCTCCTCCCTCCTCCCTCCCTATGCTTTCCCGACGAATTCTCCTCTTCACCCTCTCCCTTCTCACCAGTATTCTGGTCACCACCGCCTGTCAAACCAATAGTCAAACCAGCGACTCCCCCCAGTCGAGTCAGCCAGGGGACAAGGCCGCCTATGAGGTGGTCACATCTCCCAACCCTGACTGGGTTCAATTCACGCCACCGATTGATTGCAGCCTTGGCGAAGACTGTTTCACCCTTCTTTACGTTGACCGAGACCCCAGCGACAACGCCCAAGACTTCGCCTGTGGCCGCCAAACCTATGACACACATAAGGGGACAGATTTTGCCATTCCCAACGAAGTCGCCATGAATGAGGGAGTAGCCGTCATCGCCGCTGCAGATGGAACAGTCTTACGCTTGCGGGATGGGGAACCGGACCGCCGCCTGAGAACCGCCGCAGATATCGCCGCCGTTGAGGAACAAGGCCGCGAATGTGGCAATGGTTTAGTGATGGACCACGGCGACGGTTGGGAAACCCAATATTGTCACCTCAAGCAAGACAGTATTGTTGTCGAACCCGGCCAGCAGGTCGTCCAGGGTGAGACCTTGGGATTAGTGGGACTTTCTGGAAAAACGACCTTTCCCCATGTCCATATTACGGTTCGCTATCAAGGGGAGGTCATCGACCCCTTTGTGGGTGTAACCGATGAGACAGGGTGCAACTTGGAACGTCGTCCTCTCTGGGAAGACCCCCTCGGTTACGAACCCACGGGCATTTTAAGTGCAGGCTTTGCCGCCGAAGACCTCTCCCTAGACCGTCTCTGGCGGGGCGATTTCACGGATATCACCCTCTCTCAAGACATTCCCTTAATCTATTTTTGGGTGCATGGCTATGGGATTTTAGAAGGGGATGTGGAACATTTCCGACTCCTGGACCCCGAGGGTACGGTGATTACGGACTATGAACAAACCGCAGACCAATCGAATTTGAATTGGTACAACGGTGTGGGAAAACGCAACACGGCCCAGCGGCCAATTTTGCCGGGAACCTGGCGTGGGGAATATGAATTGCGTCGGGAGGGTGAGGTGATTGTGTCTCTCGAACGGGAGATTGAGGTGCAGGCGGTCCGTTAGCTGCATCCTGGGAAGACGGGCCAGGGGTCTTCCTCAGAGAAAAACCCAGAGAAAAAAATAAGCCCGAACTAATTTCGGGCTGAGCATAACAAGCCTGTTGGTTAAACGTTTTCAAAAAACTGGCTCTTTATTGAAGACTGAGCCGATTTAAATGGCCGCCCGCTAAACTCTGGGGCGGATTGATGAGGCCGCCTATTATATGGGTGGCAACCGGTATTGAACCTTCACCCGTCATTAGACCAGTGAAATGTGAAGATTGTATTTAGAAATATCTCTGAAATTTGTCTAAAATCGCCTGAAACTCTTGTCCAGATTGGCTTTGCAGGACATTACGTAACTTAACAATACGTTACAATGTAAAGAAATGGTAAAAATGTGACGGCAAGAACTGGGGAACAAGCCATCCTCGTGGTTCGTCGTTCCCCTCTTTACCCAGAGATGGGGGGAGCAAGTCAACCGAAGTCCCTTGCTCCCCCGAGTCGCTCTAGTCAAGCTCGCTATCCAACTCCTGACCCAGTTCCTGCAATAGGGGTTTGAGGGTACGAGTCCAGGCTGAGTTCATGCTTCCTGGGGAAATGTGGAAGTGAGCGGCGAGACTCGATAGGGTCCATTTCTCCCCCCGCAAGACAGAATCAACGATGTGCAAACAAACCATCTGAGCGGTGAGGCCGGAGGCTTTGTGAACCCAGGCGCTTCGGAATTTGCCGTTTACATCTTTGAAGATGGCCCGGCGAATGCGCTGGATGAGGGAAGGCTCTGGATTGGGGGGTGCGGGTTGGTTCTCCAGGTGGTTGAAACGTTCCCCGTTGCGGGAGTAGTTGAAGTTGGAGGCTTGCCAGCGGCTTTGTTGTTTTTTCAGCTTCAGGTATTCCCCTTTGCAGCGGATGTTCCAGAGGGTAATCAGACTACCGTTTCCAGCATCGGGGTCATAGGCGTGACCCCCACGCACCGCACCCCGCAATTTTCGTTGAATGTAGTCCCAGGCGGTTTCGCTGGCTTGCAAGTAGAGTAGGTCTTGTTGGCCTTGGGGGGGAATCCAATAGAGGTGGCGGGGAGCGGCTTCCATTAGCCGCAGGAGTTGGCGACGATAGCGTTTGCGTTGCTGGGAGCAGGTTGTTTGACACAATTGACGAGCCAGGGATTTGAGCCGTTCATGATATGAGGCGAGGCCCATCAGTTGCTGACGTTCTGCGAGGTTATAAATGTAGGTCATGGGTTAATGTCCTTGACGTATTTGGCTATCTTTAGCCTCGCATTGGAGTCAGGAAAGGCCCATATCAAACTCATAAAATTTATGTGAGGTTTATGAAATCTTTGAGTACAATAGAAACCAAATAAAATTCAGATTAAAGATAGATTAAATAGCATCAAACTTTGTTCTTTCGAAAACCTTGGCTATCCCGAAATATGTAGCTCTAGGGAGATAAGATTGGACATTGATAGAATACCAATTTTCAGAAGTCGTGCCATAGATATCTGTAGGGGCGAACCCTGGTCACTGAGCGACAGTCGAAGTGGTGGTCGCCCTCCTCGGTGTTGTATGTCTGGCAAGGATTTCAACAAATGGTCTAAAAAATAAAAAAAAGGCGCTTCGCGCCAATAGGAAAAAGTACAAAAAACAAAGAGCAAAGCGCAAGAGGACAAGAGTTCATAGGGCTAAGGAGTCCGCGCCACGGAACAACACACCCGAAAACCGATGTAGTAGGAGCGAACGTCCGGGGTAGCCCTGAGGCGGGCAGCAGAACGGCAGTCCCTAGGGATGAAGTACCAAGAACCGCCGCGCAGGAGCTTTGGATTGTTCTGTTGAAGTATCTCAGACAACCCATATTGACCATCTTGCCATAAATAAGAATAATGCTCGTTCTCGAACCAAGGTTGCTCATCACTGCAAGCATCTTGGTAACTGTCGTGCCAATCGTCTAAACACCATTCATAAAGATTGCCGTGCATATCATATAGCCCAAAGCCATTGGCAGGAAAACTGCCCACTGGGGTGGTTGCCTTGCGATACAATCCTTTTTGACCTAGGCCATAGGTATAGTTTCCGTCATAGTTCGCCAAGTCTGTGGAGAGGGTGTCACCGAAATAAAAGGGGCTTGTGGTTCCGGCACGACAGGCATATTCCCATTCCGACTCACTGGGGAGACGATAGTTTTGTCCTGTGGCTTGGCTCAAGCGGGTGCAAAACTCGATGGCGTCATACCATGAAACTTGCTCAACTGGGAGTGTATCTCCTTTGAACCTTGACGGCTCAAGCGCAAGGGGACGATGGATTTGAGGCA
Source organism: Phormidium lacuna HE10JO (assembly GCA_900149785.2). Lineage (GTDB taxonomy): Bacteria > Cyanobacteriota > Cyanobacteriia > Cyanobacteriales > Geitlerinemataceae > Sodalinema > Sodalinema lacuna_A. The sequence continues at coordinate 51,356 of FSSI02000003.1, read as the reverse complement.
ACTGAGCCACGGTACGCCACTGGGCCTGGGTCACAAGATATTTCCCCATTAAAAACCCAGGAACCGTGACTGAGTGCTGGGGATATTCATGGACAAGTGTATTTTTTCCCCCTTGAGCTGCTCCCATAAGGAAGGTTCCGCCGGGAATGTTCACCATCTCCAGGGTCACACCATTGGGGAGTTTTTCCCGCCATTGGACGTTGCAACGGCTGTGGCGTTCAATCCTAATCTTGGACTTAACAATCTCTAATTTCGCCGTTTCAAACTCGAAGGGTTCAAACGTCAGCCCCCCACCGTCGAGATAGTCGAGAACCTGTTGCGCGGTCCAGCGTTCCCGGCGATTTCGGTGCAAACAGCCCTGTACAAGAGCTTGGAATTCTCCCGGCAATGAGGGACGTTGCAGATTCCCGACCATCACCTGCTTCATCAGTTGATTATCATCCTCAAACTGATAGGGAAATTTGCCCGTTAGCGCCACCACCACGATAATGCCCAACGACCAGATATCCCAAGCCGGGGAAATTTTGCTGTCAAAGGCTTCTGGAGGCATATAGACCAGCGTTCCAGCACTACTGGCCGTTTGCACATAACTCTGCGGACCTAAACTGCGAACTAAGCCAAAATCTGAGAGTTTCCAGGAGGAGTTAGCCCAGAGGACATTCCCTGGTTTCAAGTCCCGATGCACTTTCCCCTGTTGATGCAGATACTTTAACCCCGCTGCCACGTGACGAATCAGGGTTTTGGTCTCAGCAATGGACAGAAGCTGTCGTTGTATCCTGTCCTGTAGAGAATACTCCCCTCTCTCCATGACCAGATAGACAAAATCCATACCATTGAACTCACAAGCCCCGGCGGTGTGGGCGCGAACCAGATGGGGATGTTCCAGGTGGGTGGCTTGCCTTAACTCATTGAGTTGGTCATTGCTCTCATCATCCAGAATCAGCTTCACGGCCAGTTCCCGTAACATAATCTCCCGCACCCGCTCTTCGGCGAGAAACACGCCACCAAATCCCCCCACTCCAAGGAGTCGTCTGAGATAGTAGTTATAAATTGTCTGGCCTGTCAGACTCTTGTAAATTGCCTTAAGCTGCATCAGCTCTCGCTATCCCCTCTGTCTTCTCTGACTCTGTGCTTCTATTCTCCCCCATAACCGTCAGAGTTGCACCAAGCCTCAAACTCATCTCAAGTTATCGATTGGGACCCTAGGAGGGGCCGCTAGACCGGGTTGAGTGAGTTAGGGTTCGCAGCTAATTCTGAGGATATAGCCTTGTCCTTTTTTGGTTTCTAACTGGGTTTTGGCGGTCTCTGAACCATTTTGCTCAAGGAGACGGCGAATGTCACGGGCTAACATATTGACATCAGCAGGAAGCCGTCCCCGGTCGTCATCGTTACCCCAGGCCGCCTCAATTAACTCATCATAGGAGCAGAGGACTGGTTCCCCTTGGTCGAGGTTGCGTTGAGCCATGTAACCCAGCATTTGGTTGACTTTGGTACGGGGAGTTAGGGGCGATCGCGCCTTCCCTTCCTGATAAAATAGGGTGGCCTGGGAGACTTTATAGACAAAGTCTGGGGTCAATTTGATATCATTAGGTCCTCGGCTGGGTTCGGCGGTGGGGTTAGGATCATGAAAGACCAGTTTCCAGCCGTGAATTTCGATGACGCAACCGGGATCTAAGGGAACAGTGCGACAGTTGACGGGTTCTGGGGGAAAATTGGGATAATGAACCACAATCCCATTACGGCTATCGTCTTTGATCCACCATTGACCCCCTTCTCGTTCTAAGAGACAATGTTTGACTCGGGTAATGCGAGAGTTGGGGTCTTCGGGTAAGGGGATATCGTTTTCTGGAAATCGCCCAATGGTATAGTGGGTGTCCTGCAAGACAAGCTTGTTTGACTCTCCACGGGGAGATTTAATTAATAAGTAGGGATACAGGTCAGTCATGGAGTCAATCGCGTGTTAGAGGTCATCGGGATTTACGCCAAGTTCCCGTAAGCGTTGGGCCAGGCGATCGGCTTTTGACTGGGCGCAATCTCGTTCCACTGCGATCGCATCTCGTTCAGCCTTAATTTCCTGCAAACTCTGAAAATGTGACCCATCAGGGCGATAAAGGGTTAATCCCTCCTCGGTCCAATTGAAGCGAATCCCCAAGCGAGGACTCACCCAATCAGACATTTCCTCAATTACATTTAGACCCCGTTCCTCTCGTTGTAACCCACTTAAGTCATTGTGATCCGGGTCGTAGATGTAATACTCTTCGACCCCAAACTCATCGTAAAATTTTTGTTTCTGGGCCATCTCTTTGAGGGTGTTTCCGGGAGAGAGGATTTCAAAGACAACCTGGGGCGGGATATTGTCTTCTTCCCATTGTTTATAGGACCCGCGATCGCCCTTCGGTCGTCCAAACACCACCATAGCATCAGGGGCGCGACGGATGCGATTATTTCCCTCGATGGGATACCAGAGTAAGTCTCCAGCGACAAAGACCTCTGGATCATTCGCGAAAATGAGGTCTAAGTTCTCTTTAATGATGACAATCCAGCGAAACTGAAGGGTATTGTCGGCCATGGGCTGTCCGTCGCTGTCGGGGTAATAGATGGTTTGTTGGTTTGGGGTCGTCGGCGGCTGGGTTTGGGAAATCATGGCGTTTTCTCCGACTTCAAGGAACGGCGATTAACTTCAAAACTTATAATTGACGGTAGTTCGACAAAATGGATGATTGAGTTTTGTTTCTGTTTATTTTTGGGAATACTTTTGTTATGGCTATGTTTAGTATATCCCAAAAATATCAAATTTGTGGGATTTTCACGAAGACGTCCACTCAATCATAATCGCCGCGATCGCACTCTCCCCAATCGCCCTAGACCGCTTACCCTATGCCGTTCGCTGGCATATCCCCGCCCAGAAATACGCCCAGGCGAAAGGCTTTCTCACGGGCTTAACCCAACAAGCTGGGGGCTACAATACCACTTTTTCTGATGGCAATTGGTGGAATCCTGCCACTCAAACTTGGGTTGAGGAGCCGATTGTTTTGGTGAAATCCTATATGACAGCTGAAGTGTTGCAACGACAGCTTAATGCGATGCTGCGGGGGTCTTATCGCATGGGAAAAGACCTGGGAGAGAGTGCGATCGCCCTGGAAATTCTCAGCAATAACACGATGCTGATTATTCCCTGTGAATAGCGGTTAATAGTGGCAAAACCCACCTCATTGAACTGGGTGGGTTTTTTCTTCTAAAAGTTAACAAACACAACAAATTCACCCTAACCAAAACTCATGATGATGATTTGTCCCTATAAAGAGATGACCCAACTCCATAGCCTCCCCTGCACCCGAGAAAGCCGGGGTGGCTGGGTTTACTGTTCCTTCTGCGGTCAAAAGACGCGACCTGAGATTCCCCTGACGGTGATGGATGGTTTAATCGGCGTTTGGGTCATCGTCCTGATTGTCATCCTCGTGACGTCCTCCCTGGAGTCACGTCCAAGACTTCGGGACACCATCACCTCTCCACAAAGCCTCAATTCATCCTCATGGGAGTGATACTGGGTTGAGAGGCCTCACCCATCATCCGGTTGATTGTCACTCGACAATGTGGGAGTCATCAGCTAGACTAGGACAGATGCCTGAAATCCTGATGGTCAGACGAAAACACCCAAAACAAGAGGTTGAGTCCGCCTTACAATATGCTGAACAGAACGGTTGGCGTGTTGAGATGGGTGGTTCTCATGCCTGGGGAAAACTATACTGTCCTTACAACGATAACCAATGCCGCTGTGGAGAGTTTTGTATTGCCAGCATTTGGAGTACTCCTAGAAACCCTGGCAATCATGCCAAACAAATTTGTCGTGTTGTTGATAACTGCACGATTCACAATCCTCCGGAACGTTTAGAGGACTCTGAATAATGCCCAACTATGATTTTACAGTAACCTTTAACCTCCCTGACAGCGGACCGCATCCGAGCCATTACGTTGATATTTTGCACGTGAATGGGTGTGATGATGCTTTAGTTGGTGTGGGAAGACTCGGAAAAATTGCCTTGAATTTTACCCGGAATGCGTCTTCAGCAGCAGAGGCGGTGTATAGTGCGATCGCAGAGGTGAAACGAGCCATTCCTGAAGCCAACTTGATAGACGTTAGCCCCGATTTAATCAGCATAACCGATGTAGCCAAGCGCCTCGGATGTACGCGGCAAAATATCCGCAATCTCCTGATTACCGGCGGAGCGAACTCCCCCCATCCCGTTTACCATGGAACTCCCTCAATTTGGCATTTATCGGATATTTTGACTTGGTTAGTTCAAGAAAAAAACTATAAAGTTGACTCAGAGTTATTAGAATTATCCCAGGTCAATCGAGATTTGAATACCATCCGAGAGTGGCAACGGGTTGATGTCGAGAGACAGCGGGAATTCGAATCCTTATTTACTGGGCTTCTTCCGGCTTGAGGTTAGCATGATGAGGGCTATACTTGACATCCTCCCCGGCCTAAAGGCGCGGGGATTCCCAGACCTCACGATCTGAGTTTCTGCTTCGTAGCACCTGCCTTCCGAGATTTACTCTCTTCGGGTCTTACGGTCGCTCCACAGACTGACACCGCTTGCCCAGCGGCCAAGACATTAATAGCGGCATTGACATCCCGATCATGGTGATACCCACATTCAGGACAATCCCACTCTCGAATATTGAGCGGCAATCGTTGAACGACATGCCCACAGTTCGAGCAGCGCTTGGAGGAGGCAAACCAACGGTCAATTTTGACCAGCTCCCGACCATACCATTCGCTCTTATATTCAAGCTGCCTAACCAATTCGCCCCAACTCGCATCAGAAATGGACTGAGCCAGTTTGCGGTTCTGCACCATGTTCTTCACAGCCAAGTCTTCAACGGCAATCACTTGGTTGTCGCGCACCAATTGAGTCGTCAGCTTGTGAAGAAAATCTTTCCGGGCGTCCGCAATTTCGGCGTGCAGCTTAGCCACCTTGATTCGTGCTTTATGCCAATTATTGGAGCCTTTCAGTTTCCGAGACAGCGCCTTTTGCGCTTGGCGAAGGCGTTTGTACTTCGCCTTAAACGTTTTGGGATTGGCAACCTTCTCCCCTGTACTCAGCGTGACCAGGCTGCTAACGCCCAAATCCAGCCCAACTTTGTTGGGACTGACGGGAAGCTTGTCGATTTCAACATCCACAAGCAAGCTCACCAACCACCGGCCAGACGGTTCAAGTTTGACCGTCACCGTAGAGGGCGATTCACCTTGGGGCAACGGCCGACTCCAACGGATTGGCAATGCTTCAGAGCATTTAGCAAGGAACAGTTCACCGTCCTTCCAACGGAATGCCGACTTGGTGAACTCAGCACTGCCGCCGTTTCGCTTCTTCTTGAAGGTTGGGTATTTAGCCCGACCCGCCCAAAAATTAGCAAACGCCTTTTGGAGATGCCGCAAACCTTGCTGCAAGGGAACGCAGCTAACCTCATTGAGAAAGCTAAGCTCGTCCTCTTTTTTCCACTCCGTCAGCAACGCCGACGTTTCTTTGTACCCGATCCGTTCTTGCCTTTCATACCAGCCTTCAGTCCTTGCGGCCAAAGCACGGTTGTAGACAAGACGAGTACAGCCCAACGTCCGCCGCAACAGACCTTCCTGTTCGGCAGTTGGGTAGAAACGGTATCGGTACGCTCGTTGAGTCATGCTCACATTCTAGCGCATACAATGTAAAGCCGTCCTAAAAGGACGGGGTTTCAGACCCAGGAGTTTTGATGAACGCTGGAGGAGGGCAACCACAAGGGATTGCCCCTACGGCCATCTGTGGCACGAATGCCTGAAAAATTGAGGAATCCCCCCACCCGCATCACCCGAGACCGATGGGGGGACTTCAACTCTACACCGCCAACCTCGACTTAGACTCGGCAAAGAAGGACTTGCGAATCGTCTCCGCCATCTGAGACGGCATCAACCCCAAATCTGCCTTAGACTCATTGGGTTGTGCATGGTCCACCAATTGGTCAGGAACCCCCAACCGCTTCACCGGAACCACCACATCGGCATCCATCAGACCCTCAACCACCGCCGAACCAAAGCCGCCCATAATGCAGCCTTCCTCCAGCGTGACCACCTTACCAATCCGTTCAGCCAACGGCCCAATCAACTCAATATCCAACGGCTTGACAAAGCGGGCGTTCACCACCGTGGCCTCAATCCCATGTTCACTGAGAATTTCCGCCACCTGCATCGCCGGATAGACCATCGTTCCATAGCCGACCAACAACACATCATCACCACTGCGGAGAACCTCACCCTTACCAATCGGCAACGCTTCCCAGCCTTCTTCCATCAAAGGCGCACCATAGCCACTACCGCGAGGATAGCGCATGGCAATCGGTCCAGAGGTATGTTCAACCCCCGTCACCAACATCTGCTGCATCTCCGCCTCATCCTTGGGCGCCATAATCGTCATATTGGGGATACAGCGCAGATAGGCGATGTCATACAGTCCCTGGTGAGTCGGACCATCGGCCCCGACAATCCCAGCCCGGTCTAAACAGAAGAAGACGGGTAATTTCTGAATGCAGACATCATGGATGATTTGGTCATACCCCCGTTGCAGGAAGGTCGAGTAAATCGCCACCACCGGACGCATTCCCTCACAAGCTAACCCCGCCGCTAAGGTCACGGCATGCTGTTCGGCAATACCCACGTCAATATATTGTTTGGGTAACTTGGCGTGGAGTTTATCTAACCCGGTTCCCGTGGCCATGGCAGCGGTAATGCCCAAAATCTTGGGATTCTCTTCGGCCAGGGTAATCAGGGTTTGAGCGAAGACTTTGGAGTAACTCGGGGGCGTGGGTTTCTTGGAGGGGTAGGCTTTCCCGGTTGCCAAGTCGAAGGGCTTTTGAGCATGATAGCCCACTTGGTCGTTCTCGGCGATCGCATAACCTTTCCCTTTCACCGTCGCCACATGAACCAGAACCGGTCCTTTGATGTGATGGGCCTTATTAAACGACTCAATCAACTCCTCCAAGTTATGACCGTCCACCGGTCCCATATAGGTGAAGCCAAGTTCCTCGAACACCGCCCCCACCTTGGGAATCGCCAGCCGTTTCATCCCTTCCTTGACTCGTTCCATCTCCGGGGTGAAGGTTTCCCCAAAGAAGGGGAGATGCTTAAACTGTTCTTCGAGGTTGTCGGTGAGGAACTGAACCGGGTCACTGAGACGCATCTTATTGAGATAGCGAGGAATCGCCCCCACATTGGGAGAAATGGACATCTCGTTATCATTGAGGACCACCAGAAGATTGGTATCCGGCAAATGGCCCGCGTGGTTAATCGCTTCCAAGGACATCCCCCCCGTCAACGCCCCATCACCAATCACCGCCACACATTTATAGTCCTCGCCCTGGGCATCTCGCGCCAGGGCCATCCCCAACGCCGCTGAGATACTGGTCGAAGCGTGACCCGCCCCAAAATGGTCAAAGGGGTTCTCACTGCGTTTGAGATAGCCCGCCACCCCATCTTTCTGTCGTAGAGTGTGAAAGTCGTTATAACGCCCGGTAATCAGCTTATGAGGATAGGCCTGATGTCCCACATCCCACGCCACCTTATCTCGGTCTAAGTCTAGGGTTTGGTAGAGTCCCAAGGTCAATTCCACAACCCCCAAACCGGGACCGAGGTGACCGCCACTCGCTGCAATCGTTTGCAGGTGCTTCTCCCGGATTTGACGGGCAATCTCTTCGAGTTGATGAATCGATAGCCCTTTGAGTTGATTCGGATGGGTAATGTCGCTTAGATGCATTGGTGCAAGTCCATGAGTGTTTTGTCATTAGCGGCTGAATGCCGTCGGAATGAGTGGTAGGGGCGAAAACTTTTTTGCCCCTACTTTTGTTAAGCTGTTGTTACGCTGTATATTTAGTTTGACTTAACTTTTCAAAATAGTACAACCAGGCTTCCCTCTTACAATTTTGTTACATAAGTTGCAGTTAAGTTTTGCTACAGATGAGACAATTTTTGAGGCATTTTGGGTCATTGATGCTATACTGAACGTAGATTTCAAGTGAATACTCAATGGAAAGGCGGGAGGAGCTTGGCTAGGATTAGTTAAAGTTAAACATCTAAGCTGCAACAAAATATTTTACTGCCGCAAATCCCGAAAAAAACCCCAGTCACAACAACTGGGGTTTTATACAACCGGACTAATTCGCGAAAGCCAAATCAGTGAGCCGGTTCAGTGAGACTAGGCGATCGCCGCCATCTTCACATCACTACCCGAGAGCAGCTCTTGCAGCTCCTCAGCATCAACAGTCTCACGCTCAACCAGCATCTTCGCCAACTGGTCTAACACCGAGCGATTCTCCGTCAACACCTGTTTGGCGCGGCTATAGGCCTCATCAACGAGCTTACTGACCTCCTCATCAATAGCCGCCGCCGTCTCTTCCGAGAAATTGCGTTCCGAGGAAATATCGCGGCCGAGGAACATATTGCCCTGCTGACTTCCCAGAGCCACCGGGCCGAGGCGATCGCTCATCCCGAAGCGCATCACCATCTGACGAGCCACCCGAGCCACCTGTTGCAAATCATTCGACGCACCGGTGGTCACTTCCTCCTCACCGAAGATAATCTCCTCAGCCAGACGACCCCCGAGAGCCACCGCCATCTGATTTTGCAGATAGGAGCGGGAATACAACCCAGAATCCATGCGGTCTTCACTCGGAGTAAACCAAGTCAAGCCCCCCGCAGCACCCCGAGGGATGATACTAATCTTCTGAACCGGGTCATAATCAGGCATCAACGCCCCCACCAGAGCGTGGCCAGCCTCATGATACGCCACCAAATTCTTGCGTTTCTCGCTCATCACCCGGTCTTTCTTCTCCGGTCCAGCGAGAACCCGGTCAATCGCATCATTGACCTCATCCATCGAGATTTCCGTCAAATTGCGACGAGCCGCCAAAATAGCCGCCTCATTGAGCAAGTTCGACAAATCAGCCCCCGTAAAACCAGGAGTCCGACGGGCAATTTTCTCCAAGTCCACATCTTTGGCCAGCGTTTTACCGCGAGCGTGAACATTGAGAATCTCGAAACGACCCGAGTAATCAGGACGGTCAACCACCACCTGACGGTCAAAACGACCCGGACGCAACAGCGCCGCATCCAAAACATCAGGACGGTTGGTTGCTGCAATAATAATGATGCCCGTATTGCCCTCGAAGCCGTCCATCTCCGTCAGCAACTGGTTGAGGGTTTGTTCGCGTTCATCGTTCCCGCCGCCTAAACCAGCACCCCGTTGACGACCAACGGCGTCGATCTCATCGATAAAGACAATACAAGGAGCGTTTTGTTTGGCCTGTTCAAACAGATCACGGACCCGAGACGCACCGACCCCGACGAACATTTCTACAAACTCAGACCCCGAAATCGAGAAGAAGGGAACCCCAGCTTCACCAGCAACCGCTCGTGCTAATAGGGTTTTACCGGTTCCCGGAGGTCCAACAAGTAAGACCCCTTTGGGGATTTTCGCACCAATCGCCGTAAAGCGATCGGCGTTTTTCAGGAAGTCCACGACCTCCGTGAGTTCGAGTTTGGCTTGTTCAATCCCGGCCACATCACCAAAGGTGACTTGGGTTTGGGGTTCCATTTGCACCCGCGCTTTGGACTTACCAAAGTTCATGGCTTGGCTACCCGGACCCGACTGGGCGCGGCGTAACAAGAAGAAGAGTCCCACCAGTAGCAAGATGGGGAAGAAGAGGCTACTGAGAGCGCGGAACCAAACTCCATCATCACTTTGAGGTTGAACCCGCACATCGAGATTGTTTTCCGTGAGGATATCAATCAGTTCCGGGTCGTTGGGTAAGTTGACCACGACCTTACCGCTACCGTCAGGATTCGTGTAAGTGGCTTCGCTGCGATCGGCACTGATGGCCACGGTTCCTTCGACTTTGCCATTTTCGACAGCGCGGATAAACTCACTATATTTAGCGGTTTGTTGAGCTTGGGGCTGTTGATCCAAAAACGTTGTGGCTAAGGCGATGACGACGATCACCAGTAGTACGTATAGCCCTGTATTTCTCCACCGTTTATTCACCGGGGGTAATCCTCCTATCTTTGATAATTTCTGTAATGATGCTCGAATCTGAGATTTTATGAGACCTTGTGTTAACTTATATTAACCTAAAGCTTCGCGATCGTGCAAAGTTGTCCGAAATTGGCGTCCGACATTGGACGAGTGCTGGCAGCCCTCATGCTGATGAGTTCAAGGGATCAGCGCGATCGCAACAGCGATCGCAACTCCGCCATCCCCGTCTGTTCTCCATCATAACGTTGTCTTTCCATAGGCTGTGCAGGGGTAGGTTGTTGCCCCAGAGGCGATCGCAGCACCTGACGAATCGGCACTACCTCCACCACCGCATTACTATAGGCCAGCACCTCAAACTCTCGGACCTGACTGGGTAACCAAGGGGCCAGACCAATTCTCAAGCCTTGGCGGCTTGCCGCTTCGAGAATCTGCGATCGGGCCACCCCCGGCAAAATTCCCGCCGATAAGGGGGGAGTCCACCACTGTCCCTCACACCACCCCCAGAGCGTCCCAGTGCTGGTTTCGAGCCATTCCCCCCTCTCATTGAGCAAAATCGCTTCTAACGCTCCCAACTTGCGAGCCTGCTGCAACGCCAACCAGGGAGCCAAATAATTCCCCGTCTTTCGATGTGGCAAACTGCGAGACAACCCAACCCCCTCAGCCAACCACGCCACAATCCCCTCATCCTGTCGTTGCTGTAAATCTTGCGGTAACGCTCGCCCCGTAATCAACTCCCGGCCATCCGCAAACAGCGTCAGCCGTAAAACCGGGAACTGCTGCGCCATCTGTTGTGCTCCCGTCTCTAGCCGCTGCCAATTCGGAGTGACCCAGTCAAACTCGGCCACCGCCGCCTCCAACCGCCGCAGATGAGCCGGCCAATTACTTCTGGGGTCATTCAAGTTCTGCCCATAAACTCGCAACGTTGTAAACGTCGTCGCCCCATACAACAGCCCTGGTTCAGTGACCTTTAGCTCAAGCCTCTCCCCCGAACGAACCGCTCCATCGTACCAATACATTTAACAGTCCTCGCCGGTCTTCTCAATCCGAGACCACAAAAAAGACTGCCCAATGTCTAAACTTGGGCAGTCTCAAAACGGCTAACATGAACAGCTCACCTCAACGGCTAAGCTGACTCGGGCCTAAGCCTTGGGTTCTACCCGACCGTAGAACAGACCGCGAATTTTCACATCAACGGGTGCCTTCGATCCCAAATCCGTATCCGAGGCTTGGACGGCTTCAAAAATCCCAGCAATCTCTCCAGATTCACTTTTAACTTTCGAGACTTGCAGAGACATCTCCCCGTCTAAGACCGGCGTTTCTTTGACATTTTCCCGCATGATTTCTTCGTCATCGGCCGCCGCAGGTAGAGCAACCGCATTGTCATACCCCGTGGCTTGACCGCGACCTTTCGGGTCGAGGAAGGACGCACCACGATAGGAAGGAACAATATAATCTCCGGTTAAATCGGTCGAAGTACTGATTCCGGTTTGTCCTTCGGGAGTGGTAGCAACCAGTTTTTTGATCGTAAACAGCATCGGGACTTGTTCACCACCGGGAAGTTGAACAGTAATGGCTTGGAAATCAATCCCGTACTGTTCTTCAAAGGTTAACACCCCATTGCTGTCGAGGGTTAAGTCTCCCGTCACTTGGTCGAGAGAAGAAGTATAACGAGTTAGAGCTTTCGCACCGATGAACTTGGCTTCTTCGCGCTTGTTGGTCGACTCTTCTTTCACGAAATAGCTCGTAGGTTCGAGGCATAAATCTGTCAGAATGTAGTCCGTCTCGCTGTCGAGGTCAAAAGACCCCCGAGCGGTTTCAGGAAGCTGAGGACAACTATTCGCCAGTCCGGTGTTTCTAATCTGATCGTAGGTGTAGGTTTCATCGCTTAATAGGCTGATGGGTTCTTCGCTGCAAGCGGTTAGGAACCCAACGCACATTGCGAGGAGTAGGGCAACTAAAGCACGATATCTCATGGTTATTCTTATTTCTTGTCGATAAATTCAGATGCTGTGCGTCAATCTAGCAGGATTGGCGGTGGTCTCACTCCACCGTCATGAGGATACCGCAGACCTGCACCCTTTGGAAAACTTCAAGGGAAACTGCGGCTGAGCCTGATTAAACGGCGATGGTTACAGGCGATCGCCAAAAATGAGAGTTTTATGATTCTATCAAACCCCTGTCCCTTCTCGACTCAACGAACCCGATTTGCCTCATGATCCCCGCCTTCGCCATTGATATCTGAGAAATGTAATAAATTGTTGCAAAAAACACTATTTTCTGAAAAATATGATAACGGCAACAGTTAAAAAAAGGGAATGTTAAGCCGCGATCGCCGCCCGCTTCACTCGGGCCTGCCCAAATTTTCAAACCCCTCAAGAAGCACATCCCCAACCCGTTGAACTTCCTGCCAGAGTGCCGTGGGATCGATCCCAAACACCAGTTGCAACAACAACACGATCGCCGCCACCGACAAGGCCGTCGACAAAGTCGTCTGAATAACACGAATCAGCCAGGTAAACACCAACCAAGCCAAAACCAAAGCAGCAATCAAAGTAATCAGTTCAGTGGGCATAAAAAGCAGGGCAGGAAAACTCGCCCTACCAGCCTAGCGCAGCGCCGTCCCCTCGTGGATCCGCCGCACCGGCCAGCGTCTGATCTGGCTGTACCACAATAGCATTGGCATTCCCCCAACCCTGCCATTGTTCAATCTCATGGCCCCGCTGACGTAAATTCTCCACCGTCTCAGGGGCAAATCCCGTCTCTTGCAGAATCAGGCGATCCGGTAACCATTGATGGTGAAAACGCGGGGCCGCGATCGCCGCCGCCACATCCAACTCATACACCAACACATTCAACAGCACTTGCAACACCGTCGTAATAATCGTACTTCCCCCCGGAGACCCCAACGCCAACCGTAACTGACCCTCCTCTAGCACAATCGTCGGCGTCATACTCGATAGCGGCGTTTTCCCAGGAGCGATCGCATTAGCCTCTCCTCCCACCAAACCATACAAATTCGCCACCCCAGGCGCGATCGCAAAATCATCCATCTCATTATTGAGCAAAATCCCGGTTCCCTCAGCCACCACCCCAGCCCCGAAACCACCATTGACGGTAAACGTCAAACTAACCGCATTGCGATCGCCATCCACCACCGTCAAATGACTGGTTTCTGGAGACTCCCTCAAATTCCTCAATTGCGAAGCCGCCACCGCCGTCACCTCCGTCGAGGGGGTGGCCTGTTCCTCATCAATTTGCGGCCGACGATACTGAGCGTAAGCGACACTGGTTAACGCCTCAACCGGAACCTCCACAAAATCGGGATCTCCCAAATACTCAGCGCGATCAGCATACGCAATCCGCATCGCCTCGGCCAAAAAATGCACCGTATCCGGGTGATTGGGCCTCACCGCCTCCAGAGGGCGATCGCCAATCAAATTGAGAATCTGCAACAGATGCACCCCACCCGACGACGGCGGCCCCATCGCACAGACCTCAAACTCACGAAACGGCCCACAGAGGGGATCTCGCCAAATCGGCTCATAGGCCGCCAAATCGTCTCGCGTCACCAACCCCCCGAACGCCGCCATATCCGCCGCGATCGCCTCCGCAATCTCCCCCTCATAAAAATCCCCAGGATCCTCGGCCAAACGCCGCAACGTTTCAGCCAACTGAGGCTGTCGCCAGCGGTCCCCAACTTGATAAAACGCTCCCTCTCGCGTAAACACCTCTCTAGCCGCCGGATTCGCCAATAACACCGCTTGCCGGCGTTCGACCGCATCAACGAACCGCTGATGCACCGTAACCCCCTCCTCCGCCAACCTGAGAGCCGGCTCAATCACCGTTGGCCAAGGTAAATTCCCATAGCGTTGATGCACCTCATATAACCCCGCCACCGTACCCGGAACCCCAACGGCCTGATGGCCATCTAAACTGGCCCGAGATTGCGGTTCCCCCGACGCATCGAGATACATCGTCTCTGTCGCCGCCTGGGGTGCTCGTTCACGAAAATCGAGACTGCGAACCTCCCCCATCGCCGCATCATACAGCAACAAAAAACCCCCGCCACCAATTCCGGCGGAAAAGGGTTCCACCACAGAAATAGCAAAGGTACTGGCCACCGCCGCATCCACCGCATTCCCCCCCTGCTCGAACATAGCCACCCCCGCCTCACTGGCCAGAGGATGAGCGGACACCACCATTCCCCGTTGACGAGCCGGAACGTTCTGGCCAGGGGACGAATTGGCGGGAGAGTTCTGGGCCATCGCCTCTCCTGGCTCAGTCATCAGCCCTCCGAGACTGCCCAGAAGACAAACCAGGCTTAGACTAGATTTGAGGCTACCTAAAAACGCCATAAATTTAAGCTCGTGAGGGTTCAATCGAGGATGACGAGGTGCAATGACAGGGGATTTGTACCGTAAAGGTACTACCACAGCCGGGGGTCGATTCACAAATGAGGGTTCCGCCGTGACGTTCCACGACAATCTGATAACTAATCGATAACCCCAGGCCAGTCCCCTTCCCGACGGGTTTAGTGGTGTAGAAGGGGTCAAAAATGCGATCGCAAATCTCCGCGTCCATCCCAGTTCCATTGTCACGAATCTGAATCTGTACCCGTTGCTGAGGGGTTAACCGTGTGATCACTTCAATTTGTCCCGGTTCTCCATCGGGGTGTTCGAGACAGCGGGCCTCAACGGCGTCAATGGCGTTGGCGATCAGATTCATAAACACCTGATTGAGTTGGCCCGCGTAGCAGTTGACGGCGGGTAAGTCTCCATAGCAACGAATCACCTGAATCTCCCGACGGCGATCATCGGCCCGTAAGCGACTCCCGAGAATGGTTAGGGTACTGTCGAGACTCTCATGTAAATCAATCGCCTTAACGTCTGATTCATCGAGTCGTGAGAAGGTTCGCAGCGATCGCACAATCTCCTGAATCCGCACCGCCCCCGTTTCGATGGAGTTAAATAGATTGGGGATGTCGTCGATGAGATAGTCTAAATCGATGGCCGCACTGAACTCCTCAATCTCAACGGTTGGCTGGGGATACGTTTCTCGATATAACTGCAATAGATTCAGTAAATCCTGGTTATACTGCTTAGCATGAACCAGGTTGCCAAAGACGAAACTAATGGGATTATTGATTTCATGGGCAACGCCGGCCACTAATTGCCCTAAACTGGACATTTTTTCGGCTTGAATTAGTTGAGCTTGAGTCGTTTGTAACTGACGCAGGGTGGTTTCGAGTTCTAGGGTTTTGGCCTTCGCCTGGTGTTCGGCTTCACGGGATTGTTGGTAGAGTAATGCTTGCTGAATGGCGATCGCTAGGCGATCGCAAACGACACGGATTAACTCAATATCGTGATCGCACCAGGGTTGAGGACCAATTTCGCGGGTACAAGCTAAGGTTCCTACAGTCGTGTGTCCAGTCTCAATGGGGAACAAGAGTAATGACTTATAACCAAATCGCTCTAATCCCTCCCTTAAAGCATTATTCTCAACGTCGGCAATATCATCAATTCGCACCATCTCCCCGGCTTGCAATAACTTCGTTAACAACCCAGCAAAAATCCTCGGATACTCATCTAAGCGATTGGGTAATTCATCCCGTTTCGCTTCAGCGGCTAACTTCAATTCTGACTCTGGGGACTGGGGATGATGCCAGAGAAAATAACAGCGATCGACCCCTAATAAAACATATAATTCTCGTACTGTCGTCTCTAAAATTCGCTTGGGATCGAGGGATTGTCGAATTTGTTGCGCCAGGCGATTGACCAGTTTTTCCTGTTGGGCTAATGAACGGAATTTGGCTTCTGAAGCCTGTAGGGCGAGTTCAACTTCTTTGCGTTCGGTAATATCTGTGGACGTACCAATGAGCCGTTCAATGGTTCCTTTTCCATCAAATAACGGCGTTAAAACCACCTGACACCAAACGTGCCGTTCTTGGTGGGTGAAGGTTTCTTCATAGGTGATTGTTTTTCCGGCAGCGATACAATTTCGATAATTCCTTAAAAACAATTCACCGGTTTCGTCGCCAAAGACGTCTTGGGGCGTTTTTCCAGAAATTTGTTCTGAAGCAATTCCCATCAGCCGCTCTGCAAACCCATTCCAACCGGCAAAGCGAAAACTGCCATCTTCTCCAACATCAACGACAAAAACGATATTCCCTTGATTATCATAAATTGTTCGCAAAAACTCCTCTTTTTGTCGTAATTGTCGCTCAATCTCCTGAACATCGGAAATATCTCGAATAATCGTGGACAAATAAGGAGCAGATTCTGCGGTTTCTGGATGAGCAATGACAAGCTGAGAGGTGGGAATCAGGGTTCCATCTTGGCAACGAATCTTAGAGAGTCCTTGCCAAGAGCCTTGTTTTAAGGCTTGAGGAATGACCCATTTTTGACAGGTTTCTACAAAATCTGGAGTCAAAAAATCTTTAATATGATAGACTGAAACATCTTCATTGAGTTCAAGTCCCAATGTTTTACGGCCACCCCGATTAAAATACGTGATATTGCCATCTAAGTCAGCACTACTAATAATATCCGGCGAGGCGTCAATAATAGCAATCAATCGTTCTCGCTCCAGTTGAGCCTGTTTGAGATCACTAATATCTCGGGCGATCGCATACATCATACCCTCTTCTGGAAACGAGACAACGGTCCAAGACAACCAACGGTACGGACCCGATTTTGTACGGAAGCGATTTTCAAAACCAAATATATTGTCTCCCTTAAGAACATTGATCATCTGATCTTGACTTTTTTCTAAATCATCGGGATGAATAAACTCTAAAATAGGCTGGGATCTGAGTTCATCAGTATCATAGCCCATTAGAGTCGTCCACGCTGGATTCAGGCGTTTAAAATATCCATCAAAGTTGATGGTACAAAACAAATCTAAGGCACAATCAAAAAAGCGATCGCGTTCAGCCTCGATCTGCTTTTGTTCCGTGATATCAAAGAAAATACCATCCCAAATGATGTCACCGCTATGACGTCGTTCGGGCTGAGAAATTCCTGATAACCACTTAAGTTGTCCCGATACGCTGTATTGTCGCCATTGATGTTTCCAGAGCGTTAACTGTTGAGCAGAACGAGCAATGGAGCCTTGAAACTCAGCAATATCATCCGGGTGTACTCTCTCCCAAATTGGGCTAGCATCCTCTTTAACATCCTCGGGATCGAGTTCATACACTTTACGCGCTCCAGGACTCATATAGGTAAAGGCTGACGAACCATCAGGCTTTAAAACATATTGATAAATGACCCCAGGAAGATTAGCTGCTAATTTTTCAAACTGAAGTTTCTTCTGCTGAATTTGCCGATACTCCGTTAAGTCGGTACTGATTCCCTGTAGTCGCAGTCCTCGTTCCGTTGCAACTTGCCAAATTTGACTCGATACCCAGCGAAACTCACCATCCCAACGACGAATACGATACTCTAGCACCAAATCTGCCGTCTCATCCGTGTGTTCGAGGCTGGCGATAATATAGCGAATCCGATCGCGATCGCCTTCATCAAGTTGCTCAAACCAACCCTGGCCACTCTCATCAAATTGCGACAGCGATCGCCCATACAACCGTTCAGCAGAAGGATTGAGATAGAGAATTTGCCCAGAAGAGGCGTCAATTGTCCAAATCGCTTCACTCATCCGTTCAAACACGCGATCGACACAAGGACGTTCTAACATTTGTATAGATAAGGAGGCAGACATTGATTGATAGTCAGTCATGGCAAGTTAAGCGTAGGGGGATCTCCCACAAAACATCAAAACACGAAACCGGTAGACCGGACGATGGCTCCCATACTCAAAGTTTAACGAAATCCCTCCAAGAATAAACTCAACTATCCTTAGCTCACGGCCATTGAAACGTTTGACGGCAATACTTGCACAACATATCACTTTGGTTCAATTCGACTGTAAGATAGGAAACGATTTGCGATTGTTCCTCAACCTGAAATTGTTGTGTCTCGTTCTCGTGCCCTGCAAGCCTACGTTTTAACACGACTCCTATTGGCCCCACTGATGCTATGGACAATCGCCACCGGCGTATTCCTGCTGATGCGAGCCACTCCCGGAGATCCGGTTGATGCGATTCTTGGCCCCCGAGCCCCGGAAGCCTTTAAGGAGGAGTTGCGATCGCAGTTAGGACTGTCTGGGTCATTATGGCAACAGTATTTTAGCTATCTTGGCTCCCTCCTGCGTCTCGATTTAGGAGAATCCGCCGCTCGTCGTGGCCTCTCGGTTTGGGAAATTATCCGGGACTTTTTCCCCGCCACGGCCGAGTTAGCCATCGCCAGTATGCTCGTGGCGATTCTCGTTGGCTTTAGCGTCGGAATGCTAGCCGCTTCACGCCCCAACAGCCCCTGGGATGCCGGTGGACGGCTGTTTGGGATCTTGACCTACTCAGTCCCCGTTTTCTGGATGGGAATGGTCTTACAACTGATTTTTGCCGTACAACTCGGCTGGTTTCCCCTCGGAACCCGTTTTCCCCTTGGCGTTCCCACCCCCACCTCAATCACGGGCCTCTACCTCCTCGATAGTCTCTTGACGCTACATCCGCAACAGTTTTTTGCCGCCTTATACCATCTCGCTCTCCCCAGCCTGACGTTAGGGATTCTCCTCAGTGGTATCTTTGAACGGGTTGTACGGGTGAATCTCAAGCAAACTCTCAAAAGTGATTACGTCGAAGCGGCCCGGGCCAGAGGCATCTCTGAAGGGCGTATTTTGGTTAACCATGCCCTCAAAAATGCCCTGATTCCTACTATTTCGGTGTTAGGCTTAACCTTCGCCGCCCTCCTAAGTGGGGCTATTCTCACGGAAGTGACCTTTTCTTGGCCCGGCTTAGCGAGTCGTCTCTATGAAGCCATCTCCGCCCGAGATTATCCCACAGTTCAAGGTTTAGTGGTCTTCTTTGGGGCGATCGTGGTCGGGATTAGTATTCTCATTGATCTGCTCAATGCCTGGATTGACCCTCGGGTTCGCTATTAAATTTAGCTATTTTGGGTCACATGAATTAGGACGACCAATACGCCAAAAACTCGACGTCTAGGGGTATCCCGATTCAGCCTGCGCTCACGTCCTACCTCGATTGTCCGTTATTGTCTCTTTTTTAAGCCGATGCAAACCCTCTTAAACTGGCTCAACACCCTCTTAGTGGTGAACTTCTTTTTTGTTCTGGCAAGTTTACTCTGGTTAGCCCTAGCCGTCGTCGGCCGAGGAACTGGACTCTCTCTAGGGTTAGATCTCTGGTATCGTCTCTGGGAACCAGTGTTCACCCCTGCGATTGGTCTTTTAATGGGGGGAGCGTTATTAACTGGAGCGATCGCCCAAATCAATAAACGCCTAAAACGAGAAGAACCGTGAACAAGCCACGCCTATTGCCTCCTGCCTCTTGCCTCTTGCCTCTTGCCTATTGCCTCTTCTTCCCCTATTCCCTATTCCCTTCTTCCCCCCCGATTTCCCCAACCCGTTCAATGGGCCAAAAGCGAATCGCTGCCCGCCCGATGACATTCTCAACGGGTAAAAAGCCCCAAATATGGGAGTCGTTGCTATTATTGCGGTTGTCCCCCATGACCATGAGGCGATCGGGGGGAACTGTGGCGGGTCCCCATTGGTATCGGGGCGGTTCTGCGATATAGGGTTCGACTTGCGGTTTTCCGTTGAGATACACTCGTCCGTTGGCAACCCGTACGGTATCACCGGCACGAGCCACCACTCGTTTAATAAAAGCCTGATTCGTTTGATATCCCTGTCGCTGAAGCTGGACTGGGGGACTAAAGACAATCACGTCTCCTCGTTGTGGCGCCTCGAAATTATAGGAGACTTTCTCGACGAGGAGCCGATCGCCTTGTTCTAAGGTCGGCAACATCGAATCAGAGGGAATATAGCGAGGTTCCGCGACAAAGGTTCGCAGCAGTAAGGCAATAACGAGGGCAATCAGAATCAGGCGGATATTTTCCCCCTGCGATCGCCACCAGGGCGTTGAGGACAAAGATTGAGGGCGATCGTCGGGATTGGCGGTCATTGCAAGGGTCCGGGCAGGTTAAATCTCTCCCTAGAAGTCTATCACGACCGACTCTGACCGCGATCGCACGACCCGGCTTGAGAGTGTCAAGACACAGAACAGGCCCCACCATTAGAATTAAGAATTAAGAATTAAGACCAGCGCAACCACTCCTGTCAACCCCCGGTATGCTTGAAGTTCCCCATGGTCAGACTTGACGAGAAATCCCTAACCCTCGAAGAATTCCTACAATCCCCAGAAACTCAACCCGCCAGCGAATATAAGCAAGGGCGAGTCACCCAAAAACCGATGCCTCAAGGACAACACAGCACCTTGCAGGTGGATTTAACCGAAACCATTAATGCCGCCACCAAACGGCAAAAGATTGCCCGGGCCTACACTGAAATACGCTGTATTGTTGGCGATCGCGTCATTGTCCCCGATATCGGTATTTTCACCTGGGACCGCATTCCAACCGATGAGCAAGGCAATGTGGCCAACCAATTTAACCTCGCTCCCAATTGGCTCATCGAAATTCTCTCTCCGAATCAAGCCACAATTCCTGTCACTGATAAAATCCTGCATAGTCTCAACTATGGAACTGAGATGGGTTGGCTCATCGATCCGAGCAGTCAAACCATTTTGGTCTATCCCGCTGGGCAACAGCCACAAGTCTTCCAGAATAGCGAGGCCAGTCTACCGATTCCAGACCCCATCCCTCCCCTTAATTTAAGTGCCGCTGAAATCTTTTCCTGGCTCAAACATCCCTAACTGTGAATGTTTAAACGATCCTTCAAAATTCTCCTTCCAGAGAGACAACGGGATCTATTGTCCCTAACATCTGCCCGAGATAGTCTCGGGCGATCGCATCCTCAAACACCCAGGCCCGCAAAAACACCCCAGTCCAGCGAGCGAGGGTATCGAGGGCAATCTCTTGAGGTAAATCTGGTAAACGAGGATCTAACGGGGCCTGAGGCGGATTATTAACGTTGGTAATTCCGTAATGGTTGGCCCCTTCTAGCTCTAAATAGAGTTTAGGTGGAGTCGCCAGCCGTGTATAGGTTCCCCGGACCTCGGCAGCGGGCATCAGACTATCACGACTCCCCGCCATGAGGGCCAGAGGTAATCCGTGGCTATTGAGGGGGCGATCGCCGTCGCCTTCTAGCTCCAACTCCACCTCCAACAAACTCCCATAAAACGCCGCTGCTTTCAATTGAGGCGGTAAGCTATAATCCCCCGAAGCAAAGGAGACGGCTGACGCATTCACCACCGCATCGAGTCCCACAATCCCTCCCTGAGAATGACCTAACAGAGCCACATTCTCGGGATTAACCCGTTCAAAGAGGGGCGACTGGGGATTTTGGGTTTCCCGTCGTAGGGTCGCCTGTACGTCCGCAACCAGTCCCGTGGCCGCAAACAACTCCTCGCGCCGAGGTAAACGAGTTTCGGGGTCGGGTAAGGCCACCACAAAGCCATACTGTGCCAAGCGTTGGGCATAGTAGGAGTAATGGCTCGGGGCGACGTTTAATCCTTTGAGGAACACCGCCAAGGCTAAAGGCTGATCGCTGGCGGTGGGGTAATGAAACGTTACCGCCATTCCGCCAACGCTCTGACTGTTCAAGGGCGACATGAGATTAGAAGAGATTTAGGAAACCGCCTCAACTTCGTCGGGACGAAAATGGGCGCGTAATTTCTTCTTACCCACCAAAAACAGCACTTGAACCGGAAGATTGGCACTAATCGGCTTTCCGTCCAACTCTTCAATCACGTTCAGGACGTCCCCCTCGCTCCCTTTCATGTCAAACGGTTGGTTGCGATGTTCGGGGTGATGGTAGACAATGACAGATTCTTTGACGCGGACGCGACTGCCGACTTCAATCGTTGACATGTGTTTGCTCTATAGTTCCCAACAAAAACGACGGACGATTTTATCATAGGACTTACCGACCGTACGTTATGTATCTTGCCACAGAAGCTGTACCGGACAAAGTCGCAGTTAACGAATGCCTATCTCAACAATTCTTGCCAAGATATTTTTATAGTTGTGGATAGTTATGGCATTAAAACGTCATGGCTGAGAATCCAATGGTCCCGAGTCCGTTGCATCAGTCCTTCCTCCTCAAGTTGGCCGAGAGTCCGAGTCACCGTGACACGGGAGGTTCCCAGGATTTCGGCGATCGCCCGATGGGAGAGTTTTAACTCAATGACGCGACCGTTAGCACTCTCACGGCCGAATTTATAGGACAGCCATCGTAGAAAGGCTAAGATGCGATCGCGGATGCGTTCTTGACGCAAAATAGCAAGAAGCTGTTGCGATTCTTGGGCATGATCAATTAACTGGTCTGTAATTGACCGCCAATGCGATCGCGGAATCGCCTGAACTTGCACATCCGTCAGACATTCAAGTTCATAGGGGGTTACCCGAGATAAAGCCACCCCAACGACATCTCCGACGGTCCACAACCCCAAACTAATTGGCGTTCCCGCATCAGTCCAGGTCAGGCTACGCACAACACCAGCCGTGATTTTCCAGAGACTATCCGTTTGGGACGGGATAAAACTCCGCTGACGGAACGGACGCAGTTGAACGGGAGGATGAGCAATCCGAGGCTCTTGAGTAGCAAACACGGCAATTTTCCAAACGGAGAACAAAAACGGAACGAAAGGACAGAAAATAGGGACAGAGATAGACCTCCATCCCCGGTTCATGACATAAGAGGTGTGAGGTTTCCTGAAGCTAGGCTAGACCGCAAGCCAAGACGAGTCGGTTTGACCCCACCCCGACTCTTGGAGTCACCTTGAATTAAAGTAACATAACAAAGACAGTTGAAAATTGACATCTGAAAGCAAAAAAATCTAGTTAAAATAGTTTTTTTGCTTTAAAGCAATGTCCTTTTACATCTGTCTGGCTCTCTGGAATTTCCGCCCAGCTATCAGTCCAGTAACTGCAAGTTATCGTCAATTACGACTGTATTGTAGCCGACTTCGGAAGCTATTGCAAGTAAATCTCAATAAACAAGGTTCCTCTGTCCCGAAGCAGAGGACAACCACAAGGGTATCCCCCCACCCAATTGCCTCTTGCCTCTTGCCTCTTGCCTCTTGCCTCTTGCCTCTTGCCTCTTGCCTCTTGCCTCTTGCCTCTTGCCTCTTGCCTCTTGCCTTCTGTTCCCTGTTCCCTGTTCCCTGTTCCCTGTTCCCTGTTCCCTGTTCCCTGTTCCCTATTGCCTATCCCCCAAACGCCCGAACCGCCCGCCAAACATTCCCGCCCATCAAGGCAGCGGCTCCGTCAAGCAACGGCCATTCCGGGATATCTTCAGGTAACGCTTGTCCCTGGGCGATCGCCGTCTGAGCCGCCCGAGGATGCCAGTCCAAGAGATTCACCACCGCTAAATAGGCATAAGCATAAGGATTATCCCCATCGATCGCCACCACCCGTTCAAACGCCTCAATGGCCCGATCTGCCCGTTTATTGAGAATCCAGGCCAAGGCCACAGCATAGGCCCAATCCGCCCGCTGGGGTTGTTGCTGTAAGCGAACCTCCAACGACTCAATCACCCCATCGAGATAGGCCTGAACCGGGTCATACTGATTGATGCGACTAATCTCGGCAAACATCTCCTCAAACCCCTCCGTTCCCTGGGGGAGAACCTGGGCTAACTGACGTAACTGAGTGGACAAATCCAACTCCGGGGCGGCGATCGCCGTCGCCTCGGGATCCACACTCACCAGCACCTCAGGAGCCTCAATCGGGCTAATCTCCCCGGTTTGTGGATGCAGCCATTGCACCGATAACTCATAACGTCCCGGCGTGAGCGTCTCAGGGGGCAACATCGCGAGACGTTCGATGACCTGGAAATGACAGCGATCGGGGTCTTGGCGACAACGACTCTCCCCCATTGAGGGCGTTTCAAGCCATTGCTGTTGCGTAATAGCGTGATCATGAATCCAGAAATCCTCACCATCCGTCTGTTGCCAAGTCACCAAGATCAGGCCATCTCCAATATCATCATGATGTCCCGACCACTCATAGGTCACCGGAACCGCCGTTCCCGGCAAAATTCGCGGCGGAACAGTCACCTGAGTCAGTTGCAAGGAATCCGGGACTTGTCCCTCTTCAGCGATAACGCTAATCGGCGGAATGCGGCGGTGATAGAGAGTTAAGATCTCGCCCTGGGGAAGTGACCACTGTTGTCGTCGCTCAAACTCTCCTCCCTCCTCAATGCGAGCCACCATATCGTCATAGGTATCGGGGACTGAACCGGGATCTCCGGTTTGGGTAACGAACCAAGACAGCGATCGCACATCAGCCGCCACATCCTCCTCCCGGACTCCCACCTGACGGCCATAGACTTGAAACCGCGATCGCGCCCCATAATAATTCAGATTATGTTGATTCACGCTCGCCGTGGAGGGCAAGACTCCCAACGTGGTTTGTAAATAGGGCGTTTCCTCGACAATCCGCTCAATCACCTCCTGATGGGGAAACGACTCCCCGAGATAGACACGGGAACTCGTCGGCATAAATACCAGCGTTGGCCGCAATTGGAACGCCAGAACGAGACTGGTTAGAGTGATCATCCCCCAACGAACTCGCCATCCCCAGGCCATCAGTCCATAGGAGAGGATCAGCGAGAGAATCGGCAACATGGGCAGAATGTAGCGAGGATTCTTATTCGGATTGAGGGAACTCAACAGATAGCTCCCTAAGAGAATCACCGCCAACCAGTGAATCGTCCCAGACCGCCGTGGCGGGGGCTTGGGAACCTTCACAAGCGGCTGAATCAGGGGCCGGACCGCTAACAGAACCAGTCCTCCCAGGGCGGCCAACAGCAGCACCCAGGAGATGACCTCCGGTAGCCGCAACAGATAGTAAGTCCAGGCTTCTACACTGGCCAGGGATGGATCGCCTTGTTCCGCCGCCGCCGTGATTGTGGCTCGTTGGCTGCCGGTGAGGACTAATAACCAGTTAGTCCGATACCACCAGCCCCAAATTAGAGTTGACCCTGCGATCGCCGCCAGCAACTGCCCCAAGCGTCCCCATTGGCGATTCAGCAGTACCGCCACGAGGGTCCAGAGAATGGGAATCAGCAAAAATAGGGCGATAGACTGTTTGATAAAAATGCCAATTCCCAGGGATAGGCTGAACACCACGGCCCAGTGACGACGATGCTCTTGACTGTTACGCCAGCGGGTTAAACTCCAGAGAATGGTCGAGGTGGCGGCTACGAGGGGATAGTCGAGGACATAGTGAAAGCGGAAGGTGACTAAACCGGGAAAGAGGATACAGAGTCCGGCGGCCCACAGTCCCACTCGCGGCGTGGACAGATGTTGTCCTAAATCGAAGACGGTAAACAGTAGTACACCGGTCCAGGCGATATAGGGTAAAAAGGCCACTTGGCTAGAGAGTCCGAAGAGGCTATGAAAGGGGGCGGTAATGAGATAGATAAAGGGGGGGATTTTGGAGGATAACAGCCAGAGATTCGTCCACCATTCCCCTGAGAACCAGTTTGGCGTTTGCAGGAATTGCCAGTAGTTGAGGCTTCCGGTGAGATAATCGGCGGTATCCCAGTCGGGAACGGCGCGATCGAGGGCCAGCCAGAGGCGATCGACGGCCACGGCGATCGCCCAACATAGCAGCAAGGGAAGACCCCAGGTTATGGTAAAGGCAGGAAAAATTCGTTGAAGCCGTTGGATTGAGTTCAAGGCGTGCATCCGTCCACAAGTTTTATCAGGAATGGTGAAGCTAGATTGGTATAGTGCAGTGAATGGTTTGTGTTGTGAGGTTTGAATATGAATGCTAAGCCGATGTCTCGATGGGTGCAACAGTTGGTCGCGGTTCCCCTGATTAGTTTCAGTTGGCTGATGAGCGCCGAAGCTGTTGAACGACAAAAACAGCTTTATAACCCGAGTTCCTTACCACCCAGTGGTGAGTTGTCCGGGAGTCTGACCGAAAACGATATTCCCACAGGACAGGGTGGCTTCGCTCATGATTATGTGGTGCAGTTGGAGGAGGGGGATCAGATTACGATCGATGTCACCTCGGATAGTTTTGATACTATTGTGTCGCTCCTAACGCCGGATGGGTTGACCATTGGCGAGAATGACGATGGCCCTGATGGGACAACGAACTCACTGCTGTTTATGCGGATTCAGCGTTCGGGGACCTATATTATCCGAGTTCGCGCCTTTGGTGCGGCGGGCGGGGGTCCGTTCAACCTGAAACTGACTCGCTTACGCCCGATGTAGTGTCCGGGGGTCGGTGGGGCGATCGCCGGGCCGATAGACTCCACCGATTTTTTTTCGCCCAAGGGGTTGCGTTCTCTAAATAGGTCTGTTAAGATGTTTAAGCACTGAAAAAAACGAGTGTTTTTTGAGTGCGGTTAGCCGGGATAGCTCAGTCGGTAGAGCAGAGGACTGAAAATCCTCGTGTCGGCGGTTCAAATCCGCCTCCTGGCATTTTAATTGCGATATAGCCCCCAACAGCGGCCTCAATGTCTGGAAAACCCAGTACAGGTGAGTGGAGATCCTGAATTGCCCGGGTTTCAGCTTAACCATGGCCTCGATTTGGTAGGGGCCATCTTGGGGCTGGTGTCACTCAGACACGATATCTTTGGGGCGATCGCGTTTCAACATCACCGTGGCCAGGATAATTCCCACAATGGCTAATCCTCCCATCGGATAAAACGCATAGACATAACTGCCTAACCAATCTCGCAATTGTCCCGCCACCAGAGTTCCCAACAAGGCCCCTACCCCATAAGCGGTGAAGACAATCCCGTAATTTTGGGCGTAATCGTCAGGATTAAACAACCGTAGCGTCGCCGTGGGGGCGAGGGCTAACCATCCTCCCAGGGAGAACCAAAACAGGCAAAAGGCAACGATATAGGTGGCCACTTGTCCCTCTTGGGCATTTACCATCAAAATACAGGCAATGAGAATCAGGGTATAGGAGGCGATCGCCACATAACGGGGTTGCAGGCGATCGCACAGCCAGCCAAACAGGGGGCGACTCGCCCCATTAAATAAAGCGAAAATCGAGACACTTGTTGCGGCCAGTCCCGGATCAATCGCAATGATTTCTTCCCCAACAGGACTCGAAATCCCAATCGCACTTAGCCCCACAAAGGTTCCAATGGTATAACAAATCCAGAGACCATAAAAAGATGGGCTTTTGAGCATCTTATCGGGATAGCTAACAGGCGCAATCATAGACGCTCTATTGCTATTTTTTTGCACTGGAACCCAACAAGATGGGGGCAATTTCATAGTGGTTGAAATTGCCAAAATAATGACCGTAAACAAAACCCCCAAAATAAGTAGAGCCGGTCGAACTTGATAGCGATCAATCAAAAACTTAGCCAAAGGAGCCGTGAAAAACGGAGATAAACCAAAACCCACAATCGTTAAGCCCACGGCCAACCCTTTCTTATCCGGAAACCATCGAGCTGACACCGCCATCGGCACGCCATAGGTAATGCCCACACCAATTCCAGCAATCACACCATAGCCGATCACGATCACGCCAATACTATTGGCAAAACTGGAGAGGATATAGCCTAGCCCCACAATTAAGCCTCCAATCGCCGTCATTAAACGGGTTCCCATGCGAGTAATATAAAACCCCGCAATGGGCATGGTGATTGCGTAGCATAGCAGCGCAATCATATAGGGTAACAAGCTTTCAGTTGCCGTTAAGCTCAACTCCGCCTCAAGCGGTTTTCTAAAAATACTCCAAGAATAGACAGTTCCCAAACAAAGTAAGACCAGCATTCCCAACGGAAGTAGAAACCAACGTCCTCGTTCCGGCGGAAGTCCAAATAGCGTTAGGTCTGATGTTGATGTAGAGATATTCATCACTGACCCCTGTTTTTAGGTTCCTAAACTATAGAGCAATCAAGCAAGAGAAGCAAGTCTCCCGTAGGCGTTCGTTAACATAACCCGAACAATAAGCGAAAGTCCCGGCGGCCATCTGGGGTACAATCAGAGCAACGGAGATAACCAGATGGGGCGGAAGTACGTTGTCTACATACACAGGTCGTTATCAAAGCCGGTTTTTTAACTTTGTTGCCGAACAGTCGCTACGGTTGGGCAACGCCACCGCCAAAGCCGCCCGTCATGTTCGCTTTGCGGCGACAACGGCGGTTCAAGCAGTTCTCTATCCTGTTTACGCCCTATTTCAGACCGCCCGTCGTCTCGATCGCCAAGTACGAGGCGGCCAGCGTCAGCAAACCCCTCTCCCTCCAGCCGATGGTCCCATTCAGGAGATCCTCGAAGACGTCGCCCGCCTCAACCTCACCTCCCAACACCCCATTCAAGCCCTAGCTAGTTCCTGTTCTGATGGACATTTGGTGCTGATCACCCCTGACAATCAGGTTCTCGATCTCCTCACTCGGGAACAACACGACTATCTCGATCAGCAGCTTCTTCAAGCCGTCGCCGGCTATTGGCATCAAACCCTCAAAGCCGTTCGTCCCGCCCCGAAACCCTATCCGGTGCGAGTCTTTCATCGAGCGATGCGTTGGGTGCAACGCAGTCCCCTGGCTTTATCCCTGAACTTGTTTCAGGAAACAGACCTCGTGCAGCCAGTCCCCAAACCTCGGCCCGATTCCCCACGGGAGGGCCAACCCTCGGCCTTGTCGCCTCAAGCCGTGGCCCTCATCGATCGCCACATCGCCTATCTCGAAAACGAGTATCTCCTCCCCATCGTCGAGGAACCTGAACCCGTTTGGGTTAAAGTTGGTCTGCTGGTACAAGCGGCGATCGCCTATTTCTTTGGCGACAACAACAACGACAACGAGGCCGACACCGGCCTGAACCCCGCAACCGCTTCAGCGTCTGCCGAGTCCTTAACAGGAGATAACTCGCCCCAACTGACCGCCGGTGGTGGGGCCATGAAACGCCACTCAAACCGAGTCGCTGTCACCTCCAATACATCGAATAACGCCCGATTCTACCACCGCATTCAAGACCTCATCGAAGGGGCGATCGCCTACTTCTTAAACCTCGACAGTCCCCGCCACCCCAAGCAACGCCGCACGTTACAGGCTAACCCCAACCGGGGCGATCGGACCCTCCCCGATCCCTGGGATACCCCAGAACTCGCGGCCCAATACCCCTTTGGCATCATCGCCGCCGCCACCGCCGCCATTCCTCTCCCGGAAGCCGTCAGCCTCACCAACCCCTTCGGTGAGTTTCCGACAACTGCCATCAACCCGAACCCTCCAGGAGATCTCGCCTATCCTCAAGTCCCCAAATCTGGCAAGCCGCAAGTTGTTCAGCCTTCCCATCAGGCCATGACCCCCTCAACCTCGGTGACATCTGGGGAGATGGAGACTGTCGCCGGCTACTCCCAGGATGAATGGCGACCCGAGTTTAAACCTGAGTGGATTGAAGCCTATGTCAATGATGCTCACTATGTCCGTCATCCCTTGGAAGTGATCCTACATTGGCTCGATACTCTCTTGTTAAAACTTGAAACTTGGGTTATTCGACTCTGGAAACGGTTGTTTCAAAGACGGGAATAGGCAAAAGAAGGGAACAGGGAACAGGGAACAGGGAATAGAAACAACGTAGGGGCGTACCTTTATGGTCGCCCTTTCCTGGCAAGAGGCAATAGGCATAACCCACCCCTAACCCCTCCCAGGAGGGGATGGCAATAGGCAATAGGCAAGAGAAGGGAACACCGGGACACCGGATAACCCACCCCGCCCTTTGTGTACCCCTCCCAAGAGGGGAAGGACGTAGGGGCGTACCGCAAGTGGCGCTCCCTCTTGTTCCGGCAACAATCATTAAACTCATCTCACAATCCCTCGCAAATGTTACAGTCTAAAACCCCATTTTTAGACGCTCTTAAAGCTGAAGCCAACTCGTCTCAAACTCCCTTTTACTTTCCTGGACATAAACGGGGACAGGGAATTGCTAATCCCTTAAAAAATTGGCTGGGACTTGAGATGTTTGAAGGGGATTTACCCGAACTTCCTCGACTCGATAACCTGTTTCAACCTCAAGGCCCGATTAAAGCCGCTCAACAGTTAGCAGCAGCGGCGTTTGGGGCTAAGCAAACCTGGTTTTTAACCAATGGTTCTACCGCTGGCGTGATCGCCGCGATACTAGCCACCTGCAATCCAGGGGATAAAGTACTGCTGGCCCGAAATAGCCATCAATGTGCGATCGCCGGCCTCATTTTAGCCGCCGCCGAACCCGTGTTTATTCAGCCAGATTATGACCCCCAATGGGATATGGTGCTGAGGGTGACTCCAGAGGCGCTAGAAGCCGCCTTAAAACAACATTCCGACATCAAAGCTGTTTTGGTGGTTTCTCCCACCTATCACGGCATTTGTAGCGATATTGCTGAACTTGCCGCCTGTTGTCATCGTCATGGGATTCCCCTCATCGTTGACGAAGCCCATGGCGCCCATTTGGGGTTTCACCCTCAATTTCCGGCGTCCGCCTTGCAGGGAGAGGCGGATCTCGTAGTTCAATCGACTCATAAGAGTTTGACGGCTTTATCTCAGGGGGCGATGTTACATTATCAGGGCGATCGCATCTCCCCCGATCGCATTCAAGCCGCCTTACCCCTGGTTCAGTCTACCAGTCCCAACTCCCTGATTTTGGCGAGTCTGGATATGGCCCGCCAACAAATCGCCACCGAGGGCTATCAACAGTTGCAAAATTGTGTCGAGATGGCCCAACGGCTGCGATCGCACCTTAGCCAACTCCCCAGCGTTGCCCTATCCCCCCACGCCGACGATCCGAGTCGTCTCACGCTGCGTATCGGCCAACTCACCGGCTATGGGGCTGACGAACAACTCACTGAACACTTTGGCGTGATTTGTGAACTTCCGCAACTCCATCATCTCACCTTCGCCCTCACCATCGGCGATCGCCCCCCCGACGGCGATCGTCTCCTCAACGCCATCAGCCAACTGGCCCAATCAGCCCCCATTCCTAACCCTCTCTCAATTCGATATTTATCACCGATCCCTCCGGCAATAATCCCCCCCCGCCAAGCCCATTTTGCACCTAAAAAAATGGTGTCTTTTCATAATGCCATCGGACAAATTTGTGGCGAACTCATTTGTCCTTATCCTCCAGGGATTCCTATCCTCATTCCCGGCGAATGCATCACCGAGACGACCTTAATTCACTTAAAAGAAATTCTCGCCGCTGGAGGAGTATTAACGGGATGTCGGGATACAACCGGCGAATTTTTGAGTGTTGTTGATCGGTAGAAGGCAAAAGGCAAAAGAAGGGAACAGGGAACAGGGAACAGGGAACAGGGAACAGGGAACAGGGAACAGGGAACAGAAGGAAAGAGGCAAGAGGGGATGGCAAGAGGCAAGAGGCAAGAGGGATTTTTGGGTAATTCTTAAGATTAAGACTTAATGATTAATTGTTCTTGTGTGGTGTCTGACTCATCTGATTGGGATTGTTGCAAGAGAAAATAGGCACCAACCGCAAGCAAAACCACCACAATTAAGAGAATCCCCTTTAAGACGGGTCCCATCTGAGACGGCGAATGAGACGTCGAGGAGGATGACTTAGCCGCCGAACCCTCCTCAGACCCCCCCTCATGATCTGGAGAACCTGTTGCACCTTGAGATTGGGAAAAGAGTAGATTGGAATAGCCTCCCACCGCCACCGCGAACTCTTGTTGCCAAGCTGCGGCCGAATTGCCGGTTTTGCGACCATAAACCCGAACCCGATCAACACCTTCGACTTCCCAGTTGACCACCTTCACCCGTACTATCTCCAAACAACTTGGGCGATCAGGTACGTTATCATCCGCCTCTAAAATCACATGCAGACAACGCTGCTTCGTGACCACCTTCGATCGCACTCCCCAGGATTTCAGTTGCTGATTTAACAGGGCTGAAATCGCCTTGGAATCGCCCTTACGAGCCAGTTCATGTAAATCCTGTTGCGTCATGGGGTTGGGTATATCCTCAAGCCGTCGTCCCACCTCAAGGATAACGGATTCTCGCAGAATCAGTATAGTTGACAGCACCATTCAGGAGAAGCCATTGGGGGGTTTATTGGAACCGGGATAGGGAACCCGAATCACCTGATTGACCATCGGCGAGATTAACGTCACCGTTGCGCCATCGGGCCAGAACACCTGAAGTCGATCAATACGGCGATGGCTTCCCAACCCAAAATGGGCCACCGGTTCCATCTGACAGAGATAGCCACTCCCGGCATCAATGACACGAACTTGATGATTTCCGGCCACCGTGAGGCGACAGATTGCCCCTCGGGCCGGCGCACCATGACGGGTGAGGGGGGCCACTCGTAACCAGGCGCGATCGCTCCCCTGGGGACGATATAAACTCAACGTTTGCCCTGCCGACTCCCCATGAGACAGAAGTAACTCTAACTGGCCATCCCCATCAAAATCTCCCACCGCAGCCCCCGTTCCCAAGCCATCGGGTTCCCAAGCATCGCCAATGTCCAATTGTCGCCAGGCCCCATCCCGCAATCCAAACAGGCGATTGGGTTCCCCGAGACTATTAAAGAAAATCTCCTCAATCCCATCATTATCAAAATCCGCCGCAATCACCGTCCGTACCCGTGACGGTCGCGCCATTTCCCGGGGGGCAACATTACGAAAATGTCCCCTGGCCCCCTGTAAAAATAGACGATGACTCCCTTCCCAATTGCCATAGACTACATCAAACTTCCCATCGCCATCAGCATCGAGAACCGCCACGCCGCGACCCTGTTCATGGACATCTTGTAGGCCGGCTTCGGCCGCCATGTCTTCATAGGTTCCATCGGGGTGATGGCGAAATAGGCAATTGGCCCCATTTTCGTTGGCGGCAAAGATATCCATCCCCTTACTCACCAGGGGTAAGGCGACCACGCCGCGAATCCCTGCAATCCGCTTTAAGCCAATCTCCGCCGCAATATCTTCGAGGCGATCGCCCCGCAGTTCATAAAAGTGAATTGACCCCGTCGAATCGGCAATGAAAAAGCCATAGTCTCCCTGGCCGAGACGATCGACGCAGACCGCAGACCGCCCACCGGTCGGCCGTAGACTCGTTTGTTGGAACAGATCCACCCATCGCTGTCCCTGCCAGCTTAGTAGTTGATCGGCATCGCGATCGCTATTGAGACAATAGAGTTCTTCCCAGCCATCCCCATTGAGATCCCCGGCGATGAGTCCCAACGTTTGCCGCTGGCCATCGGCGATCGCCTCAGACTCGAGATCAACCAGGGTTTGGCCATCCCATTTCAGCACCCGATTTGGACTTCCCCAGCCAGCCACTACGATTTCAAAGCAACCATCTCTGTCCACATCGGTAATCGTAATACCGTGGTAATTGCACCGGGGATTCCTCTGCAACAAATGACTGGCATTGATAAACATTAGTGCTGACAGTTCGTGTGAGGCATATCCTACTATTTTAACGAATTTGCCCAAGGGAGGCTGTCAGAGTCACCTCGCAGAGACCACCGAGAATCTTGAACCCCTGACAGGGTCTGCGAGGAGATTGCGTCACCGCTTAAGACGATTTATCACCAATATTCAACTCTCTTTTCGAGGCTTTTAGCTGTTTCCAAAGATCCTTAATCGCCTCGTAGGCTTCATCGGGGGGCAATTTGCCACTCGTCTCCAGGTTACAGATGTAATTTACCCGCTGAGCAAATTCTTGTAAATTGGCGTTAAACACCACGTTTTCCGGCTTAAAGTCACCGTAATAGCGATTACGAGGAAAGAGAAATTCATCGCGATCTGTCATTGTTAGCTCCTTGGGGTTAAATGAATCACCAGAACGTCCCCCAACCTAGACTTGAGACGCCAAACCTGGGAAGGGCGATCGCCGGGTCGCCCTCATTCTAACGACTAATTTGAGGAGCGATTGGCGGGTCAATTCCCCGAACGCCCTTGTTCAAAGGGCGTACAGCGTCCACCGAGGGCATTTGTAATCGTACAAGTATTCGAGGCGATCGCCGCAATATAGGAGTCTCCCTCCCGTCCTGGCGCACCAATGGAGTCTGAATAAAGTTTGGTCTGGGCCACCTCCACCCCGGCTTCTTCGGCGACGGTGTTAATCAACTGAGGATTAATCGTCGTTTCGGCGAAAATGACGGGAACTCCACTCTCTCGAACTTCATCGACAAGCTGGCTGAGGGTTTGGGCGCTCGGTTGTTCTTCGGTACTCATCCCAATGAGGGTTCCCAACACCTCTAGGCCATAAGCGTTAGCATAATACTGAAAGGCATCATGGGTTGTCACCAGTCTGCGGTTATTTGGGGGAATTGTGGCGATTTGCTCCTCAATCCAAGTATCGAGTTGTTCGAGTTCATCGGTGAACATAACCGCATTCTGGGTAAAAATGGCACTGTGAGCCGGAGAGGCGTCGATTAGGACATCGCGAATATGATGGGTCATGGCGATCGCATGGCTGACATCTCCCCAAACATGAGGATCGGGTTCGATGGCCCCATCGCTCTCAACATCGAGAGGTTCGATAATTTCCCCCAAAGCCACGGTCACCGCATCCCCCTCGATGGCTTCAATCATACGAATTAAGCCCGGTTCGAGGTTATGACCGTTATAGAAAATCACATCCGCCTGTTCGAGAACGACATTGTCTTGGGGGACTGGCTCATAAATATGGGGATCGGCACCGGGGTCTAAAATTCCCTCATGGGCGATCGCCTCTCCCCCGACCGCTTCAACCCAATCGCCGATGATCGTACTCGTCGAGACCACCCCAAGCCGCTCCTCCTCCCCCATCGGAACCCTCGGCGTACAAGCCCCCAACCCCAACACCAGCGTGCCGAAAACTCCTGCAAGAGACGATTTTAGCTTCATAACTCCGTTCAACCTGGTTTTCATATTTCTTTCATATATTTATCATATTTATCTCATTTTTAGGATAAACTGATAGAGACGAGCCAACGGCGCGACCCCTGTTTCAGCCCGACTCTCCCCTCTTCCCCATTCTTTCTCCATTGAGTGACCATGCAGCACCTTTCCCTAATCCCAGCCCAACCCTGGAACTCAAAGCAACCCAACCAGGTGGCCCAAATTACCCCCTCCCCCGCCATCGCCGTCAAACAACTCAACGTCCACTATCGAGAGATTGAGGCCCTGCGAAACATTAACCTGGACATCCAACCGGGGAGACTCACCGCCATCATCGGTCCCAACGGCGCCGGGAAAAGTAGCCTCCTCAAAGCCATGTTAGGGTTAATCCCCACGACAACTGGTCAGGTTCACAGCGCCGGAAAACCCCTCACCCAGCAACTGAAGCGAGTCGCCTACGTTCCCCAGCGATCGCAAATTGACTGGACCTTTCCCGCCACCGTCTCGGATGTGGTGATGATGGGACGCATCCGCAAAACCGGCTGGTTTCAACGCTACTCCCCCACCAGTCGCCGCATCGCCACCGCCGCCCTCGATCGCGTCAAAATGGGCGAGTTTATCCATCGTCCCATCGGTGAACTCTCGGGAGGACAACAACAACGAGTTTTCCTGGCCCGTTCCCTAGCCCAAGAAGCCGAAATTTTTTGTTTTGATGAACCCTTCACCGGAGTCGATCGCAAAACTGAGACGATTCTCTTTAACATCTTCCGAGAACTCGCCGACTCCGGTAAAATTGTCCTCGTCGTCAACCACGACCTCGGTGAAAGCATCCATCAGTTTGACGATCTGATTTTACTCAATCAAGACCTCATTGCGACTGGCCCTCGTTCTGAAGTTCTCACTCAAGAGAATATGTATCGCGCCTACGGTGGAAGAGTCCAGTTTGTTCAATAACTCATTTTAGGGGCAAGAGGCATAACCCACCCCTAACCCCTCCCAAGAGGGGAAGACAAGAGGCAAAAAGTCAAGAGGCAAAAGGCAAGAGGTGAGAGGGAGGTTCTCCACTGTTCCCTGTTCCCTGTTCCCTGTTCCCTATTCCCTATTCCCTATTCCCTATTCCCTATTCCCTATTCCCTATTCCCTATTCCCTGTTCCCTATTCCCTATTCCC
This sequence comes from Phormidium lacuna HE10JO, assembly GCA_900149785.2. GTDB lineage: Bacteria > Cyanobacteriota > Cyanobacteriia > Cyanobacteriales > Geitlerinemataceae > Sodalinema > Sodalinema lacuna_A. The sequence continues at coordinate 15,301 of FSSI02000003.1, read as the reverse complement.
TATTCCCTATTCCCTATTCCCTATTCCCTATTCCCTATTCCCTTCTCTCACCATGATCCTTCACCTTCTCCTAGACCCCTTGCAATATGGGTTTATGCAGCGATCGCTGATGATTGCCATTTGCGTCGGTCTTGTTTGCGCCCTGGTTGGCAGTTATTTAATGGTACAACGGTTAGCCCTTCTCGGTGATGCCATTAGTCATGCGGTCTTGCCGGGACTGGCGATCGCCTTTCTTTTCGGCGTTAACATTCTTATTGGTGCCTTTATTGCTGGCGTTCTCAGCACTATTTTAATTACTTGGATTCACACGCGATCGCCTATTAAAGAAGATGCCGCGATGGGAATTGTCCTTTCTGCCTTTTTTGCTCTCGGCATCACTCTAATTACAATTATTCAAAAAGATACCAAAATCGACCTTATACATTTTTTGTTTGGCAACATCTTAGCCGTGAGCGCCAGTGATGTTCGAGATACTATTTTTATTACTATTTTTATTATTATTACCATCGTTGCACTCTACAAGGAATTACTCTTTTATAGCTTCGACCCTCAGGGCGCACAAGCCGCCGGACTCCCCACCAACGCCCTCAATTTTGGGTTAATGGTACTCATCGCCCTCACCGTCGTCGCCAGCCTCAAAGCCGTCGGTGTCATCCTCGTGATTTCCCTTCTCATCACCCCAGGGGCCACCGCCTACCTATTGGTTCCCCGACTTCACCATGTCATGCTGCTTGGGTCGGGTCTCAGCATCCTCTCCAGCATCACAGGAATGTACCTCAGTTATTACTATAATCTTCCTTCTGGCCCTGCGATCGTCCTGGTGATCACCGGGTTTTTTACTTTCAGTCTTCTCCTCAGTCCCCGCCACGGTCTTCTCTACCAAGCATTCAAGTTATCACATAAAAAATAATCAAAAGAGTGCATCTCAGTTACGATGCAGGGGGTCGAGTTGAAACGGTCAGTCACGATGGGGAGATGTTGCGGTTCGAGTACGACGAAAACGACCAGTTGACCAAAGTTTCTGATGTTAATGGCAATCCGATTATTGAGTATACTTATGTACTTATGATAGCGAGAGTCGTCGAGTTGGAGGGGAGACTGCAATTAGTGAGCTAAATTCAGCAAAAAGCATACAGCATCATTTAGCCAGTATAAGGAGGTACGTTGGCGTAGAGGCAAAAGACTATGTTTTTGAAAGAATTGGTAAAACTTTTTATGATATAATACTCAGTTCTTTCAATACTATTGTCCTATGACCTACGATCATATAATATCAGAAGTAAGATGTTGAACATGAAATAATTGGAGTTATATGTAAGGGTCTTCAGGATATATGGTGAAATTTGTTGCATTAGATACAAAATTGTAGGGGCGAAAAATTTTTCGCCCCTACGGCGATGGATGTAATCTGCCATAAATTTTCCTTATCACTTTGAACCCAGAAGACCTATATGTAACTGCTTTGAAGGACTTCCCTTGAAAGACAATTTGTATAAGCCAGGATCCAGAACGGTATCCCTTGAGAGATAGGTCATCTTGAAAGTTGAAATAAAATTATGTCATTAATTATTTCACTAGCACAAAAAACAAAAAACAACCTCCATTATCACAAATACCTTGATCAAACATTCTTATATTTGAACAAAATATTGATGTCTGCTGGACTGCCAATTTATCAATATGCTCCTAAAATGCTATCGCAAGAAACTGTTTTACCTTGGATGAAATGTTGGCCCTCCGACTTGGATTATCTAAAGTTTATAGCTGCCCAACTTAAAGAAAACCCTAATTGGAATCCTGACAAGAATTTTGTCGGACAACGTATTTCAGTCGATTTGAAAAGAAAATTTATTGCCGAAAATAAATCTCACTTAATTTGCCATGAAAATTACACTGGTTTTTACATTCCAGTCGATTTTAAAGATAAATGCCTGCCAGATATGTTTCTTCGGAGTTTGGGTTCTAGTATTAGTCTTCGAGATGAATTAGCATGGCTTGCCTGCAAGTTAAAGCTAAATGTAAAAAAATATAATCCAGATTTTGAAATTCTTTATAAAGAAAGAGAATATGAGTTAAAAGATGATCCTCTTGGTTTTGAGAAAATGCTTTTATTGTATCTCTACAATCTATCTCTGGCTAGTGTAACACATAACTTAATTATTGAATTTTCTTAGTACTACTTCTCTTGGAAACAGAGTTTTTAATAGTTTTGGAAACACCCGGCGCCAATGCTGACTTGTATCAACTTGAATTTGTGGCCGACGACGAAGTCTTTGCCAATTTGCATAGCAAGGATTATATCAAATATGAGAAACTCGTAAAGCTCAAGGCTGGTATACTCTTAGTCAAGATAGAAATACTAGACGAGCTATTGTGGAAGTAAGTGAAGGTGTGAAAATTTCTCCGCCTGAATCGCACCTTTATATCAAGTTGCGACTTCCCAATGGAATAGGGATGCAATCCAAAAAGTAAGAGATGAGTATAGAGTTGATGCGGAAAATTTTCGTGGAGAGAACCTAAAATTTTAATTTCTGTTTATTCAAGTAAGGTCATGAATTCAAAAATTGCACATCTTATCAAAGAAATAAAATTTGGCAGTGAAAAATCTCGTCGTAATGCTATTACCGACATTGGATTGCTTTTAGAAATGAACGCATGGAATCTAACCGAAAAAGAAAAGCTTAATAAATATGAAGGAATGGTTGATTCCGATCTAATTTATCTTTGTTTAAACGAATCAGAAATAGATGAAATCGTAGCCTGTCTTCAAGAAGCGATAATATCAAAAAATCAAGATTCAGTAAGTCTAATATCCATAATTGGATGTACCTCTGCCAAAAGTGGTTTATCGTCATTAATTATAGCCATTGAGCACTGTATTGATGACTTTAATGCAGACGAACTAAATCAAGCATTACTTGCATTGGAAAAGCTTTTATTTTTTAAAGACACTCTAAGTCCATTCCAAAAAAGGGCTATGCTTTTAGAGCATGTCAATCTTCTGAATCAGTTATCTCATAAAATTCTTTCAGAGATACCCATATCTAATAATGATTTAACAAGTACATATGTTCGTATTGTATCTCGACTTATGATACTTCTTTTTGATGAAGATTATTTTGATGATAGCCACGTGCAGTAATAGTGTATTGTAAAGATTGTAACAATTTGGATATGAATTTTGGATATCATTACCATTCAAGATCACCCAAAAGAAGACTATAGCAATCCTAGATGAGTCGTGGAAAGACCGACCCCCCTAAACCCTTGCTATAGCTAGATCGAGAATCCACAAATGATTTAGGACTGCTATAGAAATCATGCAAGCAATCAATTATTACGAACTTTCTGGTTTAGAAAACATCTATATTGAAGATAGTTATGTATTAGATATTGATATTATTGATACCTCTGCGCATTTTTTACTCGATTTGGTGATTACTAAAAATCATCCAAAATATCAACTTCTATTATCTGTAAAGCAATATTGTTATAAAAAAGCATTGCTAAAATTTAATCAATCAAAAGAAGCTAATTGGATAGAAAAAAGTCATGTCTCCTTATAGAAATGCTAATAAAGAAATTGATTATGAAAATATAGACACTTTTATTTTTTCTGATGATAAGTATCATCTTTGTGGAGACTGGGGAAAAATTGAAATCATTTCAGAACCTCCAAGAATAGAAATTATTGATTAGTTCAGTAGAAGTAACCGAGGTTTCGGTCTATATTGTGGATGGGTTGGGGAGTACGCGCATTTAGACAGGGAAGTCGTGGCGACGTGTACCTACGATGTTTTCGGAGAATTGTTAGAGTCAACGGGAGAGGTTGAGAACGATTATCTGTTTGCTGGGAAGCAGTTTAATGGCGAGTTAGATATCATTACGATGCAGGGAGGCTGGGGACTTGCACAGGTTTTCGCCAATATTTTCGCCAATATGAGAATGGCTAAGGCAATCGGCGAGGGGGGGGAGGGCTGGAGGGGATACAATAATGGGCATTGGTTTTCCTGTTGAATGGGTAGGGCATTTATGGACATTGGTGTTCCCAAAGAAATTAAGAACCGGGAGTTTCGGGTGGGATTGAGTCCGCAAAGTGTTCGGGTGTTGTGCGATCGCGGCCATCGGGTATTTGTGGAAACTCAGGCCGGCGTGGGTTCTGGGTTGACTGACGAAGATTATCGCCAGGTGGGGGCGACGGTTGTGGAGTCGGCGGCGGCGGCTTGGGAACAGCCCCTGGTGGTGAAGGTGAAAGAACCTCTCCCGTCGGAATATGAGTTTCTGGATGGGAATGGGGGGAATGGGGGCGATCGCATCCTGTTTACTTATCTACATCTGGCGGCTGAACGGCCGTTGACGGAAGCGTTGATGGCGTCGGGAATTTTGGCCATTGCCTATGAAACGGTGCAACTCCCTGATGGCCGATTGCCTCTGTTAGCCCCGATGAGTGTGATTGCGGGACGACTCTCAGTGCAATTCGGCGCTCATTTCCTCGAACGTCCCCACGGCGGGCGAGGGATTCTCTTAGGTGGGGTTCCAGGGGTGTCTCCGGGCCAGGTGACGATTCTCGGAGGCGGCGTTGTGGGAACGGAGGCGGCGCGAATTGCTGTGGGAATGGGGGCGCGAGTGCAAATTTTTGATATCAACCTCGATCGCCTCTCCTATCTCGAAAGTCTCTTTGGATCTCGGGTTGAATTGGTGTATAGTAGCCCGCTAACCATTGAAGCGGCGGTTCCTGAGGCGGATTTGGTGGTGGGGGCGGCCTTAGTGTTGGGGCGCAAACCGCCAACTTTGGTGTCTGAGGCGTTAGTCGGTTCGATGAAACCAGGTTCGGTGATTGTGGATGTGGCGATCGATCAGGGAGGTTGTATTGAAACCATCCATCCCACGTCTCACACCGATCCAACGTATCTTGTCTCCGATGTTTTGCATTATGGGGTTCCCAATATGCCCGGTTCTGTTCCCCGCACGGCAACGCAATCGTTGAATCATAGTACCCTCCCCTATGTGTTGAAATTGGCTGAGTCGGGGGCGGGGGCTATTGAACAGGATGCGGCGATCGCGGCGGGAGTCAATGTACGAGATCATCAATTGGTTCATCCGGCGGTGCGTGAGGTGTTTGGGGATCTTTAGGGGAGAGGGAACAGGGAATAGGGAATAGGGAATAGGGAATAGGGAATAGGGAACAGGGAACAGGGAACAGGGAATAGGGAATAGGGAATAGGGAATAGGGAATAGGGAATAGGGATGGGTGATTTTATGCGATCGAAGCGAGAACGGATTGTGTCGCTGTATGAGGCGATTAACCAGCGCGACGTTGAGGGGGCGTTGGCTTATATTGACGAAAATTGTGTCTATGAAGATGTGAACTTCCGCAAGACGTTTCGGGGGGTGGCTGACGTTCGCGAGTTTTTTGCCGAAACCTGTCGCACGGTTCCCGATGATTTGCTGTTTGTGATCGATGACTGCGCCGAGGGGGAGGGGGAGACGGTGGCCTTGCTTTGGCATATTGAACTGGCGGGGATTCCCTTTCCCAATGGACGAGGGGTGGGGTTCTATCGCTTTTCGGCGGAGACGGGACAACTGATTTTTGCGCGGGATATTTCGGAACCGCCGTTGAAGTTGGGGGGATTGGCGCTGTCCATCGTCCGGGTTGTGGCGCCTCTAGCGCGCTGGCTTCTTAAACCTGGACCATCGGAGTCATCGAGTCCCCTTTATCCCGGCTATAGCCTTGGTTTGGGCATCTTTACGGTGATTTATTTGGCGGTGTTGATTCTCTCGCCGAAGGATCTGTTGCTACCGGGTGATCCTCTCTGGGCTTTGCAACCTGAGACGATTCAGGAACTTCTGGATGAGTCTCTGAATTTCTTTTTTGTGGTTCCCATCGCCAATCTGTTGGGATTAACGGTGATACCCGCGCCGTCGGTTCATCCGGTGACGCAGGCCTTTTTTAATTTTGCTGAAGCCTGGATTTTTATGTTTTTGCCCCTGTTGTTGGCTGATCCTCGCGGCGATCGCCTCCCGCGTCGGTTCATTTGGCTGGGGGCGATGTTTTTAACGAATATCTTTCTGCTGCCCTATATGGCGCTGCGAGGTGTCACCGCGCCTGATCCCCAAGCCAGTCAGGGGAAAGGTTGGCTGGCTCGTTCTTTTGGCTGGACGGGGTTACTGGTGGGGGCGATCGCCGTGGTGTGGTTTGTGGCGGTGGGCGATGTGGGGGATTTGGGGCAACGGTTGGGGTTTTTCTGGGAGATGTTGCGCGGCGATCGCGTCACCATTGCTTTTGCCCTGGATATCGTTTTATTTAGTATCTTCCAAGTGATTATCCTCGGCGGGATTCTGCCCCCCGGTCATCCTCAGCGTAAACTGCGCTGGATTCCCTTTTGGGGGTTAGGAGTCTGGCTAGTTCTCTAGTCGATATCCCGTCGCCCTTCTAAGGCCCGGGCTAAGGTCACTTCGTCGGCATATTCCAAGTCGCCGCCCATGGGTAAGCCAAAGGCGATGCGGGTGACGCGGGTGAAGGGTTTGATGAGTTGCCCGACATACATGGTGGTGGTTTCGCCTTCGACGCTGGGATTGATGGCTAAGATGACTTCTGTGACGGTTCCCTGACTGACGCGCTGCACGAGAGGCTGAATATGCAGTTGTTCGGGGCCAATTCCCTCCATGGGGGCGATCGTTCCCCCTAAAACATGATATTTACCGCGATATTCCCGAGTTTTTTCCAGGGCGATGACATCGCGAGAGTCGGCGACGACGCAGATAGTACTGTCATCCCGGTTGGGGTTGCGACAAATCTCACAGACGGGATCGGCGGAGAAATGAAAGCACACTTGACATAAGCCCACTTGCTGTTTGGCTTCAATTAAGGCCGTGGCCAGGGCTTGGGCGTCGGCTTCGGGCCGTTGCAGGACATGCAATGCTAGGCGTTGAGCGGTCTTGGGACCAACGCCGGGAAGTTTTTGGAATTGCTCGATCAGCCGAGCGAGGGGACGAGTATAAACGGGACACCTCCTGGGAACGGCAGACTGGGAACGGTAGAATGCAGGTATCAAGTATACCGGAATTTTGCCGTGAATCTTAAACTTGTGAATCTTAAACTAATGTGAAAATTAGCATGGGGTTTTGTGATTTACAAGATATCATGGCGTTTAGCCTGGACGGTCAACAGTGGCTTGTTGGCCATCAACCCGTCCAATGCTAGGGACAATTACGCCAAATGTTTCAGAACAGAAGACTTGTTGATCGTACTAAATTCATTCAAAATTGACTCCGATGAACCAAGAAACTAAGCTCAAAAGTCCTCAGTTAGAGGTCGGTGACTATTTTGATATGGGCTGGAAAATTTTCAAGGATAATTTTTCGAACTTCCTAATTTTGGCATTAGTGATTGATTTACCTCTAGCGATTATTCAACTCTTTGTTCCTGTATCTGACAACCCTGAAGAAATGGCAAATCCTAGCAATTCATTGGCGCTAGGATTTGCAGTTTTGCTGATTGTTTTATCAATTGTCAGTGTTCTGAGTGCCTTGATTATGACTGAATCTGCGGTTCTCAACCGACCAATTGAAGTTGCTTCGGCAATCCAACAAGGGTTTTCGCGTCTAGTTCCAAGTCTTTTAGTTGTAATTATTTCCACAATTTTAGTTGCCATTGGGTTGATTTTATTGATTGTGCCGGGTATTTATATCGCAAACTTATTGTATTTTGTGTTATATGCTGTGGCGCTGAGGGGTCAAGGCTTAGATGCACTGTCCTACAGTCGTGATTTGGTCAAAGGACAATGGTGGAAAATCTTTGGGCGCAGTGTGTTAATTGGCCTCGGGTTCGGCGCGGTGACTTTCGTGGTTATGGCCGTGTTTGGGTTTGCAGGTATAGTGGTTAGTCAGATTCCTTTTGGTGCCGAGTTGGTGAGTGTTGTTGGAAGCGTTATTTCGGGTTTATTGGCGTATCTATTTGTTGCAATCACGACCATCTTTTTCTTGAATGTGGACTATGTGCGTCATCAAAATTGAGGCGTCACCTCCTCCGGATTGACTGATATGTAGCGTTCAGGATTTTTTGACGCCTTTTTAATACTTTTTATGAGACTCACTTTTAAAAAACTTCTGGCTACCTCTATTCTGACTTTGGGAGGTTATTTTACTCTGTCTTTTACGCATCCACAACCTGCCTTAGCCTGTGCTTGTTGTGCCAACGCTGGGACTTGGTTCGAACGATCGCACATAGTGCAGGACTTTCAACTCGAAATCTTAAACGATTTAGTTTTCGGAGATGCTAATTTGTACAGGACAGGAACTCGTGAAATAGTTGAAGGTCTTGAATCTCCCCAGTTAACGTATCGGCTGTCTAAATCGAGTAACGGTCGTAGCTGGAATTTAAGATTTATCGGCGATGATGGTGAAACAGCCGGTAATCTTTCATTCTTTTTGCCCGAAGAAATGATTTCCTTCGGGGCAGATTTATTTAACGATCCTATGCCGGACACTCGCCTTGAACGGGAAATTTATCGTGAAATTCGCTTTGAGGGAAATATAGCCGGTAATGGAATTTTTGCGGCGATTCCTAATGAAACGCAGTTTAAGCTGGTTTTAAAAGGGAACGGTGGCGTTTGCCCGACGGCTATGGAGTTTCAAAACTGGGTTTTGGACGTTTCCGGGCCAGGGGTTGATTTCTCGTTTTATGGTGAGTTAAATGGGGGGAACTAAGTCCGGCGTGCAGGAAGGTGAGACTCAATCCTCTGCTAACTCAAGAGAGGCGATCGCTTGCTCGCGCTTAACACTGGGAAAATGGTCTAAAAATTCATCGAGTGGATCACCCGCTTCGAGATAATCGAGCAAGGTTTTCATGGGAACACGGGTTCCCACGAAGACGGGAGTTCCTCCCAGGATATCAGGGTCACTATGAATAACAGGCACGGTGGCGGTCATATCGGCTATCCGAGGAAAGGACTAATCATGGGGCAAGTTCTCGGTATCCTTAAAGATAAGGATGTTCACTGAGTCTGTCTACCTCATCTATGCAAGTCTCCCCCGTACAACCCGAAACCCAATCGCAACCCGATCGCCTCGAAACCCTCGCTCTCGATGTGGGGGGGATGAAATGCGCTGGCTGTGTCAAAGCCGTGGAACGCAAACTCACGCAAATTCCGGGGGTGGCCTCGGCGAAGGTGAATCTGGCCACGGAAATGGCCACGGTGGATTGTCAGTCAGGAGTCGTCAACCCGGAGACTCTGGCGCAAACCCTCACTGAAGGCGGATTTCCTAGCCAGTTGCGCCGTCAGCAGGGATTGTCACTCGCGGATTTAGAAGCGACGGAGGAACGCCAGCGGGAGGCGCAACAGCAACAACAACGTCAGCTGGCGATCGCCTTGGCGCTGATTATTCTCTCAGTGTTGGGCCATTTGCAAATGTTGGGATTCCCGGCGATTCCGGGGTTGAGTAATATCTGGTTTCATTTTGCTCTCGCGTCTCTGGCGTTGGCGATTCCGGGCCGGGAAATTATTGTCGAAGGGGGCCGGGGATTGCTCAAGAATGCGCCGAGTATGAATACTCTGGTGGGGTTTGGCTTGGTGACGGCCTATCTGGCGAGTACGGCGGCCCTGTTTTTCCCCAATTTGGCTTGGGAATGCTTTTTTGAGGAACCGGTGATGTTGTTGGGGTTTGTGCTGTTGGGGCGATCGCTCGAATCACGAGCCAGAAACCGCGCGTCAGCCTCTCTCAAGTCTCTGCTGGGGTTACAGCCGAAAACGGTTCATCTTTTGACGGATATTGAGGAGTTGCAACAGATTGATCCCAGCAGCATTGTCGATTTACCGGCGGATCAGGTGCGGGTGGGGGAATATCTCCAAGTGCGCCCCGGTGAGAAAATCCCCGTTGATGGGGAACTCATGGCTGGGGAGACGATGGTGAATGAGTCGATGTTGACGGGGGAATCTCTCCCGGTGTCGAAGTCGGTGGGCGATCGCCTCAGCACAGGAACTCTCAATCAGTCTGGAAGTATCATCATCCAAACGCAACGCACGGGGAAAGATACGGCGTTAGCTCAGATTGTGAAACTGGTGGAGGAGGCCCAAACCCGCAAAGCACCGGTGCAACGATTAGCAGATACCGTGGCGGGCTATTTTACCTATGGAATTATGACCCTGGCTGCCTGGACATTTCTGTTTTGGTATGGTATAGGAGTCGATCTGTTTCCCCAAGTCTTGCAGACGGCCCATGAGTTCCCCCAGTTGGGCCAGGTTCACGATATGGGAGATGCGGCTCTCTCGCCACTCTTGCTGAGTTTGAAGTTGATGATTGATGTCTTGGCGATCGCCTGTCCTTGTGCGTTGGGATTGGCGACACCCACGGCGATTCTCGTGGGAACGGGGGTAGGAGCCGAACAAGGACTGTTAATCCGGGGTGGCGATGTCTTGGAGCAGGTTCACAAGCTGGATATGGTGGTCTTTGATAAGACGGGAACTCTGACGATGGGAGAGCCAACGGTGAGCGAGATTTGGCAACGAAACTCCCTCAATCTACTACAATGGGCGGCGTCTGTTGAACAACAAACCCGTCATCCTCTCGCCGATGCGATCGTCAATTCGGCGAAAGCGAAGGGGTTGGCCTTGCTTCGGGTGTCTGACTCTCAGACGAAAGCCGGGTTAGGGGTGCAGGCTGTGATTGAGTCGCAACGAGTGCTGGCGGGGAATCGTCTCTGGCTCGAACAGCATGGGATCTCCTGGGATGAGGAGATGGAGGATTGGGCGCAACAGCGGTTACAGGAGGGGAATAGTTTGGTGTATGTGGCGATCGCCGACGAGTTGGCCGGTGCGATCGCTGTTCGTGATCAACTCCGAGCTGATGCGGCGGAAACGGTCAATCAATTACGGACATTAGGCTTACGGGTGCAACTCCTGACCGGCGATCGCCCGGAAACGGCTCAGGCCATTGGTCAACAGTTGGGACTCTCTCCCCAGGAGATTATGGCTCAGGTGAGTCCCCAGGACAAGGCGCGCGCCATTGCTCAGTTGCAGGAGGCGGGGTTTCGGGTGGCGTTAGTCGGCGATGGGATTAATGATGCGCCAGCTTTGGCTCAAGCGGATGTGGGGATGGCCTTGAATGCGGGGACGGATGTGGCGGTGGAAACGGCGGATATTGTCTTGATGGGCGATCGCCTTGAGGATATTTTGCGATCGATTCGTCTCAGCCGAGCCACGTTTAACAAGATTCGCCAAAATCTCATTTGGGCCTTCGGCTATAATCTCGTTGGACTTCCGGTTGCGGCGGGGATTTTACTCCCCAAGTTTGGTATTCTTCTCGATCCGGCCGTGGCGGCTGGCTTTATGGCCCTCAGTTCGGTGAGTGTTGTCAGTAACTCCCTGCTGCTGCGGCGCTTTGGTCGAAATGATAGTCAAAGCAGTTAGGACGCAGCGGACGAGAAAAAATATCTACCCAGCAATAGTTTGCCCGCCCTAAATCATCCTTATTGAAGTGTCTTTCATTTCTTGTCACAACGAATCATGAAACCCGATATTGAGAGTCCCGCTTGGGTGGATTTACGAACCTATGACCAATCGGACTACGATCGCGGTCGTTCGGGAGTCTATGTGTTGCTGTGGTGGCTGGTTCAGGCGATCGCCTTTCCCCTGTCTCCCCATTTCGCCAATGGCTTTCGTTGCTGGGTTTTGCGTCGCTTTGGCGCAACGGTTGGCGAAGGGGTGATTGTCCGTCCGACGGCCCGCTTTACCTATCCCTGGAAGGTGACCATCGGCGATTTTTGCTGGATTGGGGATGATGTGGTGTTCTATAGTCTCGATGAGATTCGTCTGGGACACCATTGTGTGGTGTCTCAGAAAAGCTATCTCTGTACAGGAAGCCATGATATCGGCGATCGCCAGTTTGGCTTAACAACAACCCCCATTCTCCTCGGGAATGGGGTTTGGATTGCAACGGATTGTTTTGTGGCCGCTGGCGTGACCATTGGCTCGAATACCGTGGTTGGCGCTCGTAGTAGTGTCTTTAGCGACCTTCCGGGGGGCCAGATTTGTTTGGGGAGTCCCTGTCGTCCTAAATCACCGCGAACGATGGCGGATCTCGCTGACTCCCCAACGTAGCCTCGGCGTTACCGTTGTAAGGCGATGGCCTTGTTTCCTGGGAAGGTTGAGGCTGGACTGGTGCGGACGTTGGAGGTGAAGGTGGTCGTGGTCACGGAGCGATCGCTGGGTCGAATGGTCGAGACATGAAGCCGCAAGTTAGCGGAGGGAAACCAGATGCGATCGTCCCGTACTGCGTTCTCGTCGGTGATTTTCAGCATCAGGGTTCCGTCTCGTCCGAGTTCATAGGTTCCTCGACTGGGTTGGAGATCTAAATCGAGATAGCAATAGAGGAGTGTTCCCTGATTGGCGTTATCTGGGTTGGGAACGGGAATGACCAGATAGCTATGACTTTCTTCCCAATGGGTGAACCGCGCTTCGTAATCTTCGTCCACGCGGTAGGGGGTGCTGGTTTCATAGCTGTCAATCCCGCAGTCACGACAGCATTTGAGCAGTTGCGGGTCATCGAGGGTTAGGGGACTGGCGGTTACGGTGGACTGGAGGTCTTCGACGTGACTCAGTTCGTGGTTATGACCGGTTCGCTGCGATCGCCAAACGCCTAGGGACAGTCGGAAAAATTTACTAATGTTCATCAACGAGAATCAACCGACGGGTAGATGAGAAATCCGCAGGGTCGAGCTACGGGTGTGCGTTCTTGATTGTATGTTCGCCTTTCTACAATAGTGGCTTCGGGGCAAGTTGTGAATCAGCAAGTTGTGAATCAGCAAGTTGTGAATCAGCAAGTTGTGAATCACGTCTTCTCGGCTGACATGGCGGTGGTCTTGATTTTTTGTTCCACGCCAAAGCCAACGAGAACCACTTTTTCTGGGGGTTGGTCGGTTTCGGGACGCTCGTAGGTGATAATTTTGCGAATCCGTAGTTCGGGGTTAATGAGGATGATGGAGTCGACGGCGATGACGCGGCTATAGCGGGTAGTCATCAATAATTCCCGGTTGCTGTTGTGGAAGCGGAAGTGGGAGATAATGGGCCGGTCTTCTTCGTAGGCGCGATCGCGCAGGTAATCTCCCTCAATCGCATCTCCGACGTTCACGGTGGGGATAAACATCAAATTCAGTTGCTGTTGGACGTTTTCCCCGGTTTCGGAAATGGTGGCGAATTCGAGATGGTAGCCGGGAAGGGGATCGAGGGGATCGGGAAGTGCATAGTTATTGTCGGTGAGGACTTTGCGTTTGAGGTCGTTGGCGAGAGGATGGATGACGAAATCCGTGTGCGATCGCTCCACCTCTTGGCGCGTCATGTAGTGATAAGTCCGTTCTGTACTCCAATGACCGACGCAACAGTCAAAAAACTCTTGAAAAATCTTCAGTTCCATAAGATTTGGGCAAGTTCTAGCTCAATTGGTTTAAATTTTCCTTAAATTAGCGGAAAACAGTTCAGGACTAACAGTCTGGTTCTAGTCCTACTGTCACCATAGCGGTTCAGGAACAGGATGAGCGACCCATCGGTAAATCTCCTCGTTCTTTTGGTTTTAATTGTTAGTGAGCGTTGGATTGAGGGACGGATGGGGTCTGTTTATGTCTGTCAACATTGTTACAATTGATTGCGTTCTATTAAGATAGATTTGAACCGCTTGACAAATGACGAAGATTCTTGTCCAGCGAACAAGGTTTAGGGGTTGGTCCTGCGATCGCTCCTCTATCCTATCCCGCACCTATCTCTGTGAGGTTCCATGACTCTATCTCTACACCATCAACCGCTAACGGCTGAGGCTTTGGCTGAACAGTTTTTCCGCAACTGCGCCGGAGACTGGACATCCCAACGTCGCTACTACAGCCTCAACAGCGGTGAAACCCAAGAAGTCACCAGCCTGATTACAGTCGAATTTCTCGAACCAGAACAGGAGTTATTACGGGAGTTAGCGCAACGCCACCAACTTGAGGGGGATCATCCCTTTGTCTGTGGGAGTCGTGTCACCTGGGAAAGCCATTATGAGGGAGTCAGCCGCAAACCCAGTCGGGGAAAAACCGTGTTTGGGGTTCGGGGGGATATTCTCTACCGCGATCGGGGTTTCGCCACTCCTAAGCCGGTTATCGCCGATTTCTGGTTCACCAATCCCGAGACGATGTGTTTAAGAACCGAGTACAACAATTCAACCTTTGAGGAGGAATTGAAACTGATTGGCGAAAAATACCGCACTCGTCAAACAGTCATTTGTCGCGATGGGGAAGAACTGATGATTGGCCAATATCTAGAAACCCGCCGTTAGTAGTAGGGGCGAAAAATTTTTCGCCCCTACAATGTGGGAATCTAGCCTCGTGTCATGGCTCCAGCCATGACGCGGGGATGTGGCGGCTCCGCCGCCTGTGAGAGTCGCGTATACTTAATAATGATACTTGCAAGAAATAATCGTAATGGTTTCTTGGGTAACACGATAGACAAGACGATGTTCTTTATCAATCCGTCTTGACCAGTAGCCTTGCAAATCATGTTTCAGAGCTTCAGGCTTCCCGAGTCCCTGGCTTGGAGAACGGTCAATATCATAAATTAGCTTGACAATTTTCTGGTATATTTTTTTATTTACAACTGCCCAGTTGTTAAAATCTTCAAATGCTGAAAACTCAAAAACGACTCGCCGGTTCATAAACAAAAGGACTCATGTTAGTCATCAAATGTCACTTCAACTAAATTTTGATTCCTGTCAACATTATCAATTGCCCGTAAAAGCCTAGACTTATTTTCCTCAGATTTCAACAGATACTCAGTTTCATCTTCAAACTCTGACACAAAAATTTCAATTTCTTTCTCTCCAAACTGAGATTTGATCTTAGCCAAGAAGTTCGAGTCTAATTCACTCGCTTTGAGCCGATAGATTTCAGACATAACCGTGAACTAATACAAACGTAACTGCCATTATACCATTACCTTCTAGATGATATCCATGGCCGTAGGGGCGAAAACTCCCCTCCCGGGCTAATCTTGTAAGGGTTTGTGAAACCCGGTGAAAGTGTTGAGTCAAGTCGCTCCTGACCGGGGCGATGGAGGGGCAGCAGCAGTAGCCGGACAGAAAGAGAACCAGAGGACTCGCTCGGCGTCAGTCTGTTAGGGGCCTAGGTGACGCGAGAGCTTCAGGGGCGGGCTAATCAGGTCAGCAGCAAGCCCTCGCCGGGGGGTGCTCCGGAAAAAGAGAAGGGGGTTGCTGACCGTCGCGCCAATTTGACAAGATAAACAGGAGACCGAGCCAAGTTGAGAGAAGCCCCCGATGA
>FSSI02000013.1:42459-107422 GCA_900149785.2 Phormidium lacuna HE10JO | reverse complement strand
GTGGAAAATCCCAGATATCTCAGAAAGTCTGAGAAAGCGCTCAAACGCCTTCAACGTCGATTAGCTAAAACTCAGAAAGGGTCTAAGAATCGACAGAAAGCTAGAAATCGATTAGGGAGAAAGCACCTCAAGGTAAGTCGGCAGCGTAAAGACTTTGCCGTCAAAACGGCATTGTGCGTCGTCCGGTCTAACGACTTGGTCGCCTATGAGGACTTGAGGGTGCGAAATCTGGTAAAAAACCATAATCTGGCTAAATCGATCTCGGATGCTGCCTGGTCAACGTTCCGCCAGTGGGTGGAGTATTTCGGTAAGGTGTTCGGGGTGGCAACGGTTGCTGTGGCTCCCCAGTACACGAGCCAAAATTGCTCTAACTGTGGGGAGAAGGTCAAGAAATCTCTGTCAACAAGAACCCACCGCTGCCCTCATTGTGGATTTGTTGCTGACAGAGACCATAACGCAGCTATTAACATCCTTGAATTAGGATTAAGTACCGTAGGGCATACGGGAATTAACGCCTCTGGAGACATCGACCTCTGCCTTGGTGGGGAAACTCCTCAAGGTAAGTCGAGTCGYRGAAAGAGGAAACCTCATCAGTAATGGTGGGAATCCCACGCTATATTCTTTGAATTAGCGTGGGAGGATGTCAAGGAGGTCGAACAATGGACAGTCAACCCGTCAAATCGAGAGTACAACAGGGTTTCCTCGGGGTCAATACACCCGTTAGGAGCCACGGCTGGCGCTGTTCCCCTGCGATCAATCAGTAAAATTACGGAGACTTGCTGACGGCGAGAGAACATGACACACAACACCCTATTGTTAGTAGTCATATTAAATAAGACGTTAATTTAATTTAAAATCCTTGTAAAACAAGAATTAAAGAGAATCCAAACGTCACTTGCTAAATGTCTAAAATAATCGTCGCGATCGCCGCTTGACGTTTCTCTTACCCTTGGTTACACTGATGAAAGTGATATCAGTGGAAACACGCAAATCGCGTCCATCAAAAAAATTTAGGCAGCTCGGGCGAAGATTCCAGAGTAACCCAGATCCGGGGGAGTCAAGAGGCCTGAGAGCGTCACCACAGCGTCACCACAGCGAGGAACGGGCAACCATTAGGAGATACTCATGAAACGCGTCACGACAGCAACCTCTCATCATTCCGGCTGGCTTTCTCTGTTTTGTATCAGTTTGTTGCTCAGTAGTTTTGTCGCACTGCCGATGATCGAAGACTTGACGCGATCGCGCCAGGCGGAGTCGGGCCAATCACAGCGGCTCGTGCAAACGAATCCCATACGTTAGTTAGAGTCCCAGATTAGAGTCCCAGATTAGAGTCCCAGATTCCCCGGCGATCGTCAGAAACTGGCTTTAAAACTCGGCGTTCCCCTGTAGCGGTGGATGGAGACCAGCCCAAGTCCATTCTTTTCTCTCAATTCTTTAAACCTATCAATCCCCAGAGTCGAGGTTCTGTATCGGACAGAACCTCATTTTTGCGTGCCCGATGCCCACCATGAGACTGAGGGGACTTACTCGTCGTCGTCCTCGTCTTCGTCTTTGGTCGGATAGACAAAGCCACGAGAGCGCCCGGTCAGCACAGACTTACCCAAGGATAGGGCTTTTTCTGCTTCAAGGGCGGCTTTTCGCTTCCAAACGGCATGACGCTGATTGCGCTTGGCTTTGGAGGTTTTCTTCTTAGGGACTGCCATAACGATAACTGTCTTGTGTTTAAACGGTTGCCAAACCTTTCTATCTTAAAGCATAATGACCCTTTCGGAGAAAGTAATTTTCGCAGCTCTAAGACCACGGCCGTGTCCTCGCCCTGCCCGATTACCCGTTACTTGCTACAGTGGCTTATTCTTCTGTCTCTCAGCCTGCCAAAGATACTGCTCTATCCCTTGATCGAGTGGCCTTTGCCTATGAGAACGTCCCTGAGAACGTCCCATCAGTCCTCAGTGAGATTACCCTGACGATTGAGTCAGGGGAACGAGTGGGGATAATTGGCCCCAACGGTGCCGGAAAAACGACCTTATTTCTGACCATCTGTGGTGTCTTGCGTCCGAGTTCAGGAGAGATCTGTATTTTTGGAAAACCGGTGATTCCCGGACAATTTCGCCCAGAGGTAGGATTAGTCTTTCAAAACCCCAACGATCAATTATTTTCTCCCTCAGTTTGGGATGATGTGGCATTTGGTGTGGAGAATCTCGGCTATAGCGATGCTGAGGTGGCCCGTCAGGTGCATGAGACCTTAGAGCAATTGGGGATTCTTGAGTATCGCGATCGCCCCCCCCATCATCTCTCTGGGGGACAAAAACGGATGGTGGCCATCGCCGGGGTGTTAGCCATGAAACCCCATCTCATCCTCTACGACGAACCCAGTGCCAATTTAGACTTGCGATCGCGCCGTCGTCTGATCGAGTTTCTGCAACACTCCCGACAAACCCTACTCGTGGCCAGCCATGATCTCGAATTGATCCTAGAACTGTGCGATCGCGTTCTCCTATTAGATCACGGCCACCTCATCGCCGATGGTCCCCCAGTCGAGATTCTCAGCGATCGGACTCTCATGGAGTCTCACGGCCTAGAAACCCCCTCAGCACTGATACAGCCAATCTAGGGTGTCTATTCCCCGTTCCCAGTTCCCCATTCCCTATCCCCCATTCCCTCTAACGATTTATCGTTAACAGCGGCTGACAAATACGAATCCGCTCATAAATCTCCTCTAACGCCTCTCCTGGCCGCGCTGGAGAGAGCCAATAGCCTTGAATCTCATCACAATCCAACTCAGACAATAACTGCATCTGTTCAACGGTTTCGACCCCTTCAGCGACGATTTTCATCCCTAAGCCTCGGCCCAGGGCCACAATCACCGAGGCGATCGCGCGATCTTTCGATTGAGTCGTCACATCTCGGACAAAGGAGCGATCGATTTTCAGTGCATTCAGAGGAAAATTCTTGAGATAGGCCAACGAAGAATAGCCCATGCCAAAATCATCGAGAGCAATCCTCACCCCCATCTCCCGCAACTGCTGAAGAATCACCTGAGTCAGTTCCACATTTTGAATGGCCACGGTCTCCGTAATCTCGACCTCCAAATACTCCGGTGACACCTGCGTCGTCTCCAACACCTGTCGCACCGTCTGCACCAAATTTGTCTGCAAAAACTGACGGGCCGATAAATTCACCGCCACCGGAACCGGCGCAAACCCTTGTTCGTGCCAACGACGGATTTGTCGACAGGCTTCATAGAGGACCCATTCACCAATCGGCACAATTAAGCCATTCTCCTCCGCCAGCGTAATAAATTCCTGGGGAGACACCTGGCCCAGACGGGGTGAGTTCCAACGAATCAAGGCCTCTAACCCTGACAATTTACCCGTTTTAATCGAGAGTTTCGGCTGATAGAACAGCACAAACTCCTGTCGTTCGACAGCTAAATGCAACTCCCGTTCCAACAACAACAGATCATAGCTTTGATGCTCTAACATCCCTTGATAGAACTGAAAACTACCCCGTCCCGCCTCCTTGGCTCGGTGCAGCGCGATATCGGCGTGTTTCATTAAGCTGGCCGCATCCTCTCCATCTTGGGGATAAGTGGCAATGCCAATACTGCCACTGACGTAACAGGAATAGGGTTCAATATCAAAAGGCAATCCCAGGACTCCCACCAACCGTTGTGCGAGTCGTTCACAGGTGACGGGATCAATGGGATGCCGTAACAGCAGGGTAAACTCATCGCCACCCCAACGGGATAAACTCCCCTGTTGGGGGAGTTCAGCTACGATGCGACGACTCACTAACTGCAAGACTTCATCGCCGAGATCATGGCCGAGGGTGTCATTGATTTTCTTGAAGCAGTCAATATCGATGAAAAAGACAGCCAGAGACTGATCTTGCTCCCGTGCATCTTGGAGAGCGTTCGTCAGTTGTTGACGAAATAAGAGGCGGTTGGGTAATCCGGTTAGGGTATCGTACAGAGCTTGATAGTCAGCGGCGCCAATGGTGCGAGCATTCCACCAAATCACGGCCCCTAAGACGAAGACACTGGCAATACTCAAGAGAACTAAGGCCACTTCTCCGTCATAGAGGCCGGCTCGTTTTCCCGTCAGGACCAAGCCACAGCCGATGGTGGGTAGGAGCAGGGTTAGGCCAATCAAATGGCGAATGGTTGCGCCGCCGGCTAATTCACTGACGATGATTCCCATACCGCCGCGATCGGGGTAGCGGCCGAGAACCCCCAAAGATAGCAGAACAAAGGCAAGGCCCGTATGTAGGGCCATCTCGGTAAAGTGACCTAAACCGTAAAAAGCGGTAATACCAAACAAATAGCCGAGACAACCGAGTAGGGCAATGAGAAAGGTGATAATTCCCCACAGTTGCGCGGCCCGATCGCGACGAAAGGCTTGATAGACTAGGGCGATGCTGATACTGCAAAAGGCGATCGCCGTATTTAAGGCCATGCGCCCTGGAACGTAGGTGCCGATAGGATTGGGATCATCGGGCAAAATTGCCTGATCCAGCCCCAGTCTCAGGTCTAGGGCATATTCGAGACTGGTGATCGCTCCAAGGGCCAAAACTAGCCCGGCTCCGGTTATCGTCAGCAGGTTGAGCTGGCGATGACTGGCGAGCAGCGCCCCAGCGGCCAAGGTTAGGCCAAGGGCGGTATTGACTTTCATGGTCACCCAGAAGGGAAGAATACTTTTAAACAAGCCAATATCAAATACCCAGCCAAGTAAGACAAGACATCCTAAGCCGATAACGGCATAGGCACAAATCCGTGACCAACGTTTGAGATTAGCTACATATCGTGGATTTTTGGGCGTCTCAATGGCTAAGTCAATATGAGACTGAAGCTGCAACCGTTTGAGGAAAGGATAGCTAAAGAAAGATACGAACACCGGGGAACCTGGGTGATTAGCATTGACGCTGGAATTGGATTGGCAATCGTGTTGCGTTTTCACGGTCATAGTGGCTTGACCATTTCTTCTGCATACAATTCAGCCTAACTCGTCAAGGATACAAGGGCGATTGACTCGCTTCATGAGAGTGGGGAATTTTCTCTCGTTTTCTCTCCTCTCTTGGACTCGACGATCGCCGTCCCCGCAAGCGCCAATAATACCATTATCCTCTTGAGCTTGATGGGACTTAGGCGGCGATCGCCACTTCTGATTTTTTTGACCTGATTCTCCCTATCGTTAATATGGATCTCCCCTCGCCGCTGCTATCCCTTACCCAGAGGCGACCTTGACGGATTTATTTTAATCCCGACAAATTTTATCGGGATTGTTTGACGAGACTTGACCCCCATGTTACGATTTCGATTCAGGTTGAGTTAAGACAAGTAGAGATCCCCCCCATGACCCAAGCCATTGAACGCCTCAAACAAGCGTCCACCGCCGCTTTCACCGGACTGAAATGCAAAGAATGCGGCACTGAATACGAAGCCACCGCCAAACATGTCTGTGAAGAGTGCTTCGGGCCGCTCGAAGTGAAATATGATTACGATGTCTTGCGCCAAACCGTTAGCCGGGACACCATCGAAGCCGGACCCCATTCAATTTGGCGTTACAAACCCTTCCTCCCAGTCGCCACGGATACCCCCATTGACGTCGGAACGGGCATGACACCGTTAGTCGAAGCCCATCGTTTGGCCCGTTGCTTGGGACTGAAAAAGCTTTACATTAAAAATGACGCGGTCAATATGCCCACCCTGAGTTTCAAGGATCGGGTGGTCTCAGTTGCGTTGACTCGCGCTCGTGAACTGGGGTTCTCTACCGTATCTTGTGCCAGTACCGGCAATTTAGCCAACTCCACAGCGGCGATCGCCGCCCATGCGGGTCTCGACTGCTGTGTCTTTATCCCCGCAGACCTAGAAGCCGGTAAAATCCTGGGAACCCTCATTTATAACCCCACCCTGATGGCCGTCAAGGGCAACTATGACCAAGTCAACCGCCTCTGTTCAGAAGTGGCCAACACCCAAGGCTGGGGATTCGTCAACATCAACCTGCGTCCCTACTATTCTGAAGGCTCAAAAACCCTAGGCTTTGAAGTGGCCGAACAACTCGGCTGGCAACTCCCGGATCATATTGTCGCCCCCCTCGCCTCGGGATCTCTATTTACCAAAATCTATAAAGGCTTCCGCGAATTTGTTGAAACCGGCTTAGTCGACGACAAAGCGGTTCGCTTCAGTGGCGCCCAAGCTGAAGGCTGTTCTCCCATCGCCACAGCCTATAAAGAGAAACGGGATTTCATCGCCCCGGTGAAACCCAACACGATTGCTAAATCCATCGCCATTGGTAATCCCGCCGATGGAATTTACGCCGTGGACATTGCCAACCAAACCAATGGCACCATTGAATCGGTCACCGATGCTGAAATCATCGACGGAATGAAGTTGTTGGCAGAAACCGAAGGCATTTTCACGGAAACCGCCGGCGGAACGACCATCGCTACTCTGAAAAAACTGGTGGAAGCGGGCAAAATTGACCCTGATGAGGTAACCGTGGTTTATATCACCGGCAATGGCTTGAAAACCCAAGAGGCGGTTCAAGGTTATATTGGTGAACCGCTCACGATTGAGCCGAAACTGGATTCCTTTGAGCGGGCGTTGGAGCGTTCTCATACTCTCAATCGTCTGGAATGGCAGCAAGTTTTGGTTTAGTGTTGTGGTTTTTTCCTTTGTTTTGAGTTATTTTGAGTTATTTTGAGTCCTTATGTCTGTCACCGTTCTCATTCCCACTCCACTGCAAAAGTTCACCGGCGATCGCGCCAAAATCGACTGTGACGCCGGCAGTATTTCCGAGTTAATTGAGGCTCTCGAAGGCTCTTGTCCAGGGATTAAAGCCCGTCTGTGTGATGAGCAGGGCAAACCCCGCCGCTTCCTCAATTTCTACGTTAATAGCGAGGATATTCGCTTTCTGCAAAACACGGAAACCCCCCTCAATGAGGGTGATGAAGTGAGCATTGTTCCGGCGGTAGCTGGAGGCTGAGGGGTTGTGAATCCTTGAGTTTGAGAGGTTATGAGAAATCGGGGTGTACTGCTGTGAGTACACCCCGATTTTTAATGGGTTAAATCAACGGTTAACGAGCTTGACCATTAAGCAGGAATGGCCGTTTCTTGTAAGAGTCCATCGTAGATTTGCGTCAGATGGTGGGCTACCCCTTCCCAACTGAACTCTTCTAACACCCGTTGGCGAGAGGCTTGGCCGAGTTTATCGCGCCAGTGGGGATTCGAGAGAATGCGATCGCAGGCGGCGGCGAAGGCCACCTCATCCTTGGCGGGGGCTAACAATCCCGTTTTTTCGTGCAGGATTGAGTATTGTAAGCCACCCACAGCACTGGCCACGATAGGCGTTGCGCAGGCCATGGCCTCAATGGCTACTAAACCAAAGGGTTCATAGTGACTCGGAACGACACAGACATCAGCTGCGGCATAGTAGGCACTCATCAAGTCATCCTCAATGCGGCCAGGGAACTCAACCTGGCCGTCGAGGCCAAGTTCTCGGGTTAAAGCCACGAGGCGATCGCGTTCATCACCATCTTGATGGCCCGAGCGCGCCCCACCACCGATGACCACCTTAAAATTCGGATCATGGCGGAACTGCGATCGGCCAGCGGCCCGAATTAGGGTTTCAATGCCCTTACGAGTATCGAAGCGTCCCACATAAAAGAGACGTTTTTGTTCCGGGGGAATCCCCAGTAACTCCCGGGCCGCCGAGCGAGAAATCGAACCAAATCGATGGACATCCGTACCACAGGGAACCACTTGGATATTCCCCAAGGGGGTTACCCGCCGCATATCCTCGACTTCCTGAGGACTGGTGGCAATAATGCAATCAGCCGTTTCAATGCAATGTTTTTCCGTGGCCAAACGGGTTTGGGCAATGGCGGGAATATCTTGTACAGACCGATATTTCACCGAACCGAGAGAATGATGCGTATGAATCTGGGCCAGAGATTGAGTTTGTCTCAGTTGCAGTCCCACCCAAGCCGAGAGCCAGTAGTTGGTGTGAACCAGGTGATAGTGTCGACCTGAATCTCGTTGATAGTGATGAAACGCCTGAACGAACTCAGGTAGATAGTCAAAAATGAGATCCCGATGAATAAAGCGTTCTGCCCCTGCCCTGAGGCGAATCGTGCGACAGTTCGGTCCATGTTGGACAACATCCGCTTGGCTGGGGTTTGTGCGGCGGGTGAACATATCCACCTGCCAGCCTAAATCGGCTAACGCTTCGCCGACATGGCGCACATAGACATTTTGTCCTCCAGCTTCTTCCTT
The DNA here is from genome assembly GCA_900149785.2 of Phormidium lacuna HE10JO. GTDB lineage: Bacteria > Cyanobacteriota > Cyanobacteriia > Cyanobacteriales > Geitlerinemataceae > Sodalinema > Sodalinema lacuna_A. Next base: position 99,150 of record FSSI02000013.1, on the reverse strand, counting down.
ACCAATTTCGATCGCCGGATCGCCATGAACCGAGATTAAGGCAATAGACTGTAGAGAAGCCATAGATGGAATTCCTTGTAAAACGCGACAGCAACTCAGCCTTAAATTAGGGGTGCAGGCCTGTTCAGGGAACAGGACTGATACATGATGAATCAGGCTAAGTTTAAGGGGTAGAGTCAGAGGTAAACGTCAGTGGTTGAGGGTTAATCCTAGAGAGGGGTCAGTTCGGGCGATCGCCGTCGGGGCGATCGCACAATCAATTCCACCGATTCTAGCATTTTCAGGTCTTGGAAACTGTTTTCAGAGAACCACCGAGACAAGTGGCACGACCCCCCATTCCGACTAAACCAAGGCCAGAACCCGTCCCGTCAAACTAAAGGGACGAACCTCCGAGATTTCTACAGAGACTGTTTTTCCTTTCAACGCCTCTAAACTCCCCTCAAAGAAGGTTAAGCGATTGCCCCGTGTCCGTCCCATAACTTGAGTGGGATCTTTGGGGTTTTGTTCCTCAACTAATACCTCCTCAACACGATTGGCGTAACGTTGGGAGCGTTCAGCCGCTTTGACACTAACCAAGTGATTCAGCCGTTGTAGGCGGTCTTGTTTCACCTCATCACTCAGTTGAGTCTCCCAGTCAGCGGCGGGGGTTCCCGGCCGGGGGGAGTAAGCGGCCGTATTGAGGATATCGAAACCAATATCGGCGGTTAAATCCAGGGTTTTTTGGAACTGTTCTTCCGTTTCGCCCGGGAAGCCGACAATGGCATCAGCACTAATGGCAGCATCGGGCATATAGTGGCGAATTTTGTCGATAATGCGGCGATATTTCTCATGGGTATAGCCCCGGGCCATCGCTTTGAGAATATCGTTATCGCCCGATTGGAAGGGAATATGGAAATGTTCGCAGACTTTGGGCAGTTCCTGACAAGCACGAATTAGCCGTTCGGTGAAGTAGCGGGGGTGACTGGTGGCGAAGCGGATGCGTTCAATTCCCGGCACATCATGGACGAAGTACAACAAATCCGTCAGGGTATGGAGATGTCGTCCTTCGGGAGTACTACCGGGGAGATCTCGCCCATAGGCGTCGATATTTTGCCCGAGGAGGGTTACTTCTTTATAGCCTTGTCGTCCGAGTTCCTCCATTTCCGCGCGAATCGCCTCCGGGGTGCGGGACTGTTCCACGCCGCGCACATTGGGAACCACGCAATAGGTGCAGCGTTCATTGCAGCCGTAAATCACATTCACCCAAGCACTCACCGCACTATCGCGGCGAGGTTTGGTGATGTCTTCCATGATATGCACCGGTTCCGTGGCCACCACTTGGCTACCGGAGAAGACTTGTTCGAGGAGATCTCCGAGGCGATTGGCGTGTTGCGGTCCCATTACCAGGTCGAGTTCAGGAACCCGTCGTAGCAGGGATTCCCCTTCCTGCTGGGCCACGCAACCCGCGACAGCGAGGATGAGGTTGGGGTCATTTTGTTTGCGTTTGGCTTGACGGCCGAGGTAGGAATAGACCTTTTGTTCGGCGTTGTCGCGGATGGTGCAGGTGTTGTAGAGGACGAGGTCAGCGTGGTTGGGGTCGTCCGTGGATTGGAAATTCAGGGTTTCGAGAATCCCGGCCATCCGTTCCGAGTCAGCTTTGTTCATCTGACAGCCGAAGGTGGTGATGTGGTAACGACGAGGGGTAACGGTCATAGGTATCTGTTGGCGCTTAGATGTTCAGGACTGTTCAGGGAATCCCTATTTTAGCGAGTTGGGGGGGCGATCGCCCCTTGAACTTCCGCTGACCCCAATGTCTCACGATAATACTTACGTACTATTACTGAGTTTTTGACCGTATTTTTACGGAAGCATATCAATACGCCGTTGAGCTTTATCAAATCTTTGCAATTAAATTCCGGAATCCTTAGGAAATCGTCAAGGCCTGGGTTATAAAGTGTAGAGGTATGGCTTTGCTCCAGGGCGATCAGCCATCCGGGTGTCATCCAGTCCGATTGAATACGATGTCTCTACCGTGGACATCCTATGAGAGTTCATCACTCGTCTGGAAGTGTCTCCCCCATGAGGGAGCTTTTTTAGGCATTTCTTCAGTTAGCTCGACCTTAGCCACTGGCTCGACCTTAACCACACTCATTATTTTCCCAGACGGCCCAGGAGATTCCCCTTGAATCTAGGGAGCCAGCCTCAGCATAAACACCCAGAGTTTTTGAGACCCATCATGAATCTGCACTACCCATCTCGTCCCCTGCTTGTCCTTGACGCCGCCATTGAGGCACCTGAACAGTTACGCAAAGGGGCCATCGACGCGGCCCAAGTCCTACAACTTGATGCCCAGCGTCATGGACTTGAGCAGATTTCCGAGTATCTTGAGCAGCATCGGGGCATCACGAGCCTGCATCTGATGGCTCATGGACAGCCGGGGGGGGTGCAGTTGGGTCAAACCTGGTTAACCTCCCAGAACCTTGACCAATGGGGCGATCGCCTTCGTCAATGGTCAAGGTCCCTCTCTCCTCAAGGGTCCGTGGTTCTCTACGGCTGTCGCACCGGCGCCGGAACTCTGGGACAGACCTTTCTGACGCATCTCCATCGCCTGCTGGGGGTCACCCTTGCCGCATCGAGTCACGTCGTGGGTCAGGGACAGTGGCACTTTGACCGCATCCTCAGGTCAAAATCCAGCCAAGACTCTGCCGAAACCAGCGCCAGGGGCCTCGATGCGCTCTGGCTTCCTTTCCATCCAGACACTCTGGCAAGTTATCCCGGTCGCTTTAACATCCCCAACTTTCTCTACGCCACCGATAACTCAAACCCCGCTCGGCTATTTATTCTCAATCCCGATACCGGTCAGTTTGAAGACATTGATGATAGTGACCGGGTTCAGCTAGAAGCCGAGACGTTTGCACTTTCCCGGGGAACTGACGGGGTGTTGTATTACACCGGGACTGAAGATATCGTTACACAAAACCCAACAAGAACTGCAACCCCAGTTCGTGTTTACCGGTTTGACCCGTCGGGTACCCTCTCAAATGGTTTTATTGGAGAGTTTCAAGTTCCTGACGACGAAGCTAGCGAAATCGGTGGAACCCCCAACATTGTCATGTTGGGTCAAGCCAGAGACAATAAACTCTATGCTTTGACGCCACAAAGTCAGTCAATTTACGTGATTGACGTTGAGGAACTTAACTCTGACAACCCAATTACAGCCGAGGTCATCAGTTTAGGCGAGTTCAGGCGTGGTGGGGGAGATATTGCCTTTGATCCCGAGGATGAGAGTGGCAACATCCTATTTTTTACCTCTCGGCAAGGCGGTGATGACTATCGGCTTTATCGGGCTGATATTAGCGATCGTAATAATCCAACGGTGACCAAAGTTGGCAACCTCATCGATCCCCGAGAGGATGAAGGACCTCAACCTAAAGATGCTGCTGGGAATCCCGCAGCCGGTTCCTTAGCATTCGCGGCAAACGGCGATTTATTCTTCAATGCCGGTGGAGCGGTCTTTAGTTTGCGCCGAGAAGATTTAGCCGCAGCTATTACCCGTGCCGGTGGGGAAGATTCCAACCAAAATCTCGAATCAGGATTTATTCGAGATTTTGGAGGCCAGGTCGGTGGCAGTAACCTCTCTGATTTTGGCAGTTTACCTCAGCTTTCAGCTGCCCTCACTGTTGAAGTCAATAAGGTATCAGAAGGCGAGCAGATCAGTCCTGGCGCTGAAATCACCTACACTATTACGGTGACCAATGAAGGAAATAGTGAGATTTCCAATGTTGTCGTATCAGACCCGATTCCCGATGGAGTGTCTAACTTCCGCTGGACTCGGAACATTGACAGTGAAACTGAGAGTGGAACCGGTGCAATTGAAGATGATCGCTTTGTTTTAGCAGCCGGTCAAGAAGCAATTTACACTGTAGTTGCAACTGTTCAAAGTGGTAATAACCTCAACTTAGATGAGGATAACATTGTCAACGAAGTAACGGTTCGGGTTCCCGGATTTGCTATTGTGGATCCCCAAAATCCTAATCGCCGTTTGAACAGCCTCACCACCTCGGATTCTATTCGAGTCGGCAACCAACCCCCAGAGGTTGATGATGATTTAGTAGTAACGACCCCTCCCGGTGAAGTCACGCCAGTGAATGTCCTCTCTGGCACCGATGATGGTGAAATTGACCGGTTCGTAATCCGCAGCATTCCCACAGGTGGAACATTGCGACTCGGCGATCGCATCATTGAAGCTGGGGATGACATTGATCCAGGGGAGATTGGAAATCTCGTTTTTGAGGCGGGGGAGAACTTTAATGGGTCTAGCTTTACCTATATTGCTATTGACAATCTTGAGGCTGAGTCAGAACCGGGAGAGATTACCCTCAACAGTCCGCCTCAGGTCACCGGAGGCGAGGAAGATGTGCCACCCGGGGCCGTCACCAACCTCTCCGACGATCTCTTCAGCGGCGAGGATCCCGATGGAACCATCAATCGTTTTGAGATTCCGTTGGATAGTCTTCCGCCGTCTAGTCAAGGAAAACTCTTCATCGGCGATCCTGAAGGGAATGGACAGGAAATCAGCCGGGACAATCCAGGTTTAACGAAAACTACTAAAAATGGCCGGGAGTTCGCTATCCTAACCCCCGACCAACTCGAGCGCCTCTTCTTCCGAGCCGAACCGGGATTCAGCGGCACCACATTTGGGTTTCGCGCCATTGACAATCAAGGGGCCGAATCCCCAACGGCGGAGGTGACCTTAGGGACGGCCAACGCACCGCCGGACACCGAGGATGTGTTGCAGGTCATCGAACCCGGTGAACCGGTCACCCTCAATGGACTCGGCGGAACGGATATTGAAAGCGATGAGGGGGATCTCACCTATCAGATTGATGAGTTACCCGGCGAGGGAACCCTAACCCTCGATGGAGAAGAGATCAGTGCCGGTGCTGTGCTAACGCCGGATGAACTGGCTCGCTTGCAATTTAGCTTCCCCGAAGGATTTACCGGCAACACCAGCTTTACCTATGTTGCCATTGACGAAACCGGTGCAGAAGACCCGACCCCAGGCACCGTCTTCCTGAAAACTGAGGGCAGCAACATCCCCCCAGAAACCGAAGAGACGACCGTTGAAGTTCCTCCGAACACGTTTGGAGGAGCCAATGAAATTCCCCGGGGGGTGGCGACTCGTTTAACCGGCTTAGGGGGCAACGATCCCGATGGAGAGATTGACGAGTTTCGGATTACTCGCGCACCGGGGAATGGAACCCTATTCCTGGGAGATCCGGCCGATGGCGGTCGGGCCTTGGGGACAGACGACACGATTCCGGCCAACCGCATCGATGATGTCTTCTTCCTCCCCGACGATAACTTCAACGGCAGTGACTTCGCCTACACGGCGATCGACAATGAATCGGAAGAAGACCCCACCCCGGCTGAAGTGACCTTAGAGGTGGGTAATCGTTTCCCAGACACAGACAATGTGACCAATCCGGTCCCAGAGCCGGGTGAGGTGATTCGTCTCTCGGGACTCGGCGGCAGTGATGAGGATGGCAACATTAGTGGTTTCGTCATCAACACGCTGCCCAATCGAGGCACTCTCTTCTTGGGTCGTCCTGGTGCCGGAGGGGTTGCGGTGGAGGAAGGGCAAATCCTGACTCCTGATGAATTGAGCCGCCTTTTCTTAGATGTGGGAGATGGCAGCGGGGATATTCGCTTTACCTATTCGGCGATTGATAATCTCGGGGCCATTGACCCGATTCCCGGCGAAGTTCGCTTTACCAATCAGACCACCTCTCCTGACGATGAGGAGGAGGAGGACGACGATGATCCCGTCCCCGATATTGGTGGAGATCCCTCTCCCTCTCCGACGCCCTCTGCGGACCCGGACCCCGACCCCGAGCCGGATCCGGACTTCGACTCCCTCTGTCCTCCGAAACCCGAGAAACCCGAAATTCCTCAGTTGGCGGAGTTGCCGGAGGTCAACAGGCAGATGCCGGATCCCTTGCCGGCGTTGCAGGTCGATGGCTTAGAGCAACTCGACAGCGTTGAAGTCCTCGATAGTACCGCCGGTAATCTGGTGGTCGGAGGGTCGGGAGACGACGAGATTCGCGGTAGTCTCGGCGATGATCAATTACGGGGTAGTCAGGGGAATGATCGGATCGTGACCGGCGGCGGTAATAATGCTCTGGCCGGGAATCAGGGGGATGATACCCTTCTCGGGCATCAGGGGGATGATACCCTCAATGGTGGCCAGGAGCGTGATCTGATTCTGGGTCGTGGCGGCAATAACGTCATTTGGGGCGATCGCGGCGACGATACCATCTCCGGCGGCCCCGGCAACGATATCATTGGCGGCGGTCCCCAAAACCGCACCCCTGAGTTTGAAGGGAGCGACGACCTAATTTATGGGGATGGCGGCAATGACACCATCTTCGGGAACTTGGGCCAGACGAGCCTTTCGGGGGGTGAGGGCGATGACATGATCTTTGGCGGACGCGGCGATGACCAGGTTCATGGTGATGCCGGCAGCGACACCCTGAAAGGCGAGTTCGGCAACGACACTCTCATTGGCAGTCCCGACACCATCGAACCGGCCCGCGACGCGGCCAATGAAGCCATTACCAATGAAGATATTGCCAATGAAGATCTCCTCACCGATGCCGAGGCCTTCACGCCTCCAGAGCTAACCTTTGAGTTCTTGGCGGGGTTAGAAGACCCCCGGGAGGCCACAGAAGACCCGGAATCCAGCCCGGAACCCACTCCCGAACCCACTCCCGAACCGACCCCGGAACCCACTCCCGAACCGACCCCGGAACCCACTCCCGAACCCACTCCCGAACCCAGCCCAGACCCCGTCAGCACTGGAGATCTCCTCTCGGGTAATGACGGCGATGATGTCCTCTTTGGCGGAGCGGGCAGTGATAGCCTGTTTGGGGGCGATGATAACGACTGGTTGGATGGCGGGTCAGCCGATGACCTACTGTTCGGCGATCGCGGCGCTGACACCCTCTACGGCAACCAGGGCAACAATACCCTCGTGGGTGGTTCTCTGAACCCCGATCGCATCGACGAAGATGGCCCCGACCTCCTCTATGGCGGCATTGGCAATGATCTGATTCTGGGCAACCGAGGTGATGACACCATCTCCACCGGCAATGGCAATAACCTGGCCTTCGGGGGTCAGAATAACGACCTCATTTATGGGGGCCAAGGGTCTGACACCCTGAAAGGGGAGTTTGGCGATGATACCCTCCTCGGCAGTCCCCGTAGTCTGTCTGCCGAGGCAGCGGTGAGCAATCTCCTGAGTGGAAATAAGGGCAATGATGTGATCCTCGCCGGTCATGGAGGCGATCGCGTCTATGGCGGTGATGGGGAAGACCTCATCTTCGGGGGCGATGGAACAGACCTCATGTTTGGCGATCGCGGCGATGATACGATTCATGGCGGAGAGGGCAATGATACCCTCGTGGCCGCCAACGGCAACCCCCTTGTTCGGGAAAATGATGGTAATAACCTCATTTTCGCGGGTGAGGGCGAAGACCTCGTCCTCGGTGGCTCAGGCAATGATAGCCTCATCGGTAACGACGGCAATGACACGGTTCGTGGTGGCCGTGGCAATGATATGGTTTGGGGCGATTCGGGTGATGACCTCCTCTTTGGCGATCATGGCAACGATACCCTCTGTGGTGGTAGCGGAAACGATACCCTCGTGGCCGGGAACGGCAACCCCAACGACCCCGCCACGGGTGATAATCTCCTGATTGGTGCGGCGGGGAATAACGTCATGTTCGGTAATGGTGGCCAAGATACCTTCCAAGGAGGGTTAGGCAACGACACCATCTATGGCGGCAGTGGTGATGTCATTGTCTTTGGCGAACGGGGCAATAACGTTATCTTCGGTCAACGGGGCAATGATACCCTGGCCGGCGGCAATGATAGTTCTCTGGTTCACGGTGGCCAGGGCAATGATGTCCTCTTTGGTAATGCCGGCAATAACACGCTCTATGGCGGTCAAGACGACGACACCCTCTATAGTGGTCGGGGGAATTCCCGCCTCTTTGGCGATGAAGGGGATGACCTCCTGTTTGGACAACGGGGCAACGATACCCTCATCGGCGGTGGCGGTCAAAACGGTTTCGCCATTAGCAATGAGGCAGAAAATAACCTGATCCTTGACTTCGATCTCACCCAGGATGCCTTTGTTCTCTTTGACGGCATCACACGGGAGGACTTGACGTTCGACAGCCGCGATGGCCAAACCCTCCTACAACGCAATGGCCAAACCATTGCCATTTTGGTGGATGTGGGGTTAGAGCAGGTTAATGAGATTACTTTCCGATAATCTGTAAAAATAGGGGGCGATGCTCATACACCATCGCCCCTTAATTGAGGGGGTTGGGAATTATCTGTACCCTCAATGTTGCAAGCTATTCGCAAATCTATCCCCAGCTTGAGTTCGGCTGGGTCGCTCTGGACGGGAGTGGCGATCGCCATTGCGTTGGCCGTCGCCACTCCTGTCTTCTTTATCCTCGGTAGTTTTGCTCACGACTCCCGAGAGATCTGGGAGCATCTCATTGCCACAGTCCTGTTTCGCTACATCGAAAACACCTTCATCCTCATGGTTGGGGTGGGGTTGCTGGTCATCCTCATGGGAGTTGCCTGTGCCTGGTTGGTGGCGGCCTGTGAGTTTACGGGACGGCGAATTTTGGAATGGGGTCTCTTACTGCCCTTGGCGGCCCCCGCCTATGTCCTGGCCTACACCTATACAGAATTTCTTGACTTTGCCGGTCCCGTACAAACGAGCCTACGGAATCTCACCGGCTGGGGGTTTGACGACTATTGGTTTCCCAATATCCGCTCCCTTTGGGGGGCGATCGCCCTGCTGAGCCTAACGCTCTACCCCTACGTCTATCTCCTCAGCCGCGTCGCCTTCCTCGAACAATCCATTTGCACCATCGAAGCCAGTCGCGTTCTCGGGGCCAATCCCTGGCAGAGTTTCTTCTCTGTGGCCCTGCCCCTAGCTCGTCCAGCCATCGCCGCCGGAACCGCCCTGGCCCTCATGGAAACCCTAAACGACTTCGGAACGGTCCAATATTTCAGCGTCGACACCTTCACCACCGGTATTTACCGCACCTGGTTTGGCTTCGGAGAACGTATGGCCGCCAGTCAACTCGCGGCGGTTCTCTTAATCTTTGTCTTTGCTCTACTCTGGCTCGAACAGCGATCGCGTCGTCAAGCCCAATACTACGAACCCTCCGCCAACTCCCAACCTCCTGCTCGCTATGCCCTAGATGGGAGTCGAGGACTTCTGGCCGCCGGCGTTTGTCTCCTCCCCATCACCCTCGGCTTCCTGATTCCCGCCGCTGTGCTGCTACAGATGGCTCTGAATCACGCACAAGACACCTTCGGCCCGCGCTTTTGGGACTTTGCCCGTAACAGTCTGCTTCTCTCGGGCCTTACCGCCCTCATCGGTGTGATCATCACCCTCATTTTGGCCTATGGCGTGCGTCTGAACCCGTCCCAGCTCATGAAAACCGCTGCCCGGGTTTCCGGCATGGGGTATGCCATCCCCGGCTCGGCGATCGCCGTCGGTATCCTCGTCCCCGTTGGTGTCTTAGACAACGCCATTGACCGTTGGCTGCAAGCCACCTTCAACGTCTCGACTGGCCTGCTCTTCAGTGGAACGATGACGGTGCTGATTTTCGCCTATCTAGTCCGCTATCTTGCCGTCTCCCTCGGCAGCATCCAATCGAGCCTGGCTAAAATTTCCCCGACCCTGGACGAAGCCTCCCGCAGCCTTGGCCATAGCCCTTTCGCCACCCTAACCCAAATCCATATCCCCCTCCTCTGGCGAGGGATTCTCACCGCCGCCATGATTCTCTTCGTGGATGTGATGAAAGAACTTCCCGCCACGTTGATCATTCGTCCGTTTAACCTAGATACCCTGGCCATCCGCGTCTATAACCTCGCCTCTGACGAGCGTCTGGCCCAAGCCTCGGGGCCGGCCCTGGCCTTAATCGTCATCGGCATGATCCCCGTGATTTTCCTAAGCTGGCAAATCAGCCGCGATCGCCCCAGCCAGTCGTGAACTGCCACAGGGATGCGATCAGGCGATCGCCGATCTGTTAGATTGAATGGCGAACAGCAATCGGTGTACTGACGGATGGGTTATCTAATTGCCACAACAAACATGAAAGGCGGTGTCGGGAAAACCACCCTCACTGTCAATATGGCCGCGTGTTTAGCCAAGGAACACCGCCAACGCGTGCTGGTGGTGGATCTCGATCCCCAAGTCAGTGCCACCTTGTCCCTGATGTCCCCCACGGATTTCGCCAAAATCCGCAAAGACAAAGGAACCCTCAAACATCTCCTACAAAAAGCCATCACCGGCGATCTCACCAACAGTCCCGTTCGGGATATCATTCGTCCCTATGGTGGCAACCTGCAAGGAATTGATGTCCTTCCCGGAGACATCGACCTCTATAACGACTTCCTCGTCTCCGAAGTTCTCTATCGCAAAGCCATTCGCAACCCAGAACGAAACTTCGAGGGAGTCTGGAATACCTTTGAGGACTCCCTCATGCGCGGGATTCTCAAACCCATCGTCGATGACTATGACTTTATCCTGCTCGACTGCGCCCCGAGTTACAACCTCGTCACCCGCAGCAGCCTCGTCTGTAGCGACTTCTACCTAATTCCCGCCAAGCCCGAACCTCTCTCCTACATTGGAATGCAGCTTCTCGAACGACAGGTGAAAAAGCTCATTGAAATTCATCAAATCGAGAAAAAAGTCCAAACCCAACTGATTGGTATCGTCTTTACCATGTCTCGCAGTATCTTGGCCGGACGCTACTACAAACAAGTGATGAAGCGGGTTCGTCAGGAGTTTAACGAAGCTCAAATCTTTAAAACCTCCATTCCTATGGATGTGAGCGTCTCGCGGGCTGTCGATAGCTTTAAACCCGTTGTCCTCAGTGATCCCAACTCAGCCGGTTCCAAAGCCTTCCGAACCGTTACCAACGAACTCTTACAAAAGTTACAAACCTTGACACCCGCCGCCCGCAGTGTCCGATTATCCAAATTAGAATGAAAACAGGGTAAGACGGCCCCCACCCCTAAAGGGAAGTCCCCCCTTGTATTTGTCCAATTCTGCCAATCTCTTCATTCATTCATTCAATGAACGCCCATCGGCTCCTACTGATCTCATGTTGCACGCTACTGGTGAGCCTATCTCCGAGTCTAGCTCGACAGGCTCAAGGATGGTCTCTTGGGCCTGATGTTCACTCTAACGTTCACTCTAACGTTAGATCTAACGTTAGCTCTGGCCCCCTCGCGCAAGCCTCACCGGCCTGGCGAGACTTTCGATCGACTGAAGGGCGGTTTGAGGTGATGTTACCGAAGCCTCCTGAACGGATGCAGCAGATGATCGATTTACCCGGAGAGTCGATTCCCTTATATTCCTTTGCCTGCGAGGATACCTCGGCGGATTATCTGATTAGTTATGCGGATTACCCTCAAGAGTTTATTAGCCGCATTGGTGAGCCATCAGAGTTCCTCAATGCGGTGAAAGAGGGGTTTCTCGGGGGAGTTCAGGCCCGGGATGTGGTAACCCAGTCCCGCCGCTTACAGGGCTATCCTGGGTTAGTTGTTGAATACATGACCCCTGATGGTGCGGCGGGCTATGCTCATTTCTATTTGGTGAATGACCGGCTTTATCAAGTGATGGTCACGTCTAAAGGCGGCAATTCAGACAATTGGCCGGAGAATGCTCAACGCTTTTTAAGCTCATTTAATTTACGTTAATTTTTGACACAAAAGGTTGACAAAATAGAGGAGGCATGGTTAAAAAACCAGCCTTTCTTGTCTGTACATTCTCTGGAGACTCCGGTTAGCTGAGCCGATGGTTACCCCGACTGCTGCAATTGGGCTAAACGGTCACGAAGATCATTCAACTCCTCGGAATCTGATGAGAATTGGTGGGCCGGTAACTCAACGATAAACTGAGTGCCTGAGGGAGCATGGGGTTGGCAGTAAAAGGCTCCTTGATGTTGTTCTACGATAATTTGATAGGCATTGGATAGCCCCAGTCCCGTTCCTTTGCCAATGGGTTTTGTGGTAAAGAAAGGATCGAAGACTCGTTCGACCACATCATTCGGGATTCCCAGGCCATTGTCGGTGATTTTAATCCGCACGATCGCCCCCACATTCTCCCGGTCTGGCATCTCTTCAGTGGCTTCGGTGGTCAGACTCTCCCCATTGACTCCAGATGCCAAAAACTCCGTCGTCACCCGTAATTCTGGCTTAAAGGTCTGGTCTTGTTTCAGGCGTTCCTCTAACGCATCAATGGCATTATTGAGGATATTAAACAACGCTTGATTCAGTTGTCCCGGATAACAGCTAATTTGTGGTAAATCCCCATACTGCTGAACCACCTCAATCGACGATCGCGACGCCGCTTGAGACAGACGAGACTTGAGAATCGTCAGGGTACTCTCAATACTGCTATTAATATTCGCGACTTTACAATCGGCCTCATCCAAACGAGAGAAGTTGCGCAGCGAGAGAATAATATCACGGATGCGATCGGCCCCGACGGCCATCGAATCCAACAGTTGCGGGAAATCCTCCCGGATAAAGTCCAAATCTAACGCCTCTAGGAGATCGGCGATCGCCTCGTCGGTTTCCGGGTAATAGGTCTGATAGAGATCAATCAATTCCAACAACTGCTCACTGTATTCACGAGCATGATTGATATTCCCGTAAATGAAACTAATGGGATTATTGATCTCATGGGCGAGACCTCCCACAAGTTGTCCCAAGGATGCCATTTTTTCTGATTGCACGAGTTTTGCCTGAGTTTGTTGTAGGGTTTGCAGGGTTTGATGGAGTGTGTCGGCCTTCTTGCGTTCAGCGGCTTCTGAATCTCGTAACGCCGCTTCAATCTGACGACGTTCGGCTAATTCATTTTTCAGGGATGTGATCAGATTATGCTGACGCAAGGCAATCCCTAACTGCACCGTGAGTTGTTGCAACACCTCCAATTCCGGATCGAGCCAGGGCCGCGTTTGCTGACACGAATGCGCAATCAACAGGCCCCACAATTCCGGTTCATCCTCAAAGGAGTGAGGATGCCACAGCAGCGGTAAGACTAAATTGGCTTTCACCTGAATCCGCTTCAGCAAGGCCTTGTGACAGTCCGGTAGGTCACTGGTGGCGACGTTCTCAAGGCCTCGAATGCGTCCCCGTCGGTACTGTTGGATATAGTCATGACGAAAACAGTCATCCTCGAAATGTTCACCGAGAATGGCCAAATCTGGGTCTGACACCGACTCGACAATGACATCCCCACTCCAATCCGGTTGAAAGCGGTAGATCACCACTCGCTCAATGTTGAGGAAATCACGAACCTCGTTGACGATCACTTGCATCACCTCCTCGAAATTGAGAGAGGACCAGACTCGTTCGAGGGTTTTGGCTACGAGTTGGATGCGTTGAATCTGTTGTTCTAATTGGGATTTTGCCAGTTTTTGTTCGGTAATATCGATCGCCACCCCATACAGCTGAACCACATCACCTGACGGACTCCGTTCGGCTTCTCCTTTGATGTCTAAATAGCGTACTTCCCCGTCCGAAAACTGAAGGCGATGTTCGAGGTGCAGCGATTGGCCATTATCGAGGAGTTGGTGTTGGGCCTGCCACCAGGCGGCGCGATCGCTCGGGTGAATGGTCTTGAGGAAGTCTTTGAGCCTTAAGGGGCGATCGCCTGTAGCATCAAGGCGATAGATGCGGCGAATCTCCTCAGACGCGTGAATTTCACCACTATGGGGGTCATAATCAATACTGCCGATATGAGCAATCCGTTGCGCCTCTTGCAACTGGGCCTGGCTGGCTTCAAGTTCAGCCGTACGAGCCTGCACTCGTGCTTCTAAGCATTGATTGGCCTGTCGCAGTTCTTCCTCAATCTCCTGCCGACGCTCCACTTCCGCCTGCAAAATGGAGTTGACCATTTCCAATTGTTGCGGGGTTTTCAGGGACAAAAATTGAGGCAGTAGAGTCACCATCGATACAGCAGTATAGCAAGACACAACAGCGGTGAGAGCCTGTTCAACGCCTGATAACCAATAGGCCGGATGCCAGAGGGTCCAAATTTCTAGGAGATGTCCTACACCGCAGAGGACAATAAAGGCGCCAAACAGGTAAAACACGTTCAAGAACGGGACATCTCGACGTTGGGCTACGAAATAAATCAAGAGGATGGGAATCGAGAAGTAGGCGACGGCAATCAGGCCATCACTCACGACATGGAGACCCACCAACGGGGTTTGCCACAGGTAACAATGACCATGAGGCATATAGCTCTGACTGGGCGAAAAAATAGTTTGAATGAGTTGCTTAAAAACGTCCCACATTTGTCGTATTTATGGCTTATTAAACGATAGGCTCGAACAGGATCCCTCCCAGTGTAAATAGACTGGGGTCAAGCCTTAGAAGTTCATTGTCTTGATCACCGTCGTGATCCTGAACCTATGATCATTCTAAACCCTGACTGAATTGAAGATGACTAAGCCTTGTTATGTTCAAGGTGTATCGGGAAGATAGAACGGCTCAATCAGCCTGGGGTTTTACGTTTAAGTGCCATGTCAATAGCCATGTCAATCTCTGTTCTATGATGGATCGTCATGCGTCATCAATCATAGAATTTGCCTAGGAAGGAGTTGAGACTGGGGTATTTAAGGGGCAAAGACTTCCAAAACGAGATGGGTGATGTTCGCCAAGAACCGGTCTCTTTGAGAGCGATCGCGCCTCAGGTCAGTTTCTGAAATTTCCTGAGACCCTCGGTCTTGGTTCCGAGGACGATTGATTTCCACTTGACGAGGTGGCTTGACGTGATTCAGGACCAACCAACGATGATAGACGTCACCATCGCGATGGCAAATTGAAGGGTGATGCCGCATCGGGGTCGCGATGAGATTCTCTAACGTCTTTGTCAATCTCAGCCCCTGAAACGTTGAGTTTATCCCGGTTCCTGTCTGAATTGTTTCGAGTGCTATTTCTAGTAAGCATCTCCGAAAAATAGTCATCATAGTTTACATAAATAACGATATATGCTATCGTAGTTCACTGTCTGAAAATGAGTCCAGTAACGATGTCAAGTTAAGGGAGTAACTTAACCCCTATTATGCACAAACTTAGTCATGCAATGGCGTTAGTTTCCCGAGTGTATAACTTAAAAAAGTTTAGAAATGATGCTTCAGTCATAATTAAAACATCGAAAGAATCTGCCAAGATAAACTAGAACTCTTAAATTTTAAGTAAAAGTCAAACCCATACGTGAGCAGTCACGTATCTTAATCAACATCCCAGATCCAAGATAAGTCAGGCTTGTTAAGATATAGAATGGGGTCCCGACCCTTCAGTGGAAAACCTGACATCCTTGAGGACCTATCATGGTGGAACGATCGCATTCTAACAATCCTAACAAACGAAGACGTGGCTTGATTGTTAGCTCCCAGGGCTGGCAGC
This sequence comes from Phormidium lacuna HE10JO, assembly GCA_900149785.2. Taxonomy (GTDB): domain Bacteria; phylum Cyanobacteriota; class Cyanobacteriia; order Cyanobacteriales; family Geitlerinemataceae; genus Sodalinema; species Sodalinema lacuna_A. The sequence goes on along the minus strand of FSSI02000013.1, from coordinate 83,652 downwards.
GGTTACAGGCGGCTGAGCATTTGTCGAGCATTCAAGACAACCAGGGCAAACCCTACACCCTCGAACAACTCGGAGAACGAACCGGATTAAGCTCCAACACCCTCACCAAACTCCGTCGTCGGCACAAACCGGTCGATTGGCAAACTTTAGACTCCTATTTCGAGGCATTTAACCTCAAAATGGGTCGCCACGATGTCATTAACCCGGAGCAAAACTCCCCAGACACTGACCTTGCGGCCTTACAACAAGCACCGTTGAAAGGACAATTACCTGTGGACTCGCCCTTTTATACCTACCGTGGTGAGATCGAACAAGTCTGCGCCCAAGAAGTCCTCAAACCGGGAGCGCTGATTCGCATCAAAGCTCCCCGTCAATTCGGCAAAACCTCATTGATGGCGCAAACCCTGAGTCATGCCCGCGATCGCGGCCTGCGTACTTCCGTTGTTAACCTCCAGGGCTTAAATTGTCAAGTCATGCAAGACCCAGATCGGTTTTTGCAATGGTTCTGTGCCGTCGTCGCGAAAGACTTAGGTCTCCCCAACGAACTCGCCAGTCGTTGGGATGACCTATTTGGCAGCAGTTACAGTTGTTCAGACTACTTTGAAACCTATCTGTTGCCCGCCGCACCCACACCATTATTACTGGTCATCGAAGAACTCGACGAACTGTTTGCCTACTCGGACCTGGCCACCGACTTCTTTGGGATGTTACGGTCTTGGTACGAACAAGGGCGTTACGGCCTCGAACAACGAGCCATCTGGACCAACCTGCGGTTAGCCATTATCCACTCCACCGAAGTCTGGCTGCCCTTAACCTTGCATCAATCGCCCTTTAACGTGGGATTACTGGTGGAATTACCGAAGTTTAACCCCACAGAAGTTGAGCAACTGACCTGTCGCTACGGTCTCAATCCTCCCGGAGCCTACAGTCAAGCTATGTTTGCCCTCGTCGGTGGTCATCCCTACTTAACCCAATTGTGTTTGTTTTATCTCGCTCAAGGGCAGTTAACCATCGAGGACTTATCTTCCGAGGCGATCGCCTACCATCCCATCTTCAACAGCTACCTAAGACGGCAACTGCAACTGATGGAACAAGAGCCTGGCCTACTCGACACCATGCAACAAGTGGCCCAGAACCCCGCCGGCATCGAACTGCCCCATCAGAGCGCCTATCGTCTTCAGGGCCTCAGTGCCATTACCCTCAAAGACCGTCTGGCCGTCCCCAGTTGTGAACTCTATCGCCAATACTTTGCCAGCTAAATTCTCCTTAGCCTGTCCCGATGACTCTGACTCCAACCCCCCGCTCACCCCAACACCAATTTAGCTATCAAGTGGGGGGGTCTCTCCCGCCTGAATCTCAAACCTATGTGTGGCGACAGGCCGATGACCAACTCTTGAATGCCCTGCTGGCGGGGGAATTTTGCTACGTCTTTAATTCCCGACAGATGGGGAAATCCAGCCTGCGGGTACAAGTGATGGCCCGCTTACGAGAGGCGGGAGTGATGCCGGGAGCCTTGGACTTAACGGCCATTGGCACCCAACAGGTGACCGTCGAACAATGGTATGCCGCGATCGCCGCCATTCTCAGCAAACAGTTCCAACTCACCACCCCCCTACGACAATGGTGGCGCGATCGCCTCGACATTCCCCCAGCCGCCCGTCTGGGGCAGTTTATCGAGGAGATTCTCCTAGAGCAAACCCAGACCCCCCTGGTGATTCTCATCGACGAAATCGATAGTATCCTGGCCCTGAAATTTGCCACCGACGACTTTTTTGCCCTGATTCGCACCTGCTATAACCTGCGCTCAGAATCCCCCGACTATCGCCGCTTAAGCTTCGCCCTCTTTGGCGTCACCACCCCCGGAGAACTCATCGCCGACAAAAACCGCACCCCCTTCAACATCGGACGGGGCATCTACCTCGACGGATTTCAAGCCCAAGAAGCCACTCCCTTAGCCGCCGGACTCATGGGGATTGTCCCCCATCCCCAACAGGTCTTAGAGCGGATTCTCTATTGGACCGGGGGGCAACCCTTTCTCATGCAAAAACTCTGTAACCTGGTCGTCAGTCACTATAACCGCCAACAAGTCCCCCAAACCGATGACCCGAGCTGGATCGAAAACCTCATCGATATCTGTGTTCACAAACACATTTTGCATCACTGGGAAGCCCAAGACGAACCCGAACATCTCAAAACCATCCGCGATCGCCTCCTCTACGACGAACGGCGCGTGGGCCAACTCCTAACCCTGTATCGCCAAGTCTGGCTGGCCGAACAATCGCGCTCCCCACATCACCCCATCCCCGCCAACGAATCCTCCACCCAAACCGAACTGCTCCTGTCGGGAGTCGTCGAGAAACGCGACAGTTACCTACGAGTCAAAAACCCCATCTACCAAAACGTCTTTGACCTGGTGTGGATTGACTACCAACTCGACCACCTGCGCCCCTACGCCTCACTCCTCAACGCCTGGGTCGACTCCAACTATCAAGATCACTCGCGACTGCTGCGAGGTCAAGCCCTACGAGAAGCCCTCGACTGGACCCAACGCAAAAGCCTCGGCGATCTCGACTATCGCTATCTCACCGCCAGCCAAAACCTCGAACAACACGAAATTCAACAAACCCTCAAATTTGAACGACAAGAGATCCAACGCAAACTCGAACAAGAACGCCTGGCCGAAGCCCAAGAACTCCTCGACCTGCAAAAGCATAACGTCCGTCGCCAAGGGCAGTTTCTCGCCGTCTTAAGCGTCGCTCTGATTGGGGCGATCGGTCTCGGGACGATCACCTTCCGAGCCTATCAACGGGCCTCCCTCAGCCAAGTCCGAGCCATCATGGCCGCCTCCAGGGGCAGTTACGCCTCTAACCAGCGCCTCGATGCCCTCGTACAAGCCCTGCAAGCCCGCCATAACTTCAAACGGTTGCAGTTTATCAGCCATGAGATTCGCCGAGAACTGGACCAAGACAGCCGTCAAACCTTAGAACAAGCCATCCAGGGCAACCATGAATTTAATCGATTGCACGCCCACACCGGGGGGGCCTTAGGGGTGGACTTCAGCCCCGACGGACAACTCATCGCCAGTTCCGGTTCTGACACAACCGCCAAAATTTGGCGACGGGATGGAACCCTACTTCAGACCCTACCCCAAGAGGCGACCGTCTATAGCATCAGCTTTAGCCCCGATAGTCAATTTTTAGCCATACCCACCCTCAATGGTGCAATTCATATTTGGTCGGTCGATGGCCATTTAGAGACGACCCTCAGCGGCCATGACGCAGCGGTCTGGTCTGTGTCTTGGAGTCCTGATGGTCAGCAACTCATCTCAGCCAGCAGTGATCTAACCCTCAAGGTTTGGTCTGTGACGGGAACTCTTCTGCAAACGCTAACGGGCCATGAGGCGGCCGTGTGGCGAACGGCCTTTAGTCCCGAAGGAGAGGAATTTGCCTCGGCCAGTGTCGATGGGAGTATCAAACGTTGGCAACGGGATGGAACCTTACTCAGCAGCTTTCAAGAGAGCGAGAGTTCGGCGTGGTCTGTTGTCTATACTCCCGATGGAGAGCGTTTGATCTCGGGCCATGGCGACAATCAAGTGCGGGTGTGGAGTCGCGAGGGTCAGTTATTGCAAACCCTAGAGGGTCATGAGGCTGAGGTGATTAGTATTGCGATCAGTCGTGATGGAGAGCGGCTCGTCTCCGGGTCTGCCGATGGTCAGTTACGAATTTGGTCGCGCCAGGGAACCTTATTGAGAACCCTACGGGGTCATGGAAGTACCATCCGTGGAGTGGCGTTTAGTCCCAAAGGCACTCAGGTGGCCAGTGCTGGGGAAGATGGGTTTATACGGCTGTGGCAAGTCGATAATGAGTTTGTGCAACCGCTCTACGGTCACCGTGAGGTGGTCTGGAATGTCGCCTACGCTCCTCCATCATCGCCTCTCCCGTCTCGGTTCGCGACGCTAGCGAGAACGGAAGTCCGTCTCTGGGATGAGGCCGGTCGTTTGGTGAGGGAATTTAACGAGTTAGGGTCCCGAGAACTGTACAGTCTAACGTTTCATCCTAAACGAGACCAGTTGCTGGTGGGTAATGCCAATGGCTCGCTCTATCAGGTCAATACGGAGAATGGGGCCATCAGGAGTTGGTCAGCCCATGCGTTAGCGATTTGGAGTTTGTCCTATCATCCCGATGGCCGGTGGTTTGTTTCGGGGGGAGATGACTTTTATATCAAGGTCTGGCGCGAGGAGGAGTCAGGAGAGGTGACCTTGCAGCAACGTGTGATGGCCTCTGACAGTCGCATTTGGGATTTGGCGTTTAGTCCCGATGGGTCTTATGTGGCCCTATCGAATCTGGTAGGAGAGGTTCAACTTTGGGGATGGGAGACAACGGCAGATAGAGAGGAAGAGTCCCAGTTACGGGAGACGCCAGATCACATTTTGCTCGGCCATAAGACGGCGGTTTGGGGCCTGGCGATTAGTCCCGATAGTGAAAAAATTGCTTCGGCCAGTCGCGATGGACAGTTGAAAATTTGGCGGCGAGATGGGACTCTACTGAGGACGATACAGATTTCTGAGACCAGTGGTCTAACTCGGGTGGCGTGGAGTTCCGATAACCGATTGTTGGCGATCGCCAGAACCGATAGTAAGATTGACATTTACACCGTTGACGGTCAGCTATTAACCCAACTGAGTGGCCATCAGTCTGTGGTCGGTTCGGTTAAGTTTAGTCCCGATGGTCGCTTCTTACTGTCAGGAGGTGAAGATCGATTAGGGATTCTTTGGAATTTGGAGAATATTCTCTCGTTGGATTTAATGACGTATGGTTGTCAACGGGTGGAGGATTATCTTCGTCAAGAGTCTGATGTCAGTTATCGGCAATCTCTTTGTCAAGACTAATCTCTCACATCGATCTAACCGCTCAAATCCCTCGGTGAATGTCTGATCGTTATCTCCAGTTTTCTTATCATGTTGGGGGAAGTGTTCCGCCGCGATCGCAGACCTATGTCCGCCGACAGGCGGACGAGGTCTTGTTTACAGAACTCCTCAGGGGCGAGTTTTGTTATGTGTTTAATTCCCGCCAAATGGGGAAATCCAGCCTGCGAGTGCAGGTGATGGCCCGGTTGCGGGAGGCGGGGGTGATGCCGGGGGCCTTGGACTTAACCGCTATTGGTACGCAACAGGTGACCGTGGAACAATGGTATGCGGCGATCGCCGCGATTCTCAGTAAACAATTTCAGCTCAAAACCAATCTTCGCCACTGGTGGCGAGAGCGGTTAGAGTTACCCCCTTCGGCTCGCTTAGGTGATTTTATTGCCGAGGTTCTTCTGGCGGAAACAGAACAACCCTTGGTTATTTTAATCGATGAAATTGATAGTATTTTAGCTCTAAAATTCGCCACAGATGATTTTTTTGCTCTGATTCGGAGCTGTTACAATCGTCGAGCTGATCAGTCTGAGTATCGCCGTTTAAGTTTTGCCTTATTTGGTGTCACCACACCTGGAGAACTCATCGCCGACAAAAATCGTACCCCCTTTAACATCGGCAAAGCCATTGCTTTAAGAGGCTTTCAATCTCAAGAAGCCGCACCACTTATTGAAGGCTTAGCCGCCGTTCTCCCCCATCCCGAGAGAGCGTTGGAGCGAATTTTGTATTGGAGTGGTGGGCAACCGTTTTTAATGCAAAAACTCTGTCGCTTAGTCGTTCAACGCGCTCAAACATCTCCATTGCCACCTCTGAGAAAGACACAAGAGATAGACCGATTTATTGATGGTTGTGTTGAACAAGACATTCTTCATCATTGGGAAGCCAAAGACGAACCCGAGCATCTTAAAACCATCCGCGATCGCCTTCTCTACGACGAAAAACGAGTCGGCGAACTGCTGACTCTCTACCGACAAGTTTGGGACGCTGAACAGTCCCCCTCCAGCCAGTCCTGGATTCCGGCGAATGAATGTCCCAATCAAACAGAATTAATCCTCTCAGGGGTCGTCGAAAAACGGCAAGGCTATCTCCGAGTTAAAAACCCCATTTATGACCAGATTTTTGACCATCATTGGATTGACGAGCAACTGAATCGCCTACGGCCCTATGCCAGTTTACTCAATGCCTGGATTGAGTCCAACTATCAAGATGAATCACGGCTATTGCGAGGAAAAGCACTACAAGATGCTCTGGAATGGACCCAACAGAAAGGACTCGGGGATCTCGACTATCGCTATCTCAGCGCCAGCCAAGACCTCGAACAACGAGACGTTCAAGCTAAACTCGAACGAGCGCGGTTAGAAGAAGCCGCCGCACGGCTGGAGGTTGAACGCCGAAGTAGTCGTCGTCAACGTCGCTTACTGGCGGGGTTAACGGTGGCCCTCGTGGCGGCGATCGCCCTAGGAATTGGGACGTTCCGCGCTTACCAACAGGCGGCGGTGAGTGAAATTCAGGCCATGATGGCCGCCTCCCGAGGGAGTTTTGCCTCAAATCAACAACTCGATGCCCTCATTCAAGCCTTACAAGCGCGTGAGAGCTTTCTGAGACTCCAATTCATTCTGCCTGGAGTGGGTCAACATTTAAACCAACAGACTCACGAAAGTGTGCAACGAGCCTTATATGGTAATCATCAAGTTCATCGCATTGCCGCTCACTCAGAAATGGCTCTGGGGCTAGATTTCAGCCCAGACGGTCAATGGATCGCCACCTCCAGCATTGATGAAACTGTCAAAATTTGGAGCCGTCAGGGGATTCTACAACAGACCCTTAACCATAGTGGGATTCCCTATGGGGTAGCCTTCAGCCCCGATAGCCAGTTCTTAGCGGCGGCAAACTTCAATCATGATATTTATATCTGGTCTGTTGACGGACAGCGACAACGAACCCTTAAAGGCCATCAGGATTCCGTCTGGGATGTCGCCTGGAGTCCCGATGGTCGTCAACTGGTGTCTGTGGGGGCCGATCGCACGGTGCGGCTTTGGTCTGCTGAGGGAGAGTTATTGCAGGTTCTTGAGGGCCATCAGGCCCTGTTGCGGACTGTGGCGTTCCATCCCCAGGGGGGAGAAGTTGCCTCAATGAGTGTCGATGGAGAGATTCGCATCTGGGGAACCGATGGTGAGTTACGACACCGGTTTACGGAGGTGTCTGCTTTAGGGGACTCGGCCTCGGGGGACTCGGACTCGGGGGACTCGGCCTCGGGGTTGGCGATCGCCTATAGTCCTGAGGGAGACCGTTGGGTGACAGGCCATAGTGACCATACAGTCCGGCTGTGGCAACGAGACCAAGGTTTGATCAAAACCCTGCGAGACCATGACGCAGAAGTGGCCACGGTGGCTTTTAGCCCCGATGGGCAACAGTTTGCCTCGGCGGGAGTCGACCGGCAAATTAAACTCTGGTCCCGTGAAGGAACTCTGTTAAAAACCTTTCGAGGTCATAACAGTCATCTACGACGAATTGCGTTTAATCCCGAGGGAACGCTGTTGGGAAGTTTGGGGGAAGATGGGATCTTGCAGTTATGGCAGATCGAGAACCCCTTTCGCCAGACTCTCAGTGGCCATGATGATGTGGTTTGGGGGGTCCAGGCCTTCCCAGACTCATCGCCCCGGGCCGGCCAAATGATCACCATTTCAGGTATGGATATTCGCCTCTGGGACTCACGGGGTGTGTTACTCAAGGAATGGCAGGAGTTGAGTTCCCGGCGTTTTTATAGCCTGGCGATTCATCCCCAGGACCCCAAGCTGGCGGCGGCCACATCAGGGGGGGAGATTTTTGAGGTGAATGTGAGCGATGAGTCGGTTCAAACCTGGCAACCTGATGATTTGGGCGTTTTGGCCCTAGACTATAGTCCCGATGGCCGCTGGCTGGTCTCCGGTGGGGTCCTGTTTCCTCTCAAGATCTGGACAGCCAACGAGATGGGGCAATATGGTCTCTATCATCAGCTTGAGGGCCATCAGGCTCAGGTGTGGAATTTGCAGGTCAGTCCCGATGGGTCGTTTATTATCTCTGGGGATCTCAATGGGGTCGTTCATCTGTGGGAGATGGGCCGGGATAACCAGCAGCAGTTTTCTCGGTTTCCCACAGGCCCGAGTCAGCGTCTCCAGGCCCATGATGGGGCCATTTGGGGGGTGGCGGTGAGTCCTGATAGTCAGCGAATTGCGGCGGTGAGTCGTGAGGGCTGGTTAACGCTTTGGACTCGCCAGGGGGAGTTGATTAAAAATCTTCGAGTTCCTGATCTCGTGGGATTCACACGAATCGCCTGGAGTGCTGATGGCCGTCGCATGGCTCTGGGTCGGGTTGATGGCATGATTGACCTCTATACGTCTGAGGGAGAGTTTCTCAGCCGTTTGGTGGGCCATGAGTCGGAGGTGACGACTGTGGCGTTTAGCCGTGATCATCAGGTTCTGCTTTCGGGAGGACAGGATGGTTTGGCGATTCGCTGGGATGTTGAGCGTATTCTGGAGGCTGATTTGATGGATGAGGGCTGCGATCGCGTGTGGGAGTATCTACGTTATCGGGAACGGAAAACAGGGAATAGGGAACAGGGGGTTCGGGTGTGTTCTGGGAATAGGGAATAGGGAACAGGGAACAGGGAACAGGGAACAGGGAACGGGGAACAGGGAACGGGGAATAGGGGGTTCGGGTGTGTTCTGGTTTCAATCCAGGTTAGGACCTCAACCCGTCGATTGTAGGGGCGAAAAATTTTTCGCCCCTACAAAATTTTTCGCCCCTACCGGCCCGAACGCAGGACTGGGAGGGCGTTGACGAGGATGGCAACGATCGCCAACAGCCACACTAGCCAATCTCCCCAACGGACATAGAGAGTGCGACTTTGGCGGCGATAAATGGTCTCTTGATGGGTGGCGTACTGGTTGATTTCAGAGATCCAAAGGGTCTCGCCATGAGGATTCACAAACGCCGAATAGCCGGTATTGGTGGCCCGAACGGCCCAGCGATCGAGTTCAATGGCCCGCATCACGTCCTGAGCGTGATGTTGGCGGGGCATTGAGGAGGCATAATGGGCGTTGTTGGCGGCACTGAGGAAAACTTCACCTCCTCGCTGGGCCTGGGCTTGCAGATGCTGCGGAAAGGCGGATTCGTAGCAAATGCTGACAATGGCCGGTCCGAAGGGGGTGTCTAGGAGTTGGTCTCCGGACCCGGGTATCATCTGGGCTTGTAGGGGAGACAGACGGCTAATCAATCCCCCTAAGACCGATTCAAAGGGGATATATTCCCCGAGGGGGACGAGAATCGCTTTGTCGTAATAACTGAGGGTGTCTCCGTTGCGGCTGATACTGAGAAGACTGTTGGTGTAGTGGCTTGGAGTTCCCCGTAGCGTTCCCACCCAGGCGGGAACGCCGCGATCGCGAATGGCTTGGTAGAAATGGCCGGCGGGACTATTACTATATTGGAGGCGATCGCCTTGCCACAAAACCGGTAACGCCGTCTCAGGGGTCATCACCCCATCGACTCCGGCCTCGCTCAATTCCTCATAGCCTCGGGTATAGCCTTCTAAGGCTTGCCGCAATCCGTCGGGATAGAGTTTAATCTCGTTAGGGATATTGCCCTGAATCAGTCCGACGTTCAAACTCTGTTCGGGGCGATCGTTGAGGGGACGGCTGTAGAGATAGCCCCCCAGTCCCTGGGCCAGTCCCAGCACCAGAAACCCAGCCACAATCGCCGAGAGACGGACTCTTTTACGAGATAGGTCAAAGGAGTCAAACGCTGCCGCCCAACAGCCGTTAACCGCCACTAGAACGGCGGTAATGGTGGTCGTTCCTGAGAGTTGCCCTAGGTGTAAGATGGGCAAATTATGGGGACTTTGGGTGTAGGCGAGGGAGGACCACCAGAGGGGGAGCGATCGCCACAGCACTTCCAAGAGACACCAACTGGCCACACCCATGAGAATCCTCGCACCCCACGTCGGGGCGAAACATTTTTCGCCCCGACTCCATTGTTGGAGATAAGCCTGGAGGTCGGCCCAAAGTCCCACTAAAATCGCGCCCCAGAGGGCGATGAGGAGCCAACAGGCGATCGCAATGGCCAAACTCGCCAACCAAGGAACCCCCATCCAAGTCATGGGATGAACCCCGGTAATCCAAAAAATGGCGGTTCCATGAAATCCCGCCCCCCAAGCTGCTCCCAAGGACCAAGCGGGGCGGGTTTGTCGCCCTATCAGCCACCAGAGGGGAGCCAGGGCGAACCAAGCCAAGCCCCACCATTCCCAGGGGGCGACGGTACAACCCATGAGGATACCGCTAAGGAGACTTAAAAACAGGGGTTTCACAACATAATTGCCTCACGACGATGAGTTCAACAGGCTTTATCGAGGTCGTGTCATCTCCACAGCGGCCGCTAGGATATCATCTTCAGTTTCGAGACTTTCTAGAAAATCTGGATCGATTTGCTCCTGGATTTTTTGGGAGGCAATTTCATAGTTGCGCGATAATACCACCTTTAGCAATACATCCATGAGTTCCTCCTGATTTGAGGGATTTGATAACGCCTGAATAAGCTCTTGTTTTTCAGGCTCTGATATGGCTTTATCTTGACCAATACTGGTTACAGTTTGTCGATGGTTTTCGCAAAAAAACAAAATTCGTTTAATCAATTCAGAAGACGATGAATTATTGAGTTGAGACAGCTCTTCTACTCGTTTGGAGAGTTTAGGATCGAGAGGAATCTCTGATGTGTTTCTACTCATTTTTGATAAAACTTGACTCCCTACAGTATAAGCTAGTCTCAAACGGATTGCCCAGTCCGGCACGAGAACCGGCAACATCCATCCCATCATCGCAACAAGACCTGTAGAGACCCAATTGTGGCGGGACTGGGACTCCCCTCAGGATCTTCCTCATCATCATCAGCCACCTCAATCGAAACAATCACCGAATCCGCCGTAATTTGGGCGCTGAACTGGTCTTGAATCCCTTGAACCAGAAAGTTAATGGCCTCAACCGTTAGTCCCGTTTCCTCCGCCATTCTTTGGTCAAGATCCGTATCTTGGAGGAAGTCTTGCAACCGCTTTTGATTGAAAATCTGAAGTTGAGTATTGACCATTTGGTTCAACAGAGGACTGAGGTCATTACTGTTGATAAAGGGAACATTGACCCGCACTTGGGTGTCTCCGGCTTCCATGTTGAGAGACCCTTGATTGAGGTTGACAAAGACTGTTTGCGAGAGTTCAAAATCGACCAGTCCAATGACCGGGTACTCAATAGCCAAATTGCCCAAAATCCGGAAACCTTCATCGAGGAGTTGGTAGCGCATTCGACGAATGGTGAAGGGAAAAAATTCGTCGTTGTTGATGTCTTGTCGGGCTTGATCGAGGAAGCGATCGAGGTGCAGTTTTTGGTCGAGACAGGGCCGGGGAAATTCAATGTTTAGGTGTGTCTCGTCTTCGATGTGCGATCGCAGTTCACAGGGAATCAACGTCTCCCCCGGTTGATTCAGCCAGGGGACTAGAATCAGGGAGAGGGAGAGGACAAGGACTAAAAGCCAACGCCAGGGACTGTTCACGGGTTTACGTCAAGAGAGGTTGCCTAATCGGTTACGGTTAAGGCAAGTTGATAGAGGTCACGACGGGAGAAGGGGGTCGATTGTGCCAGGAGACGGCTGGCCTGCGATCGCGAGTGACCTTGTTGCATCAGGGCCTGTAACTCTGATTTTAAGGCGGCTTCCGAGAGTTGACGACTGGGGGAGGAACAGCCACCGATGACTAGGGTATATTCGCCTTTGGGGTCATGGTCTTGATAATAGGCGATCGCCCCGGCCAAGGTTCCCCGCCAAATCTCCTCAAAGCGTTTGGTTAACTCCCGGCCCAGGGTCACTCGGCGATCGCCCCCGAGGACGGTTTGTAAGTCCTCTAGGGTCTGTTGCAGCCGATGGGGGGCTTCATAGAACACCAGCAAGCGGGGTTCATTTTGCAGTTGTTCTAGGCGTTGCTGACGTTCTTTGCCTTTCAGGGGGAGGAAGCCTTCAAAACAGAAGCGATCGCCCTCAATCCCCGCCACACTCACCGCTGTGACGCAAGCACTCACCCCAGGAATGGGAATCACCGCGAGTCCCGCCTCCGCACAGGCCTGGACGAGTTCATACCCCGGATCAGAAATCCCCGGCATTCCCGCATCAGTGACGAGGGCGATCGCGGTTCCCCCCTTCAGGCGAGACAGCAATTCCCCTAACCGTTCATGGCGGTTATGGTGGTGATAGCTAATTTGGGGGGTTTCAATCTGGAAATGTTGCAACAGTTTCCCCGTATGACGGGTATCCTCCGCTGCAATCAAATCCACGACCTTGAGGGTTTGAATGGCCCGCAAGGTCATGTCCTGCAAATTACCAATTGGCGTTCCCACCAGATATAAAGCCGCCATTGTCATAAGCCAATCAACCCCCCTGTGGGGGAGAATCATGATTCTCCCCTACTCTTGATTCGTCTCCGGAGACTCCTCTTGCGTCCGATGATGACTAAAGCGTTCCTCGGCGTTATCCATCACCTCTTGGAACTTCTCCAACACCTCACCGGGATAACTTTCTAATTCTTTCATCGACAGAGAGATGCGGTTTTTCCACTCATCAATCTCCGTGACAATCACCTTCAGGGGTTGTCCTTCCTCAAACAAGGTTTCCACATCAGGAATCCGGGCCTTACTAATCTGTTTAATATGTAGCAGTCCCGTCACGCCGCCCAACTCGACAAACACCCCATAGGGTTTAATGTTGGCGACGGTTCCCTCGACTAACTCCCCAGCCACGAGATACCGCATCCGACTGGCTTTCGCCGCCTGGCGGTGGGAACAGACCAACTTATCCTCATCGGCGTTGACGTCCAACAGGGCGACTGTGAGATGTTGGCCCACTAAGGCTTCTAGGTTATGGCGGTCCACGAGGTGCGATCGCGGAATGAAGCCTCGTAAGCCACGAATATCCACCACCACACCACCTCGGTTGGTTCCCGTGACCTCAACCTCCACCGTCTCCCCGGTTTCCTGGAATTCCGCCAATTTGTCCCACGTTTCCTTAATCTCAATCTGGCGAATGGAGAGGGTCACTTGTCCCTCAGCATTGGCCCCACGAATCACGAGAAATTCCCGTTCTTCATTCAGGGGGAGGGCTTCTTCGAGATTAGTCACCAACTCCGCCGAGACTTCCTTAAGGGGCAAAAAGCCATGAGACTTACTGCCAATGTCGACATAGACCCCATCAGCCTCATGTTGAAAGACCTTTCCGGTCACCAATTGTCCCTTTTCCGGAATCGTATCGTGGCCATCGAGGGCTTTGGCGAAGTCCTCCATAGAAAAGGGCATGTCCCGATTGGAGCGAGATTGAGCAGTCATAGCAATGAAGAAGGCAAGAGGCAAAAGGCAAGAGGCAAGAGGGATAGGGGGTGTTCTGGCGTTGTGGGGTGAAACATTCTTCACCTCTACGATTGATCATTCAAGTTAGACCTTGCCAGAACGCACCGCTTTGGCGAGATTCCCGCCTCCCTAACCACGATACACTAACCGAAGTTTTTTAATCCTTCAACTGGCTGAACAACTGCCAAATCTCACCCCAGGCTTGTTCGGCGACCTCGGGATGATAACTCTCCCGCTGGTCACAGAGGAAGCCATGAGTGGCCCCCTCATAGCGGAAGACCTTATGGTCGATGTGATGCTCCTGTAACGCCTGTTCGATGGTGTCAACGTCGTTTAAGGGGATGAGGGGGTCTTCCGTGCCGAAAAGGGCGTATATTGTGCCGGAAATGGCGGGAGTGCGATCGCAGGTCGTCCCCACTTCCTGACCGGGACACATCTGGGCAATCCCGGCCCCGTAACAGGAGGCCGTCACCTGAATATCCGGCAGGGTGGCCGCCAGATAGGCCACATGACCGCCAAAACAGAAGCCGATACAGCCAAACTGGTTTGTGGTGTTGGGTAAGCCTTTGAGATAGTCCAGACTGGCTTGGGTATCACCGAGGAGTTCGCTGGCTTTGGTTTGCACCTTGTACTCCCGTCCTTTGGCTAAATCGGCGTCACTATAGCCTACCTCGAATCCCGGTTCGAGGCGTTGGTAGAGGGCCGGGGCGATCGCCACATACCCCTGAGCCGCAATCCGTTCCGTCACCTCGCGGATATGAGCATTCACGCCAAAAATCTCCTGAAACACCACAATTCCCGGATAATCTCCCGGTTCACTGGGCTGAGCCAGATAAGCATCAATCTCTAAGCCGTCATTCTCAACCTTGACCCATTCACGTGATATAGACATGACACAAAAATCCTAAATACCCCGATGGTAGGGTCTGTTCGGCGATCGATCAACCCCAAACACCCGACCCCAATCTCCCAACTCACCCAATCCAGAAACCCGGTGTCTCCCAAAATGGTAGGGTGCGTCCCGGCATCGAGCCACCCCGAAACCACGACCCCAATATCCCAACTTGCCGGAACGCACCGCCCCCTCCATTAGACAGTTGGAGAAAAATCGTCGAGCAAGCGGACTGGAGACACTTACCTGACATTAAAACGACCTATAGTAAATCAGTCGATTATGTAGAGGGGTATCTGGTTTTTAACATCAAGGGGAACAATTATCGTCTTATTGCTCAGATAAACTATCGTGTAAAAATCGTCAAAATAAATGACATCTTAACCCACGCGGACTATGATAGGGGAAACTGGAAAAAATAATAACCAATATATCCATACCTTGATAGATTGAGGAAAATTCAGCAAAATGACCGCCTTAACCTATAGCCAACTCCTCACTCAAATTCAACCCAGACCCATCCAGTCTCCAGCCGACTATGAGGCAATGCTGTCTCAATTAGAACGGCTGATGGAGATTGAGGAATCTCAATTGAGTGACGAAGAAGCCTCAATGCTAGAGTTGTTAGCCATGTTGATTGAGGACTATGAAACAAAAACAAACCCAATGCCCAATACCGCCAGTCCCCATGATGTTTTAGACGAATTGGTCGCGGCGCATCAACTGCGTCAAAAAGATTTATTAGACATCTTTGGTTCCAAGGGGATTGCCTCGGAGGTCTTCAATCGCAAACGAGGGATTAGTAAAACCCAAGCCAAGGCACTCGGCCAACGATTTAACCTTCCCCCTAGTGTTTTCCTCTAACACCTAGCCACTCACCCCCAAATCCAGAAACCCGGTGTCTCCCAAAATGGTAGGGTGCGTCCCGGCATCGAGCCAGCCCGAAACCACGACCCCAATTTTCAAACTTGCCGGAACGCACCGCTCTTCACCCCCAAACCCAGAAACCCGGTGTCTCCAAAGACACCGAGTTTCTCAACCCCCAAAAACATCTGCCCATAACCCCTATCCTGATTTTTCATAAATATCGCGGCGATGTCCAACGCGAGCTATGATCACAACCTCATGGGCGCGATCACACTCATAAATGACACGATAATCACCCACTCGAAGCTTATAAAACCCTAACAAATTCGCCGACAACGGTAGGGGTTGAATCGCCTCAAAATTCTCTACCATCCAGTTAATTTTCTTAACAATACGTTGACAAATTGTCCGAGGAATCGACTCTAAATCGCTCACAGCTTGAGGATCATAGCGAACCGTGTAACCCATCCTTACCCCAATCCCAAACGACGCACCACATCCTCAGAACTTAACAACACCGACTCCCCAGATTCCCGGGCCGCCCGCTGGGCCAACAAGCCTTCTATCACCTCCGGGCGAACCACCTGCCCCTCATCCGGGTCTGCCAAAACATCCAACAACACCTCTTCAACCGTTTCCCGAATCAACACCTTTAACTCATCCACCGTCAAATTCTTAACCTGCATAATGACCTCCCATCACCTCAATCATCACGCCAATCTTAGCAAACTCTTCCCCCCCAAACCCAGAAACCCAGCGTCTCCCAAAATGGTAGGGKGCGTCCCGGCATCGAGCCACCCCGAAACCACGACCCCAATTTTCAAACTTGCCGGAACGCACCGCCCCCAGGAACCCCTACCCCTTCACCAAAAACACCCGCTCATAATCCCCAATCAACCACGTCGGCAACAACCCATGAGCGCTACTCAACCGTAACTGGTCCGCCCGACAAATCAACATCGCCGCCAAGAAACATTGCAGGGACTTCGGACGATTCATCCCCTGAGATAACTCCGCCCCCAACTGCTCAAACAACGACTGTTCCGCCGCCGTCTTCGCCAACTTCTGCATCCCACTGTTCATCAACAACCGCTGCACCTCACCCATTGACCCCCCATAGGCTCCCGGCAACTGGTCCGCCGGTAAACTGAGCCAATATTGACACAACTGCTGCCGCGCCTGCCGTAACCGCACCAGGGCCGCCCCATCATTGGGGTTCTGCTGCAACCGCTGCACTAACTCCGATACCTGAGCCACAAATTCAGGACTGGGGGGCTGGGCTGAGGCGGCGGGCTGCACTTTGCCCTCAAAGACGGCTTCGTAATCGGGCAATAACCAGGCCGGAAGCCGTGTTGCTGCCTCTTGGACTCGTAATTGGTCCGTGGGGTAGTACAGCATCGCCCCCATGAGGGCATTCAAGGACTGGGGTTCTGTTAACCCGGCCCCCTTCTGGGTTAACTCCTGACGATAGGCCTGTTCCTCCGGGGTGAGGGGCTGTTTCTGGATGCCACTGGTGAGGAGAATTCGATAGCCCCGTCCTAAGTCCTCGAAGTAAATTCGCTCTAAGTCGGCTTGGGGTACGGTCAGCCAATGGTCCACAAACTGACGGCGAATTTGGCGCAATTCCCCGAGGACTGTGGCATCGTTGGGGTCGATTTGATAGAGATTCACCGTTCCCAAGAGGCGATTGAGGAAGTTGGTACTGGCGACGGGATAGTCGGGCAGGGGCGGCGTGGTGGCAGCGGTGGCTTGGGGTGGGGGTAATTGCTCGCTGGAGACGGCTTTGGGAACGCCGTCGGCGGGCAGGGCCGCTTCAAAGACCGCTTGATAGTCTCCATAGAGCCAGTCGGGGAGGCGGCTGGGGTCCTGGATTTTCATCGTTCCTGGCGGGAAGTAGAGGAATAGCCCCATCATGGCGTTGACTTCCTGATGGTGACGGTTTTTCCAGGCTTCTGAGAGGTTTTGCCGGGTTTGCACTTCGATGTCGGCGAGGGGCTGTTTCTGGAAGCCACTGCGTAAGAGTTGTTTGTAGACTCGACCAAAGTCACCCTGGTACTGTTGGGCGACGGCGTCTAAGGGCTGACTGGCGAGGGTGAGAATCAGTTGGTGGCGCAGGTTGCGCAGTTTGAGGATGACCTCGCTGTTGCTGGGGTCGGCGGCGTATTGGTTGAGGGCGGCTTGCAACTCCTGGAGGAAGTTGGGGGCGAAGGCTTGGGGGGCGGTGACGCCAACGGGAGTGGTGGGTTGAGGACTGGGTTGGGTTGGAGGGGTTGGCAGGTCGGGTTCGGGGGTTGGCTCGCTCTCGAAGACGGCGGCGTAGTCGGGGTAGAGCCAGTCTGGGAGACGGGTTTGGGCATCCCGCACTTTCATTTCGTCGGCGGGGTAGTAGAGCATGGCTCCCATGAGGGCATTGAGGGCCTGGGGGGTGGCCAGTCCGGCGCCTTGTTCGGTTAACTGTTGGCGATACTGCTGTTCCTGGGGGGTGAGGGGTTCGCTTTGGAGGTTACTTTTTAAGATTGCTTTAAATGCCTTGCCAATTTCGCTGTTGTATGCTATCGGGAGTTGGTCGCTGGGCAGGGTGAGCCAGTGGTCGACCAGTTGCCGCCGCAGTTGCCGCAATTCTTCGATGATGGGCTGTTCGCTGGGGTCGATGTAGTAGATGTTGCAACAGCCGATGGTGCGGTTGATGAAGGCTTGGCTGCTGGGATGGTCGTCGTTGCTGGGGGGGGTGGGGGCGTCGCTGGGGTGACCTTGGACGAGGTCTTGCAGCACTTGGGCGATTTTCTGGCTGAAGGCGCGACTGTCTAGGAAGGGGGGGGTTTGGGCCATGGCGGTTTGGAGTTGTTGCTGTTTGGCCTGTCGCCATTGGGGATTTTGCGCCAGTTGGACGGCCAGGTCGAGGTAGTGGTCGTCGCTGTGGGCGATGAGGTCGGGGAGGCCCAGTTCTCGGAGGAGGGCGGCGGATTGCCGGAAGCGCAGTTCTGAGCCTTCTCGGGCCACGATGGGCAGTCCCACCCGCAGGGGGTCGAGGACCGAGGCGGCGCCGGAGTAGGGGAAGGAGTCGAGATAGATGTCGGCTTGTTGCAGGGCCAGGCGCACGTCGGCGCGGTTGGGTAGGGTTTTGATGAGCAGTAGTCGTTGAGGGTCCACGTTGTGGCGTCGGAGGGCCTGCTGCATCTGTTGGAAGAAGGGGGTCTCCAGTTGGGGATGTCGCCCCCAGTTGGGGCCGAAGGGGTACAGCACCAGGATGGAGTTGGGGAGGCGGGCCAGGAGTTTGGCCCAGGTGTCCCGCAGTTCGGGGTTGATTTTGCGGAAGTTGGCCCCGGAGATGAAGACGGTGGTGTCGGGGGGGAGACCCCAGTTGGCGCGGTTGAGGTTGACGCTGGGTTGGTCGTGGTCGGGGGGGAATTGGAAGCAGAGTCCGGACCCCTCGATGGTGACGAGGCGTTCGCTGTACTGGCTGGGGTCGGTAGCGGTGAGGGAGCCGCCTAGGTAGACGTCTAGGTTCCGCATCCCGGTGGTGGTGGGGGCGGAGAGGCCGGTGGTTTGGATGCGGGCCAGGCGATGGAGGCTCAGCAGGGTCAGGGGGTAGGAGCGGGCGGTGATGTTGGTGCCGATGAGGAGGATGTCCAGGTCATCTTGGCGCATTCGTTGGGCCATGGCGCTGAGGTTGTCGGCGGGGAGGACGGTGAAGTGGTCGGCCCGCTGGCGACAGTAGTCTTCGTGGGGATGGCCGGTCTGTTGCAGGGCGTAGAGGTGGATTTGGAATTGGCTGCGGTCGAGGTGTTCGAAGGCGGGGATGGTGGTAAAGGTTTCGGCGGAGGGCAGGTAGTTGAGGCAGAGGATGCCGAAGCGGATGGGGCGGTTGTCGGGACGGGGGGGAAACTGATGGTCGAGTTGGCAGCCTTGTTGTTCGAGGTACTGTTCGAGGATGGCGGCTCGGGTTTCTTGGACGGCCCGTTGGTCTTGGTCGCTGAAGCAGAGGGGGGTGAGGTTGGCGAGGTTGGCGAAGGCTTTGGCCAGGAGTTGGCTGGCGGGGCTGTTGGGCTGCTGTTGCAGTTTTTGTTGGAGGTAGGTCAGCCACTGGCTGAGGTAGTGGTGGTATTGGCCCACTTCTCCGAGGTCTTTGAAGAGGCGGGGGGACTCGAAGAGGTAGGTGAGGTAGAGTTCGGTCATCCAGTTGGGGATGGGGGCGTTGTGGTACTGGATGTTGAATTGGTGGGGGTAGCCGTAGAGGGTGGCGCAGAGAAAGGCTTGCAGGGCGCCGGGGGCTTGTAGGCCTTGGCTGAGGGTTTGGCTGAGTTGGGCGATGGTCTGGCGGTCTTCGGCGGTGAGGGGTTCGTTTTTGAGGCCGCTTTGCCAGAGGGCTTTGTGGAGTTGCCCGAGTTGGCTGTTGAAGTGGGTTTCGAGTTGGTCGTTGGGCAGGTTGAGCCACTGCTGGGTGAGGTGGCGGCGGAGTTGGCGCAGTTGGTTGCGGCTGTTGGGGTCGTTGGGGGTCTGTTGGTAGGTTTGGAAGAGTTGGGTGAGGTCTTGGGCGCTGAGGGGTTGGGGCTGTTGGGGGCTGGGCATGGGTTGAGTGAGCTGATCGCGTCGTTGTAGGAGTTCGTTGAACTGTTGTTCAAGTTTATCGGCTGAGTGTTCGATGTCGAAGACGTTGAAGGCGCGATCGCGTCCGGTTTGGGCGAGACGTTGCCAGCGTTGCCTATCGCGGGGTAGGCTGGCCAGTTGCTGAGCTAAGGCAACTGGGTCGTTGGCTGGAAACTTCAATCCGCTTACGTCATGTTCAACGGTTTCGGCTGCTCCCCCCATACCACTGCTAATGACGGTCAGACCGGCGGCCATGGCTTCGACGGGGGAAATCCCGAAGGCTTCTTCGATGAGAGAGGGGAATACGGATACATTGTGGGTTTCGTAAAGACGGCTTAGGTCCTGGCGAGATAGCAAGCCGAGAAATCGAACTTGATGGCTCAAGTTTTGACGTTTGACAAATTCTTCATACTGTTGCCGATATTCCGGCCTGAAGGCATCGCCGGCGATCGAGCATTGAAAGTCAATTGAATTGGCTTGTAAGATTGTTAAGGCTTGCAACAAGGTTTGGGTTCCTTTGGTGGGCATGAGCAAGCCGGCATAGGATATTCTTAAGATGTCTTGTGGAGGAAGAGAATCTTTTTTGAAAAGTGTAGATTTTATGCCTGGATAGATAACGCTAATATCTGTTCTCGGATATCCTTTATTTAAGATATTTTGTTTGACATGCTGACTGGCTCCGGCTAGGTGGTAGAGGGGACTTGAGGGAACGTGGGCTAGGGGATAGTTGAGGATGGCGAAGCCGAGATGATGCAAGATGGGAATTTGCTGATTGAGGAAGGGGGCGAAAATTGCAGCCGTTAGATAGTCAACGTTCCCAATCAAGCAAACGGTTGGTTGGAAGTTCTGGATTGTCTCTCGTAGTACTTGGTCGTTGTGGCGAAGCAGTTGTTGGCATTGTTTGGGATCGGTCACGGGTTTCATCCCGCCTTCATAGGTTCCCATTAATTGAAGTTTTCGGCAAACATTAGACTCGGGTTTTGTTATTTTTTTTAGATATTCGCTGTTGGAAGATAAAACGTAAATCTCATGACCTCGTTTCTTAAGGGTATTGGCGAAGTCATAGATTGAGCGACCATATCCACCTAGTTCTTGCGGGGGGTAGAGGTTATTTATAACTAGAATCCGTTGAGGTTTCAGAGAATAGGTTAAGGGAGTCTCCGCCGTTTTAAGAAATCCCATTTTGTCTAGGGTGTTCTGGAAGGAAAGGGGGGATTGGTTGTGATAGTCCGAAAATATAATGGTTTGGTATGGGGTATGGTGACGTAAGCGATTCAGACCGAGCATTTCTGCATCGGCGATCGTTACGACGACGACATCCCAAGGAGTGGTGATATCGGCTAGGCTCTCAAAGTCAAGTTTCTGAACCTGTTGGGCAATCTCACACTGCTCTAGTAATTGAAAGATAGAAGTGGCTTTTTGTGTCTTGCTTTCCCACACGTAAGCCTGGAGTCGGGGCAAATCAACACAGTCTCCCACGACCCGGCCATCCAAACTGGGGCTAAACAGGACTTTGAGGGTGGGCCGCTGTCGGTGGCATTCCTGCAAATATTCGTAGATGGAAATTCGATAATAGAAGCTGTGTTCGGGGGGACGGTTAGAAATAGACACTGCGGCGATCTAGCTCAACGTGATACATCGGATCGATTTCTCGACCACTGATATAGTCTATCAAACGTTGGACGTTCTGCTCCGGAGAGTAGTGCTTCCAGTAGGTTTCACAACCTCGACGGGCGATCGCTTTGGCTTCCTCGGGGTGGCTGAGGTAGTATTTGATTTTGTTTTTTAAGTCTTGTTCGTCAGAAAAAGTCACGAGATGTTCACCGTCGTTAAATAGTAAATCTAGTCCTGATTGAGGGCTAAGTTTATCGGTAAGTAAGAAGCCACCGCTAGAAATAATTTCAAAAACTCGAAAATTGAGATCTCCATTTAGGCTGATATTCAGGTTCACTAGAGACTTACTATACACTTCTGCCGCTTTTGGACGAGGCATTGTTTCTTGATAGAGGGGCAATCCCCACGCTTTTATTTTATTTAAAATGTAGGTTCTGTACGGATGAAAATGACCGCTATTTCCAATAAAGCTCAGTAAATGTTGATGAGACTCATGACTGGGTTGAGGGTGCGGAGTTGTATTAAATCCAGGAATCCAGATTAAGTTATTAAATCCATGCTCTTTGAAAAAGTGAAGATGGTGGCGATCATGTTCACTGATGATGACATCAAATTTTTCCCGTCTTACATAGTTTATCATTGTTTGAATGGGTTTGTTTAAATGATGTGTATCTCCACAAATCAGAACCTTGGGACAACTTAGTTTAGATAAATTTGTTAAGTGATTACGTTGCGAAGCATCAGCTTTCACGACTAGAAGGCTTGGTGAAATAAAATCAAGTTTTTCTAGGATATAGGCTATATCATATGAGCCACCCGGAATTTTGAGTTGTTTGATTTGATTGTCAATTGATTGGCTTTCTGCATCGGGGCTACAGAAAATTTCGTTTGAACTAATGATAGTTGACCGATAGGCATATCTTGGGGCAAGATAGATTAAAACAACAGGATTAAGTAATAAGTTTTGAGGAATTGACATGGTTTTATTTTGATTGTTGGTGACTAATTTCTTACCCAAATTCATCGCTTTAAAATATGATTTTTTTATTTTGTGATTCTGATTCAGGAGACTTTTCTTGGATATTGATGTTAACGTTAGAACCCAGAATAGATGTCATCTCATAATGTTTAATCTCCGAGAACAGATCTGAATCCTGTTCATGGAAGGCACAGACATCCAAGTAATAAACGGCTACTCGCCCACTACGATGGCGATTCGACACCAAGTAGGTATTCAAATCGATAAACTTTTCTATGTCTTGGGATGATAGGCTTATTAGGTAATTGCCATAGTTGTCATAAACAATAAACTTGGAATATCCTAGTTTAATAAGGTTATCAATCACTAACAAAGATTCTTGCCAAGAGGACTCTTTGAAGAGAATGTCGTACTCAAAATATAAAACAGGCTGAAGTTTAGATATCACTGGCAAGGAACTCAGCATAATTTCAAAATCGAAGCCGTCGGTGTCGATTTTCAATAGCTTGGTGTTCCAGAACTGGCTATGAGTTTCTAAAATTTCCGCCAAGGACACAACTTTGACAGACTTTTTAGAGGGCTTGAAGTTGCCTTTAATGGAGGCCGTTCCGCCAGTTGTCCGAACTTTATCTAAATCAACAAATTGCTCGCCTTCCCCGATAAAGCAGTCCGCGATCGTAATGTTACCGATGCGTTCTGCGTTGGGTTTAAGATACTGAATAAACTCAGGGACTCCCTCAATGCAAAGTGTTGAAACAGGTTGATACTTTTGCAGCAGAGCAGCTGTATCACCGACATTGGCTCCAATGTCGATTGCAGTTGCTCCAGAGTATTTTGAGAAAACTATTTGTGAAATATATCCCAACGCTAGGTCATAACGCTTCCAAGTAGACTGATACCTGGGTAAAGGATGTTCATCAGGGAGCAAAATCTGGTGTGAACCAATTTGGTGGTATTTAGGCATGGGCTTGAGTAGCTGCTAAGTTATTAGATACGATTAGACCTAAGAGTGAAATGACCTCAAACACCTGTCTGGTGGCATCGGGGCGGCAAAACATAGTCTCCAACTTCCTATAAACCTTAAGAATCATGACAGATCGCTGTAGTAGAATAGCAGTTAATTTAAAGAGAGGCTGTCTATGCAAGGAGCTCTGCATTACATGTCAGTAGTGCTTTCAATCAAATTGAGATAGCGAGAGCCGCTTCCAGATAAGCTAACTTGCATAAATTCAGATCTTTTCTCCTCGTATATGAGGTGTATGAACTAACTAGCCTAGAAAACTTCTATTAGATTTTTGTCTCTCATCTCTCGGAGGACTTTTAATTCTGATAGGTAATCATGAGATGAATTTTGTCTTAATATATTTCGAGCTTCATCAACTGATGAAGCTCGGGAAGCCACACAGCCTCCCCCTCTATAGTAATAACCATACATATGTATATCTTCATCAAGACTAAAGCCAAAACATTTTGGTTTTAGTCCAGACAACACACACATGAGAATTATTTTAAATCCAGTTCGCAGCCCTCCTTTACTAAGTTTAGACTCAATTCCTAGGGTAGATAACAAAAGATTTGTCCTAAGCCCTGATTCCAAGTAGTAGCGACCACTATGATCGAAACAGAAAATCTGTTTGGCTGGGTTTAACCTAGATAGGGTGTTAAAGTTTGTATACTGTCGATTTATTTTTGGATTAGCACGGTAATGATCTGGTGTGTATATGTCCCCTCGCCATGTTATGATTTTACAATCTTTGTTCTTTTCTAAAAATTCCAGAGCGTCCCACACACGTAATGGAGAATCTGAAAACTCGAGTTCCTCTGTTTTTTGAGGAGATATATGATGTATATCTAACTTTTCAGGATCTTGATAATAGCCACCTAAATTTGCACCAGCCACAGCAATAGTAGTTCTATATCCTACATCTAATTCGTATCCTCGGGTGGTGAAGGCATTGAACCTGATGATATCATCACAAGCATCAATCAGGTGTCCCTGTTGTTTGCCTACAATACTACTTGAGTTACCAACCAGAGCAACTGAAGGTCCGACATATAAGTATGGATGAATACCTAGTAGTCTGACACTATTTTCTTTTTTTGAAAATGCTGCTGGATCACAACGACACAGCCACCCTAGTTCTTGGTTGGCATAGCATAAAAGGTTAAAAGCTTCTTCTGAGTTTAGCCCCAATTGTATAGCACGTTTACAACAGCGAATCGATAAATCATACTCTCTCAATCCAGCATAGTTTTGACCTAATCGGTAATACAGAGCTGGGTTTTCTGGTTCCCACTTGACTAGCTCGGAAAAAATTTCAATAGCTTCTTCGTAAAGTTTTAAGTGGTATAGGGAGATCCCAAAAGCTTTATTCATAGTTTGGGTTCTCATCTCTTCAGGAATCTGCCTACAGATTCGGACTACTTCTATGTAGTTAGCATTACTGTAGGCTTCGAGACATAGATTGGTCAGTTTAGGCTTATCCATTTTTCCCTTATCCCTCATATTTGCTTGAGGAAGACCCGACAATGATAACATAGTCGAACTTTGGTTTGAGCTTTTAGATTTTTGAACCATCTCATACATGTGTAGCATTTCGAAAAAACTGACGTTCTTGGGTAAGTTTTTAAATCCATACTGTCCTAACAAAAATTTTAAGGAGCAGTATTCTGCTTGTAAGATAACACTTTCTGGAATCTCCGGAACTTCAGAGATTCTGGAAATCCTAAGATAGCTACCAGTTGGATATTTCTCAATAATTTTGTAGGTAGATTGGGGAGATTTGCTATCCCATGGTATTAGTCGACTTATATAAGAATTTTTGATGTTTTGAAATTCTCTTTCTTGTGACAAGCTTTGAATCGTCTCTGGGCTAACGTTTATACTTTTTAAACTTGAAATATCTCTAGTATTTTTAGTTTGATTTTTGAAACTTTCCTCTTCTGTATGATTGATATGTCTTACCGAAGATACATCAATTTTCTTTCTAACTAAACTCAAATGAGTTTCAAGTCGTTTATATAAATCTATATCATCCCATCCGTAAGTAAGGATGAATTCATTGAAACCACCGACACTTAAAAAATCTTTTTTACTAATCAAAAATAATCCGGTAACTCCGGGAATTAAATCTCTCCAGTCTCCGGCATAAAAACAACCCTGTTGTAATTTGTGTTTATCTAAAAAGTCGTGATCAATTTCAATATCACAGTCTATCTTAAGGATATTTTTTTGAGATGTGATCTTAGCTGCCAAATTAAATGCATGGGTTAAGATCCAACTTTTCTCACCTTCGACACGGACGATTTTTAACCGTGAATCCTTTACATAGTCACTGAGTGTTGATTTGACCGGTTCTTTCGAGGACCAATCAACAACGATAATCTCTTGTACACTATTCGAATTTAGCCAGCTAGGAATAACTTGCCTAAGATTATCATTACGATTCATACAAGCCGTAACAATTGCTGTACTATGGTCAATAGAGTTGACTTTTCCAATATTCATAAAATTACTCTTTATTTATGTCTATCAAAGACACTAAATTCGGGTACACACATCACAAGTTTCTATTATCTCACATTTCAAGTTAAAACGAAACTTTTTTTGAGATTTCTTCGCCATTGAATTAGAATTCGACTAAATTTTGACATATCTGAGATTTCTGGGTAACAATTACAACTCCCGGAGAAAGTAAGTCTAGAGAACTAACAGACGGATAATTCCGTTGACACTGCTGTATAGTTTTAGGATCTAAAAAAAATAGATGCTGTCGATTAGTCCATGGTATTAAACTAACAATTGAAAGTTTAGCTTCGTGTAAAAACTGCTTACAATTCTCAATTGTCATTCGATTTAAGTTGTTTAGATAGAAGTTGGATGCTAGCCGATATTCCTGTGGCCTAATTTCAGATATATACCGCAAAAAATCTTGTTTATTTAATTTTACATGACCCCAAGGAAAGTCAAGTGTACACAAGCTATGACCTCCATTTAAAGCAAAAAAGGGATTATATTCATGAAAGGAGAATCCTCCAGGTTTAAGGATCCGTTCCATGTGCTTGAATGCATTTTGTGGATTAGATAAATGCTCAATAACTTCCCAACTTACTATAAAATCTGCACTGTCTGAGTCTAGACTGGACTCACAAATATTATCTTCTCTAAACAAGATTTTGTCGGACTGGTTAGGACTAACTAAATTGGCTATTTTATGCCATACCCTTTGATTTAAAGTAAGACTGTGATTTTTATGACTTTCATAGAAGGAGGTGATATCTGTGGCCGTAACATCACTTGCACCGACAAGCATGAGGGCATGAGCAGCATAGCCGCAACTATCTCCAATTTCAACAACACTTTTTCCCCGGAAAGAATACCCTAATGAGTTAAGGTATCTCTCCATAATTTTAACTCTTTGAATCCATCCTGCCAAAATAGAAGAGCATTCTTGATGGGATGGAACCTTGGCTATCTCTGACTCAAAAACTTTTTTGAAGCCAGGTTTAACATAATATCTGAATCCTTCTAACAACTCGTGTTTATACTTATAAGAGTCTGTAAAGTGGTTAAACACCTTCAACGTAGCTACTTGGTTAGTACTCATTATTTTTGAAAATAGAAATTCGCAGTGTAAAAAAGAGCTAAACTATCCGCGATACCTTTCCAGCCTAGGCAAAAGCGTACCGGACTCGACCCGACGCTTGCCAAGTCTGATCAGATCCTATCACCAGTTGCGCTATTTCCTTGGATTCCATCAGAAATGTTGAATCCACTCCCTATCAGTAAGAGCCAGGGTGAAGTGGTTCTCAATCACTGTTGCCCCCATAGTTACACTCGCGGCGGTTGAATATCATGAAAACAACTCCCAAGTGACGGGAGTTCCTTTTTTAATTAATCGATTGATACGACGACCTAGTAAACCATCTAAATACTTCGGCGGCAACCCCAAACCCGGACGAATTGCCTGAACATTGTCCCGCGTCAACACCTCCCCAGCCTTAACATCCCGCACTACATACAAACTGCGCCGAAACATCCGCGATGCTTCCTCAGCCTGGGTGGAACCGTACTGGACTCGACCCAGTGCTTGCCAAGCACGTTCAGATTCTATCACCAGTTGCGCCATTTCCTGCGGTTCCATCGAAAATGTTGAATCCACTCCCCCATCAGCACGAGCCAGGGTGAAGTGCTTCTCAATCACCGTTGCCCCCAACGCCACACTGGCGACGGCGGCTCCCACTCCCATGGTATGGTCCGATAGACCCACCTGAACATCGAACAGTTCCCGCAGATGGGGAATCGTCAGCAGATTACTGTTTTCTGGGGTGGCGGGATAGGTACTGGTACATTTGAGCAACACTAAATCCTCACATCCGGCTTCACGAGCAGCGCGGACGGTTTCATCTAGTTCAGCAACTGTTGCCATTCCGGTGGAGATGATGAGGGGATTCCCTGTGCTGGCCACTTTGCGAATCAAGGGGATATCCGTATTCTCAAAGGAGGCAATTTTGTAGCAGGGAACCTCTAGCGATTCCAGAAAATCAACAGCGGTTTCATCGAACGGGGTGCTGAAGCCGATAATGCCCAGTTCCTGGCAGCGTTTCAAAATTGGCTCATGCCACTCCCAGGGAGTATAGGCTTGTTGATAGAGTTTATAGAGAGATTGACCGTGCCAGAGTGAGTTAGGGTCATCAATAAAAAATTCTCCTTCATCTAAATCCAGAGTCATCGTATCCGCTGTATAGGTCTGGAGTTTAAGGGCGTGAACCCCAGCTTTGGCGGCGGCTTCAACAATGGCTAAGGCCCGGTCAAGGGACTGGTTATGATTACCAGACATCTCCGCAATGATAAAGGGGGGATGCTGTTGAGAAACTGTGCGATGGGAGACTTGAATAGCTGTTGGCATGACGGTTTAAAAAATTAGACTTCAAAATTAGGACATATCATGAAATGTGACCCATCTGGCAAGGTAAAAACCGGATTGAATCCTAGCTTTTCAAAAAAGATAGGAACTCTAGTCGTAATCTGAATAAGACCTAGATGGTTTTTTAAAATCTCCTCGACTATCTTCGACCCTACCCTCAATCCTTGAAAATCAGGGTGTACTGCCAAAGTTTCCAACGTTCCCCCTTTACTATTTGGACATAAATAAGCAAATCCAATAATCTCCTGCTCTTTTCTAACCGCAGCATAGACAGGGAAACCTGTTTTATATTGCTCTAAAACACGATAAAATACATCTTTGGGAGGCTTTGGATAACAAAGTTCCAACAGGCTTTGTAGGTTTGGCAAAATCCCCGACAAGCTATCTCGCCGAATGATTTTAACTTGACCAACCTGTTCAAGCGTGTCCATTACCAAGTTCCTCCCCCTCCTAGTCAACCCCTAACACAAAATACGAAAATCCACCCCCATCGTCGTAGGGGCGAACCCTTGTGGTCGCCCTAACCTCATGGAGCTTTCAGACCCATTTCACCATAAAATTCCCGGATTTCCTACAACTCTAACTTGATGCCATCACCTTTAAGACATACCGCCGATCATTATAGTCAATAAACGCCGGATACCGCTCATTATCCACCACCCGTAGCAGAGAAAACTGTTCAGCCAGAGACCTCTGAACGTCCAGTTGGCTATCTCGCGGTCTGCGACGGGGATAAAATGACTCTCCGCCCCGCTGGGGTTTCGCCTGCTGCAAAACTCCTGGATAATCGGCGACAAAGCGACGACAGAGCCTCAACGTTGCCTCCCCCTGAGCCTGACGTAACTCATCAATCAGTTCACCTCCCTCAAACTCCAGCCACTCTTGCAGATAAATATCGCCACTGTCAACCCGTTCAACCGCCTCCAACACCGTCACTGGGATGCAATTGCGCCCCTCCAGGATTTGCCAAGTCAAAGGTGACCACCCTTTCCCCTGGGGCAAATCGCTCTCGTGAACCACAAGATTATGCTGGAACCCTTGACGAACCGAGGCGGGGACAAGTTGCCCACAACTGAGATAGAAACATAAATCCCCTCCCCGCAAATCCTTGACGTCATGAGTCCAGAGAACCCGATGCCCCTCCTCCAACCAGCCTAGGACGAGTTGGGGGAGACTATCATTGAGCCAGCTATCCGCATCTGAGAGAATGGCAAGCGAAAGACGCGGCGGTTCTGAAATCCTGTCCGCTGTAGGGGGGGGGGAAGATTCTTCCTGAAACCCTAGCCGCAAAAACACAGCCGCAGACGGCCGATTCTCCGGCTTCACCTCGGCATATAGATAAGTGGGTTTGACATTGTTCAACAACTTTAGTCCCAGACGCACTAGGGGCGTTGCCCAACCGCGACCTCGAACCAGCCTATCCAGAGAATAATCGATGACCGCGTCCTCTCCCTGAATGTCAAAACGAATCTGTCCCACAGGTAGGCCGTCTGCCTCCAAGACCCCCAAATAGCAATTCGCGTCAGCCATCTTCCCTTCAAACCAAGTTTGATGACTGTTCCAACCAATTGGCTCTTGATTCCAGGACTGACGGCGAACGTCCGGCTCATTCACCCAATCATAGTAGAGTGCCATGTCCTCAACTCTGGCCAATCGCAATGTCAACTGTTCTAACGCCGTGGGTTTCAGGCACTCCGCCACTCGCTGAGTTCCCAGTCCATCGACGTGCAGTTGCCCCTGTACCGACATGTCCTGCAACTGCGATGGCCGCCCCAACCACTCACAGAGAACCGTTCTCAACTGAGTTACACTGACATGACTCGCCGCCCCCAAATATTGAATCACCCCCTCAGCCTGCAACGCTTCACAAGCCGCCACCTGGTTTTCAGCAATGCTCACCACCACCGTAGGCAGTCCTAAACAACAGCGTTCCCAAGTGGTTGTCCCCCCCGCCCCCAACGCTAAATCCGCTTGAGCCATCAAGTCCGCCAAATGTGGCCGAGTCGAGTAGAGCCTCGTTTCTCCAATCCCTGCCGAGTGACGGGCCTCCACCAACTGTTCCAGTTCTCGCTGGTGGGAATTGTTCGCCCCCACCACCACATCCACAGATATTCCCTCAAACTCCGACGACGACAACGCCTCCAGCGCCTTCCCCGTCATATTCTGAGAATCCGTCCCCCCAAAAAACACCAACACCCGCCGCACCTGTCCCCGATGGGGAGAGAGGGTTTGACGATAGAGCTGATATTCCGGGCGTAACAGCCCATAACGAGGACCAAGGAGCAAGCGACAGGAGTGGGGAACCAATCCCTGATACCGCCGTTCCCCCAACTGACTATAATTCTGGTCTAGCAGCACATCACAATCATGGGGACGATTTGCCAAATCATCAATCACCAAAATCTGTTTCACCTGGGGACGTAACTGCCGCTCCCAAGCTGCATCGAGTCCATAATGGTCCACCACCAACCAATCGGCAGACTCGCTTCCCAAGGCCAACAGAGTCTCCTGTGCATCGGTTTCCCCAGAGACACCCAACCAAGCCTGATAGTCCTCTCCCATCTCTCCTGAACTCTCGGGAGGGGGAGGGGAAGGCAGAACCGTCACCGCAAAGGCGGCTTGACTGAGCAGATGAATCAGATTCCCCGAATGTTGGCGACAGATAAAGCGCACCTCGGCCCCCCGCTGCCGTAACTCCTCCGCCAAAGTCCGACAGCGGATAAGATGTCCGCTGCCAATTTGTGCAGATGAATCAACCCGAAAAATAATCTTCATCATCACTCAAACTACAAATCATCAGGGTTCACGCCCAATTGCCGTAATCGCTCCGCCATTTTCTCTGATTTTTCCCGTTCCGCTTGTCTGGATGTCTCGATTTCCCTCAAACTCCCGAGCCGTTCTCCCGTCTCAGGATGATAAAAGCGAAAACTGCCGTCCTGAAAACGTCGTAATTCTAACCCCAACACCTCCGAAAACAGGATTAAGCTTGGCTCATTCTCTCGGGGAGAAATTGGAAAATAATTACCATCCAGCAAACGCAATCCTTGAAGTGAGGGACTTAAATAATCTGAGGTGGGGTCATACTGAAAATACTCTTGAACGCCCAAATAGGCATAAAGGCCTTTTTTCGTGCCTTGGTCTTCACTGCGAGTCCTTTTTGAGGTGATTTCCAAAATAAAACTGGGCAGTGTATAGTTCTCTTCCCAGACTTTATACGATAACCGCTGTTTATCCTCAACCCCAAACACCACAAACACATCGGGAGCAACGACAGCTTTCGGATTACCCCGTTCATAGTAAACAAATAAGTTGCCCGAAACATATACATCTGAGCGATGCTGAAAATGCAGTTTTAGGCTCTCGGTTCCATAAATTAAATAATCCCGCGCCGCGTCACTTTCTGCCATGGGTAATCCATCACAATCAGGATACTCAATCTCATTCAGAATCTTGTTCAAGGACGTAGGCATGAGTTGTTATCCTAAAACGCCACATTTAGGAACAGCCTAACACAAAACTCACTCAATCCGCCTGCCCAAGACAAACGCCTCAGCCGCCCTAACCCCCACCGTTGCTCCCCGCCAGCGAGCCAACGCCTTAACTGCTTCAACGGAACGAGGATGGGGAAAGTCTCGCAGTTCTTCGTTATAGGCGGCGAGGGCTTCCAGTTTACGCTCCAGGGTATCAGAAATATCAATAAACCAGTTCGGCAAGAACGCAGCAGCGGAACCGGGGGGTTGCCATTCTGTACTCGATGGCACTTCAAAGAAAAGCAAGGTTTTCACGGGATATCCCGGCTGAGGACGACAAGCGGTGATAACGGCTTGATGAACGCGCTGATGGTCGATATTCACATCTCCAGCATGGTGAGTCAAAATCGTATCCGGTTGGTACTGGTTAATCCTCTCCTCAATCCGTTGGACAACCCTGAGTAGGGGAACCGTATCCAGTTGATTATCGGGGAAGTCAGCGAAACTAACGGATTCAATTCCTAACAACTCAGCGGCGGTGTGAGCGGCATGACGACGGCGTTGAAGTTCGGCGGACGCTTTGCCCCCACGGGAGGACACCCCATCGGCCAGAAACATCACCTGTACGGAGTTTCCCTGACTGGTTTGGGCAGCGATAGTCCCACCACATCCGAGGACTTCATCATCAGGGTGAGCGGCGATAATTAGAGTTCGTTTAGACATCAGCCTTGAGAGAAATTACTTTCCACATCAGTTCAGCTTGCCGCCAATCCTCTTCAGTATCAATATCTTGAATGCGCCACCGTGGAATCATCACCGGAGTTGACCACCGTTCAAAGATACGTCGCTGTTCCAACCAAGCTTCGGGACGACCCCAGTAAAACTGGCCAGCATCATGGAGAGCCTCAGGCAAGTCCTGAGACCGTTTATCGAAATGTTCGGGGAAAAACATCTCAATGCCGCCCTCTGAATTTTGTTGAAAGGCCCGGAAAATTGGCGAAGCAAAGTCAGTCACAGAAAACGCATAAGACCAATCCCCGGAGTTTAAACAGTTCCATCCCCGAATTAAATCATCGCTCTGTAACAACAAAGCCGTTGCATAAACACAACAAACAGCGTCCAAGTCCCAGCCTTGCTCAATTGCCCATTCTGTTGCGTGAGCAATCACTTCCGTAGTTCCCGCAAAATCATTGGCTAATTCAGCAGGTCTTACGAACGGAACCTCAGCCCCCCAATGACGAGCGACATCTGCAATTTCCAAATCATCCGTAGAAACAAGAATATGGTCAAACAATCCACAGTCTTTTGCGGTTTGAATCGGGTGAGCAACAGCAGGCTTCCCAGCAAACTCTTTGATATTCTTACGAGGAATCCGCTTACTGCCTCCCCGTGCCGGAATAATTGCAATTCTCATAAAACAACAAAAATTTTAGAATAAAGTATTTGATTTCAACAACTCCCTAAACTAGCCCAACAACTCCCAAATAGAATAAGTTCCCCCATCATACCGGTCATGACACAAAAGAGACTTCATCAACAGACCCCATCGAATCATCATCCCAAAACCTCCCGCAGCACAGCCACCACCCTGTCCTGAGCCGACTCCGTCAACCCAAAATACAACGGCAAACTAATCGCCTCCCCATAATACCGCTCCGCCTCCGGGAAATCCCCCCAAGCAAAGCCCCGTTGCCGATAAAACGGCTGAGTATGAACCGGGATATAGTGCAAATTCACCCCAATCCCCGCACTCCGCAACCCTTCAAACACCTGCCGATGAGTCTTCTCCAGCTTCTCTAGCTGCAAGCGAATCACATACAAATGCCAACTCGACTCCATCTCAGCCCCCTGCACCGGCAACCCTAGCGGCAACCCTTGCAATAACTCATCATAGCGACGCGCCAAACCCCGACGACGGGCCACAAACTCATCCAACCGCCCCATCTGACTCGCCCCCAACGCCGCCTGAATATCCGTCATCCGATAATTAAACCCCAACTCCAACTGCTGATAGTACCAAGGGCCATGACTCGCCTCCGTCAGCCAATCCTCACGCCGAGTAATCCCATGAGTCCGCAACCGAATCAGCCGTTCATACAAATCCTGCCGATTCGTCACCACCATCCCCCCTTCCCCAGTGGTAATAATCTTCACCGGATGGAAGCTAAACACCGCCATATCCGAAAACCGACAGCATCCCACCGGCTTTCCCTGATAACGAGCGCCAATCCCATGAGACGCATCCTCCAGCACCGTCACCCCATAGCGACGGGCCAGGACCCCAATCTGCTCCATCTCACAAGACTGTCCCGCCAAATGCACCGGAACCAGGAGCTTCGGCAACCGTCCCCGCCCCTGAGCCTCCAGCAACTTCTCCTCCAGCGCCGCCACACTCAGGTTATAGCTGTGGGGGTCAATATCCACAAAATCCACATCAGCCCCACAATACAAGCCACAATTCGCCGAAGCCACAAAGGTATTCGGCGAAGTCCAGAGCCTATCCCCCGGTCCCAACCCCGCCGCCAAACAGGACAAATGCAACGCCGCCGTCGCACTGGTCACCGCCACCGCATAGCGCACCCCACAATACTCAGCCACCGCCTCCTCAAAGCGAGCAATCGCGGGTCCCTGAGTAATCCAGTCCGAGCGCAACACCTGCACCACCGCCTCAACATCCTCAGCGGAAATATCCTGACGACCATAAGGAATATACTCTGCCATTAGCCCAACCGTTCCAACAACGCCTCAGCCGTCAACCAATCGGTATTATTATCCGAACTATACACAAACCCATCAGCCACCGGACTGCCCCTTTCCCCCAACCCATTGTGCCGATAATCGGTCTTATAAGAATACTCAATCGTCGGCATAATCACATAATGGTCTGGGAACTCAAGAGTCAAATGAGACGACTCCCCAGGACACATCACCTCATGCAATTTTTCCCCCGGTCGAATCCCCACAATCTTATGAGGCAACTGAGGCGCCAGAGCCGTGGCCATCTCCGTCATTTTCATCGAAGGAATTTTAGGGACAAAGGTTTCCCCCCCCTGCATTCGTTCAAAGCTTTTCAGCACCAAATCAATCCCCTCCTGGAGCGTAATCCAAAAGCGAGTCATCCGGGGATCTGTAATCGGTAACTCCGTCGCCCCCTCCCCAATCAAGCGTTTAAAAAAGGGAACCACAGACCCTCGCGACCCCAAAACATTGCCATAGCGAACCACGGAAAAACGAGTCTTTAACGTCCCGGTAATATTATTCGCCGCCACAAACAACTTATCGGACGCCAACTTAGTCGCCCCATAAAGATTCACCGGATTCACGGCCTTATCCGTGGACAGAGCCACCACCTTTTCCACTCCCTGAGACAGAGCAGCATCAATAACATTATTGGCTCCGTAAATATTCGTCTTAATACATTCCATAGGATTATACTCCGCCGCCGGAATTTGCTTCAGCGCCGCCGCATGAATCACATAATCCACATCTCGCATTGCCAACTTAAGCCGTTCCACATCTCGCACATCCCCCAAAAAGTAGCGCATCGCCGGTGCATCAAACACCTGCGCCATCTCAAACTGTTTCAACTCATCCCGAGAATAGACAATCACCTTACTGGGAGAATAGCGTTCGAGCAAGGTTTTGACACAATGCTTCCCAAAAGACCCAGTCCCACCTGTAATTAAAATCGCTTTACCATCAAACATCATCCAAACTCCGACCCAGCAAGGGAGCCAACATAAAACAATATAGCAACAGAGCCAGAGGTCCAAGCCGAACAAGCCCCATCCCACCACTCTATCAGCATCAGTTTTCCCGACGCCATCCCCCCACAAAAGTTTCCCACGCCATTCCCCCAATCGACACGCGGTGTTGCCAAGATACCGAGTGTCTGGCCCTCAGCCGCTAGCCAACACAACACCAACTCAAGCCAGACCCGCCAACCAAGCCTGAAAATCCTCCATCCCCTTAAACTCCAACAACGCCTCCGCCAGAGCCTGTCGCTGAGGGGCCGACAAGTCCCGAACCCGTTGCCGCTGCTCCTCAGACAGCTCCCCACAGCGCCGAGTCAACAGACGCAGCAACAGTTCAGACTCTCCCCGTTCCAAACCCCGTTCCAAACCTTGCTCCTGTCCCTTCTGGAACACATCCTTATAAAACTGCGTATCCTGAACACGCACCTGAGTAATATCCAACATCTCTCGTATCGCCTCCAAACTCAAATTAGGGAATTTACCGACCATTATACTCTCGACCAAATCCAGCCGCCGCTCAAACTCCCGCTCCGTCGCCTCTTGCGCCAATAGCTGACGAGCCTTCTGGGGAGCCTCCTCCTCCGACAGCACCAATAATCGCAACAGAGCCAAATTTGGCGTCAACTCCTCTAACGGAATCAAATCCTCCAGATAAAACCGTTCCACCTGCGTCGCCAAAACTCCTTGATAAGGGTCTTCTTCCCCAAAATTCAAGGTGCGGCGAGGGAACAATAGCAAACCCCGCCAAGGTCGCGTCACCTGATACTGTTCCAGATAGAGAAACACCTGGGCAAAAAAACGGCGATAAAACCCAGGGTCTCCTTGCATCTGGGCCTCCAGAAACACCAAAGGCAAACTTGGGTCATCCCCCAACGGTACGAACAGACCATCCAAGCGGCGTTCCCGTTCCTTCAGGACTGGGGCAAAATAGTCAAAGCGGCAGTCTGGGGGTAGTCCCGGAATTAACTCCGCCACCAAGTTCGGTTCTAACAGGAAAATTCGGTAAAACAGTTTATCCGTTTTCATGACGGCGATCGCAACAGACTCCCCCCACTCTATCAGGTCACTGTCTCAAGTTAAGACACCGAGTATCTGGAGTGACTGAGGGACGGTCGCGCTCAGATCCTACACTTCCCAATCTTCCAATTTCAACTCCGCTACCCGTTCAAACTCCCTTGTATTGTGAGTGACCAATATTAAATCATTGACGATCGCGATCGCGGCAATCAGCAAATCATAAGGGCCGATTGGCGTTCCCAAACTCGCCAAGTTATTTCTAATCTCTCCTGCCTTTCTTGCCGCCCTATCATCGAACGGTAAAGAAACAAAATAATCTAAAAATTCTTGTTGATTGGCCAGATTTCGCGGTGGATTTCCACTCCGCATTGCGCCATAAACTAACTCAAACTTTACCACGGAACAAACAGCAATATCTCTTGGGGAGATCGCTTCCAATTTAGTCCGTAGGATTGGCGATCGCCGATTCAAGTACATGGCGACAACATTGGTATCGAGTAAATACAGCACTTAAATGGATTGATTGGCGAACAAGTCTTCTGGCGGATCATCTAATTCTGTAGAAACTCCTTCTTCATCAATGATGATGGGATCATCCGCACAACTTCCCCAAGTTTTTTCAAAGAAACCCGAGGGCCACTCGTGGTCCTTGGCGACCTGATCTTGTCCTGGAGAGGTCGTCGCTTGGAATACCACCAAAACGTCGAGTTCAGTGTTCCTGACGTCCGAGGGCATCTGTACTTGCAAGATTCCATCGTCTCCGATGTGGGTCGTTAGACGAATGTTTAACATAGGGAATGATTCGGCTATTCAATGAGAGGATGAACTCACTCTCCTATTTTACCAGTAGCCGCGAAGCGATAACGAGAAACTCCGCCAACCCCCCTCACTGACCTGACCCCAACGCCTCGACAAACCGCTCCTGTTCGGGCGAACCCATCCCCTCCTGTAACCTCATCAACACCGGCCCCATCTCCCCCGCCAACAGCGCCTTCACATCCAGCACCAACCCCGGAAAAAACGGACTCCTCAGACAACCCGCCCCATCCGGTTCCAGCCGGCGATAGTCCCCCTCCTCCAGCACATACCAACGAAACTCCTCCTCCAGAACCACCCACACCAGATACTCCCGAACTCCATTGCGACGATAGGCCCGGAACTTGTCGTGGAGGTCGTAGGATGCCGTACTCGCGGCAATCTCGACAATCAACTCCGGCGCACCTTCAATATAATCGTCCTCGCTAATCCGAGAGCGTCCCCCCACCCCCTCATCAAGGCGCAAGAGCGCATCGGGTTGAGGTTCATTGTCCAAGTCCAAGCGAACCGTTGTATTGTCCAACACCATACTATTCGGGGTAGCCGCTGCATACACCATTAACCAGCCCATAATGAAGCCGTGAGGTCGGCCATGTTGTCTCGCTCTGACTGGCGATGCCATATAAACCACTCCTTCGACTAATTCCGCCTTCTTCACCTCTGGCAACACCTGATAGCGTTGCTCGAACTCCGTCCGAGTGAGGCGATCGCCGTTTTCCAAAATTGGCATGAGTTTCAACGTCATTGATGTTTCTCGACTCACAACCGAACCTCCTTGCATTCTCGAACGACTCTAGACAGACGACTGCTGCAACCAAGCCTGAAAATCCTCCATCCCCCTAAACTCCAACAACGCCTCCGCCAAAGTTCGACAGCGCATCAAATGTCCGCTGCCAATTTGTGCAGATGAATCAACCCGAAAAATAACCTTCATCATCACTCAAACTACAAATCATCAGGGTTCACGCCCAATTGCCGTAATCGCTCTGCCATTTTCTC
The DNA here is from genome assembly GCA_900149785.2 of Phormidium lacuna HE10JO. Taxonomy (GTDB): domain Bacteria; phylum Cyanobacteriota; class Cyanobacteriia; order Cyanobacteriales; family Geitlerinemataceae; genus Sodalinema; species Sodalinema lacuna_A. Next base: position 45,403 of record FSSI02000013.1, on the reverse strand, counting down.
TGATTTTTCCCGTTCCACTTGTCTGGATGTCTCGATTTCCCTCAAACTCCCGAGCCGTTCTCCCGTCTCAGGATTATAAAAGCGAAAACTGCCGTCCTGCAAGCGTCGTAACTCTAACCCCAACACCTCCGAAAACAGGATTAAGCTGGGTTCATTCTCTCGGGGAGGAATCGGAAAATAATTACCATCCAGCAAACGCAATCCTTGAAGTGAGGGACTTAAATAATCTGATGTGGGGTCATACTGAAAATACTCCTGAACGCCCAAATAGGCATACAGGCCTTTTTTAGTGCCTTGGTCTTCACTGCGGGTACTTTTTGAGGTGATTTCCAAAATGAAACTGGGCAGTGTATCATTCTCTTCCCAGACTTTGTACGATAACCGTTGTTTATCCTCAACCCCAAACACCACAAACACATCGGGAGCCACAACAGCTTTCGGATTACCCCGTTCATAGTAAACAAATAAGTTGCCCGAAACATAGACATCTGAGCGATGCTGAAAATGCAGTTTCAGGCTCTCGGTTCCATAAATTAAATAATCCCGCGCCGCGTCACTTTCTGCCATGGGTAATCCATCACAATCAGGATATTCAATCTCATTCAGAATCTTGTTCAAGGACGTGGGCATGGGTTGTTATCCTAAAACGCCACATTAGAGACAGCCTAACACAAGACTCACTCAATCCGCCTACCCAATCATTGCGATCGCTGGAGGTTCTTGAGAAAAGCCTGATGTTCTGGCGACGTAATCCCTCCCTGTAACGTGGTCAAGACTTGCTGCATCTGACCCTCTAACAGCGCCTCAACATCCAATCGCAAGCCGGGAAACATCGCACTACTCAGACAACCTGCACCGTCTGGCTCCTGCTGCCGATAATCCCCATCCTTCAGCACATACCAGCGAAACTCCCGTTCCAGCACCACCCAAACCAAATAGTCCCGAACCCCATGACGGCGATAGACCTCCAACTTATCATGGAGGTCATAAGATGCCGTACTCGCCGCAATTTCCACAATCAACTCCGGCGCACCTTCGAGATAATCATCCTCACTAATCCGAGACTGTCCCCCCAACGACTCATCGAGACGCAACAGCGCATCGGGTTGAGGTTCATTGTCCAAGTCCAGACGAACCGTTGTCTTGTCAGCGCAATAGACTCCAGGCGTGGCCGCCCGGTACACTCCCAACCTAGTCATAACATCGCTGTGGGGTTGACCGTGCTGGCGATACCTTAATGGAGATGTCACGTCAACAATTCCTTCAACTCGCTCTGCTTTTTTAACATGAGGCAATTGCCCTCACTCTTCCCCATGCCTTGACAACAAGTCACTCATGACCTGCGGAGAAATCCGAAAATTGCTTTGTCCAATTTTCTGGATAATCGGTTTAATTTTCTCGCAATATCCCCGCTCTTTTGCTTTGCCAACCACCCCTAGAGTTCCTGTCAATATTAGCTTAAATTTCTTCGCAACTTTTCTGGCTTTTAAATCATCTAAAATAACCAACGAATCCTTCTTCTCTATCGCTAAAGCAATTGCCGATGCTTCTCCAACATCTAATGTTATTTCAAGACGTTTTTGACAAGCTTTATCTTGAACTGTCTCAACAATTATCCAACTGGGCAAATCTTCTCCAAATTCCCATTCTATCTCAGGCGTAATGTAAACCTGACCATAAAGCAGAGACAACAGATCTAATTCTCCAATGTTGCTGAGGACAATCAAGCAACTCGCATCGGAAATAACAACATTAGGCATTAGTAATATCCGACTCTAAATCCTCAACCGACGTACTGAACAGCGACACGTCATAATCACCAATACGTTCAATAAAGTTTCTTTTGCTTAACCCTGCCAAGTCTGCGGCTTGTCCTGACGTCAACGTTCCATTTTCATACAATTTTGCTGCTATCAACAACCGCAATTCTTCATCGCTTTGTTCAATGGTATTAGGCAAATTGAGCTGTAAAGTACGCTGATTCATGATTAGAGTTTCTTGTTGAACGTATTGCTCAAATGAAGCTTAACTTGAGGAAAGCTTAATGTATCAAAATAATATCCTTTAACTGCCCCATTAACATTCGCACATAACGCTTCCCAGCTATCCCCCTGAGTAAAAACATTCTCAGTTAAGCATTCAGCGACAAACCCACCATCTTCTTCCTGAAATACCTCAAAAACAATCACCGAATTCATGATTTTTTTCCTTAAACTCTATCAACCGCGCCAACTGGGTTCATATACAATATTTCCAGGATAGCTTCCCCACTGAAATTAGGGAGGGCGACCACCACCACTTCGACTATCGGTCAGTGACCAGGGTTCGCCCCTACATACCATTATACTCCCTCAGATCAGGCGGCAGAGCCGCCCCACGTCGGTGTCATGGCTCAGCCATAACACCAGGATGCCAGGATGGGGAACAGACCATCCAATCGGCGTTCCCGTTCCTTGAGGACTGGGGCAAAATAGTCAAAGCGGCAGTCTGGGGGTAGGCCCGGAATTAACTCCGCCACCAAGTTTGGTTCCAACAGGAAGATGCGGTAGGGGCGAAAAATTTTTCGCCCGTACTGTTTTCATTTTTCATGACGGCGATCGCAACAGACTTCCCCCACTCTATCAGGTCACTGTCTCAGGTTAAGACACCGAGTGTCTGGAGTGACTTATCCTAATGACCCTCCTAAGCACCACTACTGACCCGACCCCAACACCTCTACAAACCGCTCATGTTCGGGCGAACCCATCCCCTCCTGTAACCTCATCAACACCTGCCCCATCGCCCCTGCCAACAGCGCCTTCACGTCCAGCACCAACCCCGGAAAAAACGGACTCCTCAGACAACCCGCCCCATCCGGCTCCTGCTGGCGATAGTCCCCCTCCTCCAGCACATACCAGCGAAACTCCTCCTCCAGAACCACCCACACCAGATACTCCCGAACTCC
>FSSI02000013.1:0-42414 GCA_900149785.2 Phormidium lacuna HE10JO | reverse complement strand
TCTGACTGGCGATGCCATATAAACCACTCCTTCGACTAATTCCGCCTTCTTCACCTCTGGCAACAACTGATAGCGTCGCTCGAACTCCGTCCGAGTGAGGCGATCTCCACTTTCCAAAATTGGCATGAGTTTCAACGTCATTGATGTTTCTCGACTCACAACCGAACCTCCTTGCATTCTCGAACGACTCTAGACAGACGACTGCTGCAACCAAGCCTGAAAATCTCCCATCCCCCCAAACTCCAACAACGCCTCCGCCAGAGCCTCCCGCTGAGGTGCCGACAAGTCCTTAACCCGTTGCCGCTGCTCCTCAGACAGCTCCCCACAGCGCCGAGTCAACTGACGCAGCAGCAGTTCAGACTCTCCCTGCTCCTGTCCTTGTTCCTGTCCCTTCTGAAACACATCCTTATAAAACTGTGTATCCTGAACACGCACCTGAGTAATATCCAACATCTCCCGTATCGCCTCCAAACTCAAATTAGGGAGGGCGAAAGATTTTTCGCCCCTACATACCAAATCCAACCGCCGCCGAAACTCTTGCTCCGTCGCCTCTTGCGCCAACAGGCGACGAGCATTCTCCGGCGCCTCCTCCTCCGACAGCACCAACAATCGCAACAGAGCCAAATTTGGCGTCAACTCCTGCAAGGGAATCAAATCCTCCAGATAAAACCGTTCCACCTGAGTCGCTAACACCCCCTGATAAGGGTCCTCCTCTCCAAAATTCAACCTGCGGCGAGGGAACAACAACAGACCCCGCCAAGGCCGTGTCACCTCATACTGTTCCAGATAGAGAAACACCTGCGCAAAAAAACGGCGATAAAACCCAGGGTCTCCTTGCATCTGGGCCTCCAGAAACACCAATGGTAAACTTGGGTCATCCCCCAGCGGCATCAACAACCCATCCAAGCGGCGTTCCCGTTCCTTCAGGACTGGGGCAAAATAGTCAAAGCGGCAGTCTGGGGGTAGGCCCGGAATTAACTCCGCCACCAAGTTCGGTTCTAACAGAAAGATGCGGTAGGGGCATAACCCACCCCTACCCCTCCCAGGAGGGGATTTTTCGCCCGTACTGTTTTCATTTTTCATGACGGCGATCGCAACAGACTCCCCCCACTCTATCAGGTCACTGTCTCAAGTTAAGACACCGAGTGTCTGGATTAACTGACCTCAAGCCAAACCCGTCAACCAAGCCTGAAAATCCCCCATCCCCTTAAACTCCAACAACGCCTCCGCCAGAGCCTCCCGCTGAGGGGCCGACAAGTCCTTAACCCGTTGCCGCTGCTCCTCAGACAGCTCCCCACAGCGCCGAGTCAACAGACGCAGCAGCAGTTCAGACTCTCCCTGTCCCTGTCCCTTCTCGAACACATCCTTATAAAACTGCGTATCCTGAACACGCACCTGGGTAATATCTAACATCTCCCGTATCGCCTCCAAACTCAAATTAGGGAACTTACTGACCATTATACTCTCGACCAAATCCAGCCGCCGTTCAAACTCCCGCTCCGTCCCCCCTTGCGCCAATAGCTGACGAGCCTTCTCCGGCGCCTCCTCCTCCGACAACACCAACAATCGCAACAGAGCCAAATTTGGCGTCAACTCCTGCAAGGGAATCAAATCCTCCAGATAAAACCGTTCCACCTGAGTCGCCAACACTCCTTGATAGGGGTCTTCCTCCCCAAAATTCAAGGTGCGGCGAGGGAACAACAACAGACCCCGCCAAGGCCGTGTNATTTTTCGCCCGTACTGTTTTCATGACGGCGATCGCAACAGACTCCCCCCACTCTATCAGGTCACTGTCTCAAGTTAAGACACCGAGTGTCTGGAGTGACTGAGTAACCTTCCCAAACCCCCACCCGAAAGAAGTAAATCACGTCCTCTTCAGGAGTGTCACACTCAGACCCTACACTTCCCAATCTTCCAATTTCAACTCCGCTACCCGTTCAAACTCTCTTGTATTGTGCGTGACCCGTATTAAACCTTCCTGGTTATCTCTCATAGTGAAACCGACAGGAAATAATTAAAATTTCATCTCCAACCACCTGATACACCAAACGATGCTCCCCATCAATCCGCCTTGACCAGTAACCCGATAAATTTCCCTTCAAAGGTTCTGGCTTGCCAATCCCCTCAAACGCATCCCTTATCACATCTTTAATCAGAAGATTTACCCGTTTTAAAAGCCTCTTATCCTTCTTTTGTAGCCAGAGATAATCAGACCAAGCCAACTCAGTAAAACTTACCTTCATTCATCCAGAAGTTCCTTGATGTCTGACCTGACTCAGCCTGCTTGATAGATTCAAGAAGATGAGACGCATTGGCTGGATTAGACAAAAGATAAATCGTTTCCCGCCAAGCACTAAACTCTTCTAACGACATCAAAACCGCTTCTTGACCCTTTTGATTCCGTAATATTGTCGGTTCAACATCTAAAATAACCTGGTCAATCATCTCATCTAATTGCTGTTTGGCTTGTTGAGTTTCAATGGTTTTCATCGTCCGCTCCTATAATAGTTCCAAGTTTCTATCAGATAGCTCCCCACAGCGCCGAGTCAACATAAAACTGCGTATTTCGACTATCGCTCAGTGACCAAAGTTCGCCCCTACAAGCCATTATACTCTCGACCCAATCCAGCCGCCGCTCAAACTCCCGCTCCGTCCCCTCCTCCTGAGACGGCATCGGCGATCGCAACAGACTCCCCCCACTCTATCAACGAACCCACTCAGATTAAGACACCGAGTGTCACCGAGTGACTGACTATCCCAACTCCGCCAACAGTTCCTCAAACGACCCCCAAGACTCCAACGACGCCGCCCCTTGCAGGAGCCGTCGCAATTGGGACTCATCCTGGATCTGATTCACCCGTTCCAACCCCGTCGTGGGAACCTCCCCAAACCGCGCCCTCAGCACCTCGGCGATGGCGACCCGAGTCGCCTCCACCAGTCCCTCCTGACGACCCGTCTCCAAGGCTCGACGTTCAATATTACTCAAAATCGGCATATTTCGTTCCTCCTGATACTGACGTAGCTTGCTATCAAAACTCTCCTGCAACACCGACGGCAAAGTCATCATCCAATCCAACACCCGAAAGAAGCGAATCACCTCCTCCCCGGTATAATTGCGTTCATAGAGCAGTTGAGTCTTTAACTGCCCATGTTAGACTAATACTGTTCTACCCTAATGACTCTTAACATCAACATCCCTGACCCCCCAAGGGGTTCCAACTTACCCAGGTTAAACCTCATTGCTATGGAAGCCCTACGAATCATCACCCAACCCGTCAATCGACAATTAGCCATCAACTTACCCCCATCATTCAGTAGTGAACAGCATTATGAAGTGATTGTCTTATCTATCCCCTCTGAAGAATCAATCGCCCCGACCCCCCGGCGAAAACCCTCTCCAAAATTAGCCGGTACGGCTCGCCTCATGGACGATCTAACAACGCCGGGCACTCTTGACTCGGATTGGCAATTGTCTTAGATACCCCTGCCCCACCCTCGTCCATGGTGTTACTCGATACCCATATTTGGATCCGTTGGCAAAATCAGCAAACCGGTCGGTTTGCACTGCCTGAAACGGTCATCACTCTTATCGAAACAACAGAGGCTGTGGCCATTAGTGCCATCTCTTGTTGGGAACTTGGTCAACTCGTTAAACGCCAGCGAGTCGAACTGTCTCTTCCTCTCCACGAATGGGTCTGTGCGGCACTTGAAGGAGACATTCAGGTCTTCCCCATTGATCGGGCGATCGCCTTAAAAGCCTCTCTGCTACCGGAGCATCATCGCGACCCTGCGGACCGAATCATCATTGCCACTGCTTTGGTCCATGATACCCAGTTGATGAGTTTTGATTCAGCATTCCCGAGCTATACAGAGCTGGGCGATCGCTTACTGTCGAGTTAATTGTCACTCTCAACTGCCTTTTCATACCAGGCGGCAGAGCCGCCCCACATCGGTGTCATGGCAGAGCCATAACACCAGGATGTCCAGGATGTTCGGTAGGATGTTCGGTAAAAAAGGGCGAAAAATTTTTCGCCCCTACAATTTTTGTGACTGCGATCGCAGTCAGGTCAAGACACCGAGTGTCTGAAGTAACTGAGCTACGAATGATCCTCCTAACCACCACTACTGACCCGACCCCAATACCTCGACAAACCGCTCATGTTCCGGCGAACCCATCACCCCCTGTAACCTCATCAACACCTGCCCCATCTCCCCCGCCAACAGTGCCTTCACATCCAACACCAACCCCGGAAAAAACGGACTCCTCAGACAACCCACCCCATCCGGCTCCTGCTGGCGATAGTCCCCCTCCTCCAGCACATACCAACGAAACTCCTCCTCCAGAATCACCCAAACGAGATACTCCCGAACTCCATTGCGACGATAGGCCCGGAACTTGTCGTGGAGGTCGTAGGATGCCGTACTCGCGGCAATCTCGACAATCAACTCCGGCGTACCCTCAATATAGTCGTCCTCGCTAATCCGAGACTGTCCCCCCACCCCCTCATCAAGGCGCAAGAGCGCATCGGGTTGAGGTTCATTGTCCCAATCCAGACGAACTGTTGTATTATCCGCGACCTCAACCCCTGGGGTGGCAGCAGCATAAACTTGCAGCCAGGTGATAATTTGACTATGGGGTTTTCCATGTTGCTGATAACGAACTGGCGATGCCATATAAACCACCCCTTCCACTAATTCCGCCTTCTTCACCTCTGGCAACACCCGATAGCGCCGCTCAAACTCCGTCCGAGTGAGGCGATCGCCGTTTTCCAAAATTGGCATGAGTTTCAATGTCATTGATTTTCCTCCTCAAGTCAAGACACCCGGCGTCTGGAGTCACTGAACCTCCCCCAACTCCCCACAACGGGATTAGATAAGTGTTCCATTTAGTGAACTATCAACCAAGAAAACAGCTCTTGCACTGATAAGTCTAAATCTTCCACCGTCTCTAGGGTCGGTAAACGGTCTTCCCCCTGTTTAATTTCGGGAAATATGTTGGGTTGAACAATCAGGACTGACTCGTCTGTGGGGTCAATCAACCATCCAAGTTGAGTTCCCTGCTGAATACAAAATAAGATTTTCCGAATCACCTGATTAGCAGATTGGTCTGGAGATAAAATCTCAATCACCCAATCCGGATGACTCTCAAAACGATTCGCTATTTTTCCTTCCTCAGTTTTTGGGATGCGCTCCCACGTAAAGACACTAATATCGGGAACAACCGAGCGCCCCGCAAACGTACAGCGCAACCCTGTAAAAGCATGACCTAATTTTCTTGCAGTGATAGCCTCATTAATGACGGTTCCCAGACGAATTTGCAAGGTACTATGTTCTCCTTGAGGCATTAGCTTTTGCACGATTTTTTCGTTGATGTATTCCCTGGCGGGTTTGGTTTCAGGAAGTTCTAAAAAATTCTCTAGTGTGATTTGGGACTGAGCTTGAGTTGCCGGAACCATGTCTGTTCTCCTAATCGTTGATAAAGCTGTTAAGGGATTGTCCCATCACCAGAGCAACCCCCGCTATTGGGATTAAATTGAGGCGATGCGATCGCCTGATTCTCAACCTCTCCTTATTCTCAACCTAAAATTATACTAACAACTGCCCCCGCCAGAGGATTTTCTAAAGAACTGTGGCGAAATAACCAATTTAACAGTAATGGCTCAATCTCAAACTCGTCTGCCCCTACTTTACCCTCAATAAACAGAAACAGAGCCATCCCAGATAGTTTAATCCCTTGACCTTGAGCATTCTTGAACTCCATCACCCAGTACTCCCGTGGATAATTTTCCCATTGACAGCCATAGAGGTTCCAATACTCATCAATCCGGCTATGCTGGTTGGCAATCTGTTTCAACGTCCGCACAAAATCTTCAAGATGTTCTTCGAGTGTTCCCGGCTTTAACTGACCCAATAGCCCGCCTGGCCCCTGGCGAAGACTAAATAAATCCAGATTAAGGCGATCGCCCACGGCAACCTCCAAATCACCAAGCTCAATCGATGTATTTCCCGTGCTTTTAGCCGTAAAGTCTTGAACAATACCTAATGAATAAAAAGTTCCCATTTTCGCTATTTTACTCTGCCTTAATAGTCTAGCACAAGACGTATAATAATGAGGGTAAATAATAATGCGGACAAGTTTATTCCAACTTAGCCCGCATCATTTCAACCCCAATTACCTACTCCTGCTCATCAACTAATACCAAAAGAAAATCCACATATTCCTGCAAATCCGCCCTAATCAACGGACGCACCTGGTCATACACCGACCTAAGATAGTCCAATCGCCGCCAATCATCATCAAACTCATAATAGTACCGCTTAAAATGCCGAAATCGCCGCAGTTCATCAAGTAGACGATAGGTCTCTCGCGACAACACCGCCCGGCGCACTCCCGGCACTTCAATGCGCATTTTTTGCAGTAACTCCTTGTGCCATTGCTGCGGGTCTAAATGATTCTCAAACTGGCGAGCAATCCGAAACAAAATCGTTTCGACACAGGTGTAGGTATTACACAAAATCTCCGCTAACAAGACGGCATCCCGTATATCCCGTTGACTCGGCTCACCAAACTGGCCCTCATAGGACTCATACAGCCCTTGCAACCGTTCGAGAACCGACGGTGATGCAGCCGAGAATGAGTCCGACTGACTCTCACGAATTTCTCCTACCAACAGCAATAGGTCATCTCTCACCATACAACACCTCCCCCTTGGCCAAACTGTCAAGTATTGTCTGGGCGATCGCCGTCCCATTGGCAACAGCCCCTGAGCATCATTCAGCCGCGATACGTTCCTCGGTGATGGGGTTAAAACAGAGGAGACATTCAGGGGGAAAGCGGACCCACAGGACCTCCCCTGGCTCCGGTTGAGTGCTAGCCGGGACAAAGAGATTGAGAGTCTCGTGGTGACTCGCCGACCCTTGAGAGACGATCGCCCCCCGAATCAGCGTTTCCCGTCCCAGAGGCTCCGTGAGACCCACTCGCAGCGGCAGAGATCCCGGTTGCTCAGATGAAAGCTGGATATCTTCGGGCCGAATCCCCAAAACGAGAGTGGGTGGCGACGTAGCCGCCGTCATCTGTGACAACGATCGCCGCAAGGGAGCATCATCGACCAACCCATGACCCCCCACATAAAACCCAGACTCCCGATAAGTCGCCGTCACCAGATTCATCGGTGGACTGCCCAAAAACCGAGCAATCGTTTGATTCTCGGGCCGGTGATACACCTCCAACGGTGTGCCAATTTGTTGAATCCGTCCCTCATGTAACACCACCAAGCGATCGCTCAACGTCATCGCCTCAGTCTGATCATGAGTCACATAAATCGTCGTAATCCCCAACTGTTGATGTAACCCCTTCAACTGCGATCGCATCTCATCGCGCAACTGAGCATCCAAATTACTCAACGGTTCATCCAACAAAAACACCTGAGGTTGACGAGCAATCGCCCGGCCCAGAGCCACCCGTTGCTGCTGACCCCCCGAAAGCTGTTTCGGCTTCCGTTGTAACAGATGCGCAATATCCAAAATCTCCGCCACCTGAGTCACGCGATCGCAAATCCGTTTCTTCTCCATCCCCCGCATCCGTAACCCAAACGACAAATTCTGAGCCACCGTCATATGAGGATAAAGAGCGTAATTCTGAAATACCATGGCCACATCCCGCTCCCGAGCCGGAATATCATTGGCCCGGCGATCGCCAATAAACAACTCCCCCGACGTCGCCATCTCCAACCCCGCGATGGTTCTGAGAATCGTCGATTTTCCACAACCCGACGCTCCCACTAAGACCCAAAACTCGCCATCGGGAACCGTAAAACTAATATCTTCAATGGCACTCACCCCATCAAAGCGTCGTGTAATCTGATTGAGTCGAACCGTTGCCATAATAATCGTTAGCCTACCGGGAAGCCTGACCAAAAACCGAGGGGGATCTCAGATCCCCCAGAGTTCACTGTAACCTGATTTCCAGCCCCCCATTCCCCTCAAGCCTCCCCTTTTCCCAGAACAGATTGAGCCAGAACTTGCGCTATCCTAGATCGGGCGTATTAAGAACAACCCTTTAACAAGCGAATCCATGACTTCTACCGTGTCCGCCGCCGATCGCACCATTCGCATCGCCTCCCGTAAAAGCCAACTCGCCCTCGTGCAAACCCACTGGGTGCGCGATCGCCTGCAAGAATCCCACCCCAGTCATCAATTTGACATTCACACCATGAGTACCCAAGGGGACAACATCCTCGACGTGGCCCTCGCCAAAATTGGGGACAAAGGCCTCTTCACCAAAGAACTCGAAGTGCGAATGCTCAGCGGCGACGCCGACTTTGCGGTACATTCCCTCAAAGACCTCCCCACCAACCTCCCCGACGGCCTCATCCTCGGCTGCATCACCGAACGCGAAGATCCCGCCGATGCGTTAGTGGTGCATGAAAAACATCAAGACAAACAACTAGCCACCCTCCCCGAAGGCTCCGTTGTGGGAACCTCCTCCCTGCGTCGTCTGGCCCAATTACGCCATCATTACCCCCACCTGACCTTCAAAGACATTCGCGGGAACCTCAACACCCGCCTGGCCAAACTCGATGAGGGTCAATATGATGCCATTATCCTCGCCGTCGCCGGCCTCGAACGCCTAGGAATGGGCGATCGCGTCCACCAAGTCATCCCCAGCGACGTCTCACTCCACGCCGTTGGCCAAGGGGCCTTAGGCATCGAATGTCGCGACGGCGACCCGGAAATCCTCGAACTCCTCCAGGCGATCGCCCATCCCCCCACCAGCCAACGCTGCTTAGCCGAACGGGCCTTCCTGCGTAGTTTAGAAGGCGGCTGTCAGGTTCCCATCGGTGTCAACACCACCATTGACGGCGACCAACTCACCCTAACGGGAATGGTGGCCCGTCTCGACGGTCAAAAACTCATCAAAGATAGCCTCCAAGGCCCCGCAAGCAACGCCGAACAGCTCGGAGAACAACTCGCCAACGAACTGCGAAACCAAGGCGCAACGGAAATCCTAGAAGAAATCTTCCAAGAAATTCAGCGAGGATCTTAAATCCCCAAGCGGGGCAATTTGCCCAACCTCGCAGCGACAGCGTTATCGTAGAGGAGATTGGCGGTTCCTGACAGTGGCCTATGTCTCCTCCCATTCCTCCTCGTCCCCCTCGTTCAGCCAAATACCTCTTACAGTTAGGACTAGCCCAAATGCAGCGGGGTGAGTCTCAAGCGGCGATCGCCTCCCTGCAACAAGTCTGCCGTCTCAGCCCCCATCCCGTCCAACAGGTCAAAGCCCAACGAGCCTTAATCTCGTTGTATCGCAAAACCGGCCAAGACCCTGAGGCGATCGCCCTGTGCCAAGATCTCTGTCAACATCCCCATCCCAAAGTCCAAACCTGGGCCAGCCAAACCCTCCAACAACTGACCCCCAGCGCCCCGGAACCGCCCCCATCAGAAGCCTTGGGGTTTATTCCCCTAGACACTCCCCCCGAGCCATCCTCCCCCAAGCAACGAGAGGTTGACCGGCCTGAGAGCAACAGCCCTCCCACCCCAGAACCGGAACTGGCCTTCACTCTCCTAGACCACACCGCCCCCGAAACCGCCCCCGAAGTCCCCAGCAACCAAGACCCCGAACCGCCTCCCTCCAACAAAACGAGCGAGAGTCCCCCAACCCCGGCCAGCACTGAAAACTGGCGGGATAAGCCCCGAGAGCGTCCCCAAGAGCGGCGATCGCTTAAACCACCTCCCCTCGGACGACTACGAGGGCTAGAGGTATTGACTGCCATTTTGCTCTTTATAAGCATCTCCCTGCCCCTACATGGGCTGCTAACGGCAATCAATGAAGTTTTTATCAGAACCCGACTCTTTCGTCCCGTTCAAGCCTTTTTCAATAACTACAACGGTCAGATTGCCCTGCTCCTGATTCTCTGCACCGCCATCTCGCCTTGGCTCTTAGATGCGATCGTGCGCCTGAACTGGGGGAGTCGTCGCTTTTCCCTCAGTCAACTGGGAACCTTTAGCCCCGAAGCCAAACAGGCCCTGCGTCAACATTGCCGCAACCATACCATCCCCATCCCACAATTGCGCCTCATTGCCGATGATGCGCCAATCCTGTTCAGTTATGGAAACCTGCCCCGTTATGGCCGCCTAGCCATCAGTCGCGGCCTTCTCAACCGCCTCAACTCAGAGGAGATCGCCGCGTTAGTCATCGCCGAACTGGCCCATCTTCGCCATCAAGACATCCTGGCCCTGTCCGGCTTCCTGGCGATCTTGCAATTGCCCTATAGTCTCTATCTCCAGAGTAGTCGTTTCGGGGATTGGCTGCGCGATCGCGCCTCAAAATCCTCCCAGTCAGCACTCGTCATTCTCTATCAAAGCGGGTTTTGGCTGGCCGCCCTAGTCGCCAGCCTCAGTTATGGCCTCTTCAAACTCTGGCGCTATCCCATTTTTGCCCTTTCCCGCCTGCGTCACAGCTATAGCGATCGCCTCGCCTTAGAGATGAGCGGTGATCCCAACGGCTTGACGCGGGGACTCCTCTCCCTCGCCCAAGCCATTGGCGAACACCGACATCAACACCCCGAGAGTCGCCCCCTCTACGAAAGTTGGGAAGCCTTAACCCCCCTCGGCGATCGCGAGGCCCAAATCTCGGGCCAATTACTCCACCACTATGCCCCAGAAACCCTCTTCTCCTGGCACTTAAAAAGCCCCTACGCTCCCTGGCTGAATCTCAACCAAACCCATCCCCTCCTCGGGCGACGCTTATATCGTTTCCAGCGCTGTGCCGAATTTTGGCAAGTCTCCCCCCTCCTCAACTGGCCGGACGCCACCCCCGTTAAACCCCATATCCGCACCCCCGGCCTCTTTCGCCTACAAGGAGCGCCCTTTTTCGCCACGGCGATCGGGATAGGGTTCGCCCTCGGTCCGGCCCTGATTGGCTGGATTGACCGCCTCGTTGGCCTGCGCTACGTCGGCTGGTTATACACCGATCGCTGGTGGCTATTATTGGGGCTAACGATGGGCGGATTTGCGATCGGAACAGTCCTACGCTTTAACGCCTTTTTCCCCGATCTCAACCCCAATCTCTACCATCAAAATCCCGACTGGCAAAAATGGCTCACCAATCCCCAGGCTCTCCCCATCGATAGTCTACCGGTGCAACTCTCGGGCCGCTTGCGGGGGCGCACAGGAACCGGAAACTGGCTAGGACAGGATCTTGTCTTAGACCTCAACGATTGGCAAATTCCCCTTCATATTTGTAGTCGATTCGGCCCTCTCGGAGATGTTTTACCGCAACCCCTGCGCCCTTTGGAAGCCTGCGATCGAGAGGTCGTCGTGACCGGTTGGTTCCGTCGTGGGGCGACGCCTTGGATTGATGTGGATCAGATCCAGTGTTCTCAAGGAGAAACCCCACCCAATGGACATCCGGTTTGGTCCATTATTCTGGTCTTGTTAGGTGCCGTTTGGGGGGCGTATTTCCTAGTTCGAGGTGGGTTTTAATCCCAAGGGATTTACTGGAATTTATAAGGGTCTTCTGGATTTAGATTTTTGGCAGGGTACACAAAATTGTAGGGGCGAAAAATCCCCTCCTGGGAGGGGTAGGGGTGGGTTCCCCTACGGCGACGGATGTAATCTGCCATAAATTTTCCTTATCTTAAACCCTATCTCCGAGATTTTGAGGGTATCGTAACCGAGATTGTTTTAGAATAATCGCAGGCTTGACATTGGAAGGTCATCTCTTGAAGTCCAGTACTGCGACGGCTAGGATGAACCAAAACCTCAGTGCTACAAGTTACCGTCAATTCCTGACAATTAGGACAGTCTTCAAACTTGTTTTCAACTAAGCGATAACCCCTTAAATGAAAGTGAGACAAAATTGGCGTACAATTAGGACAATTTAAGCCTTGAAATGAGGTACTTCCAAGTTGTTGAGCGACCGTTTGCGGCTGAGTCAACCCATCCTCAACTTGCTCCTGGGCTACGGGTAATAAGTCCGCCTGACAGGTTTGACAAACAAAGTGAATCCTAGACTGAATCCAATATTGGGTGAGGTCATAGACAATCCACATGATTCCCAGAGAGGTTATACCATAGAGAACCGCCATCAGAAACACGTGATCTCCCCAAAACATATACAGGAGAAATAGAAACTTGATGGAGATGACCAAAACAACCAAACTGATAACAACTACAGCCATCCCCCGCACCAGTAAGCGAACCGGGAATACCGCTAGGCTGAGAGTTCGAGAAACTCCTTCTCGATTCAGGGCAATTTTCCAGTAACGACCCGTCGATTTAGCAAGAGTTTGACCCCAAACAATAAGAACTTTAACAAGAAAAATCGCCAAAATACCTAGACATATAATCCCTGCTAAATTATAATAAGGGTCAATAAAAATCGTTGCCGTCAAGAGTCCCATCGAGAGAGAGAACGCGCAAAATCCCAGTTTGAGAATCGCTGAATGATAGAGCGTGCGATCGCGGTCTCCCGGAACCTGCGATCGCCCATTTGGGTCTAATTCAATTCGACCCCGTAGCTGGGGAATAAGATGTTTTATCCCAGAAATAGCGAGTCCCCAAAATGCTAAAATCACGCAGCCGAGTAACCCAACCCGAAAAAAATCGAGTTGAACAGGAACTTGGGTAGAACGGAACAGCAGCAAGAAATTCTTGAGGAGTACAGCATTCTCTGTAATAGTTCTGGGTGATTCGAGTGCGTCTTCAATCTCTTCAATTCGTTGTTCACTCGTCTCAGACTCAACCCCTTGTAGCCGCCACAGCGGCCCAAACCCCTGTTGTTCCCAAGTCTGACTCATCCTTCCAGTGGATTCCTCCAGCCAACGCCGAGATGACGGATGCTGAGAAACCACCTCTGGCGTCATCCATCCATAACTTAGTTGAGGGGAGAGAACTAGGCTTAAACCCAGCACAACCCCACAAATCACCATCGAGGGTTGATGAGTTCTCCTGAACCCTCGCCACAACAAGCGACAGTGGGTGTTTAGTCTAAACCTTATGACAAGCCTTATGACAAGCCTTATAAATTGACGGCCATGTCCATAAACCCCATCAATCCAACCCAAAAAATTTAGCATTTAAATTATAATTCCCAATCCTAACTGATTGGGATATCCATTGAGGGTACTGGTACACCGTCTCTCAAGTCCTAACCGATGAATCAACAACTGTCAAATACGATTAAAGACCAATCCGCCATCTCACCGCTTCTCATCTTTCCCCTCCCCGTTGTCATCAAACTCAATTAAATGTCTCCCGTTTCACGAGTTGATACTATGATCCTCTTTAGAATACCCACAGACTTGACAGTTATAGGTTGTTTGCTGAATCTTTCTGTTGGAACTCAGAGAGGGTCCCAATGTCGATAATGTCTTCGTTACGGTAAATTCTTGGCAATTTGGACAGCAGTCAAACATCCAGGGATTGATAACACAGCTTTGCAAATGAAATTCCGACGAATGACGAGTACAACTGGGACAGTTCCAGCCTTTAAATTGGGTACTCGATAAGTCTTTGGCGACTCTTTGAGCTTCGTTGAGACGTTCATGCAGATGAGGTTCTTCAACGCATACCAATTCAGTTCCACACATATTACAAATAAATCTTCGATTCTTTTCTATCCAGCTTTCAGCGAGAACCGCTGTCCACCAACCATTGACAGAGGATGCAACGACACTAAAAAATAAGATGATATTAATTTCAGATCCCCACATTGTAGTCAGGACAGAGAAGACGGCTGAGAATATCCAGGCAAAGATAAACGGAATAATACTGTAGAAAATTAATGTGAAGATGCCGACAAAGAGTGCCATTAATGGGGTTTTTCCCTGTTTATCAATAGCGTCTTTTCTAGCGCTAATTACGACTTTAATACTGCTAATAATTGCCTGGACAAAACCAATTCCTAAACTGACGGCGATCGCAACAACTGCTATGTTTAAGTTAATGAGAGCCAGAGGTAAAACTATTCCCAAAGACAGAAGAAATCCCGCAATTCCAGCTTTTCCAAAAATCTCAAAATAACGCCCATGATCAGCCGAAGCCTGAATCCGAGATTCTCCCCGAGGAGCGATTTGAGTGGGTTGTTTTAATTTTTCCTGAGTAATTGAATACACTAACAGAGAAATAAGCCAACAAACGGCGGCGGTACTCCCTAAAATCCAAACAGCATCAAAGTCAAATAAACGAAACCGGTTAATCTCTGTTTCATGATCAATAAAATCGATCCATCCAAATATTTCTAAACCAGATCCCCTGGCTAATCCCAAATGACTCGCCGCACTCAGTTGAGGAACCAGAACAAGGCTAAATCCCAACAGAATCGCGGCGATCGCCCTCCAGAGTTTATCAGGCCTCCTGAACGTTCGACGACACAAGAATCGATAGGTCATGCGTGAGTTGAGGCGTGAGTTGAGGCTTAATACAAGCCTCCTCAATTGGCGATCGCCACAAGTCCAAACCCAGTTAATCCAGCCTAGAAGAGTTAGCATGAAGAGCAGTCGCCAGATTATATAGGACAAATGTAACGAAGGATATTTAAGCCACAGATATTTAAGCCACAGATATTTAAGCCACAATGGAAGCCGGCCCATTCTTGACGATAAATCCTCACTTGTCAATTAGCAATTGTCAATTAGCAAGGATCAACCGTTCATCATCCTAGTTCATACCCCTAATAGCCTCCGCCAGCACCCCCACCACCGCTGCTTCCGCCACCAAAACCGCCACCGCCACCACCACCGCCACCACTACTTCCACCGGAAACACCGGTCGATGTTGAACGAGTGCGTCGAGGAATAATCGTTTGTTTTTGTTGAGAATAATCGCAGGCCTGACAGGTATAGGTCGTTTCACGTAGCCCCGTGGACTGATAGGTGGGTTGAACGACAGTTTTGGTCTCATGCGTGACCGTAAACTCCTCACAATTGGGACATTCAGTGAATTTACCTGACTTGAGAATATAGCTGCGTAGATGAAACTCGGACTGTTCTGGGCAACAGTTAGGACAACGTAAGCCCGTAAATTTAGTACTCCCCAGGTCTTGAGCGACGTTCTGGTGAGGATTGAGTTGTGCTGTCACCTCCGACTCGGGAACGGGAACCAACTGCGTTTGACAGGTTTGACAAACCCGTTTGAGTGTTGCATCAAGCCAAGGTCGAGTCAACGTATAAGCCACCCAACCCATCCCCAAGGCCGCGACGAGGGAACCTAGTAAAACCAGTCCCAGATCCTCTCCCCAAACCTCCACCAACAAGGCTCCAGCGATGACCATAACGATGGTGCTGCCAGCCAAGAAGACAAATCCTCCCAGAAACAGCTTGAGAGGGATCGACAGCAATCCCAGATAGCGATCGCTCCCCTCTTCCTCAAAACTCGCCCTCCAAGACCGAAGGATAAATTGCCCAATTCTGACAATGGCTGTCACCCCAGTCACCGCCAACAAGAGCGCGATCGCGATGAAAGCCAAAGTCCGGGAGGAATCTAACATCAGCAGGGGAATGAACACCCCCAAAGAGAGCATAAAGCCACAGACGGTTGCCCCAAACAAAACTCCTCCATAGAGGGTTGCATCGCTTTTCCCCATCACCCGCGATCGCCCCCTGGGGTCGAGTTCAATAGGCTGCTTCAACCGTTGACGAATACTCCCATAGCCTAACGCCGAGGCTCCCCAAAAGACCACAGTGGCGATACCAAAGCCAGACCCATCTCTATCCAAAAAACCATCAGAGACAAAATTAGACCTATCTCCAGGAAATTGGAACTCCTCCTCAGACAGTATTGTGACTAACGCCTCAACTCCCGCTCGGGTTCCTGCATCAAACTCCTCGTCTCTAAACTTAGGAATGATCACCTCATCGATAATCCGGCCCACCTGAGCATCCGGCAAGATCCCTTCAACTCCATAGCCGGTTTCAATTTCCACGCGGCGATCGCCCACCGAATGCAGCCATAGCACCCCATTATCTACCTCCGCCTTGCCAATCCCCCAATGATTAAAGAGTCGCGTCGCAAACGCTTTGGGAGTCGCCTCTGAGGCCGTATCGCGAACCGTCACTACTGCAATCTCAGTTCCATTTTGGGACTCTAACTCACTAATTGTCTGATTCAGTGTCTGTTCCGTCTCCTGACTCAGAACATTGGCCATATCAGATACCCAAGCCCCATACTGCTGTTGGGGATTAATCACGTCTTCGACCGTTACCCCTGAAGCATAACTGGCAATCGGCAATCCGATCAGGGATAGAGCCAACAAGAGGACAACAAACCACCTTGGAATATGCCGCCAACCCGACCTCCCTTTTTGCCTCAAATATGAGTCAAATGTTGCGAATAACCTGGAGATTCTCATAACTGCACTGTCTCCGTGATGAGTCAAAACCTTAGACTGACCAGTCGTCGATTCATCTGGCAGCCTCAAAAAACATCAGCTAGACTGAGACTATCAGTTCACACGGACTGATGGTTTCCCCTAAATCCTGGCATCTTGGCTTAGATCCATGCCAGTTATTTAACATTTTGTAAATTCCAGCAACTATAAAAACCCCTGTTGTTCTTCATGTGTCCAAGAAACCGGCATCGTATAAAATCATGAATGATCCAAACTCCCAAATATCTGATGAACTCGCACCCGAAATCTTAGAAATTGCCTCCCGCTACTATAGCGAGTCTCAGAACAGCTACTCCCTAGCAGAACTACAAGAAGCAGGAGCGGAAGTTCAAATCCCGCCCGAATTTATCGAAAAGGCCATTGAAGATGTTCGGGTTAGAAAACAGCGGGAACAGCAGCAACAGCAACAGGCCCAAGAGCGACGAAAAACCGTGCAATGGATTGCCGCTGGCGTTGCTATTATTGTCTCCATTTGGGGGATTGGTGCTTATAACAGCTTAACCAGTCGTGTCCAAGAGGTCGAGGCCCGCTGGGCTCAAGTCGAAAACCAACTACAACGACGAGCGGATCTCCTTCCCAACCTGGTTAGCGTGGCCCGCAGCCAAGCCGCCGCTGAACAGGAGGTGATTGAAGAATTAGAGCGATCGCGCCAAGCCTATCTCCAAGCCAATCGTATCGACGAAAAACAGGCCGCGATCGCCGAAGTCGAAGCCGCGATCGAGCAATTTCAGAACGCCACGGCTAACAATTCCAACCTAGAAAACTCCCAAGCCTTTCAAAACCTCAGTTATGAAATTGCCGGAACGGAGAACCGCATCGCCGTCGAACGAATGCGCTATAACGAAGCAGTACAAGCCTATAACAGCCAGTTACGCCAATTTCCTCAAGCCCTTATTGGCAACATAGCCGGGTTTGAAACACAGCCTTACTTTGAAGCCCAAACGATTGAATCTCCCAAACCCGAGCCTTAGAAAAAACAGTTTTCTCCCCACAAACCGATTCTTATTGAGGAGCAAAAAATGAGTAAATCAAGCGAATCACCAGCCAGCCGAGCAACGCATAAGCTCCCATCGCCACCAATATATTGACATCAAAAACATTTGTCCCAACCAAGCCTTCGGGATTCGCAAACAAATTATTAAATGGAGCAAAAAACGGATCCGAAAGACTATAAATAAAATTAGCAAACAGATTTTCGGGATTCGCCCCACTGAGGCGAAGTAAAAACCGTAACGATAACAACACCAATAACGCACTCACCAAGTAAGAAATAATGCGAATGATGCGGGAGAGAATCAAAGAACGTTGAGAGATCTCAACCCGTTCTTCCTCCGTATAGAGGCGATCGCGTTCCTCCGGCGAGAGATTTCGCGTCGGATCAGAGTTAGGGTTAGAATTGGGATTGGGATCAGGGGTCATTACATGGCACTCCAACGGACTATCTGCCCAAATCATAGCGATTTTCGTGACTCCAATCCCAAATGTGCCAGTTCGTTGATCTCCGGTTGACCCATCACCCCATGGCCATCCCAGATCAACTCTCGGCAAACTCACCCCAAGCCGGGTTCACATTTGCGTTAGGATCAAAGAGTTCTCTAAACCCTACTTATATACTCGTCCATGGTCGTTTCCCAGTCTCCTGCCAGCGAACACGCCGAACAGCCGATTCGCCTTCCTCGTACCAGCGAGTCGGACTCCATCAAACGGATTCGCCATACCGCCTCCCACGTCATGGCGATGGCAGTACAACGGTTGTTCCCCGGAACCCAAGTGACCATCGGCCCCTGGACAGAGTATGGCTTCTACTACGACTTCGATCGCCCCGAACCCTTCACCGAGAAAGATCTCAAAGCCATCAAAAAAGAGATGGTGAAGATCATCAAAAAGAAACTCCCCGTGACCCGAGAAGTCGTCAGCCGAGACGAAGCCCAAGCGCGAATTGAGAAAATCCAAGAACCCTACAAACTCGAAATCCTCGCCGACATCAAAGAAGAACCCATCAGCGTCTATCACCTCGGCGACCAATGGTGGGATCTCTGTGCCGGTCCCCACGTCGAAACCACCGGCGACCTACACCCCAAAGCGATCGACCTCGAAAGCATCGCTGGGGCCTACTGGCGTGGCGACGCCAACAACCCCCAACTGCAACGAATTTACGGAACCGCCTGGGAAACCCCCGAACAACTGCAAGAATACAAACGGCGTAAACAAGAAGCCCTCAAACGAGATCACCGCAAACTCGGCAAAGAACTCGGCCTGTTTGTTTTCAACGACACCGTGGGTCCCGGCCTGCCCATGTGGACCCCCAAAGGAACCCTGCTGCGGTCAACCCTGCAAGACTTTCTCAAACAAGAACAACAAAAACGGGGGTATCAAGACGTCGTCACCCCTCACATCGCCCGTGTAGACCTGTTCAAAACCTCCGGCCATTGGCAGAACTACAAAGACGATATGTTCCCCATGATGTCCGACGAGGACTCCACCCTCGAAGATGAGCGGGGGTTCGTCCTCAAACCCATGAACTGCCCCTTCCACGTGCAACTCTACAAAAACGAATTGCGCTCCTATCGGGACCTCCCCATCCGCTACGCCGAATTTGGCACCGTCTATCGTTACGAACAATCCGGGGAACTCGGCGGACTAACGCGGGTGCGCGGCTTTACCCAAGACGACTCCCACCTCTTCGTCACCCCCGACCAACTCGAAGCCGAATTTCTCAGCGTGGTGGACTTGATTCTAACGGTCTTCCAAAGCCTGCGTTTAACCAACTTCAAATCCCGCCTCAGCACCCGCGACGCCGACTCTGACAAATATATTGGGTCTGACGCCGCTTGGGACAAAGCCGAGAACGCCATCCGCCAAGCCATGGAATCGCGGGGGATGAGCTACTTTGAGGCCCCCGGAGAAGCGGCCTTCTACGGTCCCAAACTGGACTTCATTTTCCAAGATGCCCTCGAACGCGACTGGCAACTGGGAACCGTTCAGGTGGACTATAACCTCCCCGAACGCTTTGAACTCGAGTATGTGGCCGAGGACGGATCTCGTCAGCGTCCCGTGATGATTCACCGCGCCCCCTTCGGCTCTCTGGAGCGTCTCATCGGGATTTTGATTGAAGAGTACGCCGGTGACTTTCCCCTCTGGTTAGCCCCCGAACAGGTGCGGCTATTGCCCGTCAGCGATGAGTTTTTACCCTTCGCCAAAGACGTCGAAGCACAAATGCTGGCCGTTGGCATTCGTGCTAAAGCCGATACCAGTAACGAGCGTTTGGGGAAACAGATTCGCAATGCGGAGAAGGGCAAAATTTCCGTCATGTGCATTGTTGGGGCAAAAGAACAAGAATCCAACTCTCTCAGTGTCCGCACTCGTGCGTCTGGGGAGTTAGGGGCCTTGGAAATTCCTGACGTGATTGAGAAACTTACCACGGCGTTACAGACTCGCGGCGATTTCTAATGAGTTGTCGCCGTTGAGCCGTCCGAGGGTAGAAACGGGGGATTAGAAACGGGGTTTATCCTGGATGGAGACCCCGTTTCTGGCTGCTGAGTTCAGGGATGGGACGGACTGGGAGATCCTTGACATAACAATGCCACTGCATTACCTTGGCAGCAGGTTCACTCACTCAACATCCCTCTGAAACTCCTCATGGCTAGACCCTCAAAGCCTTGTTCAGAATCAACCCTGACTGCTCGTTATCAGACCACGATTCCTGAGCCAATCCGAAAATTTCTCGGGTTAGCGAAAGGCGATAAAATCCAGTACAGCATCGAGTCGGATGGGCAGGTCTTGATTTCGGTGGCGAAAGATAGCAGTGACGATCCAGTTCTCGGAGCTTTTTTAGAGTTTCTCGAACAGGATATGGCCAAAAATCCTCAAAAGTTACAACCTGTTAGTGTTAGCCTCTTCAACCGAGTTCAATCGTTAGTTGCGGGTGTCGATGTATCTCTCGATGAGCCTCTGACAGATGAGGATGAGTAGAGGTGTCTTCTGAACCGCCAATTATCATCAACGGATGGACTCTATTCGCTCATCCTCTGTTTCTGAGCCAAGTCGAGACGCTGGTCACTCAGGTTGAACAGTGGCGTCAGAAGGCTCCCCAGGGCTATAAACGGAAAAACGTGACGAAGCGTCTGGCGGCGATCGCCCGGCTGGCCTTTGAGATTATACCCGAGGATCCAACCCGTCCCAACTATCGCCAAGGTGTGACCCTTGGCCCGGAGTATAAGCATTGGTTTCGGGCTAAATTCTTTCAACAATACCGACTTTTTTTCAGATATCACCAAGAGAGCAAAATTATCGTCTTGGCTTGGGTGAATGACGAAACGTCCAAGCGAGCTTATGATCGTGAGACCGATGCCTATCGGGTCTTTGCCAAGATGTTAGATCGGGGTCAACCGCCCGATGATTGGGAGGCGTTGATGCGAGAGGTAAGCCAGACAACGGAACGTCTGAAAAAAATTCTCGACACAGAAATCTAGGGGATAGTCCGAATAGCCAGTGCAGCTTAGCGGTTCACCTAGGTCTGGGCGATGATGGAGATTTCCACGGATGCCTCTCCCCGGTTGATCCCCTGGGTTATAATGACCTGTGGCGTTACGGCTGGCTCCTGGGGCTTGCCGAGTGTCCTTTCAAATCAATTTTCTTATAAAAACCTGCACTTAATCCATACGTATGACTGTACTGAAACGCTGGCTGAAACTTGCACTCCTCGTCACCCTACTGCTTCCCCTCTCCCTAGGACTTAGTGCCGCCTGGTGGGATAGTGATGATGGTGGGGGAGACCGCCAGAACTATCGCCAAAGCCGGATGCCCCAAGGGGATGCGGTGACCGATCCAAAGGCCCTGCTACAATATGCCCTGCCCATCGAGAATGACTCGGTGCGACGGATTCAAGAACAAATTGAGGATATTGGGCGACAGCTTCGCGCTCGTAAACGCTGGTCTGCGGTGAGTCGGGATGTGCGCGGGGCTAAATCCACGCTAGCCTACCGCCGGGATGAAATCCTAGAGACGGTGGTTCCCTCGCAACGGGAGGCGGGACAGGAGTATTTAGAACGCCTCGATGAGCAGATTCGTGAGTTGGAAGCGGTTGCAGAAACGCAAAATCGAGAAGAGGCTTGGATTGTTCGCCGCAAGATTCTCAACACCTTGGGCGAATTGCAATCGTTGATGGTGGGCGAGTTTCCCTTTGAGATTCCCGAGGAATACGCCGATTTACCCCAACTCAAGGGACGCGCCACGGTGGAAATGACCACCAGTCAAGGGGACTTAACGATGGTGGTTGATGGCTATAATGCCCCGATTACCGCCGGAAACTTCGTGGATTTGGTGCAACGGGGCTTCTATGATGGCATCGACTTTGTACGGGCTGAAGCCAATTATGTCTTACAGGCCGGTGATCCGCCAGGACCGGAGGATGGGTTTGTGGACCCTGAAACCGGTGAGTATCGCACCATTCCCCTAGAAATTCGAGTTCGCAGCGAGAATGAGCCGATTTATGGCTTTACCCTCGAAGAAATTGGCCTCTATCGTGAACAGCCGGTGCTGCCGTTTTCCGCCTTTGGAACTCTGGGGATGGCCCATCGGGATTTCGATGCCAATAGTGGTTCGTCTCAGTTCTTCTTCTTCCTGTTTGAGCCGGAGTTAACCCCAGCGGGGCTGAACTTGCTCGATGGTCGCTATGCGGCCTTTGGCTATGTGGTTGAGGGGGCTGAAGTCCTCGAAAACCTCGGCCGGGGCGATCGCATCGAATCGGCTCGCGTCGTCGATGGCGCACAATACTTGCAAAAGGGTGAATCATAAACAGTTCGGGAGTCGGGCTGGCCATTAAATAGGTTTGAATAGCGGCTTCATTCGCCGGCCCGCTTCCCCAGGTTCGATTCGAGTTCATCATTCCTGAGTCCCCCTGAGTCCCTATGCACGCAGATGCTTCCCCTGATCCGACGGTTCTGGAGGTTCGTAATCTTCAGGTTCAATTTCAAAGCGGTGAACGCTTGGTTCATGCCGTCAATGATGTCAGTTTTCAGGTTCCTCGGGGTCAAACTCTGGGCATTGTGGGCGAGTCAGGATCGGGGAAATCCGTCACTTCTCTGGCGGTGATGGGATTAGTCCCGAGTCCTCCGGGTGAGGTGACGGGGGGAGAGATTTGGTTCAGGGACCCGGTGGTGGGCGATCGCGTCAACCTCTTAACTCTGCCCCCCAAGCAACTGCGACGCTATCGGGGGGGACGTATCGCCACCATCTTTCAGGAACCGATGACGGCCTTGAACCCGGTCTATAGCATCGGCTTTCAGTTGGTTGAGGCCATTCGCCTACATCGTAAAATCTCCAAAGCCGAGGCCCAAGAACAGGCGATCGCCCGGCTGCAAGAAGTGAAGTTACTCCCCGGTGAGGAGCAGCTTCAGGACGAGGTGTTAGCGGCTCTGGGAGGGACGGGGGCGGCTCCTGGACGGCGACAAGTCTTGCAAGAGATAGAACGGCGTAAACAGAGCCTGCTCAACCGCTATCCTCATCAATTCTCCGGGGGACAACTGCAACGGGTCACCATTGCCATGGCGATCGCCTGTGACCCGGCCCTCCTGATTGCCGATGAACCCACCACGGCCCTGGATGTGACGGTTCAGGCGACGATTTTGCAACTCTTGCGGGAGTTGCGATCGCGCCATCAGATGTCCATGATCTTCATTACCCATGATCTCGGCGTCATTGCCGAAATCGCCGATCATGTCGCCGTCATGTATCAGGGCAAAATCGTCGAAACCGGCAGCCTCAGCGACATTTTCTCCCGTCCACAACATCCCTACACCCAGGGACTTTTAGCCTGTCGCCCCCAAACGGAACTACGATTGCGCTGTCTCCCCACCATTGCCGACTTCATGACGGCCCAAGCGCAGATCTCGCCACCGCCTGCCAACGAGGAGCAATCCCAGGTTGCAGAACGGGATAGTCCTCCTGCCAAAGAGTCCCAAAGCGACCCTTCAGCGACCGAGGAAGCCTCAGAAACCGATAATTCCGACTCAAATCTCATTCAGGATTCCCCCCTGACCTTACTGACCAATCCCGAGAACCGCATCTCGGACCTGGAGATGGCCCAGCGCCTGGCTCATCTACAGCGACAACCGCCCTTACTACAAGTCGAGAATCTACAAGTCGGATATCCGGTGCGCGGCGGTCTTTTTGGCAAAACCCAACGCTACGCCATGGCCGTCAACGGCATTTCCTTCCATGTCTATCCTGGAGAAACCCTAGGTCTTGTCGGAGAGTCCGGTTGCGGAAAAACCACCCTGGCTCGCACCTTATTACAGTTAATCGCACCTACCAGTGGCCGGATGTTCTTTGAAGGTCAAGACATTACCCATCTCAAAGGTAAGCAACTGCAAGGCCTACGCCGTAACATTCAAGCGATTTTCCAAGATCCCTTTAGTTCCCTCAATCCTCGCATGAGCGTCGGGGCGGCGATCGCCGAACCCCTCAAAATCCACAACGTCGGTGGACCCCCTCGCCAACAACGGGAACGCTGCATTTGGCTTCTCGAACGAGTCGGACTCAGCGCCGACTGTCTCAAACGCTATCCCCACGAGTTTTCGGGCGGACAGCGACAACGGGTGTGTATCGCCCGGGCCTTAGCCCTCAATCCTAAATTTGTCATCTGTGATGAATCGGTGTCCGCCCTCGATGTCTCCGTACAGGCTCAAGTGTTAAATCTCTTGCGGGAACTGCAAGATGAGTTTGGTCTAACCTATATTTTCATCTCCCATGACCTGAGCGTGGTGAAGTTTATGAGCGATCGCATCATGGTCATGAACCAAGGCAAAATCGAAGAAATTGGCGCCGCCGACCGTGTCTATCGCGAACCCGAGCGAGACTATACCCGTCAACTCATCGCCTCAATTCCCAATCCAGCGGCCCTGTTGCAACGTGCCTAACTGCAAAAATTTTCAACAAATTGCTACAGTTTCCCCGAGAGTTCACCCATCCGCCTCCAAGAGTCGGTAATATCTTGGGTATACCTGAGGGTCGTTCCTTGCAACCCCTCAGAAAACCCATTAGAACCTGGTTAGGGGAGTGACTGTATGCCCATCCAACTCAATCCGTCGAAATTCCCAATCCATTGGGGAATTGTCCTGGGTGCGATCGTCTGCACCCCACCGGCCATGGCCTCGGTCTCATCAGCATCCAATCTGCCCACCTCATCATTAAGCCCAACACCGGGACTTGAAGCCCCTCAACTGGCCCAAGGCTTTAACTTTGAATCCGAAAGTCCCACTCGCTTCATCCCCATTCTCGGTCCCATTCCCAGACAGCGGCCAGAAGTCTATTCCCCCGAAATCTTAGAACGCCTCCGTTCGGGCTTTTTCCTCGGAGGTGACTTTGGCATCGACAGTGCCGAAGGAATCTCTGCCGGCTTCCGTCTCGGCTACCGGGACGAAGAGGGGCGTTCTATTGTCTTCACCGGCGAGGGGGGAGAATTTCTCGCTGGTGCCGATGTCACCTATACTCAAGCCGCCTTCAGCGGCGATGAAAATGGAGACGGCCGGCGAGTCGGCTACCGCCTCTCAGCCAACTTCAACAACACCCGCGACAACGCCTTTCTCAGCGACGACGATGACGAAGATGTCCGCGAAGTCTTCCTACCCATTGGTGACGAACATGAACCCTGGGTTAACCGGATTGGCTTTGAGAGCCAAGTCGTAGTCCCTGTCAGCAGTACCACCGTGCTAATGCCCGGACTCAGCTACGAAAAAATCCGTATCCAAAACCGGGCCTTCGACGACGACCTCTTTCCCGTTGACGAAGAAGGCAATCAACTCTCCGCCAGCGACGATGGTAAAGACGATATCGTACTACTGAGTCTATTTGCCCTACAAGACAACGCCAGTCGCGATGAATATGGCTTCCCCCTCTCGGGTAACGTCTTTCAATTCGGCACCGAGCAATCGATTCCCACCGGAAACAGCACCCTTGACTTCAACCGTCTCAGTGCCGGTTATGTCCAATATCTCCCCGTCAACCTCTTCGGATTTGCCGAAGGACCCCGCACCCTAATTTTAGGACTGCAAGGCGGGACGATTCTCGGAGATGTCCCTGGTTACGAGGCCTTCAACCTCGGGGGATTTAACTCCGCCCGAGGCTATGGCCAAGGTGACGTCGGAACCGCGAGCAGCTTCATTCAAGCCCGGTTAGAATATCGCTTCCCCATCGCCGTTACGCCCGGCGGGTTTTTTGAGGAATTGCGCGGTAGTCTAGGGGTTCAATACGTCTCGGATTTCGACACCGCCTCTGATGTCATCGGTCGTCCGTCTGAAGTACGTAACGAACCCGGCGACGGTTTCGGATTTAGTGTCGGCTTACACTTCCTCGACCTAGATGTCCCCGTTGTGGACACCTTACGGGTCACCGCTGGGGTCAACGATCGCGGCGACTTCCGAGCCTATTTCTCCATCGGCCCGGCGTTCTAGGCCGTTATTGGTTTTGACATCCCGTAGGGGCGAAAAATTTTTCGCCCCTACGATTTTGTGCTTCATGCAACCAATTACCGTATCTTGATAATCGACCTCTACTCAACCTTCAGTAACATCTCGATAATCTTTGAGGCTCATTGTGCGTCTTTCGGGTTTATATAATAGAGAAAATTGATGGCAGATTATATCCATTGTCGTAGGGGCGAAAAATTTTTCGCCCCTACAATTTTGTGCTTAATGCCACCAATTACCGTATGTCCATAATCGACCTCTACTCAACCTTCAGTAACATCTCGATAATCTTTGATGCTCATTGTGCGTCTTTCGGGTTTAGGATGATAGAGAAAATTGACGGCAGATTATATCTGTCGCCGTAGGGGCGAAAAATTTTTCGCCCCTACGATTTTGTCTGTCATCCTACTCCCCCTTCACCACCGTTTTAACCCGTTTCCGTCGCCGCAGGGGAATCGACTCAAACTGCAACTGATTCTCCCGCGCATCGGCACAAATCAGAGAATGAGGAGAAAACTGACCACTGAGAATGGCCCGACTCAAAGGACGCACCAGCAGTCGTTCCACCGTCCGCTCAATCTCCCGAGCGCCTAACTCGGCATTGTAGCCCTGTTCCATCAGTAACTCATAGGCCGTTTCCGTCAATTTGAGCCGCAAATGTTGCCGTTGTAGCCGTTGGCGAACCTGCTCAATCACTTTCTCGACAATTTGTCGTAACGTGTCCACCGAGAGGGGATCGAAATAGACAATTTGTCCAATGCGGTTGAGGAGTTCGGGCCGTAGAGATTGCCGTAAACTCTTGAAAATTCCCTCACGATAGCGTTGACGATCGCCCGCCTCAGACTCCCCAGACTCCAAACCAAACCCTAACGTCCCCTGAGAACTCACATTAGCCCCCAAATTGGAGGTCATAATAATAATCGTCTCCCGGAAGGACACCTGATGTCCATGACTATCTGTGAGCCGTCCCTCATCCAAAATTTGCAGGAATAAATCCAACACCTGAGGGTGAGCCTTCTCAATTTCATCGAACAACACCACACTGTGGGGATGGGTGCGAATCGCTCCGGTTAACTGGCCTTCTCCTTCATGGCCAATATATCCCGGCGGTGCGCCAATCAAACGAGAGGTGGAACTCGGCTCCATATACTCCGACATATCCACCCGAATCAGTTTTTGGGGACTGTCAAAGAGAAATTCCGCCAAGGCTTGCGCTAACTGGGTTTTGCCGGTTCCCGTCTGTCCCACAAATAAAAACGCTCCCACCGGCTTCTGAGGCGCTTTTAAGCCGGCCCGAGCGGTACGAATGGCGTCAGCTACCGCCGCGATCGCCTCATCTTGACCCATCACCTGTTTTTGCAGGGCGCTTTCGAGTCGCAACAGGCGCGATCGCTCGTCTTCGGAAATCTGTTCTAAGGGTAAACGACATTGATGGGCCACCACCCGCGCAATATCGCTGCGGCTGATCGAACGTGGACCCGATAGCGGAACCCCTTTCTGAGCCAAAATCCCCCCTGAATCTAAACGGGCCTCAGCACAGGCGCGATCGATCACATCAATGGCTTTATCGGGAAAACGGGCATCACTCACATAGCGGCCCGTCAACTCCACCGCCGCCGTCAAGGCGCTATCGTGAATTTTCAAGTCATGGTGACGTTCAAACTGCGATCGCAACCCCTGCAAAATCGCCTGAGTCTCCTCAGCCGTCGGTTCCGACACCCAAACCACCTGAAAACGACGTTCTAAAGCCCCATCCTTCTCAATCGTCTGGCGATATTCCCGAACCGTCGTCGCCCCAATGCAGTGAATTTCTCCCCGGGCCAGAGCCGGTTTGAGGATATTGGCGGCATCACTGGCCCCCGTTCCCCCAGCCCCTAACACCGTGTGGATTTCATCAATAAACACAATCGTATCCGCCGCCGAACTGGCCTCGCGAATCAGGGCCTGAATCCGCTCCTCAAACTCCCCTCGATACTTCGATCCCGCCAATAGTGACGCCATCGACACTTCCACCACACGCTTCTGTCTCAGGGCTTCAGGGGGTCCCGAGGAACTGGACAACCACTGAGTTAAGCCCTCCACAATGCAAGTTTTCCCCACACCGGGATCGCCAACGAGAATCGCATTGCGTTTGCGCTTCTGCATCAAAATACTCGCCAGAGCCAGAATCTCCGTCTGTCGCCCCACCACCGGATCGAGTTGACATTTGCGAGCCAACTCCGACAAATCCCGACCAAAACAGTCTAGGAGCGGTGTGGCCGGTTTTTCCAAATCCTGATAGAGTGGATCGCCATCGAGGAGTAAATGAGGGTCCGCCGGAAGCGCATCTAAGGCCCATTCCGCCCCATCACCGAAGGGAGTATCCACACCACAAGCACTCATTTCCGAGAGTAGGTCATCCCAGGGCGTATTACTGAGTTCACAGAGGGACTGAAGGAGATGATAGGGACGGACGACCGCTTCATCAAGGCATTGTAGGGCGGAGAGTTCCTCGGCTCGGGCAAAAACTTGCCGCGCATGGGCATCCCGGTGCATAATCCCCTGATGGACCGGTAAGGGGCTGGCGGATGAGATCTGCGATCGCAGGCGACGGCGAAAATTGCTGCGATCGAGTCCCCAGGTATCAAACCATTGTTGCAACACTTGGATGTCACTGCGGAAATCGCGCTTCTGCATAGGATTGTCGCGAATTTGTCGGGGACAAAACCGTTCTAAGTCCAGATCGCAGAGTTTACAAAGTCCCAGCAACAGATGTGCTGGGGAGATCTCGCTCGCATGACCAGATTTTGCTTCGATCGCAGCGATGTTCCAAGCGAGAACAGTGCTAGGCGCGTAAACAGCCATTCGCCAATTCCGTGAAGGTCTAAGGGGGGACGGGACGGGAGCAAGACTGGGGACAGGACCACGAGCCGGGTTGCCAAACCCACCCTTCTCTACACTACATCTTGATTTGAGTCTCCGCAGCACTCGGGCTGAATTCTCCCGAAAAATTCCCCTTAACAGGTTGATTCGAGAGGATAACCGCTAAAGACTAAAGATAGGTGTCTGGATTTTGAGCCACCCACCCCAGTTCTGAGTTGTTGCGAACTTCAAAATGCAGATGGGGTTGAGGAACATCGGGCGTTCCGGTACGACCGACGGTTCCCAGGTTCTGGCCTGCGTCAACAAATTCTCCCTGCTGTACATCGAGCCTTGCCAGATGAGCATAGCGGGTTTGGCGACCCCGGCTATGGTTAATCACCACGAGATTGCCATAGGGCTGTTGACCCCCCGCAAAAGCCACAATGCCATCCTCACTGGCCCGAACTGGGGTTTGGACGGTTGCCGGTAAGTCCCAGCCACTATGGAAGACAGCCGACGAAGCCCCCGGAGGCAAGACCCAACCGTAGCGTAACAGTGGCTCAACTCGAGTCGGCAAGGGATATGCGGTTAAGGTGGGACTCACTGCTGGTTCGTCGTCTGTGGGAGTTGGATCAGGGGTATCTCGGTAGGGATACCAGTTTGCACCGGGGATAAAGGCGACGTCGGTGGGCCGATTGCAGTTATTGGCTTCAAAGAGAACATCGGCTCGCACGTTATACTCTTGGGCCAAGTCGCTCCAGAGATCATCGGGGCTAACATTGACTTCAATGCCATTGTAGGGGGGGATTCTCAGCCGCATTCCCGGCCGAACGACGCCATTTCGCACTTGGGGATTCATCCCCATGAGAGTGGTGGCAAAGAGATCATACTCCTCGGCGATCGCCTCTAGGGTTTCTCCAGGGGCCACGGTATGCGATCGCACCCGCGATAAGGCCGAGGGTGGACACAAATTCTCACGAGGACTGGTCATACGCGGGAAGCTGGGTCCCCCGGGATCTTGAGCCAGGGTTGGACTTTGACGGATCGTCCCGAAACTGACGCTGAGTAGGCACGATAACACGACCCCACACCACCATCGCCCCGATGGGGAACGACTCCATTGCCACAGGTTTAAAACTCGTTTCATGTTCTTAATGCCGTGCAACTGCACGATTAACTGCCTGAACTCCGCCTCAACCCAGGTCTCGACAAATCTCGACACATCTCTACAAATTACGATGGCGAAAGGGTTTAGCATCCTCACCGCTATAGGTTGCGGCAATATGACCATTCCCCACCACTTGATATTTGTAGGTCACGAGGCCC
Organism: Phormidium lacuna HE10JO; assembly: GCA_900149785.2. GTDB lineage: Bacteria > Cyanobacteriota > Cyanobacteriia > Cyanobacteriales > Geitlerinemataceae > Sodalinema > Sodalinema lacuna_A. Next base: position 12,390 of record FSSI02000013.1, on the reverse strand, counting down.
TCTAACCCCACCGGCCCACGAGGGGGCAGTTTTTGGGTACTAATGCCCACTTCCGCCCCGAAGCCGTAGCGGAAGCCATCGGCAAATCGAGTTGAACAGTTATGGAAGACTCCCGCTGCATCCACTTGGGCGAAAAAGCTATCCACCGCTTGGGGGGCTTCGCTAATGATGGCTTCGGTATGACGGGAACCATAGGTGTTAATGTGGGCGATCGCCTCGGCGGGGGAATCCACCACCCGAATCGCTAACACTAAATCGCTATACTCGGTTTGCCAGTCGTCTTCCGTTGCGGCCTCCATCTCGACAATGGACTGGGCGATCGCATCTCCCCGCAGGCTCACGCCTTTTTCCTGCAAGGCCTGGGCCAAGGGCGGCAAAAAGGCTTTTGCGACCCCCTGATGAATTAACAGGGTTTCTACGGCATTACAGGCGGCGGGATATTGGGTTTTGGCATCCACCACAATGGGAATAGCTTTGTCGAGTACGGCACTTTGGTCGATGAAGATATGACAAATCCCATCGGCATGGCCTAATACGGGGATTCGGGTATTCTCTTGCACAAACCGGACAAAGGCATTCGATCCCCGAGGGATAATTAAATCCACCATCGAATCGAGTTGCAGCAGTTCCAGGATTTCTTCGCGAGTCGTCAGCAGTTGAATGGCATCGGTGGGGACTCCCACATAGTCTAAGCCGCGATGAATGGCGGCGACGATCGCCTGACAGGAGCGACTCGCTTCTTTCCCCCCTTTGAAAATGACGCCATTCCCGGATTTCAGGGCTAGGCTGGCAATTTGAATCGCCGCATCGGGCCGGGCCTCGAAAATCACCCCTAACACCCCCAGGGGACAGGTGATGCGTTTGAGAACCAGTCCATCATCGAGTTCTCGGTGTAACTGGGCCACTCCTACGGGATCGGGGAGTTTGCCCACATCCCGCACACCGGCGATGGCCGCTTGTAGTTTGCTTTCACTCAGTTTGAGGCGATCGTAGAGGGGTTTGGATAGGCCCTCCTGTTGGGCCGCTTCGCAGTCAGCGGCGTTGGCCTCTAAAATCTCCGCCGCCGCCAGGTTGAGGGAATCTGCGACGGCTGCAATGGCCGCATTTTTCGCATCACGGCTGAGATATCCTAACTGTTGCGCCGCCTGACGGGTTCGATGGGCGCTCTCAGCCAAGGACGAAGACGCTACAGTAGAAACAGTCATTCTTACTTCTCCGATTGGGTCAAAGGATCGCTTACGCTGCTCTCAGTGTACCGTTTGCCGGGGAACCCTTGGACTGAGGCGATCGCCCCCTTCGGGATTTTTTACCCCTCAGGCTTCGATTTGGCTGAGATCTTCGCTACAATCAAGGACAGCTTTACAAAACTTTAAAAATAGCTCCAACGCAACCGTTCACTCTCGTCGCCCAGCAAAGATTTATGGACTGCATTATCAACCGCCGCGCCCAATTTTCTGCCGGTCACCGCTACTGGCTCCCGGAACTCAGCGAAGCCGAGAATCGCCACCAATTCGGGGCCTGCGCCAATGTTCACGGTCACGGCCATAACTATGTTCTCTATGTGTCTATGGCTGGAGAACTTGATGAATATGGCATGGTGCTGAATTTATCGAACATCAAACATGACATTAAACGAGAAGTCACCAGTCAGCTTGACTTTTCCTTTTTGAATGAAGTTTGGCCCGAATTTAACGAAACATTACCCACCACTGAAAATGTGGCACGGGTGATTTGGCAACGACTCGCGCCCCATCTCCCCCTCGTGAAAATTCAGCTTTCAGAACATCCCGATTTATGGGCCGATTATTTCGGCAACGGCTGGGAAGCTCATTTAACCACCTGTACTCATTTTAGTGCCGCCCATCGCCTAGCCATACACGATGCCAGCGACGATGAAAATGATGCCATTTATGGGAAATGTGCCTATCCTCATGGTCATGGTCACAACTACAATTTAGAAGTGACGGTGAAGGGAGACATCGATCAACGCACGGGAATGCTGGTTGATTTGGGAGCATTAAATCAACTCATTGAGGATTTGGTCGCCGAACCGTTCGACCATACGTTTCTGAATTATGATATTCCTCATTTTGAGAAACTTGTCCCCACCACTGAGAATTTTGTCCTGCACATTCGCGATATTTTAACGCAACCGATTCGCGATTTGGGAGCGAGTTTATATAAGGTGAAACTGATTGAAAGTCCGGGCAATTCCTGTGAAGTGTTGGGAGAAGCCGATGCGGAAACGCCCCCGTCAGAAGCGGAATTAGTGGGTGCAGTGTAAGAGCAAAGACATACGACAGCGAAGAGGGCGAACCGCCATTCGCCCCTACTCTGCTCTCGTGTCATGGCTGAAGCCGTGACACGCTCTGGGGGAGGCTCTGCCTCCCGTAAACGCTAAGCTGAACAGCAAAAAGAAGCGGGAAGCTATGGCGAATCCTATTACCACAAAAGAAATAAAACGTCAAGAGGCGATCGCCCTTTTGCAATCCGGCACTTCTCACGGCTTGCTTCACTGCTTTTTGCAAGCCACTCTCATGCAGGTGGTAACGGATAATAACACGGCAAAAAATCGGGAGTTTGGTAGCTCCGTCTTTTTAAAGCGGGGCGGAAAAACGACTCGGCGGCTTTAGCCGCAATGACTATGATAGAATCGTATCGTCTTCTCTATGACCCAAATGAAAGGGGCTTAACATCCCGTGAGGGCAGACTTGCATCATGCAGAAATGTTGGCAGCAAAGACGTTTCATTGGCGAGAGACAAAAGGCGATTGAATGAAAATAAGTAAAAGGAAGCCTTCGGGCAACCTATAGAGGCGTATTTGACTTCGCCTATGAGTCCGACTTGTCGGAAGTTCTGAAATCCCTCCGGGGAATCTCCGTCGCTTTAGCGCGGGGAGTAGTCAACACTACGAGGATCCCGGCACCGAGTTGATGCTGGAAACACAAACTGCCAAATCCACTGACGGTTTGCATTGGTATACTTCCGTGCTAAGGCGAAAGGCATGGGATATAGCCTTGAAGTACGCTAATAAGCCAGAGTTTGTTTATGAGATTAAGAGGATTTACATCAACTAGCATAGTGTGCTTAACATAAAGCCCTGAGATAGACGACTACTTCCTAAACTTTGTTTCACGTTGATTTTTGATACAATTGTCTAAGACTCGACTTTCTGCAAGGAGATAGTATTATGCGATCGATTGAGCAACTGACTGAAGAAATATTATCCCTCCCTAGTGAGTCAAGAGCACTCTTAGCAGACAAGTTGGTAGAAAGCTTAGAGTTCGATACTGACTCCGCAACTCAGGCGGTTTGGGTAACTGAAGCTAAGCGTCGACGAGATGAAGTACGAAATGGTTCTGTCCAGCCAATTCCAGGTGAAGATGCTCTAGCTCAGGTCAGACGGCTAATTGAGCCATGAGGTATGTATTTCATCCTGAAGCACTGAGTGAGTATGCTGAAGCAGTTCAATACTATACAGAGCAAAGAGTTGAAGTTGCTCAAGCGTTCGTAAACGCGATCGAGGATACAGTCTATCGGATCCGGGAAGCTCCAACCCGCTATGCTGCGATTGATGAGGATGTTCGGCGGTGTATGACACGTAAGTTTCCTTATGGCGTTCTCTACACAATTGAGCAAGACTACATTTTGATTTTGGCGGTCATGCATTGTAGTCGTGAGCCTGGTTATTGGAAAAGTCGTAAGCGATCGAAGCCGCAAACTCCCTAACAATGCGTTGGTGCGGGCGGAACAAAGGTTATTGGTGAGAGTTCGAGGTTATCTGCCGCCGCACAACTTCACCGTTAGACGGCAAAGCAGTACGCAAATAACCGCGCAACATTGCCAAGCGGCTTAGGCATCCGCCCAGCGATCGCCACTCCAACCCCCCAATACAATAGAAGCCAACCCCGAAGTATCCGCAAGGTCAAAGAGGCTGGCAACGGCGATCGCCCCCATCATGCAACCGCCCAGCGACCTTACACTTCGCGTCACTCCAGACGAGTTTGCGGCGATCGTCTTATTCCGTTGATAGCGATCGCTCGGTCGTGAAGCCATCTCTCTCAAGCACTCTCGACCGATTTGGAAAAACTAGAATCAATCAACCTCGCTAACCAGTTGCAAAACACGGCAAAAAATCGGGAGTTTGGTAGCTCCGTCTTTTTAAAGCGGGGCGGAAAAACGACTCGGCGGCTTTAGCCGCAATGACGATGATAGAATCGTATCGTCTTCTCTATGACCCAAATGAAAGGGGCTTAACATCCCGTGAGGGCAGACTTGCATCATGCAGAAATGTCGGCAGCAAAGACGTTTCATTGGCGAGAGACAAAAGGCGATTGAATGAAAATAAGTAAAAGGAAGCCTTCGGGCAACCTATAGAGGCGTATTTGACTTCGCCTATGAGTCCGACTTGTCGGAAGTTCTGAAATCCCTCCGGGGAATCTCCGTCGCTTTAGCGCGGGGAGTAGTCAAGACTATACAGAGGTTCTGCAACCCAAAACCCAGCCTCATTAACCAAAGCATCCAATAGAGGTTTGACCTGAGCAATCAAACCTTGGCTTTTCGCCTCGACTAAAATCCCCAAGATACCCGTATATCCAAGCTTAAGGCGGCTGGCGATCGCCAGCCCTCGGCTCTCATCAATCAAAACCCGGTCGGCGGTAACATCGTCACGCGATCCTTTTTGCCTTGTGACACGCTCTGGGGGAGGCGGAGCCTCCCGTAAATGCTAACTATTCTTATTCGCCTGAAAGGCTTCGCGATCGCTCATTTCCACATCAATACGAATCGAGTCAATCCCTTCCCGAGCCGCCAGAGACAACATCGAATCCAATTGCACCCAAACTAAAATCGCCGTCGGAATCACCACGATCGCCCCTAAAGGATAAGCAAACAGCGGCGGAACATCAAACGTCGATAAACTCGTACAAACGCAAATCGTCGCAAACAGACAAGTGAAGAAATAAGCCACCTTCAAATTCGGCGTTTTATAGTGAATTTCCGACGGATTTCCCTTCGACTTCCACAGAGAAAATTGATATTCCAAAATATCCTTAAAGACAATCCCGCAGAGGATCGCAAAGATACAACTAATGACAACAATGCTGTAATCCGGGAGATTAGCTAGGCTGGAAAAATTCATATTCTTTAGAAATTTATGGAGTTCTTCCCTGATTGTAACACAAATCTTAATAACTTTTAATCGCTAACCCCTTGACAAAACCAAAAAACCTCCCCAAAAATTGGGGAGGTTCAACAGAGTGAAGCGAGAGGATTAGGAGGCTAAAGCAACCTGTACCATCTGCTGAAGCTCACCATTCTGATAGAGTTCGATCGCAATATCCGATCCACCGACAAACTCTCCATCAATATAGAGTTGAGGAATCGTCGGCCAGTTAGAATACTCCTTAATCCCTTGGCGAATGTCAAAATCCTCTAAAACATCAACCGTTTGATAGGGAACACCAAGGCTATTGAGCATTTGCACGACATTATTCGAGAAGCCGCACTGGGGCATCAGTTTATTTCCCTTCATGAAAACCAGCACTTTATGCTGTTTCAACAAGTCGTCGATTCGTTGCTTAACATCTGGAGTCATGGCAGTTTAATAATGTGAATTGAGCGTGAATTTTTGGTCAACGGAGTTCCGAGAACTCATCAGACGAGGGAGGTTTTGAGCTTAGCCAACTTGGCTAGCGGCCGCCCACTTTTCTGGAGTGTAGGTTTTCAGCGCTAGGGCGTGGATAGCTTCAGAAGCCAACTCACCACGCAACGCACCGTAAACCAGTTGATGCTGTTTCACCAAGGATAGGCCAGCAAATTTTGGGGAAACCACGACGGCTTCGAGGTGATCTCCGCCACCCGTGAGGTCCCGAACCTGCACTTCGGCTTCACCGAGTTCCGTTCGGATAATGTCTGCGACGCGATCGAGGCTAACCATGCCTACTCCTTACAATTCCTTAGGAATTTTCAAACTTCTCTTAAGACATTTTGACATCCTCCCACGCTAATTCAAAGAATATAGCGTGGAATTCCCACCATCACTGATGAGGTTTCCTCTTTCTACGACTCGGCTTACCTTGAGGAGTCTCCCCACCAAGGCAGAGGTCGATATCTCCGGAGGCGTGAGTTTCCGTATGCCCTACGGTACTTACTTATTGACTGAAGATTGTGATTCCTTACCCGGTCTTGCACCTTCAAGTCCTCATAGGCGACCCAGTCGTGAGACTGGCTGACGCACGATGCCATCTTAATGGCAAAGTTTTTACGCTGCCTACTTACCTTGAAGTATTTCCCGATTATACTACAGTGGTTGCCGCGATTCATCTCAACGTTGAATACAAAGATTACAACGTGAGCCTTCTCGCGGGGTAGGTAAAGGAATTGTCGTAGCAGATCCCCCGAAGCGTGAGTTTTTTTTGCCTAGAGTGACGGCGAGACCCCAACCTGCGGCCCTCAGCCTCCAACCTCAGCGCCATATCATAGGGCGTGAATCACATGGGTAACTCGCCCCAAAATATAAAACTCGATCGCCTCCGTGAGCCAGAGAATCGGATACTCTGGGTTTTCAGGAACCAGAGCCAGGCGATCGCCCTCACAGCGCAGTCGTTTCACCGTCAGTTCCCCATTCACCACCACAACCACAATATCCCCGTCTTCGGGTTCAGGAACCGTATCCACCAGCAACAAATCCTCCGCCTGAATCCCCGCCTCAATCATCGAATCCCCCATGGCGCGGACACAAAAACTCGCCTCCGGGTGAGTCGTCAAATACTCATGAAGGTCCAAATTCTGCTCAATCTCATCTTGCCCAATCTCATCTTGCCCAATCTCATCGGTGACTGAACTGAGTCCCCCCGCCGCCACCCCATAAGAATAGAGCGGTAAACGCGGCCCGTCCTCCCCCCTCGGCCGCAATCGTTGTAGTTGTGGCACAATAGCCTCGAATCGTGAGCGATCCCAGGTCGCCAAAACCTCCTGGAGTTGCTCAGCCAGACTGACCGGTAAGCGCATCGCTGTCGTCGGTTCCCCGTATTTTCCCGTTCCTGGGGGACGACCTGCGCCAACCCGTTTGCCTCCACGACCCATAAAACGTCCTTGCGCTCTGACCTTTAAGTACAATAATCAAAATTATAGTCCCCTCTCCCCAAACTTGCAGCCACCCCCAACCCATGATCGAGCCAACGACCGAGCCAAGACCCGAGCCAATCACCATTATCGTTAAACTCTTCGCCGCTTATCAAGAGGCCTATCAGGTGGATCAACTCACCTGGCAATTCCCAGGGAATAGCCCGGTCTCTTGCGTCTTAGATCGCTGCCTTGCCGAGCATCCCCAGCTTGAGAACTGGCGAGATCTAACCCGCTTTGGCATTAACCTAGAGTTTGTTAGTCCACAGACGCTTCTACAAGACGGCGATGAAGTGGTTTTAATTCCTCCCGTCAGCGGCGGCTAACCCCAATCCACAATCAACCAAACTCCTGATGACTGTCGTTGTTTTCACTGATCTCGATGGAACCCTCCTCAATAGCCATGATTACCGCTTTGATGAAGCCATCCCCACCCTCGTCCTCCTCAAACAACAACACATTCCCATCATCCCCGTCACCAGTAAAACTCGCATTGAAGTCACATCCCTACTCGACCAGTTGCAATTAGAATCACCCTTCATCGTCGAAAACGGCAGTGCCATCTTTATACACCCAGACGATCGCCGCTTTGAACTCAAAGAGACCGAATCCTGGCAAGGGTATCAACTCAAGCGATTGGGGGGACTCTATTCAGAGGCTCGCTCAGCCCTAGCACAACTGAGTCAACGCTTGGGAGTGGCGTTACAAGGATTTGGCGATTTGACCGTTGCCGATCTCACCGCCATCACTGGATTGTCTCCTGAGGCGGCGGGACAGGCACAAACTCGGGAATTTAGCGAACCCTTCGTGACCCCGCGATACTGTTCTACTGAAGCGATTGAGGCGGCAGCGGCTGAGTTGGGGGTTCGCGTTGTTGTCGGCGATCGCTTCTCCCATCTCATCGGGCCACAGGCCGGCAAAGGTCAAGCCGTTCGCTGGTTAATTAAGCAGTATCAGCACTCAGGCCCCCTAACCACCGTCGGACTGGGCAATAGTCCCAATGATTTAGAGATGCTGCAAACCGTCGATCGCCCTATCATTATCCCCAACAACAAAGGACTCATTCATCCGGGCCTGAGCCATCTCGATGCCGACATTGCCCCCCATGCGGGCGCTCAAGGCTGGGCGGCGGCGATCGCCCCCATCGCGTGTCAGTAGCTCCCGAGCCGACCCTCACAACTCCCGAAAGCGATAGACCACCGCCCCCGTGGTCTCATCATTACCCACATCCACATATCCCGTTTTCGCTAACTCCATCAAAAGTTTCTCAGCCAGGTTAAAGGACAACCCGGTCGCCATCACCGCTTGCGTCACCGTTAGTTGTCCCCCCTGGCGTTGGGCCACCTCGAGCAGCTTCATCACCTGTTCATCCTGGGTCGCCTGCGGTAAAACTCGACTAATCGAGGTTTGAGGCATCAGCGGCACTCCTGAATCGGATACCCCTAAATTTGCCCGAATTTTCTCCTCCTGCTCCTGCGCCATCCCCGGAATCAGGAATAAATCGATCAAGCCGCCAATATCTCCAACCACTGGAATCATCCAGAGAAGTCCGGTGAAAATTTTGCCGTTATAAAATCGATGTAGGCCCTTTAAGGGACGAACCGTAGAACCCACAAAAAAGGCAATCAACCACAAAAAATAGCTCGTGCGAACGCGAGCTTGATATTCGGGAGTTTCCTCGAGTTTCATCGAAGTCGGAGCCAAATTGGACGAGTCAAACAGGGGATAGCCGGGCTGGGGAGAGTCGGTTGTCAAGGAAACCGGACTGACTGAACTCCCCTGAGATTTTGGGACATAGCTCGGACGAGGGTTCTCTAAGTCCGAGAGAATCGCTGCTGGTGAACGGTAACGTCGGCCCGTGGCGGTTTCCACCATTTTGTCTAAGACCTTCAGTAAGTGAGGGTCGACTCGTTGTCCTGGGTCGAGGTAATCTTGCCAACGTAGTTTGCCATCGTTACTGTCATACAAATCAAAGGGGGCAATGTTGGTCAACAGATGAATGCAGGTAACCCCCAGACTATAAATATCACTCGCAAAGGTGGCTTTGCCCATGGCTTGTTCGGGTGCGGCATAGCCGGCGGAGCCAATGGTGGTTCCGGTGAGGGCTAAACTGGCGGCGGTGGCCAGTTTAGAGGCGCCAAAATCAACGAGGTATAGTCGTCCGTTCTGACTGCGAATCAGATTGGCTGGCTTGATGTCGCGGTGGATGACTTTGTGATCATGGACAAACTGAAGCACCGGTAGGATGTCTTTGAGGAGGGCGAGGATTTCGAGATCGCTCAAGCAACCGGCGCTTTGCAGTTCGTCTTCGAGGTTACAGCCGTTGATAAACTCTTGAATCAGATATTGGCGTTGGTTCCACTGGAAATGAGCCAGCAGATCTGGAATTTGGGGGTGGCTGCCGAGTTCATCAAGGCGGGTGGCTTCTTGCTGAAACAGTTGCGCCGCGCGATCGCGGTTCTGGCTTCCCTGTTCCCGTGGGCTAAATTGTTTGATGACGCAGGGGGGTTTCGAGGGCTTGTATTCATCAACCCCGAGAAAAGTGCGGCCAAATCCGCCCACGGCGATCGCCCGTAGGGGACGGTAGCGATCGCCCACCAAGAGCGGAGAACCACAGGCGACACAGATGGAGGCGGTGTTACTGTTTTGAGGCTGGGGACAGTCGGGGTTGAGGCAAAACGTCATTGCGGGTACAGAAAACGTCAAGGGGAAGCGTCAAGGGGAAGTGGGGAGCGCAGAGACGGTCAAGACAACGTCAGACGAGCGATGTTAGACATCGGGCGATCGCCCTCAACTCCCGCTCAACTCCCGCTCAACTCCCATTGTGACAAATTAGCCGCATTTCCGTTTTGTAACGGAATGTTGCAGATTGTTATAACTTTTAACGAAATTCCCGCCGTCTCCCTCTCCCAACATTGGTACACTAAAAGCCAATAGTAATTTCGGCGCAATTTCGGCAAACCTTTAGCATTCGCCGACCCCTGGCGGACTCAAACCCCGTTCGTCACGGTCTAAATGTAAAACAAGCCCCCGATCGCAGTGATAGGAAACGAGTAGAAAAATCCTATGGTAGATTCCGTTCAACGACCCGTCGCCGATGAGATTCGTCCTGGCGTCAAAGCCCCCGCCAAAGACACGATTCTCACCCCTCGGTTTTACACCACTGATTTTGAAGAGATGGCCCAAATGGACATCTCAGTCAACGAAGATGAACTGCAAGCCATCCTCGAAGAGTTCCGAGTTGACTACAACCGACATCATTTTGTTCGGGACGAGGAATTCAACCAGTCTTGGGACACTATTACCGGCGAGGAGCGTCGGCTATTCATTGAGTTCCTAGAACGCTCCTGCACCGCAGAATTTTCGGGCTTCTTACTCTATAAGGAACTCGGACGGCGTCTCAAAGATAGCAGCCCCGTCTTAGCTGAGTGCTTTAACTTGATGTCGCGCGATGAAGCTCGTCATGCGGGCTTCCTCAACAAAGCGATGTCTGACTTTAACCTCCAGTTGGACCTCGGCTTCCTCACCAAGAGCAAGAAATACACCTTCTTTAAGCCCAAATTCATCTTCTACGCCACCTATCTCTCTGAGAAAATTGGCTATTGGCGCTATATCACCATCTATCGCCATCTCGAACAGCATCCAGAAGACCGGATTTATCCGATTTTCCGCTTCTTCGAGAATTGGTGCCAGGATGAGAACCGTCATGGCGACTTCTTTGACGCCATCATGCGCGCTCAACCCCAATATCTCAACGATTGGAAAGCTCGTCTCTGGAGCCGTTTCTTCCTGCTGTCGGTCTTCGCCACCATGTACCTCAATGACCTACAACGGTCTGGGTTCTATAAAATCCTTGGCCTCGATGCTCGTGAATATGACATCGAAGTGATTGAGAAGACCAATGAAACCGCCGCTCGGGTCTTCCCGATTAAACTCGATGTCAACAACCCTCAGTTCTACGGTCGCCTCGATCGCTGTGTGGCCAACAACGAGAAGCTACGGGAGATTGACAACTCCAACGGGCCGGGTGTGGTTAAGTTCTTCAAGAAACTGCCCCTGTTGGCGAACAATGGTCTGCAATTCGTGAACCTCTATTTCATGAAACCCATTGATATGGAAGCCAGCCGCGAAGTCGTCCGTTAAGTTGGCTATGGTTCCCACTCTGGGTCCTCACTCTGCCAATGGTGAGCCGTCGGCGTAACCCAACGCCACGACTCACTCCAACAACATCGTTAAAAAGGAGATTCCCAATTCAGGGAATCTCCTTTTTTCTGGGCCATTAACTCTCCGATTAACTCTCAGAGGCTTGGGGGAGTCGCGCCAGGGCCGATTGATTGACCTCGATTTGGAAGTCATTTTCATCGCCATCGGACTGCGATCGCCGCACCTGACCGACAAAGAGAGGCTCCGTAATCCCCGCTTCGGGATGCAGAAGCACGCGGCCACGAATTAAGAGGTTTTGCCCCATGCGCCCTGGCGAGAACTGGTTAATCGCCGCCTGACGTAACGTGGCTTCGAGTTGAGGTTCATTGATCTCCACCGGGAGTTTAATCACGACCTGTCCGGCACCATTGTCATAGACAACGTTATAGGGAACCGAACCGGGAACCACGGTTGTGGTAATCGGAAAGAGACTCAGGGAGAATAAGCCGACCGTTAGCACGGCCATAAAGCCGGTGATGCCCACCAGTCGAAAGCGAATGCCCCATTGCAAGATAAAGGCCAGTAGGGCTAAAACCGCAAACAGACCCGTGACGCCTAACGACCAAAGGGTCGTTTGCAAAAAGTCTGCCGGAGTCAGAAAAGCTAAGGAAAGTTGGGAATACATCACATCGATAAGGGTGTAGTTACGTCGCCAGGAGACTGGCAAAAGTTAGATGACCACCGCCGTTGGCTGTCGTGGGTCTCGACAGGCAGGTGACCTCTTCCTAGATTACCTTAATCCGCGAGAAGGCTCACGTTGTAATCTTTGATTCAACGTTGAGATGAATCGCGGCAACTACTGTAGTACAATGCGGTACAATTCCGTCAAATGACTGAAGGGTGTCATGCTGGTATTTGAGGCTAAGCTAGAAGGAACCAAAGAGCAATACGAACGGCTAGATGAGGCCATTCGGACGGCTCGGTTTGTTCGTAACAGTTGCCTGAGATACTGGATAGATAACAAGGGAGTTGGACGGTATGAACTAAGCGCCTATTGTGCGGTTCTTGCCAAAGAGTTTCCTTGGGCCAAAAAGCTAAACTCAATGGCTCGTCAGGCCTCGG
>FSSI02000008.1:0-127687 GCA_900149785.2 Phormidium lacuna HE10JO | reverse complement strand
CACAAAAAAACTTCCCAAAAACTTTGAAAAAAGGGTTGACAGCCCCAGATAGTCTTGTTAGATTAGTTAAGCGCTCGGGAGGACGGGCAAACAACGCCCCCCAAACGACGCATTCCGAACCTCGAAAATTAAATCGTTTGAAAGCTCGACAAAGAAGCCTAAAACTTCAATTCTTCGTCTAAATTCATTAAAGGATAACGGATGAGAGAGAATTTAGCAAGGGGCAACCTGAGTTAAGTTTAATCGAACCGAAAGCCAACAAACTCAAAGTCAACACGGAGAGTTTGATCCTGGCTCAGGATGAACGCTGGCGGCGTGCCTAACACATGCAAGTCGAACGAAGTTCTTCGGAACTTAGTGGCGGACGGGTGAGTAACGCGTGAGAATCTACCTTCAGGACGGGGACAACAGCTGGAAACGGCTGCTAATACCCGATATGCCGAAAGGTGAAAAGTTATTTCGCCTGGAGAGGAGCTCGCGTCCGATTAGCTAGTTGGTGGGGTAAAAGCTTACCAAGGCAACGATCGGTAGCTGGTCTGAGAGGATGAGCAGCCACACTGGAACTGAGACACGGTCCAGACTCCTACGGGAGGCAGCAGTGGGGAATTTTCCGCAATGGGCGAAAGCCTGACGGAGCAACGCCGCGTGGGGGAAGAAGGTTTTTGGATTGTAAACCCCTTTTCTCAAGGAAGAACAAAATGACGGTACTTGAGGAATCAGCCTCGGCTAACTCCGTGCCAGCAGCCGCGGTAATACGGAGGAGGCAAGCGTTATCCGGAATTATTGGGCGTAAAGCGTTCGTAGGCGGCTGTTCAAGTCTGCTGTCAAAGACCGAGGCTCAACCTCGGGTCGGCAGTGGAAACTGGATAGCTAGAGGTCGGTAGGGGCAGAGGGAATTCCCAGTGTAGCGGTGAAATGCGTAGATATTGGGAAGAACACCGGTGGCGAAAGCGCTCTGCTGGGCCGAACCTGACGCTGAGGGACGAAAGCTAGGGGAGCGAATGGGATTAGATACCCCAGTAGTCCTAGCCGTAAACGATGGAAACTAGGTGTGGCCTGTATCGACCCGGGCCGTGCCGAAGCTAACGCGTTAAGTTTCCCGCCTGGGGAGTACGCACGCAAGTGTGAAACTCAAAGGAATTGACGGGGGCCCGCACAAGCGGTGGAGTATGTGGTTTAATTCGATGCAACGCGAAGAACCTTACCAGGGCTTGACATGCCGCGAATCTTGCTGAAAGGGAAGAGTGCCTACGGGAGCGCGGACACAGGTGGTGCATGGCTGTCGTCAGCTCGTGTCGTGAGATGTTGGGTTAAGTCCCGCAACGAGCGCAACCCTCGTCCTTAGTTGCCATCATTAAGTTGGGCACTCTAGGGAGACTGCCGGTGATAAACCGGAGGAAGGTGGGGATGACGTCAAGTCATCATGCCCCATATGTCCTGGGCTACACACGTACTACAATGGTCGGGACAACGAGCAGCCAACTCGCAAGAGTGCGCTAATCTCTTAAACCCGGCCTCAGTTCAGATTGCAGGCTGCAACTCGCCTGCATGAAGGAGGAATCGCTAGTAATCGCAGGTCAGCATACTGCGGTGAATCCGTTCCCGGGCCTTGTACACACCGCCCGTCACACCATGGAAGTTGGCCATGCCCGAAGTCGTTACCCTAACCGTTCGCGGAGGGGGATGCCGAAGGCAGGGCTGATGACTGGGGTGAAGTCGTAACAAGGTAGCCGTACCGGAAGGTGTGGCTGGATCACCTCCTTTTTAGGGAGACCTAAACCCAAGATCTTGAGGATGCAACAAAGCCCAAGAAATTGAGGTCAACCTAGGTCGGTCGGAGAATCGTCGTAGCTTTCAAACGATAAGAGGTTAGGAATCCTAAAGACTCAGAGAAATCTGGGGCGTTAGGAAAAAGAGACCAACCTTGAAATGGGCTATTAGCTCAGGTGGTTAGAGCGCACCCCTGATAAGGGTGAGGTCCCTGGTTCAAGTCCAGGATGGCCCACCTAACTCTTTAGTGATGCGAGAGCAGAAACTAAGAAAATGGGGGTATAGCTCAGTTGGTAGAGCGCCTGCTTTGCAAGCAGGATGTCAGCGGTTCGAGTCCGCTTACCTCCATGCTGGTCTCACCCCAACTCAATCATTCAACCATTCCTAACACAAACAAGAGTGCAAGGATACCTCAGCACCTGAGAGAGACTCAGACTGCTGGGACATCCCAGCCAGAACCTTGAAAACTGCATAGTCAACCTAAAAAAAGTCAGGTGAAGTCGAGACCTCAAGAAAAATGAGGTCAAGCTACAAAGAGCTAACGGTGGATACCTAGGCACGTTGAGGCGATGAAGGACGTGGCGACCGACGAAACGTTCCGGGGAGCTGGAAGCAAGCATTGATCCGGAAGTGTCCGAATGGGGCAACCCTAAAAACGGTCGGCTGAATCTATAGGCCGACACGAGCGAACCGGGCGAACTGAAACATCTTAGTAGCCCGAGGAAGAGAAAGCAAAAGCGATTCCCGTAGTAGCGGCGAGCGAACTGGGAACAGCCCAAACCTAAGGTTTTTACCTTAGGGGTTGTGGGACGGCATCACGAGACTCGAACGATTAGACGAAGCCGTTGAATGCGGCACCAGAGAAGGTGAAAGTCCTGTAGTCGAAAATCTGAACAGCTCAGCCGTATCCCGAGTAGCACGGGGCACGTGAAATCCCGTGTGAATCAGCGAGGACCACCTCGTAAGGCTAAATACTCCAACGTGACCGATAGTGAAACAGTACCGCGAGGGAAAGGTGAAAAGAACCCCGGGAGGGGAGTGAAATAGAACCTGAAACCGTTAGCTTACAAGCAGTGGGAGGACGATTTAACGTCTGACCGCGTGCCTGTTGAAGAATGAGCCGGCGAGTAATTGGTCGTGGCCGGTTAAGGCGAGAATGCCGAAGCCCCAGCGAAAGCGAGTCCGAATAGGGCGCTAGTCACGATTAATTGACCCGAACCCGGGCGATCTAACCATGTCCAGGATGAAGCTTGGGTAACACCAAGTGGAAGTCCGCACCGACCAATGTTGAAAAATTGGCGGATGAGGTGTGGTTAGGGGTGAAATGCCAATCGAGCCCGGAGCTAGCTGGTTCTCCTCGAAATGCGTTTAGGCGCAGCGGCTAGAGAAATATCTATGGGGGTAAAGCACTGTTTCGGTGCGGGCTGCGAGAGCGGTACCAAATCGAGGCAAACTCTGAATACCATAGAGAAACTAGCCAGTGAGACGGTGGGGGATAAGCTTCATCGTCGAAAGGGAAACAGCCCAGACCACCAGCTAAGGTCCCCAAGTGGACACTAAGTGATAAAGGAGGTGGGAGTGCCGAGACAACCAGGAGGTTTGCCTAGAAGCAGCCATCCTTAAAAGAGTGCGTAATAGCTCACTGGTCAAGCGCTCCCGCGCCGAAAATGAACGGGGCTAAGTGTCCCACCGAAGCTGTGGACTTAGTTTTTAACTAAGTGGTAGAGGAGCGTTCTGCTCTAGGGTGAAGCACTAGCGGCAAGCAGGTGTGGACGAAGCAGAAGTGAGAATGTCGGCTTAAGTAGCGAAAATATGTGTGAGAATCACATACCCCGAAAACCTAAGGGTTCCTCCGGCAGGCTCGTCCGCGGAGGGTTAGTCAGGACCTAAGGCGAGGCCGAAAGGCGTAGTCGATGGACAACGGGTTAACATTCCCGTACCCGAACAGACTGGTAGCGGAGGACGGAGAAGGCTAAGTCAGCCGGGTGATGGTAGTCCCGGTTTAAGCGTTCGAAGGTGATGACGGGTGGAGAAAACACCCTGAGCTAAGACGTGAACACGACCGGCTACGGCTGGGAAGTGACCGATGTCATGCTTCCAAGAAAAGCCCGAACTACTGTAAATCTGTTTGGCCTGTACCCGAAACCGACACAGGTAGGTAGGTTGAGTAAACCAAGGGGCGCGAGATAACTCTCTCTAAGGAACTCGGCAAAATGGCCCCGTAACTTCGGGAGAAGGGGTGCCACCGAGAGGTGGTCGCAGTGAAGAGGCCCAAGCGACTGTTTACCAAAAACACAGGTCTCCGCTAAGTCGCAAGACGATGTATGGGGGCTGACGCCTGCCCAGTGCCGGAAGGTTAAGGAAGTTGGTTAGCGTAAGCGAAGCTGACGACCGAAGCCCCGGTGAACGGCGGCCGTAACTATAACGGTCCTAAGGTAGCGAAATTCCTTGTCGGGTAAGTTCCGACCCGCACGAAAGGCGTAACGATTTGGGCGCTGTCTCGGAGAGAGGCTCGGCGAAATAGGATTGTCTGTGAAGATACGGACTACCTACACCTGGACAGAAAGACCCTATGAAGCTTTACTGTAGCCTGGAATTGGCTTCGGGCTGAGTTTGCGCAGGATAGGTGGGAGGCTTTGAAGTTTTCCTTGTGGGGGAAACTGAGCCATCGGTGAGATACCACTCTAACTCAGCTAGAAGTCTAACCTCGACCCGTGATCCGGGAGAGGAACCGTTTCAGGTGGGCAGTTTGACTGGGGCGGTCGCCTCCTAAATGGTAACGGAGGCGCGCAAAGGTTCCCTCAGGCTGGTTGGAAATCAGCCGTAGAGTGCAAAGGCATAAGGGAGCTTGACTGCGAGACCTACAAGTCGAGCAGGGACGAAAGTCGGCCTTAGTGATCCGACGGCACTGCGTGGAAGGGCCGTCGCTCAACGGATAAAAGTTACTCTAGGGATAACAGGCTGATCTCCCCCAAGAGTTCACATCGACGGGGAGGTTTGGCACCTCGATGTCGGCTCATCGCAACCTGGGGCGGAAGTACGTCCCAAGGGTTCGGCTGTTCGCCGATTAAAGCGGTACGTGAGCTGGGTTCAGAACGTCGTGAGACAGTTCGGTCCATATCCGGTGTAGGCGTAAGAGAATTGAGAGGAGCCTTCCTTAGTACGAGAGGACCGGGAAGGACGCACCGCTGGTGTACCTGTTATCGTGCCAACGGTAAACGCAGGGTAGCCAAGTGCGGAGCGGATAACCGCTGAAAGCATCTAAGTGGGAAGCCCACCTCAAGATGAGTTCTCTGTTGGGGTTAACCCAGTAAGGTCACGGAAAGAACATCCGTTAATAGGCGCTAGGTGGAAGTTCAGTAATGGATGAAGCCAAGGCGTACTAACAGACCGAGCGCTTGACCTCAAATGATGTCTCTATTCCCTGATTAGGTTGACTGTGCAGTCTTCAAGGTTTCTGTTCTTTCCTGGTGCTTCTAGCGAAGTGGCCCCACTCCGATCCCTTCCCGAACTCGGCTGTGAAACGCTTCTGCGGCGAAAATACTTGGGGGGTTGCCCCCTGGGAAGATAGCTCAGTGCCAGGTTAATATTTCCAAAAAGGACTCCCTGAGAATGGGGGTCTTTTTTGGTTTAAAGGGGTCGGTATACTCTTCGGTATACTCTTGGGATGGGAGTAGGGGGGGCAATATTTCTCCCCTACTCTTGGAACTTTGAGCTTTTAGTCTAGTTGACGGCCGGTGAGTTCGACAAAAATATCTTCTAGGTTGGATTCACGAGCCATCATGCCGGTGCGATCGCCGTGTTGGTTGATATAATCATTTGCTAAGTCCAGATTTGGGAAAAACTGACTCTGTAGTCCCTCCGGGGTATGTTTGACGACGACTCCTTCACCATGGTTGCGTCGTAACTCGTCGAGGGTCCCAAGTTCGATGAGTTGACCCCTGTCGAGAATGCCAATGCGATCGCAGAGATATTCTACCTCTTCCATATAATGAGTGGTCAACAGCATCGTCATCCCCTGATCCTTGAGATCCAAGAGAATTTCCCAAAGACGGCGACGGGTTTGAGGATCTAATCCCACCGTAGGCTCATCGAGAAACAAAATATCCGGTTGGTGGAGAAGCGATCGCGCGATCTGTAACCGCCGTTTCATCCCCCCAGAGAGGGTCTTCACAAGGGCGTCACGGCGATTCGTTAGCTCCACATACTCCAACCAACGGTTAATCCGTTCCTGACGCTCCCCGCGCGGGATATGGTGTAAGCGTCCGTGGTATTCCATATTCTCCCAAACCGTTAGATCAAGATCCACACTTACCTGCTGAAGAACGACCCCAATCGAGCGTTTCGCGAGACGCGACTGGTGAACCACATCATAGCCAGCCACTTCAATGGTTCCCGACGTCGGTTTCGTCAACGTGGTTAACATTCGTACCGTGGTCGATTTACCGGCTCCGTTGGGGCCAAGAAAGCCAAATAATTCTCCCTTTGCAATATCAAACGAGAGATTGTTAACCACTCCAAGATCGCCATAGACCTTGGAAACATTTTGCACAGATACAGCAGCATTCATAGGTTCATCAAAGGTTAGCGATCGCACTCAGTCAGATGAGGGAGACGGACATCTACCCTGAGATAGATGCGCACTCTGAGCATATTTACTACCATGAATATAGAAACTACACAATATTTTTTAAGGTTTATTGACAAATTGCCGAGATTCAGACTTGACATTTTAGTCACAAAAACCTAAAATGAATATAAGAATAAAATATCTAAAAATGTAAGTTAATACTATTCAAATTTCCATTTTTTTTGAAGTTAGCTGAAGGGGAAACTAAATTGACTGTTAGCACTGCGACTCAACTCCAGACCCATGCTGCCAACGTGAGCGATGATAACCCAGCTAACATTGCTCGGGCTCGTTCGACTGGCTATTCTAAGACCGTTTCTGATGACGCGGTAGGGGCATTTTTCAAAGAGATGTCTCGCTATCCGCTGCTGAATCGAGAAGAAGAAATCCACCTAGCTCGGCAGGTTCAAGATTGGGTTGTCATTCGAGAAAAACAAGCGGAGCTCACAGAATCATTAGGTCGAGAACCTGAACCGATGGAGGTAGCTGAAGCTCTTGGCTTAACCCAAAAAACATTGCAGCGACAGATTCATCGGGGCCGCACAGCCCAGAAAAAAATGATTCGCTCCAACCTGCGTTTAGTGGTTTCGATCGCCAAACGCTACCTGAACCGGGGAGTTCCGTTTCTGGATCTAATCCAAGAAGGTGCATTGGGTCTAAGCCGCGCCACCGAGAAATTTGACCCCGAAAAGGGCTACAAATTCTCCACCTACGCCTACTGGTGGATTCGTCAGGGGATTACCCGCACCATTGCTAACGATGGTCGCACCATCCGCCTTCCCATCCATATCGTTGAGAAGCTCAACAAACTTAAGAAGACCTATCGGAAGCTCGGACAAGATCTTAACCGCCAGCCTAGTGAAGATGAACTGGCTGAAGCCTTAGACCTGTCCCTGAAGCAATTGCGACAATTGCAACGGGTGAGTCAGCGCTCCTTGTCTCTGAACCATTACGTCGGGGATGAAGACAACACCGAAGTCTTGGATCTGCTCGAAGACACCGATAGTCCCTCCCCTGACTCTCAGGTTAGCGAGGATATGATGTGCCAAGGGGTACGACAGGTTCTCGACGAAGCCCTCACTCAGCGCGAAAGTGAAATTCTGGCTCTGCGCTATGGACTCAACGGAGAGAAGCGCAAAACGCTCCAAGAGATTAGTAACCTGTTTAACTTATCCCGAGAACGAGTCCGACAAATCCAAACCACCGCTATGCGGAAATTGCGTCGTCCTCAAATCTCCCGCCGCCTGCGGGGTTGGTTACATTAGTTTTCCAAGCACCTGCTATATTTCCACCAACCTGTGGCTCCTTCAAGTCTGGGTTGGTTTTCCATCATAGATAGGGAGTGTCATGGTCACGATCCGTTGGGCTACCCCTGAAGACACTGAAGCGATCTTCAGCTTAATCCAAGAACTAGCCGCCTTTGAGAAACTAGAACAGCAGGTAACAGGAAGCCCCGCGCAGCTTCATGAGCATTTGTTTGGGAATCCCCCCCACGCAGAGGTCTTTGTAGCCCAACACCAAGACCCAATCGTTGGCTATGCCCTGTTCTTCACCACCTATTCGAGCTTCCGAACCCAACCGGGACTCTATTTAGAAGATGTGTTTGTCCACCCCGACTATCGCCGTCAGGGAATCGGGACAGCCTTGATCGCCCAGGTGGCCCGAGAAGTCGAACAACGGGGCTATGGACGCCTAGAGTGGTCTGTTTTAGATTGGAACCACCGGGCTATCTCCATGTATCGACAGCTTGGTGCGACGGTTCTCCCCGACTGGCGCATTTGCCGGGTTAGCGATCGCTCCCTGAAGAAACTAGCCCAACAGGTCGTAAAATCCCAGAATTGATCCACCAACCCGTTAAGATAGACGTGAACTGTCGCGTTCCGCTTTAGCCGTCTTATGACCGATTCGACATTGCCTTCAGAACAGAATAAACAGCAGGTGGAAGTTTCCATCCAGCTTGATTCTGAACTCGTTGATCAAATCCAACATCTTTCGAGTGATCCGAGTAAAATTATCGAAACAGCGATTCGACAGTGGCTGCGTGGTGAAACTACCCGTGATGATGATCTTAGCCGCCGCTTAGAACGCAATCCCCCAGTCCCACCTCGTGGCGAATGGAACGACTAGCCGAAATCGCCTAAGTTGGGAGTTCAGATAGCGGCTCAACTCCCTAATGCTGTCCCTAACCGGTTGGTTAGGGAAACGGCAGGGTAACGGGCCATTCGGGGCATCCTGCAAACCGTTCCTCCTGATAAGTTCCATGACTTTGACTCAGACGTTCCATCTTCCACCTGGGGTTCTAAGACCACCTGATCTCGAAGTTGGAGACGAAGGGAGACTGTTTTTGCGCTCTCTAGGAGTCGAGCTGAGCTATATT
The DNA here is from genome assembly GCA_900149785.2 of Phormidium lacuna HE10JO. Lineage (GTDB taxonomy): Bacteria > Cyanobacteriota > Cyanobacteriia > Cyanobacteriales > Geitlerinemataceae > Sodalinema > Sodalinema lacuna_A. The sequence continues at coordinate 118,910 of FSSI02000008.1, read as the reverse complement.
CAAGAGCGAACGGGGCGCTATCGTAGTTTTCTGTGGCGTAATGGGGCTAATCAGTTTACTCCTAGTCATCAAGAGCAAGTCTTTGAGCCAGTCGATACGGTTGCCTATTTGACCCATATCTGTCGGATTTTAGAGAACCATCACCCAGAATCGCTACGTTGCTTTTTCAAAGTGGGGACTGAGGTTCGCACCTTTGAATTATCGATTGCCCCCCTATCGACTCCCGAAGGAGAGCCTGACTCAGTTTTAGTGGTTGGACGACAGGTTAACCCCGTGATGCCCACGGTAGCCAGCCAAGACTCTCCCTTAGACATCCCTGCATCAGAATTTGCCCATCTCTCAGAATCTCCATCGTTCTTAACTCAGGTCTCCTATCCAAAGTTATTGACGCAGATTGCTCGACAGATTCGTCAAACCTTGGATTTAGAAATTATCTGGCAGCAAACCGCCCATGGGTTTGGATCGGCAATGAATGTGCGTCAATGCCATGTGTATAGTTATGAGGGCCATCAACGTCAGCTGACACTGGTGGCCCAGTCTCCTCATGATGATCCCGCAACAACCCCAATTGGCACGGAACTGTTGCTCGAAGAGGCTCCAGAACTCGAACAGGCGATCGCAAGTTTGAATCCGACTCTGATTGAGTCATCGCCTGATGACGCCGCAGAGCGATCGCAGCTCATTGTGGCCACCCGTCATCAAGGCCAGGTCAATGGCCTGATTTGCCTGGAACGCTATCGAGATGATACCCCCAACCCACGGCCCCTATGGCATCCAGTGGAACTCGAAATTATCAGTGAACTGGCTGATCAGGTGGGGACGGCGATCGCCCATGCGATTCTTTACCGAGAACTCGAACTCGCCCGTCAGGAGGCCGAAGAAGTCTCACGCCTCAAAAGTGACTTCCTGGCTAATACCTCCCATGAACTGAGAACCCCCCTCAACGGCATGATGGGGTTCCTCAAATTGATTTTAGATGGGATGACCGATGATTCTGAGGAACAGATGGAGTTTATCGAGGAAGCCTATCGCTCGGCGGTTCATCTGCTCAGTATTATTAATGATATCCTCGATATCGCCAAAATTGAAGCGGGTAAGATGCACCTCGATCTCGAACCCGTTAATCTCAAAGAACTTCTGACCCATCTCGAAGAGTTTGTTCAAACTCAAATCCAACAAAAACAGCTTTACTTTCAAGTCCAAATGCCCGACACCGAGGATAATATCGTTGTCTATGGCAACTATCAACGACTGCTTCAGATTCTCCTCAATCTTGTGGGGAATGCTATCAAGTTTACCCATGAAGGAGGCATTACGATTACCGCTGAGATTATCTCTCGCCCAATCGTGGTCAACGATCGCGAATTTTCGGGGGTTCTCAAGCTCAAAGTGGCTGATACAGGAATTGGTGTTTCATTAGAACAGCAAGATAAACTGTTTCAAACCTTTAGCCAGGTCGATGGATCTCGCACTCGCCAATATGGAGGAACGGGACTGGGGTTAGTCATCTCACAAAAGCTGGTTGAAGCGATGGGAGGCGAAGTTCATTTCTATAGTATGGGAGAAGGACTCGGCTCTACGGTGACGTTCACCATCGCTTTATTTCAAGAACCGGTGATGATTTCTCTCGATGAAACCCTCGACTCTCTGGATTTGTTGGTCGAAAGCTAGACTGAGAATGGAGAACCTAGATGATGGTCTGAGTTCGATCGCCGACTCCGGTCCGATTGGCGGCTTAGCTAAGTGCTTACCATAAATAGGCGCTATAATAAAGTCTATTATGTAAATTTTTTTTAAGGATAACGCCCGGAACCGATGAATTTACAAGAGATTTCCAGCAACCTTGATAGTGACAATGCCCGCGATCGCATGTTGGCCCTGGCCTCCCTGCGCAATATCCCCGCCGCCGAGGCCGTTCCCCTGATCAAGAAAGTCCTCAATGATCATCATGTGGCCCTGCGATCGATGGCCATCTTCTCCCTAGGTATCAAGAGAACCGACGAGTGCTATGAGTTACTCGTGAACCTACTGCGTCATGATCCTGACTATGGCATTCGGGCCGATGCGGCTGGAGCTTTGGGCTATCTTGGCGATCCTCGGGCCTTTGAACCCCTCTCACGAGCCTTCCTCGAAGAAACCGATTGGTTGGTTCGCTTCAGTGCAGCGGTGTCTCTGGGGAACCTGAAAAACCCAGAGGCCTATGATATTTTGCTGCAAGCCCTCCATAGTGGTGAGGTGATGTTACAACAGGCGGCGATCGCTGCCCTAGGAGAAATCGAAGCCATCGAGGCCCTCGAAGATCTCCTTAGCTTTGCCAACTCACCCGATTGGCTAGTTCGACAACGTTTAGCCGAGGCTCTAGGACATCTCAACCATCCCCAGAGTTTAGCGGCCCTAGGCTATCTGGAAAAAGATAGTCATCCTCAAGTGGCCCAAGCCGCTCACTTGGCCCGGGAGCCGTTGCAATCAAAGATAACCTCAACTCCCCAATCTACCCCTGAATCTAACGATTAGAACGATTGGATAGAACAATAAACCCCCTATGAAGTTTAATCTGGGCTGCAATTTGACCTATAGCCTGTCGGCTGAAAGTACCCTAATTTTCAACATTGCCCTCTGTAACAACCGAGTGCAACATCTCTTGCACGAAGACCTCCAGATTCAGGCCGAGGCCACCATCGATCACTATACCTCCAGCATGGGGAATCGATATAGTCGCATCAATGCAGGGGCCGGTCCTCTAACCCTGTCCTATCAAGCCAGTGTCGAGTTAAACGCCATTGAAAAATCACCTCAAAGCATCACCGAAGTTCCCCCAGGGGAACTTCCCCTAGAGGTTTTACCGTACCTCTATCCGAGTCGTTACTGTGAGTCTGATCGCCTGCTGCGATTTGCCCAAACTGAATTTGGGGAGTTAGTTCCTGATTATTCTCGGGTGACCGCCATCTGTAACTGGATTTATGAGAATGTTACCTATCTCTCGGGGAGTACCGACACCCAAACATCAGCGTTTGGAACAGCCACCGAACGAGTAGGAGTCTGTCGCGATTTTGCCCATTTAGGCATCGCTTTCTGTCGCGCCCTGAATATCCCCGCGCGCTTTGTCACCGGCTATGCTTACGGGTTGCAGCCCCCCGATTTCCATGCCTATTTTGAGGCCTATTTGGGTCATGCTTGGTATTTGTTTGATCCCACCCGTCTCGTTCCTCGGACGGGGTTAATCCGCATTGGAACCGGCCGGGATGCAGCGGATGTCTCTTTTGCCACGCTTTTTGGGCCAGTGATGATGGAGAAAATGGAGTTGTGGGTTGACTGTATTAGTCCTGGGGAAGAGCCGCAACCAACCGATGAGGCGATCGCCTTTGTGGAATTGCCCTAGGCGCGATTAGGATATTTAAGATGACTTAGCTCGCGATCGCCAGGCTACCCCAGCCAAGGTCACGAGTCCTAACAGCAAAGAGGGTTCAGGGACCTGGGTGCGGTCCGGGTTTGCATCTTTAGCATGGGGTCGATAATCATAGCTCAGAGTATTTTCGACAAACCAATTTAAGCTCTTTAAGACCGATTCGTTATTGATAACTGGATAGCGGATATAGCCGATATTGCCCTGATTGAGTGTCCCGAACAGGCCCCCCACGCGATCGCCAGGATTGCCAAGAAAGTCATTGAGATTATCGAAACCAATGCGGCCACTGAAGGTCCGCGTTTCCGTTTGATTCGACTCATCAACGGTGAACACACCACCGAGATCATCACTGAGATCCTCAAACCCCTGAACTCCATTCAGGTCGAAATCCCAGGTCACGGTACAATCATGCCAGCCTCCTTGGGACTGACATCCGCTCACCGGCGACCAGATCGAGTCGAAGCGAATCTCATAGCTAAAGACAACTCGTTCGAGAGATCCCAAACGGGTATCGAAAGCCTCGAACATATCGCCCGAGGGTAGAGTATGAACGGTCTGGTGGATCGTGGCCGCTTCAGCGACAGGAGGATGCGGGAGGCCAGACAGGAGAACCAACCCTAGAGTTCCTAGGGTAAGCCGATTTATCTTCAATTCCATTAGATTTACACAGAATTTTTCAAATAGCGCCGGGACTTAGTTTCCGACATTAAGAATCATACCCTCTCGTGCTAACACAGCATTCGGAAAGTTGTCACGGATTTCAAACTGTAATTTATCCAAGAAGTCATCCGTATGGCCAGGTTCATGATGGAAAATGACCAAGGTTTTCACGCCCGCCGCCTTAGCCACCTTAACCCCTTCCTGCCACGTAGAATGTCCCCAGCCCACTTTCGGAGATTTGGGGTTATGGTACTCCTCATCGGTGTACATGGCATCATAAATCATCACATCAGCCCCTTGGGCTAAGGCCATGACATTTTCATCGAGGCGGTCTGGGAAATGTTCTGTGTCTGTACAGTAAAACACCGAGCGACCCTGCCAGTTAACCCGATAACCCATGGCAGTATTGGGATGGTTAAGAGGCGTTGTTTCAATATGAATATCATCGAGGGCGAAGGGTTCACCACAGATCAGGTCAGAAAACTTCATGTCGGCCCGCAGTCCTCCTAAGGGAACCGGAGAGTTGGGGTGTAAAACCCGTTCCATGAAGTGTTTTTCTAGGGATTCACCATTTTGGGGAACAGCGCCGTGGATGCGTAAACAATGACCTTCGACAAAGGCGGGAGTAAAAAAAGGAAACCCTTGGATATGGTCCCAATGGTAATGGGTGAAGAACATATAGGTCTCCGGAGGTAGCTGCCGCATGATGTCTTTGCTTAGGGACTGAAGGCCTGTTCCTCCATCAAAGATAATGCGCCGGCCCCCAACTTCCATTTCGATGCAGGAGGTGTTGCCACCATAGCGTACGGTGGTTTGACCGGGGGTCGGAATACTTCCGCGAACGCCCCAGAACTTCACGAGAAATTCAGAAGAGGTGGCTGGTTCCATAGACGTTTCGGGAGACGTTTCGGGGACAGGGGGATAGAAGTGGCCCAGCCGAGAGGACAACGTCCCGACTAAGCATTAGGGAGAGGGGTGGACGGCAGTCCTGCTGTTGGCAGGGTTCGGCATTGGGCCTGCTGGCGCAGGAGATGGTCACAGAGAACCAGGGCCACCATGGCTTCAACCATGGGAACGGCCCGAGGCAGTACACAGGGGTCATGGCGTCCTTTAGCCGCAAGCACGGTGTTTTGACCATCACGGGTAACGGTCTGTTGTTCTTTCCGAATTGTAGCAGTGGGTTTAAAGGCAATGCGAATGGAGATGTGTTCTCCGTTACTGATGCCACCCTGGATGCCTCCGGAGCGATTGGTGCGGGTGCGGATGTTACCATCACGATCGGCGTAGAACTCATCATTATGTTCACGGCCGCTGAGTAAGGTTCCGGCAAAGCCGGAGCCAATTTCAAAGCCTTTGGTCGCGGGGAGGGACATGACGGCTTTGGCGAGATCGGCTTCGAGTTTGTCGAAGACGGGTTCTCCGAGGCCTTTGGGGACGGAACGGGCGATGCACTCAACCACGCCTCCGAGGGAGTCTCCGTCTTTGCGGGCCGCTTCGATCGCCGCGATGGCCCGTTCAACGAAGTCCGCATCGGGCGATCGCACCATGTTTTGTTCGACATCCTCTAGGGTGACGGTGTCTGGGTTAACCTGAGCTTCTAGGTCTCGTACCCGTTTAACATAGCCGACAATCTCGACCCCTGCCACTTGTTTTAAAATCTTTTTGGCGATCGCCCCGGCGGCCACGCGGCCGATGGTTTCTCGGGCTGAGGAACGTCCGCCTCCTTGCCAGTTGCGGATGCCATATTTAGCGTCGTAGGTGGCATCGGCGTGGGAGGGACGGTATTTGACGGCCATTTCGTCGTAATCTTGCGATCGCGCGTCTTTGTTGCGAACCAGAATTGAGATTGGGGTTCCCAAAGTTTTCCCTTCAAAGACCCCCGAGAGAATTTCGCAGCAGTCACTTTCACGGCGGGGGGTGGTGATTTTGCTCTGTCCCGGACGACGGCGATCGAGTTCAAATTGGATCTCTTCGGGGGAGATTTCAAGTTGAGGCGGACAGCCATCGATGATGACGCCAACGCCCCCACCATGAGACTCGCCAAAGGTTGTCACCCGAAACAGATGTCCGAAACTGTTACCCACAATCTGCTGCTTTTGCTTGCAAGAGAACCTTTGTATCTTAACATTCCCAATCCAGTTTGGTGTCAGCGTTGCAGGGAGGAGGGATGGGAGATGGGGGGAATCCCTGCCATATCCAGAATCTCGGGGATTAGATGTTCGGTGCGAATGGCCATCAAATGGACGCCCTGACACAGACAGCGGGCCTGTTTGATTTGTTCGGCGGCGATGGCCATGCCTTCTCGCAGGGGATCGGCGGCTTCGTCGAGGCGATCAATGGTCTCGTCGGTGATATGAACGCCGGGAACGTATTTGTTGATGAATTTGGCGTTTTTGGCGGATTTGAGCAGGAAGATGCCGGCCAAAATCGGCTTGTCGTACTCGGCGGCAATTTGAGTCATGAATTTGTCGAGGCGGTCAAAGTCGGAGATCAGTTGACTTTGGAAGAATTGCGCCCCGGCGGCGATTTTGCGCTCAAAGCGACGCTGTAAGCCGGACCAACTTGCTAGTTGTGGGTCCACCGCTGCCCCGCCAAAGAGGTCGAGTTTGCCGTCGCTGAGGGGGCGATCGTTAAAGTCAATGCCCTGGTTGAGTTTGTGCAAGGTCTGCAAGAGGCGCACGGATTCGAGGTCAAAGACGCTTTTGGCTCGTTCGTGATCGCCGGCTTTGACGGGGTCGCCGGTGAGGGCGAGGACGTTACGAATCCCTAGGGCGTAGGCTCCCATGAGGTCGGCTTGTAGGGCAATGCGGTTGCGATCGCGACAGGCCACCTGAAACACTGGTTCAATGCCATATTGCACCAGGAGCGCTGAGGCCGCCAAGGAGGACATCCGCAGCACGGCTCGGGACCCGTCGGTGATGTTAACGGCATGAACTCGCCGTTTGAGACAGGTTGCCATTTTCAGCATATGGCTGGGGTCTCCTCCTTTGGGGGGAGCCACTTCGGCGGTGATGAGAAATTCTCCGGCGTGAATAGCGGTACGAAGACGGGACATAGGGGAGGGAAGGGAACGGGGAATGAGGAACGGGGAAGAGGGGGAATATGGGAATCGAGGCGGTTGGGATTAGAGGGGTTGGGAGAACCCCATAGCGGTTTTGACCCGGCTGAGGGTGGTTTGGGCGATCGCCTCGGCCTGTTCGCGCCCCTGTTTGAGAACTGATTCGAGATAGCCTTGGTCTTGCATCACCTCATGATAGGTCTGTTGGATGGGCCGTAAGGCTTCGATGGTGGTTTCGGTCAACAGGGGTTTGAACTGTCCCCAACCCATGGACGCACAATCGGCGGCGACGGTTTCTTTATCCTGTCCTGATAGAAGGAGATAAAGGGTTAGGAGGTTGTTACATTCGGGGCGATCGGGGTTGTCGAACTCTAAGCCGCGCATGGGATCGGTTTTACATTTTTTGATTTTCTTAGCGATGGTGTCGGGGTCGTCTAAGAGATTTATACGGCTGAGTTCGGAGGGATCCGACTTGGACATCTTTTTGCTTCCGTCTGTGAGACTCATCACCCGCGCCCCGTCTTTACGGATGAGGGGGTCGGGCATTTTCAGGACGGGATGGTCGGGACTGCCAAATTGGTCGTTGAGACGGATGACCAAGTCTCGGGTTAGTTCGAGATGTTGTTTTTGGTCTTCACCGACGGGGACTTTGTCGGCATCGTAGAGGAGGATATCGGCGGCCATGAGGACGGGATAGTCCAGAAGTCCAGTTCCCACGTTTTCGCCCTGTTTGATGGCTTTTTCTTTGAACTGAATCATTCCCTGAAGCCAGTTGATGGGGGTGATGCAGTTGAGAAGCCAGGTCAGTTCGCTATGGGCGCTGACGTGGGATTGAATGAAGATGTTGGCATGGTCGAGGCTGATGCCGCAGGCTAGGTAGAGGGCGGCAATTTTGTAGCTATTTTCGGCTAAGGTTTTGGGGTCATGGGGGACGGTGATGGCATGGAGATCGACGACACAGAAGTAGTTGTCGTAGTTATCTTGACCGTCGACCCAGTTGCGAATGGCTCCGAGGTAGTTACCGAGGTGAAGGTTTCCGGTGGGTTGAACCCCGGAGAGAATGCGCTGTTTACCCATGACTGCTCGCGATATCTGTTAACTGCCAATTTAACTGCCGATTTAACTGCCGATTAGCGAAGGCTTAATATTTCGACATCCTCTAGTTTGACATACTGCGCGATCGCCTTGGTCACGGTCACGGCTTTGTTGAGGGATTCCTCTCGCGATTATTCCAGGCCGGGATAGCGGATTGGCAGCATTTGACTGGGTTTTAGGAGGTTGGCGGCGGTGTGCTGTAGGGTGGCGATCGCCCTGCCGTTAACGTGAATCAGGGTATGGTTACCCTGTTGGGTCCAGGTGAGATCTTCTGGGGTTAACCCGTGGGAGAGTCCTAGGCGATCGCGGTCTGGGTTGAAGTCGGTGATTACGTCATGACTGCTATCTTGACGCAAGATGAAGAGATTATGTCCGCCACCTCCGCTTAGGGTATCGTTCCCGAAGTCCCCTGACAGGACAGTATTACCTGGCCCGCCGATAAGCAGGTCATTATCTTGGCCACCAAAGAGGGTATCGTCGCCATCCCGGCTATAGATGCGATCGTTTCCCTTATTGCCAAAGAGAAGGTTGTCTCCCCTTTGTCCGAAAATCACGTCATCATAATCAAAAGCGGCGATAGTATCGTTACCATCGCCGCCAATCAAGGTTTCGGGTTCAGTTCCAACTCCCAGAATCAGTTGGTTGATGATCCGTCGTGAGAGAGGTTCACTTGTGGGTTCGGGGTCAGTTTCTGGTTCAGGGTCACTGTTCGAGTCTGAGTCGGCTGTGGGTTCGGGGTCAGTTTCTGGTTCAGGATCACTGTTCGAGTCTGAGTTGGCTGTGGGTTCGGGGTCAGTTTCTGGTTCAGTATCACTGTTCGAGTCTGAGTTGGCTGTGGGTTCAGGGTCAGTTTCGGGGTCACTGTCTGAGTCCCCAGTCTGGGTCTGTTCCTGAATGCGGTAGCGATCGCCCACCTCAAATGCCTCGGTCAAGGCTATGCCCGCATCATTGACGATACTCGCGGTATCTGGCAAGACATCCAGACGTAGGGTTCCTTCTCCGTTCACCCCTTCAAGGATTACCTCAATCACAGTTCCCGATTCGGTTGAGACTGAGGCGATATCGGCGGTAGCGGTTCCAGTCGCGGTTAAGCTGAAATCGGCAACATCCACCTGATTAACTCGTTCACTAAAGCGAACTTCGTAGATTATTGCCTCTTGGGTCGTAATTTCTTCGATATTTTCGGGTCGTTGGATGGCTAAAACATGGGGGGCAGTTTCGTCAGAATCAGCACTATTGTCAACGGGGCTATAGTTGAGGATAAAATTGTCAATTGCAACAGTATCTCTAAAGCTTTCACCTGTGCTATCTGAAAGGGAAACAAAGCGAATTTGAACTGGTTCTGATTGGTTGTTAATGCTATCACTAAAGTTTAAAAAATCTGACCCTGTTGTTAAGTGGGTTACACCCCATTCTCCGGGATCGTCGTAAGTTCCTAGGGCTAAAAACTCCCCCTCAGTGCCAATTCGATAATCAATTGTCCAGGACGTTGAACGAGATTGAACACTAAGCATTTGTGCTTCTAAGGACAGTTGGAAATCCTGAAATCCTTTGGTATCGGTTAGGGAGAGAACGAAAGCTGCACCGGGATCACCAAAGCTTCCCGTCTGACGAATTCCGAGGGCGCGATCGCTGACATCCTTCTGCTCAGATGCTGCATCTCCTTCTTCTAATTCACTATTTGCAGACGCGACATTTCTAAACCCTCCTGCTGTATTATCCCAACTTTTAGGGGCTGAATTAAAGTCAATTAATGTTCCCAAACTTGATGAGGTTGCGTCTGTGTAAATTGCCCAACCTGAGGTAATTCCATCGCCGAGAGTATTGAAATCTTCTTGGTAAGAAACACCTGTTAGATTAATTGTGGTCATCAGAATGCACCCGATAACGATATCATGACGTCTTTGGGTCTAGTCTAGCTTGGGGCGATTGCGACTGCCAAGAGCGTCAATCGACAAGTTCGGACGGTTCTCTAACAAAGTCTGAGAATATTTAGAGTGATAGACATTTCAGGATTGACAATAAAAATTGCAAAGTTGCTTCCTAGAAATAATTAAAGGGCTTGGAATTGTCCTATATCAAATGTCTGCAAATTGAGCGAGTGTAAACTTTTATCAGTCAATCCGGAGGTCGGCCTAGCAGTTTTCAGATTTGTTGGCTAGACTTGTGACATAAAACTGATCAGACACTCCATTTTTGTTGCACTGGATACCAATTTTGGAGAGGAGCGTGGGTATTTTTCAGCCTGGGTTTGACCGTCATTCCAGATGGGTTAAACCAAAGACCCGAACCATAGAAACAACTGGGTGCATCATGAAGCAATATAAGCCTAGGCGAAGCCAGGGATATACAATTCCTGAGCTTCTCGTGATTGTTGTGATTCTAGGAATCCTCAGTTCAATCACTCTGACGAGTTGGTCGTATTTTGTTGCCAATCAGGTGGTCAAACAAGCCAATGAGGCCGTATTTATGGCCATGCGTTCCGCCCAAAGTCAAGCCAGAACGTCCAAGGAGCGATGGCAAGCGAGTTTCCGAGAAGAAGATGAACAGGCCTTCTGGGCAGTTCATCCGGCTAGGATTCATCCCGATGATGCTCAATGGATAGCCCTATCATCCGCCGTTCGCTACGATGAGGAGAATAGCACTCTACGGCGGGTTCAGGGGGCGCGACGGGTTGTTTTTGACCGTCGTAATCATGTGGTTGGTCAATTAGGACGAATAACGATTGTTCATCAAGATAATTCTGAGCTGAGGCGTTGTACGTTTGTCTCAACGTTGTTAGGAACCATCCGACAAACCCGCAATGAATGGTGTGAACGATAATGACACGGCCCTGACTGCGGCTTTGCGGTCGAACGGTGAAGTTGTGCGGCGGCAGTGGATTGTACCATTTGACAATACGTTTTGGCGGTCGGGTGCAACGCCTTGTCATTCGCTACGGTTGCAGCCAATCGCGATCAGGTCGCGCAAGTTGCCGTGCGTTGTTGTACGCCGTATCGAGATCCAAACAGGTCGACGCGCGATAGAAGTTGCCCATATCTTCCACTACCATCGCGAGATCTGCGCGGTGTGGATGTCCAATGCAAAGCGGAAGTAGTAGCTGGATACGGCCGGCAAATCCACGGCCAGTGTAGTATTGGGGAATTGCAGTCTTATAGTTGCGTCGAGCCCTTTCGCGAGCGTTATCTATTGCTCCCCTCACAAATGTTTGCAGCGCGAAATCGTCCATTGATCGATACGGTTCCGGGAATCGTTCGCGGTGGTCAGCAATAATGTGCTCGATGTTTGGACGAAACTCCTTGTTGATATCAAAGACGAGGAGCGAGGAATCGTCGAAATAGTGAGCCATCTCCGGTAAAAGCGAAAATCGCGACATGTCGCGTTCACCTTTTCGTTTCCATCCGCTAAAGAACCACGGCTGTTGCCCTTCGTTTCTGTTTTGACTGAAGAATGCAAAAAGCGGCTCTTGATTAGGAGTGACAAGGCCAGTGTTAAACGCCAGTGACGTGCCGTCGTCAGACTCAGCAAGCTTATCCTCATCAGCAAGTCGCTTGTAAGTGTACTGCAGGTAGTTGTAAAGAATTGGCTTATGGTGCTCAGTCGGTGTGTGTTGATAATCCCACGACTCAGGTTCCGCGAGATCGGCCAAGTCATCGAGCTTGTCGTCCATCGCAGGAAAATAGGCGAGGTCGAACAAGCGAGGTGGCCACGGATCGTTGGACATAGTGGGTATTTACGGGTTGGTCAGAACGCGACTGAGCGGATAACAATTTATTAGACGGAAACGTTCCGCACAACACTCCATATAAGCAGATTAGGCAGAAAAACTCCATCTAACGCCCCTCTGGTGGTGATTAGGTGGACTATTTCAGTATGATACTCGCCTAGGAGTGATTAGGTAAACGGTTTCAGTATAACTACCATTTCGATCAAACGTCCAGGCTCCTTAGGATTAATTTAATACTTCCCAGCACCAGCATTCTCAGACCACGTAACCTCCTTCCGAGAAGCGGCCCGATCGCATGCGTGACGCTATCCCAGTCAAACACTACTGTACCGAACAAACCTACGTTCAATGGATTCGCCGACCCCTTTCGCAACAAGCGACATCCCAATAAAATGGGAGTACCGGAGATTGAGTCATTTTTCGGCTCGTTCAGCTCCTGCAAACCCTCATAGCAACTGGCATTCTCCGCCGGAAGCGTCAGATCACCGAGAGATTGCTCGCCGCGTCGTCGTCGAGATTTGGCGTTAAGCCGATCGCGCTATCCATCCAAAGTAGGATGCGCTGTTTTTCAAACCGTCCTATCTTTGAAAAGATAGTCCGGACTCAGTCTCGATCGCGTTCAAAGCCCAGACTGAAATCGAGGTATTTCAACCTGAGAAACTCGATGGCTGGTTGAGAAAGAAACGATTGAGCCAGGCACACCATTTAGAAACTGGGTTTCTGCGTCAGCCTGACCTAGACTACAGACTCACATCGCAACGGACTTGAATCTGTAGCGCCACTTTTTCGGAATCCTGATTCTCAATACCGAGACCGCAGACGGACTCCCTCAATATCCCAACTCATCGCAAGGAGACTTCACCGTGAACACGCGCAAACTTGGCAACTCCGACCTGCACATGACCCCCGTTCTGCTAGGAACTTGGCAGGCGGGTAAAGCCATGTGGACGGGAATTGACGACGAGGAGATGGTGCGGACGATTCGCGCCGCCTACGATGCGGGCATCACCAGCATTGACACCGCCGAACAGTACGGCGACGGACATTCCGAACAGATCGTGGCGCGGGCGCTGGCTGACGTGCGCGATAAGGTGGTGTACGCCGACAAAGTCTTCGCCAATCACCTCAAATACGATGAGGTCATCGAAGCCTGCGAACGATCGCTGCGGAACCTGCAAACCGACTACATTGACCTCTACCAGATTCACTGGCCCTCTGGCTGTTGGGGCAGCGACGTGGTTCCCATCGAAGAAACCATGTCGGCGCTGACGAAGCTGAAAACAGACGGTAAGATTCGGGCGATCGGCGTCTCTAACTTTTCTGCCGCGCAACTGGCAGACGCATCGCAGTACGGACGCATCGACAGCCTGCAACCGCCCTATTCCCTGTTCTGGCGCGAGATCGAGGACGAGGTGATGCCTTACTGCGTCGAACACAACATCGCAATTTTGGCGTACTCGTCTCTGGCGCAAGGGTTGCTGACGGGTAAGTTCGGGCGGGATCACCAGTTCGAGGACGGCGACCACCGGGCGAAAAACAAGCTGTTTGCCGATCGCAGCAACTACGATCGCGTGCAAACCGCCCTCGACAAACTCCGTCCCATCGCCGAACGCAACGACTGCACCCTGGCGCAACTAGCGATCGCCTGGTTGGTGAAACAGCCGGAGTCGTTCGCGATCGTCGGCGCGCGCAGTCCGGAACAGGCACAGGACAACGCCAAAGCCGCCCAACTCGACCTCTCCTCCGACGACCTCGCCGAGATCGATCGCATTGGTCGCATCGTCACCGATCCCCTCGACTACGGCAATAACGTCCTCTGGGAGTTTGCCGGGGTGTAGTTGGCTGAGAAATCTCCATCGTTCCTAGTTTCCGGAAGAATTCTAGGATTTGAAAGTCGCGTCTTGACATTATTCAGCACATCATCTACTAGGTATTATATCAATCCAGATCGAGCATTCTTTCGACGTTCGACGTGTTGAAGCAGAATCCGAATCTGGTAGTTGGATCAACCATAACTCTTGAGCTGTCGCCTTGTAATGTAGCGTTTGGGTTCTTGATCGCTCATTTTTAACGTAGGGCATACCCACGACTCTAAATGGACAAAGAACGGGCATAAGACCAGGGTTTCTGGCAATCCGATCGCTTTGTCAAACCAATCGTCAGTTAAGCCGCTTAGTCTGTTGGATTAGCCGGAGAATCCCCATCTCTTGCTTAGTGGGGAATCTGTCAACATTAACTATTTCCTAGCACCTTAGATCGCTCAGCCGCAGCTTGCACGGCCGAAATCAGGGCCGATCGCAGTCCTTGGGCCTCAAGTTCGGCAATTCCAGCAATCGTCGTTCCCCCAGGACTGGTCACGCGATCCTTGAGTTCTCCTGGATGTAATCCCGTCTCGCTGAGGAGTTGAGCCGTCCCCCGTAGGGTGGCGATCGCCAACTGTTGGGCCGTGGCCCGAGGTAACCCCGCCGCCACACCGCCATCACTAAGCGCCTCAATCATCAACGCCACATAGCCCGGCCCTGACCCCGATAATCCTGTGACGGCGTCCATAAGCCGCTCCGGAACCTCAACCACCTCTCCCACTGCCTCCAGCAAGCGGCGAGCCACCGCTAAGTCGTCTTCTGTCACGGCTTGGCCAGCACTCAAGGCAGAAATGCCCGCACCAACCGTCGCCGGCGTGTTGGGCATCACTCGCACGACAGGAGAACCAGGAAACGCCGTCTCTAACTTCGATAGAGGCGTTCCTGCCAAAATGGAAATCACTAACGTTTGGGGCGAGAGGGTTCCGGGAGGAAGTTGCTCAGACACAGCTGCAAAAATTTGCGGCTTGATGGCCAAAAGAAGCGTCTCGGCTTCAGCGGCAATGGTGGCGTTATCATCGCTCACCTGGACCTGATAGGTTTGTGCTAAATACTCCCGACGCTGAGGGTTGGGTTCACCTACCCAAACCTCGTCAGGACGATACACCTGTTGAGCTAAGAGGCGGGAGAGGATGGCCTCGGCCATCATGCCACCGCCGATAATCGCAAGGGAAGAAGACAAGGGCGTGAGAGTTCTGTGAGGACGAACGAGAGATCTAGGATTGAGCCAGGCGGCCGAAGTCAGGAACCCAACTGGGGGTTGAGCTGCTGCTACTGGCCTGTCCAGGATTAGCAGCACCCGGAGCTTGCAGATGGGGCTGCATGACATCGCGGACGACACCGGACTGGGTGCTAACTTGCACGCAACTGGGGGTAAACAGAAAAATACTCTCACCAATGCGTTCTTGATGACCATCGAGGGCGAAGGTTCCCCCAGCGATGAAGTCAACGGCTCGTTGCGCTTGATCGGGATCCATCACCGTTAGGTTCAAGACGACCGATTTCCGTTCCCGTAAAGCTTGAATGGCTTGGGGCATCTCTTCAAAGGTGCGCGGTTCCATGACCACGACTTCGGAAATGCCATTTGCTGCGCCAGGTAATCCAATCACGTTACTCATTCCTGAATTCATACTTGAACCCCGCTGAGGAGGGGGAGGCGTTAAGCCGGAGGAACTGCTCAAGGGGGAGCGATCGCGCAAACGAGTTCCGGCATTCGTTACATCGGCGTTAGGTGCCGAGGCCGAGGTGTCACTGGGATACAGGGGCTGATAGGTGCTGCTATTACCCTGCATGTCGTCATAATCGTAATCATAATCAACCGGTTCGTCCGGATTGATGAAATCCCGTAGCTTGGAAAAGATATTGCTCATGGCGACTCCGGCTAAACATTGCGATCAGGGATCATTGACGGGTTGAAGGATCCCACCGAAGGGATCTTAAGAAGAATCTTCGCGGTTTCAACAGGGTCAACAGGCCCATCGGCAAAGATGATTCGCTCCCATTGTAGCTGGGATGGATGGCAATGCAACCCATTTTAATCAAGACTTATAGGTTATTCATCCTATCATTTTTATTGTCCTTGGCGAGAGGATCATCCGGTGAGTTGGCTTAATTGGGGCGATCGCCAAATAGAATTCGCCCTAGACGAACCATCGTACTCCCGGCTTCAATGGCCAAGAGATAATCATCGGACATCCCCATCGAGAGTTCAGGGAACTTCAGATGCTTCCACGTCTGTTCTCGTAGGCGATCGCACCCTTGACGGGCCTCGACAAAGATCTCACGACTCTCCTGGGGAGGTAACCCAAAGGGCAGAATTGTCATGATTCCCCGCAGCTTCAGGGAAGACAGGCGATCAAGTTCCGGTAACTCCTGTTGTAACTCCGACCAATTCCAGCCAGATTTGTTGGCATCAGGGCGAAACTTCACTTGTAGGCAGAGATTGGGGCAAGGACTACCTTTATCTACCAGACGCTGGATTTCTCGGGCGAGTTTGAGCCGATCAACCGAATGGATCCATTGCATCCGCTCGAGCGCCAGTTTTGTCTTATTGGTTTGCAGATGGCCAATAAAGTGCCAGGTAATGTCCTCTAAATCTTCAAGTTCCTCTTGTTTGGCGATCGCCTCTTGAATCCGACTTTCGCCAAAATCGCGAATCCCCGCCTGATACGCTTCTCGAATTGCACTGGCCGGTTTTGTTTTGGACACCGCCACCAAACGAACCGATTCCGGAATCGTCGGACGAATTTGGGCTAGGCGATCGGCGATCGATAAATCCTCAAACGACATGAAAATGTTTCAATAACCTCCTCGGACGATGGACTATGGATTATGGAGAATACATTGCAGACACTTAATAATACACATTCAAAACAAACTAATGCCTCTCATCATGGCGATTAACAGCAAAATTTTGTCCTATATAATGTGACCAATAACAGGGTTGATAACCAACCCAAATCAAGTTAAAACATCTGTTTGCGGATCTTCTGTAACTTCTCATGTTCCTGAGCCAGTCCCGTGCGACGCAACTGGCGCAGACGATTTTCAATCACAGCCCGAGCATCAGCACGGGTTAGAGGTTCAAAGGCTAATCCCCGTTCCCCCGTCGTTACGATAAAAAATAAACGCTGAGCATACAAGGTTGTAAATAATTCTCGATCTTCTCCAATGGGACAGACACGGAAGAGTAAGCCAAAGGTCGGATGATTGAGATAGGTTTCAGTGTTCATGGGGCGATTCAGGGCGACCATACTGGGTCTGAGGGACAACCCCAGATCCACATTAGGTTAAAGACTTAAACATAGCAGGTGTTGGAAACCCCATCAATGGGGTCAGCGATCAATAGAGAGTCTCCCAGAGCGCAGACATGAAAAACGAGAGGTACAACGACCTCTCGCCTAAACGTCTGGGGTTAAATAAGCAACGTCTGTTAACCCTACTTCAAACCAGTGTTGGTTCCAGGCTTACCGGTGGCGAGTTCAACCTTGACGATTTTTCCACCCATTTTCATGATCCGTTGTTGCTCACGGAACCAGTTGTCATAGGGAACCAGTTTTGTATAGTAGGTGTTTTGCAGCTCTCTCTGAGTCCGAATGCGGGTCTGACTCGGCACACAAGCCGTAACGCGAAACATACGCATGGGGAAAATTCTCCTGGCTAAGGGGTTAAAGGATTAGAAGTTTTAGGGATTTTTTTATTAGGGTTTCAGATGCTAAACCGACAGTCTGGGAGTCCAGAGTCAATACAGTTGGTGCAATGCTCCCCACGAGAGGAGACCCCTCACCAGAGGCTGCACGCCGCCAAATTGCACTCACCCCGGATTTCCCAGACTGACGATCGCCGCTCGTCCACACAGTCACATTAACGTTTACATCAACGTCCACATCAACGTCACTGTCAATGGCGATCGGAAGAGATGCCTAGCTTAAGCCGGAGCAGATGTAGTCGAAGTACACGCCCATTTCTTTACCGGCATCAGGGCCGACAAGGCTGGCGGTGACATCTTTCATGGCTTGGATGGCTTGAACCGTAGAACCCACGGGAACACCCAGAGAGTTGTAGGTTTCTTTCAAACCGTTCAGCACACGCTCATCGAGAATGGAGGGGTCACCAGCGAGCATCGCGTAGGTGGAGTAACGGAGGTAGTAGTCCAAATCACGGATGCAAGCCGCATAACGACGGGTGGTGTACATGTTACCACCGGGACGAGTTACATCAGAGTACAGCAGGGATTTGGCAACGGCTTCTTTAACGATCGTCGCAGCGTTAGCCGAGATCGTAGCGGCTGCACGGACGCGCAGTTCGCCAGTTTGGAAGTAGCCTTTGAGCTTGTCCATGGCAGACCCGTCGAGGTACTTACCTTGGACATCAGAGGAGTTGATTACAGCGGTGATTGCGTCTTGCATGATCCTTTCGTTTTGTTGTGAATTTGATGGATTTAGAAATGCGAGTTTGTGAAAACTTAGCGATTAAAGTCGAAGTCCGACTCTATTGCATCGCACCGATCACGTAGTCGAAGTAGGAAGCTGCTTCAACCGCATCGTCTGCGGACATCAAACCGGTGGCGACGTTTTTCATGCAACGAACGCTTTCTGCAACAGCATCAATGGGGGTTCCCAAGGAGCGGTACATTTCACGAACGCCCACGAGACCAATCTCTTCGATGGGGGTGACATCACCCGAGACGACACCATAGGTGACTAGACGCAGGTAGTAGTCCATGTCACGCAAGCAGGTGGCGGTCATCTCTTCACCAAACGCGTTTCCGCCGGGGGAGACCACGTCGGGGCGTTTTTGGAAGAGTTGGTTACCGGCTTCTTTGACAATCCGCTCACGAGAATCGGTTAACACTTGAGCGATGCGAAGACGGGCTGCACCGGATGTGACGAAGCTTTTGATGCGATCTAGCTCGCCGGGGCTGAGGTAGCGAGCCTCAGCGTCGGCATTCACGATTGATTTCGTGACGATACTCATGATGTGCGATTCCTCCAGAAGGGAAAGTGAATTTTAAGGTTGTATTGACTCATCGCTTCAGCAGGGTTGCCCCATTTGATTTGGGCAAGTTGCCACTGATGAGCGGGAGAAATTCCCGTTTTGCAATCATGGTCATTGTGCAGCATAAGGTTAACGATCCCTGGGCAAACTTAATAGTTTGTAATATTTTTCTCAGGAACCGGCGTGGGCGATCGCCCAGCCATTTTGAGCAAAACCCAGACCAACTGAGGCTCGATAGGACTTGGCCCTCAGTTCAAAGACGTAACAGAAGTTTACGGCGATCGCCCCTAGTCTGTCCATTCTCGTCCCCTAGCTAGGGCGGTAGACGCAAAAATCAACCGAGGCACGAAACCCAAACTCCCTTCCTTGCGTCTAAACCAATGCGGGACGTCAATGTCCTAAATACGGCCGAAATTTTGGCCGACATCTCGACACACCCGGATGACAGCCAACGCGATCGCATAACGCCCAAGAAACCAACCTAGCGAGGTCGGTCACGATCTCAAACATCTTGAGGATGTTTTCTGGAAAACCCCTTCCCGCACCTGTAGTTAAACATCTGCACCAACAACGTCCTTTAACAACGTCTTTGCCAATCAACTCAATTGCAATCCAACTCTCAAATTCAGCTCCTCAACCCAGCCAAACCCGTCTTGTTCGACTCTTTGGGTGAGGGATCCCGACCTATACAGGTATAACCTACAACAGTAACATAAAAGTAGCCACCACTAGCAAATCCCGAAAAACCGATTCAAGCCTACACAACGTATCTGGACTTGAACTCATCAAAGCCAACTGGTGAACGAGTTCAATCCACCAAACCTCATCAAACCTTTAGGTCAGTCCGATTCCGTCGTTCGTTGCCGTTCGTTGCTTTCATCGACGTATGCCCACAGCCAACACCAACATGAAAACCGCCAACCCCACCCTGAATGCCGATACGGTGCGGACATACCTGCACGAAATCGGTCGTGTTCCCCTGCTGACCCATGAACAAGAAATCATCCTGGGCAAACAAGTGCAAGCCATGATGGCATTGCTCGAAACTCGTGACGAACTCCGCGAGTCCCTCGATCGCGACCCCACAGAAAGCGAATGGGCGCAACAGGCCAACCTTGACCTAGAGACCTTGCGTAACACCCTACGCAGTGGTCGTCGCGCCAAACGGCAGATGATCGAAGCCAACCTCCGTTTAGTGGTTGCGATCGCCAAAAAATACCAAAAACGCAACCTAGAGTTCCTCGATCTAATCCAAGAAGGAACCCTAGGACTCGAACGAGGGGTTGAAAAATTTGACCCCACCCGAGGCTACAAATTCTCCACCTACGCTTACTGGTGGATTCGTCAAGCCATCACCCGCGCCATCGCCCAACAAGCGCGGACGATTCGCCTTCCCATTCACATCACCGAAAAACTCAACAAAATCAAGCGAGCGCAACGGGAACTCACCCAAAAACTGGGGCGCAGTCCTTCGATGAAGGAAATCGCCCAAGAACTCGAACTCGAACCCTACCAAGTTCGAGAATATCTCAGCATCTCCCGTCAGCCCATTTCCCTCGACTTGCGCGTCGGAGACAACCAAGATACCGAACTGCAAGAACTGCTCGAAGACGAAACCGCCTCTCCCGAACAGTTCGCTACCCAACAACTGTTGCGCCAAGACCTCGATTGTATGTTGGCCGAACTCACTCCCCAGCAGCGGGATGTGATTAGTCTCCGCTTCGGATTGAGCGATGGGAAAGAACTCTCCCTCGCCAAAGTTGGCGCCCGACTCAACCTCAGCCGAGAACGAGTCCGCCAACTCGAACACCAAGCCCTCAGCCATCTGCGTCGCCGTCGAGCAACAGTTCGTGAATATCTAGCCAGTTAGTCCCGAACCAACCCCGAACCAAGGGTGATCCCCATTTGCTAGAATAGCGCCGTCCCGTTGGGACGGCTTTTTTCTGCCTATCTAAGTCCCAAGCCTAATCGTCTTCATCATTTGACAACTTACGACCCCCCCTTGACTGTATGAATCAGCTCAACTACGCCTTCACAATTTTCTTTAGTTTGCTCGTTGAAGCCCTCCCCTTTTTGCTCTTAGGTGTTTTGCTATCGAGTGCCTTACTTGCCTTTGTCAACGAGCGTAAATTAGTGGCGATGATGCCCCG
Source organism: Phormidium lacuna HE10JO (assembly GCA_900149785.2). Classification (GTDB taxonomy): domain Bacteria; phylum Cyanobacteriota; class Cyanobacteriia; order Cyanobacteriales; family Geitlerinemataceae; genus Sodalinema; species Sodalinema lacuna_A. The sequence continues at coordinate 97,957 of FSSI02000008.1, read as the reverse complement.
AAACGCGGTGTTGGGCGCTTTAGTTGGCAGTTGTATTGGCTTTCTCTTTCCCGTCTGTGAATGTGGCAATGTGCCAGTGGCGCGGCGACTGCTGGCCCAAGGGGTTCCTTCGGCTGTGGCCATCGGGTTTTTACTCGCCGCACCTACCATCAATCCCATTGTCATTTGGTCAACCTGGGTCGCCTTCCGCGATCGCCCAGAAATGGTGATTTGGCGAGTCATCTTAACCCTAATTATTGCCACAATTGTCGGTGTTATCTTCGGGGTTCAGAAAGACATCCGGGCCATGTTACACCCAAAGTTAGTGCGATCAATGCCACAACTGGCTGACCCCGAAACCGACACAGAATCCACATCCCCGTTGCTAGGGTCAGGAACCTATTTCCTGGGAACTGGGCAAGCCTTAGCCTTAGAAAAGGCTGCCGTTATGGGGGGCGATCTGAGTACATTATTATTAGGGACCGCCCAAAAATCGAATCGAGTTGTGGTGTTTGTCGATAATATCATTCGTGAAATTCGTGAGTTGGGCGGTGTCCTCGTCTTGGGGAGTGGCATTGTCGCGATTATCCAAACCGCTGTCCCTCGGGAGACCATTATTAACCTAGGTCAAGGAACCATTGTGCCAATTTTGACCATGATGGTTCTCGCATTAGTGGTCTCAATTTGTTCAACCGTTGATGCCTTCTTTGCCCTATCCTTTGCCTCTATGTTCACCAGTGGTGCTTTACTCGCATTTCTAGTGTTTGGACCCACCGTTGACCTAAAAAGTATTGGCTTGATGTTATCCGTATTTCGTCCTAGAACGGTATTTTATCTCTTCGCAATTACCGCGCAATTAACATTTTTGCTGACCCTAGGATTGCACTTATACGTCTTTTGATGGAGTTCTTTTAAAAACAAGAAAACACCTCCACTCCTTAGATAACGAGGGAACAGAAGATACAGCGCCATTAGACGAAAATCGACCCTAAACAGACCATAGGGCAATGCGATCGCACCCAAATCGAGGAATCGAGCCATGATTGAGCCGCGATCGCCCTGGCAAAAATAACCCACTTGCCCTTAAAATGGATGCTTATCGTAGAGATAGCCATTCATTTCCGTAGAGTGGCTATCTCCTCAGCCACCCTTCCCCATCTTGTCTACCCATGACCGCCCAAACCCAGACTCCAGAACCCACGCAACTCGACACGGACACCCAGGACACCCAACGTCAGACCATCGTGATTTTGGATTTTGGGTCTCAATACTCAGAACTCATTGCCCGTCGCATTCGCGAAACCGAAGTCTATTCTGAGGTCTTGTCCTATCGCACCAGTGCCGCCGATCTAGAGCGCATCAACCCCAAAGGCATTATTCTCTCGGGCGGTCCCAACTCAGTGTATGACGACAACGCCCCCGAATGTGACCCCAAAATCTGGGAATTGGGCATTCCCATTCTAGGAGTCTGCTATGGAATGCAGTTAATGGTGACCCAACTCGGGGGAACCGTCGAACGGGCCGAGTTAGCCGAATACGGCAAAGCCGCCCTCCATATCGACGATCCCACAGATCTGCTCACCAACGTCGAACAAAACTCAACCATGTGGATGAGTCATGGTGACTCCGTGACGCATCTCCCCGACGGCTTCGAGATTCTCGCTCATACCGATAACACCCCCAACGCCGCGATCGCCAACCACGATCGCCAAATCTACGGCGTACAATTCCACCCAGAAGTCGTCCATTCCGTCGGAGGCCAGGCCCTCGTCCGTAACTTCGTCTACCACATCTGCGACTGCGAACCCACCTGGACCACCGAAGCCTTTGTCGAAGAATCCATCCGAGAAATCCGCGCCCGCGTGGGCGACAAACGAGTGCTTCTGGCCCTATCCGGAGGCGTCGACTCCTCCACCCTAGCCTTCTTGCTGCACCGGGCCATCGGCGACAACCTCACCTGTATGTTTATCGATCAGGGGTTCATGCGTAAATATGAACCCGAACGACTCGTTAAACTGTTTCGCGATCAGTTCCATATCCCCGTCGAGTACGTCAACGCCCGCGATCGCTTCCTCGAAAAACTCATTGGCGTCACCGATCCCGAAGAAAAACGCCGTCGCATCGGCCATGAATTTATCCGCGTCTTCGAGGAAGAATCCCGCCGCCTCGGTCCGTTTGACTATCTCGCCCAGGGAACCCTCTATCCCGATGTTATCGAGTCCGCCGACTCCAACGTAGACCCCAAAACCGGGGAACGAGTCGCCGTCAAAATCAAAAGCCATCACAACGTCGGTGGTCTCCCCGAAGACCTACAATTCAAACTCATCGAACCCCTGCGAAAACTCTTCAAAGACGAAGTTCGTAACCTCGGTCGTTCCATCGGCCTTCCCGAAGAAATTGTCCGCCGCCATCCCTTCCCCGGACCCGGCCTCGCCATTCGCATCCTCGGGGAAGTGACCCCAGAACGCCTGAAAATCCTACGAGATGCCGATTACATCGTACGCCAAGAAATCAACCGCCACGGCATCTATCACGACTTCTGGCAGGCCTTCGCCGTCCTACTCCCCATTCGCAGTGTTGGCGTCATGGGCGACCAACGGACTTACGCTTATCCGATTGTCTTGCGCTTTGTCTCTAGTGAAGATGGCATGACCGCCGATTGGTCACGGGTGGATTATGACTTCATCGAACTGATTTCCAATCGCATTGTCAACGAAGTCTCAGGAGTCAATCGTGTGGTTTACGATGTCACCTCCAAACCCCCCGGAACCATTGAATGGGAGTAACTCAAGTGATTGATCCCGTCCAAAATCGGGGTTAGGGCTGGGGCTTCCGTCCCATTCCCGCCTCTTGCCTCTTGCCTCTTGCCTCTTGCCTTTTTCCCCCCATGACCCGTCGTATCTTCTTTACGGTACTTTGGTTAGCCTTTCTCGGCTATGCCTTCCTACTAGCACCCCCGGATCAGCCCGAAACCGTGGATCTGATTGTTAACCTCTCCTCGGGGAACTGGGAGGGCATCAATCCGGCAATCATCGCTCTATTTAACCTGATGGGGATTTTCCCCTTCGCCTATGGGGCCATGCTCTTTGCTGACGGACGGGGGCAGAAAATCGGGGCTTGGGTGTTTGCTGCGGCCTCCTTCGGGGTGGGGGCTTTCGCCATTTTGCCCTATCTGGCCCTGCGATCGCCCAATCCTGAGTTAGAGGGGTCAATGAACCCGTTTCTGAGATTTTGGGACTCGCGAATTTTGGGGGGACTGTTGGCGATCGCCGCGATCGCTCTACTGGGATTTGGCCTCAGTCAAGGCAATTGGAGCGACTTCAGCCAACAATGGCAAACCAGTCGCTTTATCCATGTCATGAGTCTCGACTTTTGCCTCCTCTGCGCCCTCGTTCCGGCTCTCCTCGGCGATGACATGGCCCGACGAGGACTCAACAATGGCAAACTCTTCTGGGCCGTGTCCCTAACCCCTCTCCTGGGGCTATTGCTCTATCTCAGTCTACGTCCCCCCCTCGAAGGTACGGTTGCTGAGGTTCGAGATGTCCCTCAGTCGTCTTAGGAGCGATCGCGGGACGAATGGCGAATAAAACTCAACTGATTCAGTTGATGCCAGCCGTAGACCACCTCTCGGAACGCCAGCCAACTCTCATACACCTCTCGGAACGAGGCATTCTCTCGGGCATTCTCCTCATAAATCCCGAAACTGATCGTCTCACCCCGCTCCATAATCTCCTCAGAAAACTCCGATAACACAGCCCCCTCATCCACCAACTGCTGTAGCGCTTGACCATTGAGGGCATCATACTGAGCCAACATCATCATATTGGCTTCCACCGTGGCCGTCACAAACACCTGTTGATACTCAGCCGGTAAACGCTCCCACATTGAGCGATTGACCAGCACATCCAACGTCGCGCCGGGTTCCCACCAACCGGGATAATAGTAATACTCAGCGGCATTATGTAACCCCAATTTCAAATCATCATAGGGGCCAACCCACTCCGCCGCATCGATCGCACCTCGTTCCAGGGCCAGATAGACTTCCGCACCGGGTAACACCTGCACATTCACCCCCATCTCGGCCATAATCGTTCCTCCCAGCCCCGGAATACGCATTTTCAAGCCATTTAAATCAGCCAGACTGTTGACTTGTCGCTTAAACCAGCCCCCCATCTGAGTGCCGGTGTTTCCGGCCGGGAAGTTAATGATATTAAAATCGCTATAGACCTTTTGCATCGCCTCCAAGCCACCGCCTTGATAAAGCCAGGCATTTTGTTGTTGAGCCGTGAAGCCAAAGGGCATCGTTGTGGCAAAGCCGAGAGTGGGGTTTTTGCCGATGTAGTAGTAGCTGGCGGTATGGCCACATTCAACAGTCCCTCCTTGTACTGCATCCATCACCTGCAAAGCGGGAACTAACTCACCAGCGGCATAGGGTGTAATGCTGAAGCGTCCATTGGTCATCTCGCTCACCCGACGACAGACGGTTTCCGCGCCACCATAGATGGTATCGAGAGACAGGGGCCAACTCGTGGCCATGCGCCAGTTCACTCGGGGCAGTGAACTCGCATCAGTCCCCGTTCCAGCGGTTTCAGTACAGGCCGCCAGGGCCGAGACGGCCGCTGCACTAACGGCACTGCGAGTGACAAAGGCTCGACGTTTCATAACAATTTGCTAAATTCAAGCGATTTTAAGATAGTTTTTGAGTTTAACAGGTTTTTTAGTCTTATCGCGTCTTTTGCCACAGACGTTAAGTCTTTTGTCATGAACGAGCGCTTGGGAGGCGATCTAGGTTTTAATGAAAATGAGGTCGTTGGTATCTCGGTTTACTCTCTTGGAGAGGCAATCTCTAAGTCTGCTAAATTTCCCGATTTAATAAAAATCCTGTCATAAACTGTAATACAGAAATCTATTATGGCCATGAAACGTCCCAGCCAACTCACTCAACTTCTGTGGGACTTTTATCGAGAAGATCCCCAGGAACTCCAACAGCTTAAACTTTTGGGAAACTGTCAAGTTTTCCGGTTTTGGGGTTCATTTTGCATCCGGGTGCAAACTCCGGCTATGGCGCAACGCATCCAAGATGTGATCCCGCTCATGGAAGCCCCCATTCAAGCCCTGCGTCTGGCGAAACGAGTCAAGGTGTTAGTGGGCCGTAGAGTCGTTGCTAGTTATGGGCTAGAAGCCGAATCGGAAGACTCGGCTGTTCATCAACATCAGCTTTGAGAGAGTCCAAAAATGAGGGCAAGTTTCCTGTACTTACCCTCCTTTGGGCGATCGCGTCCAGTCGCGCCCTATAACTTCGTGCCACATTCAGGACAGAAATGGTTGGTTGAGGCGTTTTTCGCGTTGCAATTGGGACAATACACCAGTTCAACGGCCCGCTCTAACGTGTTCTGTTCCGGTAACCCGAGCATTTGCGCGTTGCTCTTACCTGGCGCCACCATGGGATAACAGTTTTCCGTGCGATGAACCCGGACATCCATCACCACAGCACCATCGTAGGCTAGCATTTCGGCGATCGCATCTTGGAGTTGATCCGTATGGGTAACTTTAATCCCCTTCAGCCCATAGGCTTGACAGAGAAGTTCCACATCCGGCATTCCCACTTCCATATTGGACGAAGAATAGCGTTCGCCGTAGAAGGTTTCTTGCCATTGACGAACCATCCCCTGCCAACCGTTATTGATAATCACGGTTTTGAAGTTGATGCCATATTGGGCCATCGTTCCCAGTTCTTGGAGGTTCATCTGGAAACTGCCATCACCACTAATACAGATCACCTCTTCCTCGGGGAGAGCCACTTTAGCCCCCATCGCTGCCGGTAGGCCATAGCCCATAGTTCCCAATCCCGCACTGGAAATCCAGCGACGGGGACCATTTTTGAGGAATTGAGCCGCCCACATCTGATGTTGCCCCACATCGGTTGTGTAATAGGCGTTGGGGGCTTGGCGATGCAATTCCACAATCACCTGTTGCGGTGAGGGGACCTCAGCATATTGAGGAACCTCTAGGGGGTAATCCTTGCGCCAGCGGTTGATGCGATCGAGCCAGGATTGAGTCTGACGAGACTCCATCCCCAGGCCGAGTTCCTTCAGACGACGCAACAGATCGATGAGAACTTGGCGCACATCGCCCACAATCGGAACCTCGGGGGCGCGATTTTTACCCACTTCCGCCGGATCAATATCGATATGAATCACCTTAGCCCGAGCCGCAAACTCATCTAATTTTCCGGTGACGCGATCGTCAAAACGGGCGCCAACGGCAATCAGGAGATCACATTGACTCACGGCAAAGTTGGCATAGGCGGTTCCGTGCATTCCCAGCATTCCCACGGAGAGGGGATGGTTTTCGTCAAAGGCCCCTTTCCCCATCAGGGTTGTGGTGACAGGAATGTTAAAATGCTCCGCCAATTCGAGCAGTTCCGCATGGGCGCTGGCGGAAATTGCCCCACCGCCGACATACAGCAACGGTGATTTGGCCTCACGAATCAGGGCGATCGCCTGTTCAATTTGTCGCGGATTCCCCTTAACCGTCGGGCGATATCCCGGCAACTTCAACGATCCTGGCTCAATGGGAACATAGTCACATTCGGCCAAACCCACGTCCTTGGGCACATCGATCAAGACAGGACCCGGCCGGCCGGTACTGGCAATATGGAAAGCTTCAGCCACCACTCTTGCCATCTGATTGGGATCTCGCACCACATAGGAATGCTTAACAATGGGCAGCGTAATCCCAAAAATATCCGTTTCCTGAAACGCATCGGTACCGATCGCATTCAGAGGAACCTGTCCTGTCACCACGACCATGGGTATCGAGTCCATGTGAGCGGTGGCAATCCCCGTGACGAGGTTCGTCGCCCCAGGACCCGAGGTTCCGAAACAGACCCCCACCTGTCCTGTGGCCCGGGCATAGCCATCGGCCGCATGAGATGCCCCTTGTTCATGACGGACGAGGATATGTTGAATCCCACCCTGGGCTTCGGCACGATATAACTCATCATAAATCGGAAGTATTGCACCACCGGGGTAGCCGAAGATATGGCGAACCCCATGGCGTTTTAGACTATCTATCAGGGCATAGGCCCCACTCACACGTTGGACGGCGACTCGTTGTAATTGCACGACAGGAACCTCTAGCAAACTCTCGAAAACTTAAACCTTTACCCTACAATTCTACTCAGGTCAAGCTCGTTTCGTACAGGACTTTAAAGAAATTCAAGATATTGGAGAATCTCGATAGGATAAAGGTTGGGACTGACCCATCTGTTGCTGATAGTCCGTCCTTTGTATTTTTTGCCTAGACTTTGTATGACGAACCAAAATCCGCAACCCTATTCCTCTCGCCCCAAAGCCGCCCAAGGACTGAGTGAAGAAAAATATCAGCGCTTAGTCGCTGAAGCCAAAGCCCCTTACCGAGGCTTTCGTCTCTTTATTTATGTCAGTTTAGGGGCATCGGGCCTCCTCGGGGCCTTTGTCTTTCTGGCTCGGGTGGCGGCGGGAAACGATTTAGCCTCAGATTTGCCGAATCTAGCACTACAACTGGGAGTCGTGGCGTTGATGGTTTGGCTGTTCCGCCGGGAACGTTGATGGCGGCCATGGGATTACTCACGCAACTGTGGCTCTCGGCTCGCTTCTGGTTTGGGTTGAGCCTCCTCACCGGGTGGGGAATGGCCGGGGTCATCTGGCGTGACGGCCAGGGACGCGATCGCATCCAAGATGATGCTCGACAACATGTCTTTTGGATGCAGCGTTTTGAGGAACCTGGACTATTTCCCAATGATTGGATTGCTGATTATTTCCAGTCTGTTGCGCCTTGGGGCTATCGCCATCTCTACGAGTTGGCCTCGCTCCTAGGACTTGATCCGTTTAGCTTTAAGGTGCCTTTGACACCCTAGAACAAGGTCAAACGCCGGTTCTGGCCACTCTGGGCGATCGCTGCAACGTCGCCCCTAGCCCTCACTACTGGCTTCTCGATACCACCTGTCTTTTGACGGCGTTTGATTCAGAGACTTGACAGCCCCTCCATTACCACTTATGATAAACTCATAACGATTATGAGTTAACTGCATCACCGTTAACCCAACACCGTCAGTACACGATTAGTACACAATTAGTACACTGTCACTACAAGGAGTTGAACCCATATGTTACAAGATAAAACTGGACAACGGGTACCTGAAGTCACCTTCCGCACCCGTCAAGATGGCGACTGGAAAGACGTCGATAGCAAAGAAATCTTCAACGGCAAAAACGTGATCGTCTTTGCCCTTCCTGGAGCCTTCACCCCCACCTGTTCGTCGAGTCACCTGCCCGGCTACAACCAGCTTGCCAACGTTTTTAAAGAAAACGGTGTTGACGAAATTGTCTGCTTGTCGGTGAATGACACCTTCGTCATGAACGAATGGGCCAAAGACCAAGAATGTGACAACGTGACCCTCATTCCCGACGGAAACGGTGACTTTACCGAACAAATGGGAATGTTAGTGGACAAAGCCGATCTCGGCTTCGGTAAGCGCTCCTGGCGTTACTCGATGTACGTCAAAGATGGCGTCATCGACAAAATGTTCATCGAACCCGAAGAACCCGGAGATCCCTTCAAAGTCTCCGACGCCGAAACCATGTTGGGCTACATCAACCCTCAAGCCAAGCCCAAACATGTCTCCCTGTTCTCAAAAGTCGGTTGCCCCTTCTGCGCCAAAGCCAAATCCCTCCTCAACGACAAAGGTTGGGACTACGAAGAAATCGTCATTGGCCGCGATGCCTCTACCGCATCCCTGAAAGCTATGACTGGCAAGACGTCAGCGCCTCAGGTCTTCGTCGATGGTCAGCTAGTTGGCGGTTCTGAAGAACTCGAAACCTACCTGAAATCGGCATAATGCCTCAGCCGTGAGGACTTACCCGAACCATTACTGGTGAGTCTTCGCCTCAACTCATCCGGGATTCCCCAGAAACGGGAGTCCCGGATATTTCCGATGAAAAAATACCCTTGCAAGTTATAGGATGGCAACAGACGTTTTAGGTTATTGCGGCAACGACCTAATAGAGCAGCATTTTAACAGCAACCTTCCAACAGCAAACCTTTAGAGGACTAAAGACTCTATGACATACGACTTTGACTTATTTGTGATTGGGGCCGGTTCTGGGGGCATTGCCACCGCTCGCCGAGCCGCCGAATATGGCGCTAAGGTCGGCATTGCCGAGGACGATCGCCTGGGGGGAACCTGTGTCAACCGAGGCTGTGTTCCCAAAAAGCTGATGGTCTATGCGTCACACTTCCCCGAGCATTTCCATGATGCCGTGGGTTACGGCTGGAGTGCCGTGCAGAGTCAACTGGACTGGCCGAAGATGATTAAGGCCGTCAACGATGAAGTTACCCGCCTCAATGGCATCTATCAGAAGATGCTCGATAAGTCCGAGGTGCAGGTCTTTCGGGACTCAGCGCGATTTGTCGATTCTCATACCATCCAAGTCGGCGATCGCCAAATCACCGCCGAGAAGATCCTCATCGCGGTGGGGGGAAAACCCGTCAAACCAGCGATTCCGGGCCTCGAACATGCCATCACCTCCGATGAAATGTTCCATCTCCCCCAACAGCCGAAACATCTGGTGGTCCTCGGTGGCGGCTATATTGGCGTAGAATTTGCCTGTATCCTCAAGGGCTTAGGGTCCGAGGTGACAGTGGTGATTCGTCGTGAAAAAATCCTCAATGGCTTTGATGAAGATCTGCGGGATTCGATTCAGGAGGGAATGGCTAACCACGGTATTCGCATCCTCAACAACACCAACATCACTTCCGTTGAGAAACGAGACGATGGAACCTTGACGCTGAACCTCGATAGTGACGAGGGGAGTATTGTTGCCGATACCATCACCCTTTCGGCGACGGGTCGCAAACCGCGTTTAGAGGGGTTAGGCTTAGAAAACACCAAGGTCGAGGTGAAGAAGGGAGCGATCGCCGTCGATCACTATAGTCAAACCGCTGAACCCCATATTTTTGCGGTCGGCGACTGTACCGATCGCGTCAACCTCACCCCTGTCGCTATTAACGAAGGCCGCGTCTTTGCCGATACCCATTTTGGCGGCAAATCTCGGGAGATGAGTTACGAGAACATCCCCACCGCTGTGTTCTCCTCCCCCGAAGCCGCCACCGTTGGCTTAACCGAAGCCGAGGCCCGAGAACAGTATGGGGATGCGGTGCAAGTGTACCGCTCTAAATTCCGGCCGATGTATCATACTCTCGGTGGCCGGAATGAACGCACTTTAATGAAGCTGGTGGTGGATGGCAACAGCGATCGCGTCCTAGGAGCGCATATGGTGGGAGAAGACGCCGCTGAAATCATCCAAGGGGTGGCGATCGCCGTCAAAATGGGAGCTACCAAAGCCGATTTTGATGCCACCATTGGCATTCATCCGAGTTCTGCTGAGGAATTTGTCACCATGCGCTAAACTCATCATCAAGATCCAGAGTCCGAATCCAGATCCGGACAGCATCTGAATCATAGACATAACATCCCTTGCATCTACAGGCAGTTCAGGTGGACTGAACTGCCTGTCTCCTGACGACTTACAAACGAAGGCCTGAAACCGATTTTTCCCTTATTCATTTTATCGATTCTTTATCGTTCGATATGCCCGCCGCACCCTATCCTGAAAACGAAGTCGAACGCCAACAGGCTCTTGAGCAGTATAACCTGCTCGATACCTTGCCCGAACAAGCCTTCGACGACATCACCACGTTGGCCGCTCATGTTTGTAATACCCCCATTGCCCTCGTCAGTTTAGTCGATCGCCATCGGCAATGGTTTAAATCCAAAGTTGGCATTGACGCTGAGGAAACGCCGCGCGATCAAGCCTTTTGCGCTCACGCCATCCTCGATCCGAGCCAAGTTTTAGTCGTTCCTAATGCTGAAGTTGATCCGCGCTTTGCCGACAATCCCCTCGTCACCGGTGGTCCGCAAATTCGCTTCTATGCCGGTGCGCCGTTGCAAACTCCCGATGGCCAGGCGATTGGAACCCTCTGTGCGATCGATAACCAGCCGCGAGAGTTAACAGACGAACAAGTTCAGGGATTGCAGGCTCTCAGCCGTCAAGTTGTGGCCCAGATGGAGTTACGCCGCAACGTTGCGCAACTTAGCCAAACCTTGAACCGGCTCCAGCGAACCCAAGCCAGCTTGATTCAAGCGGAAAAAATGTCAGCTTTGGGACAATTTGTCGCCGGAATTGCCCATGAAATTAATAATCCCGTCAGTTTTATTTTAGGCAATCTTCCCCACGCTCAAACCTATACCGAGGAATTACTCGAACTGCTGGCCCATTATCAAAAAATCTACCCCAACCCAGAACCTGAACTGGCTGAGGTTTTAGAGCAGGTTGATATTGACTATATTGCAAAAGATTTTATTAACCTTTTAAAATCCATGAAATCTGGGGCCAGCCGAATTGAAAAAATTGTCACATCGCTGCGAACCTTTAGTCATCTCGACGAAGCCGAAATTAAGCCGGTTCAGCTACGGGAGCATCTCGATAATGCGATCGCCTTAAGTCACGCCAAACTGCAACAAACCCGTACCGGCTGTGAGATCAAGATCAGCAAAACCTATGCCGATCTGCCGCCGATTGTCTGTAACATTAGTCAGCTCAACCAAGTTTTTATTAACATTATCGGCAATGCCATTGATGCCATTGACGAGCGTATTGGCCAAACTCGACGGCGCGATCGCTCCCTAGACATGAGTGAGGACATGACTGAGGACATGAGTGAGGACATGAGTGACTATAGCCCAGAAATTCAGATTCGCCTCAATACGACTCAGGATGCAGAGGAGCGAGGCTTTGTCACCATTGAAATTCAAGATAATGGGATTGGCATTGAGAGTCAAATGCAAGACAAAATTTTTGATCCCTTCTATACCAGTAAACCCGTCGGCCAAGGAACCGGACTGGGGTTAACCAGTAGTTACGACATCGTCGTCGAGCAACATCGCGGAAAACTCAAACTGGACTCGACACCGGGCCAGGGGAGTTGTTTCTCGATTTGGATTCCCACCGACTTACCCCTACCCGATTAAGCCGTCCGCTCCATCCCGCCCCACAACCCCCAAGGGATGCGATAAGCTGGAACCATGACACCGTGGAACAAGGACCATCACGACTATGGCTGGATTTGGCAATTTGTTTCAGAAGGCATTTTACCTTGGGGTTGGCTTAGCCTCCTATGCTGGAGAACAAGCCAGTGAGAAACTGATTGAGTTACGCGAAACCGCCCAAAAACTCGCCGATGAGCTAGTGGAACGGGGAGAAATGAACGCCGACGAGGCCCGTCGTTTTGTTGAAGATATGGTTAACCAAGGCCAACGACAGGCCGGTTCCCCAAGCCAAGTTCAAGAGGACACCAGTCCCAAAGAACCTCGCCGCATCGAAATCCTCGACGATGATGACGAGGGGAATGACCCTCCCTCGTCCTCGTCAACCTCAGGGGAGGCTCGTCAACCGGACTCGGGAGTGGAGAATCTGCACCAAGAAGTGCGATCGCTTCAAGAGGAATTGCGCCGTTTGCAGCAAGACCAGTAAATCATGGAAGATTGGATCACAGAATGGGTCAATAACGTCGAAAAAACCGTTGAAGCGGCCCTGAACCAAACGGCTGAGTCGTTGGAGACTTGGACGGACGAGATGGTGGATCACCTCGACAAACAGCTTCAGGAGTTGTTTGTTTGGTCTCAAGACTGTTCCGATGACATGTATCAGCAGTTACAGCAACTGTTGCCCTTGGATGAGGTCTCTGAAGAACTCGATCGCACCCTCGATGATTGGTTAGAAGGCTTAGAGGCTCTCTTTATTGAGGATCACAATTGGGATGGGGACCGAGACGATGTTGCACAAGACTCAGATCCCTTTGTTCAGATGACCTATGTTACACCGAGCAAAACTACCCACCCGGCCTGTATCAACTGCCTACATTATCACGGTCATCAGTATGGGGACACCCTGCTCGTCTGTGGGATGCACCCCTATGGCTGGGATGGGGAAGACTGTCCCGATTGGGAAAACGTATTTTAGCCCCAACCTCCCTCAAAAATAAGTCAAACCAAGACGATTCGGAGGCCTCCTTACGGTTAACTGTCAACGATTCATGATTGATGATTGACTCGACTAAATTGGCTTAAATTGACTGTATTAACACTTGGGATGCACTCCTATACCACCCTGACCCCATGGATAAAACTGCCTCGAACTACACAGTTTCCTGGATTCATCAGATCGCCGAAATTCCGAAAGAGGCCTGGGATCCCCTCGCTCAACCCCTGACAACGCCCTTTTTTGAATGGGATTGGCTGCATAACCTAGAATCTTCTGGAAGTGCCACAGGAAAAGCCGGCTGGATGCCTTGTCATTTGACCGTTTGGCGCGATCGCACCCTGGTCGCGGCGGCCCCGTTATACCTGAAAGGCCATAGTTACGGCGAATTTGTCTTCGATCATCAATTTGCCGATCTCTCCGAGCGTCTGGGAGTCTCCTACTATCCCAAACTCCTGGGGATGAGTCCCTTTACTCCCGCTGAGGGCTATCGTTTTTTGATCGCTCCGGATGAAGATGAAGAACAACTGCTCAGAGTGATGGTGGCTGAAATTGACCATTTCTGCGATCGCAACCAAATTAGTAGCTGTCATTTTCTCTATGTGGAGCCGGAATGGCAAGCTCGTCTACAACAGTGCGGCTTCTCCCCCTGGCGGCATCATAACTACATCTGGCAAAACGAGGCCTATGGCAGTTTTGATGACTATCTCAAAGCCTTCAACGCCAATCAGCGGCGCAATATCAAGCGAGAACGCAAGGCGATGGCAAAATCGGGTTTAACCTTAAAAACCCTCAGCGGCGATGACATACCCCGCGCTCTGTTCCCGCTCATGTACCGTTTTTATGAGAATACCTGCGACAAATTTGGCTGGTGGGGCAGTAAATACCTAACCAAACGCTTTTTTGAACAACTCTATTCAACCTATCGTCATCGTGTCCTTTTTGTCGCCGCCTACCCAGAATCGTCGCAGGACGATCGCCACCCCGTGGGAATGTCGTTTTGTCTAACCAAAGGCGATCGCCTCTATGGACGCTATTGGGGCAGTCATCATGACATTGACTGTCTGCATTTCAATGTTTGCTATTACCAGCCCATTGAATGGGCCATCGACCATAACATCAAGGTCTTCGATCCCGGTGCCGGGGGCCGTCATAAAAAACGCCGAGGCTTCCCCGCGACGCCGAATGTGAGCCTCCATCGTTTTTATTCCTCCCGATTGAGCAAAATCATTTTGCCCTATCTGCAACAAGTCAACGAGATGGAAGAAAAAGAGGTGGCCGCCATTAACGAGGATCTCCCCTTTACTCGTCAAGAGTCCTGAACCGTGAAGCAACAGCAGGCGATTAAAATTATGCCCCTCGGGGATTCCATTACCGACGGCTATAACGTCCCCGGCGGCTATCGAATGGACCTTTGGCAAGCCTTACATGAACGAGGCGATCGCATTAAATTTGTCGGCAGCCAAGAAAACGGCCCTCCAGAACTTCCCCATCGCCGTCATGAAGGCTATCCCGGCTGGCGGATTGACGAACTGCACCGTCATGTAGGGGATTGGTTGCAGGCCGCGCAACCGGATATTATCCTGTTGCTGATTGGAACCAACGATATCGTACAAGGCTATGACCTTGAACGCGCCCCAGCCCGTCTTGATGCCCTGATTGATGACCTATTTCGCCATTGTCCCGAGGTTCAAGTGTTTGTCGGCTCGATTCCGCCCATCGATGAGCCACACTTGAATGCACGAGTTCAGGCCTACAACCAGGCGATCGCCCAGCGGATTCAGGCCCGTCAAGTTCAGGGCGATCGCCTTATCTTTGTCGATCTCTATGCTGGCTTAACATCCGAGGATCTCGCCGATGGTATCCATCCCAACCGCCAAGGCCACCGTAAAATCGCCCAAACCTGGTACGAGTCATTGACGGCGAACTGGTGAGAGCGAACTGGTAACCGCTTAAGATTGACAGGCTTCAAAAATCGCCATAAGAGCTTCAGGGGGGTCTTGGTTCGCCGTGATGCTCGCGTCGATTTCAACAAATTCCTCAAAGGAATATTGCTGTTGAATCTCCTCAATCGAACATTCACAGAACGACTGCATACCCGCATCGCCTCCAGTGCAACTGTCCAGAAACTCAGTAATGACCTCCGGCGGATACCCCGACTCCGTCACATCATTGGAGGACGACTCGCCAGTCGTCGTGTCACCAGTTGGTGCGTCAGGGGACGTCTCCGTCGTGATCTCCCCAGGAGCGTCACCACAGGCTGAAAGCATCAGTAACAGAGCAAACACTCCTGCAAGGGGAAAAGAGCGTTGGTTTAAGTTCATCATCAAGCTCAATGAGACAGAATCCTCACGATTTTACTCTGCTTTGACCGTGAATCAAGCTAGGGGGAGCGATCGCCTCGACGGGAACCCCCCAAAATATCTGAGCTTGGCTTAAGTTGGCTTAGGTTGGAATCAACTCGCCCGGACGCAATTTTGCCCATTTCCCCATTTCCGCTTTAAAACTTTGACAGCCGACGACATCCCATTCCATTTCAATGTCACCGCCTTCGGGGGTGCGGATGTTCACGTTAATGGTTGGTTCAACGGGCTGAAAGTTTGGATTTTCCGTTAGATGAGACTGTTGGTGCTGGTGTTCCACCTCATGATAGGTGGCACAGCGATCGACGTAATGGCAGTTGACACAGATACACATGGTATAAACGTCTTTGCGCGAAGGTTTGCAGTTTCTGTTAGTTTAACGTAGGGATTTTGCAAGGCCCCGTTTAAGGGAGTGAATGATTTTGGTAATGGGCGAGAACGTCATGGGCGATTGGGGAGTTGAAAATCTAATGATGAGTGATCTCCTCATGGGTGAGAAGAAACCGACCGTGTTTTCCCCCCAGACTTGGGGCTTTTCCCTGGCGGATCTTCCCCCGGATGCCTGTTTAGTCGGTGGGGCGGTTCGAGATGGCTTACTGGGGCGACAGTCGGACTATCTGGATTTAGATTTTGTGGTTCCCGAGGGAGCGATTGAAGCGGCCCGCCGTCTATCTCAGAAATATGAGGCGGGATTTGTCATTCTCGATGCAACCCGTCAAATTGCTCGGGTGGTGTTTCCTGAGATGACGGTGGATTTTGCGGTTCAGGAGGGAGACTCCCTCGAAGCCGATTTACGACGACGGGATTTTACCGTGAATGCGATCGCCTACAACCCCCGCAGCCAGACCTTAATTGATCCACTGCACGGCTACGAGGATCTACAGCAACGGCAGTTACGGACGATCGCCTTGCAAAACCTCAAAGATGACCCGTTGCGACTGCTACGGGGCTACCGACAGGCGGCACAGTTGGGGTTTCATCTCCAGGCTGAGACGCGCCAGGGGATTCGCCAACTGGCAAACCAGTTAAATCACGTGGCCGCCGAACGGGTTAATTCTGAGTTAAGCTATCTCCTCGGCAGTGCCGCTGGAACTCCCTGGTTACAAGAAGCCTGGCGCGATGGCGTGTTATCGGGTTGGTTTCCCCAGGCTCAGGCGGGTTCCCTCGACCAGTTGTCGTCGATTGATGCGGCGGCCGAACAACTCATGGCTGATTGGCCAGACCTGGCTCCTGGCTTGCGTCAGTCCTTGCGACCGACTCTGAAAACCACGCCGGTGATGGTGGCCAAGTTAACCCGTTTGATGTCTGGGAATTTGGCAAAACCGGATCTAGCTGAGGCTGAAACCACCTTAGCTCGGTTAAAGTATGCCCGCGCTGAGGTTCGGGCTGTGTTAGCTGTCCTAGAGGCTTGGCAAACCGCTACCGGAGCGGCGGAATTACGGGGTCTGTCGGTGCGATCGCAGTATTTTTGGTTCAAACGTCTCGATCGCAATTTCCCGGCTTATATCGTCTATGCGATGGCGGCTGGGGTTGACCGAGAGACGCTGACCCCCTATCTACACCGCTATCTGACTGCCGAGGATGCGATCGCCCATCCTCAACCGCTACTGAGTGGGCAGGATTTAATTGAAACTTTGGGCCTCCCCCGAGGCCCCGAGATTGGCCATTGGCTGACGGAAATTGCCATCGCCCATGCGGAGGGACAGATCCAGACTCCTGCTGAGGCGATCGCCTGGGTGCGGCAGCATTACCCTAAACCTTAAACTTGCCTCGCCACCCTTGACTGATGAGCAGTGACGCCAGGGCGATCGCCGCCACCTGCAACTGATTCGAGGCATAGTGATGGTGATGATGGGGGATATCCGGGTGAAGCTGGGTAATCTCATCAAAGGCGATCGCTCCATCGGCCACGGGAACAATCAACAGATCCCAATGACTCCCTTCCCCGACTTCTATCATCCAATCTCCCACGAGGCTGTAGTCCGGTTCAAAGACAAAGCGTCCATCTTCATCTGTGAGGCCTTGAATGTCCTCAACCTCCGAGTCAGAGGGAGGGTGAACCACCACATCAGCGGCCTCGTAAAATTCACCAGTGCTAAAAATGGCTTGAATTTCTAAACTCTCAGCTTGGGGCTGAAAATGGGCCGCGAGCATATGGGCCGACGCTGGACTGGGCAAAGCGATCAGGCCAACCACCAGAACTAAAGCCATTAACCCGGCGTGAATTGAGGTTTTTAAAGTCATCATGAGGCGAATAATTCCATTACAAGTCCCGAAAATTGCGGTGGGATGTCTCCGGATATTAGACCAATACAACCCTTGACGACAACGTAACCGGAAAAACCGGCCTCGTTAAGAATTAACCCTCTTGTTGCTGATTCCTCCAGGAAAGACCTCAAAAGGCTTTAAAATCAGCGTTGGAGATTTACCCAGGATGAGAGACCGTTCCATGGTGCAACCGAAACTAATTATTCATGGTGGTGCAGGCAGTTCCTTAAAAGGCAAAGGAGGCATCGCGGCCTTGCGGGAGATGTTATATGGCATTTTAGATGAAACCTATAGCTTGCTGCGGGCGGGAGACAGTGCTAAAGCTGCTGTGGTACGCGGCTGTCAGTTACTCGAAAATGAACCCCGCTTCAACGCCGGAACGGGGTCTGTCTTACAATCCGATGGCCAGGTTCGCATGAGTGCGTCGCTGATGGATGGAACCCGGCAACAATTTAGTGGGGTGATTAATGTATCTCGACTGAAAAATCCCATTGAGTTAGTGGAGTATTTACAACAGGAACGCGATCGCGTCCTCTCGGATTATGGGGCCGCTGAGTTAGCCCGAGAACTGCAAATCCCCATCTATGACCCCATCACCGATAATCGACTTCAGGAGTGGCTCCAGGATCGTCAGGATAATTTCCGTCGTAGCATGGCCAACGTCATTGCTGAACCCGTTGAGGATGAGGGTAAGGATGATAACGCCGGCCGGGGAACCATTGGCGTGGTGGCCCTCGATGCCCAGGGCCAGTTGGCGGCAGGAACGTCAACCGGCGGGAAGGGGTTTGAACGAATTGGCCGCGTCAGTGACTCCGCCATGCCAGCGGGGAACTATGCGACTCGCCTGGCGGCGGTGAGTTGTACGGGGATTGGGGAAGATATTATCGATGAATGTCTGGCGGCCAAGATTGTGATTCGGGTCAGCGATGGGATGTCCTTGCAGGCGGCGATGGAGAAATCCTTTGCCGAAGCGACGGAACATCAACGAGACTTAGGGGCGATCGCCCTCGATGCCCAGGGGAATATCGCCTGGGGGAAAACCAGTGATGTAGTCCTGGCGGCCTATACCGACGGCGATCGCCATGGCGACAGCCTCGAAGCCAATCCTGGAACCCAAGTGCAACAGATCTAGACAGGCCAGCCCACGATTGCAGGTGATTAGAGGTGATGGGAAACCATCACCTCCCCATCGGGCTGCTATCTCACTTCTACCTTCAGCAATTCTCATTATGGAAATTTCGCCCCAGCCTATTGAGATTATTCTCAATAAGGATTCTCGAAAGCTGCATTCTTTCGTTCAAGATTGGGTATCTTGGACAGGATGCGGGTCAAAATGAGAATTGCTGACTTCTACCTTAAGGGGAATTGACAACATCTTAAGTCTATGTGACATCACGTAAATCCATCGGATAAACTAGGGGCATCACCCTCTACGCATCAGGGATCCCCATGAGCATCTCCCTTGTTAACGTTGTCAAATACTACAAAGACGAGCCGCACCAGGTTAAAGCCCTAAAACGATTACAAGCCCAAATCGAAGCCGTCCGCCCCGACTTACTGGCTGATAGCTCGGAGTTTATCCGCATTTGGCGTAACCAAGCCCAAGCCACCCCCGCAGCCGCCCCAGGACAACTGAAGCAGCAAATGTCCAACCTTGGACAGAGCTTTGCCAGCCAGGTGGCCTACGCCGGAGTCGCCACAAAACCGACCGTCCCCCCTCCCCCCCCGAAACCCGCCGTTCAGCCCGCTGCTGCCCCCCCTGCTCCAGTCGGCTATGTGCGCCCCGATGGCTCGGTTCGTTTGAAGGTTCCCTTTTTCACACAACTCGATAACACCAACAATCCTCATGGCTCCTGTAATGTGACCTCAGTGGCTATGTGCATGGCCTACTTTGGGCATCCCTCGATTAACGGCAATGGCGTTCAACTCGAAGATGAACTGTATCAGTACATGCTCGATCGCGGGCTATCTCGTCACTCTCCCACGGATTTAGCCCAACTGCTCCAACTCTACGGCTACCAGGATGACTTCCAGCCCGATGCGAAATGGCAAGAGGTCAAAGATTGGTTGCAACAGGGGAAACCCTGTATTGTTCATGGTTGGTTTACTGCTTCGGGCCATATTGTGACGATTCTGGGTTACTGCGATCGCGGCTGGATTATCAACGATCCCTACGGTAAATGGACCCCCAACGGCTACGACACCAACACCAGCGGGGCCGGGATTGTTTATGGTTACCAAGATATGAAAGATATCTGCGGGACCGATGGCGATTTGTGGATTCACTACGTTGATGGTAAACCCGGACAATCACCACCCCTCCCCGACGGTACAACCCTGGCCGCCACTGCCAGTACCCCAAGCAGCCCCAGCCGCCCCGCTGAGTTAAAACTCCAAGATCTACTCACCAATAATCAAACTCTCACGGTCACCCAAGCGGCCAAAAACCGCGCTCTCATTAAACAAATTCAAGTGCGGTTACGGGCGTTAAAAGTCCTCCATGACAAAGCTGATGGTCTTTATGGTCCCAATACCAAAAACGCGATCGAACGCTTTGCCCGCGCCTTTGAACTGCCCTTGGATCAAATTAGTCCAACCTTTGCTAAAAAACTCATTGAAGTCCAAGAAGTCCCGTTAATGAACGACACCAGTCGTTGGATTGACGTGCAAACGGCGGCTGAGTTGATGGGGGCTAAACTCTCCGATGTTGAAACCTATCTGCCGCCCCTGATTGAGAAACTTGAAGCCCGAGGTATCCTCAATCAACCCACCCTGGTGGCGGCCTTAGCGACGATCTCCGTTGAAACGGCTGGTTTCCAACCTATCAATGAATGGGGGGGGAATAGTTATTTCCATGAGATGTATGAGGGGCGATCGGATCTTGGGAACACCCAACCTGGAGATGGGGTTCGCTTCCACGGACGCGGCTTTGTCCAAATTACCGGCCGGGCCAACTATCAACATTACGGCGACAAACTCGGAGTTCCCTTAGTCGATAACCCAGAACTCGCCCTCGATCCGGATGTGGCGGCGGGGATTTTGGTGGAATACTTCTGGGAACGTTCGGTCGACCAACGAGCCTTAGCTCAAGATTGGCAGGGGGTTCGTCGCGCTGTCAATGGTGGCTTGAATGGCTGGGATCACTTCTGGCCGGTCGTTCAAAAACTGTTACCGGCGGTGAACCCAGGCTAAGCCCCCAATCTTGTCAATTGATCTTGTCAATTGTTTGATGTCCCAATCGTTTGCTAAATGAATCATGACCATTTCTTTAGTCAAGGTTGCTAAATACTATCAAGGCAATTCTCATCAAGATGCGGCGTTAGCTTATCTTGAACAAGAACTTCGCCAAACTCATCCTGAACTGCTCGAAGCAACTTCCGATTTCGTTAACCTTTGGCGCAATCCTCCTCAACCTCCAGAAACACAAACCCTAAGTCCCGGAATCCCTCAACAGACGAATTTAGCGGTTCCCTATTTATCGCAACTCGATAACGTCAATAATCCTCATGGGTCTTGCAATGTGACTTGTGCGGCGATGTGTTTGGCTTATTTGGGACATCCTCCGGTCAATCAATGGGGCGATCAACTCGAAGATGAACTCTATCAATACTGTCTTGATAATGGCTTGTCTCGTCACTCTCCCGTGGATTTAGCAAAAGTGATTCGCGCCTACGGGTATCAGGATGACTTTCAACCCGATGCAAAATGGGGACAAGTCAAAGATTGGTTGGCCGCCGGAAACCCAGTGATTGTTCATGGTTGGTTCACGAAATCAGGACATATTATTGTGATTCGTGGTTATAACGATCGCGGTTGGATTGTCAATGATCCCTATGGGGAATGGTATGAATGGGGCTATGACAGCCAACGGACTGGGGAAGGGTTGACGTATTCGTACGGCATGATGAGTCGTGTTTGTGGGACGGATGGAGATTTATGGATTCATTATGTTTCTAAGTGATGTTGTTAAGTTGTTGTTTTTGAGCCAATCTCTGAGCTAATCTCTGAGCTAATCTCTGAAACAATCAACAGTGTATTGGACAAGCAAATTGTACGGGTAAAAAATCCACTGCTACGACAAGGGTTTTTATCTAAAATCAATTGGGCTTGTCATTTTCCACGTCAAAGATTTCATAAAAAACTGGTTTCACCTGTTATCAAAAAAGGTGAGTACAGTTCATGGTATGTTTTTGAGATCAGAAACCCTAGAGTTTCAATCTTTTGCTAAGCTGCAAACAGCACACTAAAAACCACAACATAACTCAGTTTTGTTGTTGGCTACTATTTGTTGACTAATATCAGGTGTATCAACCATGACAGACGCTTTTATTTCCTACTGCCGCCGCGACAAAGAGTTTGTGCAAAAACTCTATCAAGCCTTTTGTGATGCCAAGCGAGAGGTGTGGGTTGATTGGGAAAATATCCCTCTTAACTCAGATTGGCGTGACGAAATCTATCGAGGGATTGAAGCGGGGGACAACTTTGTGTTTGTCCTTAGTCCCGATTCCGTGAAATCTCAGGTATGCCGTGAAGAAGTCGATCATGCCGTAGCGAATAATAAACGATTGGTTCCCATTGTTCACAAAGAAGTGTCCTATGATGATGTTCACCCAGAACTTGCCAAACTAAACTGGATTTTCTTTTATGATGATCCAGAAACCTTCGACGCGGCGTTCCCCAAACTTCTATCGACATTAGATACGGATTTAGACCATGTTAAAGCTCATACCCGGCTCCAAAAACGGGCGTTAGAATGGGACAGCAAAAACCGCAATCCCAGTTATGCGTTACGGGGAGATGACCTCAAACAAGCTGAACAATGGCTGGGAATTGCCGAAGGCAAAGATCCCAAACCCACGCCTTTGCAAACTCAATATGTGCTGGCTAGTGGCCAGGAACAATCCAAACGGCAGAAGGCGACCCTAACTGGGGTTGCAGCGGGTTTAGTGGTCACCTTGATTCTGGCGGTGGTGGCGGTGAAAGAACGGGCGGAAGCGGTGCAGCAACGCAACCTAGCCCGCGAGCAAAATGTACGGGCGTTAGTGGCTCTGTCTCAAGCCCGTCGGTTTACCGATGATGATTTGGAGGCCCTACAATTTGCTGTACAAGCGGCCTCGAATTTGGAGAGCGCTCAAAACTTCCCGAGCAATCTTGAGGAGCAAACTTTTGAAACCCTGCGGGATGCGGTCTATAACGTCCAAGAGAAAAACCGCTTTAATGGTCATCAAGACCAAATCAATCGCATTCGTTATGCACCCAATGGAGAGTTTATTGTTTCAGCGAGTGATGACAGTACGGTGCGGATTTGGAACATTGATGGGAGTGTCAAACATGTTTTAGAGCATGATGATAATGTACGGCGGGKGGAGGTGTTTCCGGAGAGCGATCGCATTATTTCTGCGTCCCAAGATGGAACGGCCAAAATTTGGGAGGTTGAGGACGGTGAACTGCTGCACAGCTTAGTCCATGATGCCAGTGTGCGATCGGCACGGGTTCACCCGAACCAAGACTATCTCCTCACCGGGGATATCGATGGACGCGTCTGGTTATGGGATAGCGATGGGACCCTGCACGCCTCGTTTATCGCGCATCAGGGAGATGTCAATGACATTATCTTTAGTGCTGATGGCAGCACGATGTTTACGTCCGGTCATGATACCTTTGTCAAACAATGGTCGTTCGCTGAGTTACTGGCCGCCGCCGGTGAAACAGAGGCCATAGCGGAGGATGAGGGTCAGGAGGAGGCCGGGATGGCTGAGGAGGTTGAGATTCAAGGGATTGTCAATGTGCGGCAAAATCCTCTGGCTCAAGATCAGCCTATGGCCCCGATTCAGGTGTTTTCGGGCCATAGTGATAAGGTCTGGGATATTGATATTTCCCTCGATGAGAACTATATCGCCAGTGCCAGTTCTGACAACACGGTCATTATTTGGCAGCTAGATGGCGAGCCTTACCAAACTTTGGGCGCCCATAGTAACTGGGTTCGTAGTGTCAGCTTTGCCCCGGATGGTAAAACCCTGGTGACCGGGAGTGATGATGATACGGTGCGACTGTGGAATCTTCAGGGGATTCTCTTGAAAACCTTTAGTGGTCATGATGCCAGTGTTCGTACTGTGCAATTCTCTCCCGACGGCAACACGATCGCCTCGGGTAGTGATGATGCGACCGTGCGTTTGCGGAGTATTGAGGGGGCGGTGGTGGAAATTCTCCAAGGCCATCGCGCGGGGGTCAAGGGTGTCCGCTTTAGCCCGAATGATCTGATTGGTTCGGTCGCGGATACCACCCTGAATATCTGGCAGGGAGATGGGGCGCAGTTACTGCAAACCGTGGAGTATTCCTCGGGAATGCGATCGTCTCACTTCACAACGGATGGCCGCTTTATCATTACGGCCAGCTATGATGGTGCTCTGCAATTGTGGGATTTACCGGCGTTGCTCAATGGTGAGGGACGCGAGCCAGTGCGGTTATTTGAAGGCCATGAGGCCACGGTGAAAAATTTTGCGGTGTCTGATAATGGTGAATTGATGGCTTCAGCGGGGGCTGAACGGCGTTTGATTCTCTGGCGTTTGAGTGACGGGGAGATTCTACAACAGTTTGATGAGGTGCATGAGTCGGAAGCGACGGATGTGGGATTTTTGCCTGAGGATCAAGGCTTAGTCTCCGTCGGTGGTGGCGGACGGGTAAAGGTTTGGTCATTCGAGGGTGAGTTGCTGCAAGAGTTTCAGGCTCATAATGGCTGGATTAATGCTTTGAGTCTGAGTTCAGATGGTCAATATCTGGCGACGGCTAGTGGTGATAAAACGATTCGCGTTTGGAAATGGCAGGATGGCCAGTTTGAGACGACCCCGGTGGCGATCTTGGAGGGTCATACGGACTGGGTTTGGGATGCAGCGTTTAGTCCAGATGGTCAGGTGTTGGCCTCGGCCGGTAAGGACAATACGGTGCGTCTTTGGGATCTTGAGGGAACGTTGCTGAAAACCTTGTCTGGACACCAAAATTGGGTTCGGGCCTTGGATTTCAGTACGGATGGTGAGAAGTTAATCTCAGCGAGTGCCGATCGCACCTTGATTCTCTGGGACATCGATCCCCTAGAGGAGATGCGCGAGTCCATTGAAGAAGTGGAGGTGGGGGCGTTGATGAGCCTCGGCTGCGATTGGCTCGATGATTACTTGACGACGAATCCTACCATTGAGGAGAGCGATCGCTCCATGTGTCCGGGTGTGTAGACCTCGCCATCAGCTAGATAAGGGAGAAATCTAAACGGTGAGGGATTGGCGATGGCTTGAGGGCTTACAACAAAAACCGGTGATCGCCGTGATGCGTGCGCCGTCTCTGATGGTGGGGGAACGCATGGCGGCGGCGGCCATCGCCGGGGGCCTGTCTTATTTGGAGGTCACGTGGACTAGCGATCGCCCCGGGGTTTTGGTTGAACGACTACGGCGATCGTTCCCTCACGCTCAAATTGGGGCAGGAACCGTCATGACGAGGGCGGCGGTGGCTGAGGCGATCGCCGCTGGGGCGCAATTTCTTTTTAGTCCTCATTTGGATGTGAGTCTGTTGGAGATGGCGATCGCCGCTGGGGTTCCTATGATCCCCGGAGCCTTAACCCCGACGGAGATTATCCAGGCCTGGCAGGCCGGAGCCACGGCCGTCAAAGTGTTTCCCATCTCCGCTGTGGGGGGGGTTCAGTATTTACGGAGTCTACAGGTTCCCCTAGGAGGGATTCCCCTGATTCCCACGGGAGGCGTCACCCAAGAAACGGCCCCAGCCTTTTTTGAGGCCGGGGCCGTGGCGGTGGGGGTGTCAACGGGACTGTTTGCGCCGTCAGATATCGCCCGTGAGAATTGGTCGTCCGTGGAGGCGCGATCGCGAGTCTGGCGAGAGATGTACCCGTAATAACCACTACTGTTGTCGTTGAGGTTCTTCGATGGCCATGCGTAGGTTAAACTGACTGGCTTGCTCTTGAGGAAGGCGATCAGGATCGTTGATTTGAATCGTCACCGAATCAAACATCAGTCCCTGATAATTCAACGTTTCTAACAGTTCCGGAAGTTGTAGTTCTTCTTGAGGCTCGGGAGTGGTGCGAATTTCGTCGAGTCGTAAGTCTTCAACCCGAGTACTAACATTTTCATCTAACTCTAAGGATTCAGCTTCATCGGCACTGGCCTGAGGACTTACGCCAATCACTCCGAGGATTATCACCGTGATGGCAAACAAGCTGGATTTCATAAGGGCCTCCTTGGGATATAGAACCGAGGCGCAACGAGCCACTCAACCCTAGAGATCCAGTCGGCGATGTTGAAGCCTCGATGGGGGAGCGATACATCCTGAATGATGTTAGGGATTCGGAGATGGGTGATCTCATGGGGGTACTGCTATCCCTAGGGTAACAAGGGATTTGGCTTGCTGCCAGTTTCACAACTAGACTCAAGAGAGGATATCAATGGTTCCGGTTTCACCATC
This sequence comes from Phormidium lacuna HE10JO, assembly GCA_900149785.2. Lineage (GTDB taxonomy): Bacteria > Cyanobacteriota > Cyanobacteriia > Cyanobacteriales > Geitlerinemataceae > Sodalinema > Sodalinema lacuna_A. The sequence continues at coordinate 71,802 of FSSI02000008.1, read as the reverse complement.
AAGACGAACCCGTTGGCCATCTTTGAGGAGGTTCGTGGCGTTGGGTACATTCATGACGGCCGGAATGCCATATTCGCGGGCGACGATCGCCCCATGAGATAAGCGTCCCCCAACCTGAGAAATTAAGCCACTGGCCCGAGCTAACAGGGGCATCCAGCCCGAGTCCGTGTAGGGGACGACTAAAATGGTCTGGGGCTGTAATTGCAAGGCATCGGCCAGTTGTCGCACCACCTTAACCTGGCCCTCAGCTTGGCCGGCACTAGCGCCAATCCCGGACAGCTGCGATCGCGCCTGTTGGTTCGAGGGCGTTAAGAGAGTCATGGGAGGGGTTCCATAGCTGACATAGGGAATTTCGGGTCGTTGGCGATCGCGCTCCCACTTGGCCTGTCGTTGAGCCACCAACTCAGGAACCAACTCTACCAAACTGGGATTCTCCCCAGCCACCAATCCCCGCACTTCATGAACCACTAAAAAGAAGATCTCCCCTTGATGGTGCAACTGGCCCGATTCGATCAAGAGCTGTTCTAAGGTCAGAAAACTCCAACGCAACTGAGCCAGCAAACGACTGTAGACTTCAGCCACCTGACCCTTGAGGTTGAGCGCCCGTTGTACTACTCCAGCCTCTGATTTTGGTGGCTTAGAGCGCCGTGAACCCCCCAAATTGTCATTTTGCACCAATTGAGCAAACAGGGCGCGGACTGGGCGTGGATCCTCGCGCCAGGTGTCCACGGCAATATCGGTTCCCACTTCACTGAGATAGCCAAACTGCTCTAAAAACTCCTCCAACTGCTGGAGAATTTGCTGGCCATCGTTACGTTCTGCTAGATGGGTAAATAACTCTGCTCCATCGAGACGGCCCTGAGGGAGCAGATGACGGGCTGACTCGGCGATGTTTTCGAGAGCTGTTAGGGCAGCCACTTCAGGCATGGCCCCATTGTCTAAACTCGTCTCGTCCACGTTGAAAAGGGCTTTCTTGGCCGCAAAGCCGAGGGGGGCGAGGATGTTGTAGTAGGTGACGAGTTCTAAGCCCTCTAAGATGCCTTGAATTCGCTCAATTAGGGCTTCGGGAGTTTGGAGAGGGAGCCGGCGATCGCCACTGAAGCGACAGGCGGGATCAGTCTCTAAGGCCTCTAGGAGTGGCTGCAAGGTGTGACGATAATCGGCTTGAAAGTCAGACTCTAACCGCCATTGACGACGAAGCAGTCGCAGCAAGCCGGGGATATTGCTGAGGGTGGCTCGCCAGGAGGGACGACTCATCGAAGCCCCCTCGGTTAAAAAGGCTAGACTCTCGGGCGGAAGTCCCATGCGTAGGAAGATATCCCCAAGCAACGAGGCGTTGAAATAGGCGCTGGAATAGTGCAGGGTGGCGGTTTGACTGAAATCTAAGCCTTGGGCGCGATCGCCGAGGACGAGGGTGAAGATTTCCCCCCAAACGCCACAGGTAAGGGGGCGGTTGATGGACCAGGTGAGGGGACGAATAAAGCCGGGAATCACCTCGGCGGCAATTTGTCGCGTCCAGATGGGCAGTAGGGTGGTGATGGGGCGAGCTTGCAGCACCCAGAGGGTGTCTCCGTCATAACTCCATTCGATGTCCTGGGGGACGTTTTGCAGTCGTTGTTCTAATTCCCGGGCCAGGACGGCCACTCGTCGCAGTAGGGTGGTGGGAACATCTCCCTCGTCGCCGCTGACCACGAGACGTTCATCTTGTCCGGTGGCCGGCGATCGCCAATCGAGATCCCCGAAGTCTGAGGACACCTCGACCCGATAGCGTTCGGGCGTAACTTGGCCCGATACCACCTGAGCGGCCTCTCCGGGTAAACATTCGATGGCGACGCTATCGCCACACCGAGAGACCGGATCGCGACTAAAGGCTACCCCGGAAAAGACTCCCGCCACCTGTTCTTGGACTAAAACCGCCATCGCTCCCCAAGATTCTCCCTCGCCCTGGTTATCCGCTTGTCGTTCCTGGCGATATTGCAAGGCGGCGGGGTTGTCATAGGAGGCCAGACAGCGATCGAGGGCTTCTTCTAAGGCGGGACGACTGGTGAGGTTGGGGACGCTGTCATATTGTCCGGCGGCGGTGGCCTGTTGGCTATCTTCTCCAAGAGCCGATGAACGGGCAATGAGAGGCTGGTTAGGCTGAGGATCGAGGGCTTCGGCAAACAGTTGAGAATCGTCCCCTGGCAGAAAGACCCAACCGGGAGGGACGGGATACCCCCAGAGTCGTAAACGGGAGAGGGTGGCGGCTTTACCACCCACTCGTTCTGAGGTGAGGGGGCGATCGAGACTCAATAACACGCGATCGGCTCGGAAGAACTGAAAGAGTTTACGGGTTTCGGGTTGTCCCCCGCGAACAGGTAAATCAAGATCGTCGGACATGGTTTGATAAATGAGGTACAAGGCACAACTGAGTCCAAGAGCGGCGAGTAATCGCCCCGGACTCTGGGGATAGAGCATCCAGGTGATGGCCGGAAGCAGGGCGAGGGAGAGGGTACGCCCCGCCTGACGCTCGCGAATCAGGGTAAAACTGGCGCCACTGATTAGGGCAACAAACAGGGCAATCCGCCAGTCATGGGTGACGATTCCCCAAACGGTGTTGGTGGTTCCGGCCCCTTGTTTAAAGCTATAACGTCCGAGGACTAATGCAATCAGGGCGACTAGTTCAAAACTGGGCAGTTGGGGTAGCATCCAGCGAGCCAGTAAGACCACCAGAATGCCTTTGCTGGCTTCTGAGAGAACGGCCAGGATGCCGGCAACGGTTCCGCCGTGGTAGAAGGCGGCGGACACGCCCAGATTGCCGGTTCCTTGATGGGAGAGGTCTTCATCGCTCACCCAACGGACGATCGCCGCCAGCAGGGGCAGTCCCCCGAGGAGAACACTGGCGATGAGAACGAGACATGCGGCGAGGAAGGGGGGGAGGGACATAGGGGGGAAGAGGGCAAGAGGCAAGAGGCAAGAGGCAAGAGGCAAGAGGCAAGGGGCAAGAACAGACCTGAGATATCAGGAAAATCTGGCGTATGGTAAGGTGAACGGGGCGCTTAGCAGGATCGCGGTCACTGGCTCGATTCGCCTGTTGTCTCAGAGCTGTTTTTTAGACAGATGGAGCAATTAAAAGCATTCCATGACATCCTCTTGAGAGGATTCGTGGGAGAATAGCAGCCTAAAGTATTACGCACGTTGTGTTAACGAGGGGTTCTATGTCGGTCGATCTCTACAAACCCGGTTTAGAAGGTGTACCAGCCGCTAAGTCTAGTATTAGTTATATTGACGGCACGCAGGGCATCTTAGAGTATCGCGGTATCCGCATTGAGGATTTAGCCCGTCACAGTAGTTTTTTGGAGACAGCATACCTCTTGATTTGGGGACATCTGCCCAGTCAGACGGAACTCGAAGCCTTTGAACATGATATTCGCTACCATCGGCGGATTAAGTATCGGATTCGGGACATGATGAAATGTTTTCCTGAAAGTGGTCACCCGATGGATGCTCTGCAAGCGTCGGCGGCAGCGTTGGGGCTGTTCTATTCTCGGCGGGCGCTCGATGATCCCATTTATATCCGCAATGCGGTGATTCGTCTGCTGGCGAAGATTCCGACGATGGTGGCGGCGTTTCAGTTAATCCGCAAGGGAAATGATCCGGTTCAGCCTCGCGATGATCTCAGTTATGCGGCGAATTTCCTCTATATGCTGCGGGAACGGGAACCGGATCCGTTGGCGGCTCATGTGTTTGATATCTGTTTGATGCTGCACGCGGAACATTCGATTAACGCGTCCACGTTCTCGGCGATGGTGACGTCTTCGACGCTGACGGATCCCTATGCTGTCATTGCGTCGGCGGTGGGAACTCTCGGGGGACCGCTGCATGGTGGAGCGAATGAGGAAGTGATTGAAATGCTCGAAGAGATTGGGGCGGTGGAGAATGCGGCGCCCTATTTGGATGATTGTATTCGCCAGAAACGCAAGATTATGGGCTTTGGTCACCGTGTCTATAAGGTGAAGGATCCTCGGGCGAGGATTTTGCAGGATTTGGCGGAGCGGTTGTTCGATCGCTTTGGGGGCGATCGCTATTATGAGATCGCGGTGGAGTTGGAACGGTTGGTTGAAGATCGCCTCGGTGATAAGGGGATTTATGCCAATGTCGATTTCTACTCGGGTCTGGTGTATCGCAAGTTGGGGATTCCCACGGATCTGTTTACGCCGTTGTTTGCGATCGCTCGTGTGGCGGGTTGGTTGGCTCACTGGAAGGAACAGTTAAACGAAAACCGCATTTTCCGCCCGACTCAGATTTACGTGGGAGAACGCGATCGCACGTTTGTTCCCCGAGAACACCGTTAGGAGAGGGCGATCGCTGATGCAGTTACATTGTGGTCGTCTCCAACGGCGACAACGGATGACATTCAATCGTGTCAAAATCGGGGTCAGGCTCTTAGCCCTGATTACAATGGTCGGGTTAGGTTGGGGAGGGTTCCGGCTCTATTTGCGCTGGAGTCGGGTTCCCCAGGCGGTGTTAGTCCTCGGAGGCTCGCCGGATCGAGAGGTCTTTGCGGCGAAGTTTGCCCGCGCTCATCCGAATTTACCGGTTTGGGTGTCGGGGGGAAGCAACCCGGAATATGCTGAATGGGTGTTTGCGGAGGCGGGGATTCCTCGTCAACGTTTCCATTTAAATTATGATGCGGTGGATACGGTGACGAATTTCACGACGTTGGTGGATGAGTTGCGATCGCATGATATCCGCAGTATTTATCTAATTACGTCGGATTATCATATGCGTCGCGCTTCGGCCATTGGTGAGATTGTTCTCGGAAGCCGGGATATTAGTTTTCGCCCGGTTGCGATTCCCTCGGGATTGGCTCCTGAACCCATTGATAAGTCGATTCGCGATGGGGTGCGGGCGTTGGTTTGGTTGGCGACGGGCTATACGGGATCGACGTTACGCGATCGCCTCAGTCCACCACGTTCTAGCTATGTGGAGTCACAGCAGCAGCTGAGTTCCTGGGAGAGTTGGCCCGAGTTCTGAGGTGGGCGAGGGGTCTAGCCTGGGGGCTAGGGTTCAAGCTAATCGATAATCGATAGGACGATGATAGACTGTGGAACTTAAACAGGTCATTATTGCTCATAAAGCGGGAGATTCGTCGAGTAAACAGTGGGCTGAACGCTGTGCGAGGGAACTCGAAGCCCGAGGCTGTCATGTGTTGTTAGGACCGAGTGGCCCTAAGGATAATCCTTATCCGGTGTTTCTAGCCTCCTCGACTCAGAAGATTGATTTAGCAATCGTGTTAGGGGGTGATGGAACGGCCCTGACGGCGGCCCGCCATTTAGCACCGGAAGGGATTCCGCTGTTGACGGTGAATGTGGGCGGACATTTGGGGTTTTTGACGGAACCGTTTGATAGTTTCGAGGAGACAGAAGCGGTTTGGGATCGCTTGCTTGAGGATCGCTTTGCGGTGCAGTCGCGGATGATGTTGGAGGCGACGTTGTTTGAGGGCGATCGCCTGAATCGAGAACCGGTGAGCGATCGCTATCTGGCGTTGAATGAGATGTGCATTAAGCCGGCGGCGGTGGATCGAATGTTGACGTCGATTTTGGAGATGGAAGTTGATGGGGAAATTGTCGATCAATATCAGGGGGACGGTTTGTTGGTGGCGACTCCCACGGGTTCGACGTGTTATACGGTGTCGGCGAATGGCCCGATTATGCACCCTGGGATGAATGCGATCGCGGTTACGCCAATTTGTCCCCTTAGTCTAGCCAGTCGCCCGCTGATTCTGCCGCCGGGGGTCGTGGTGAGTATTTGGCCCCTCGAAGATCGGGATTTAAATACAAAACTCTGGATGGATGGTGCGTTGGCTACAGCAATTTGGCCGGGACAACGAGTGGATGTCAAGATGGCAGATTGTCAGGCTAATTTTTTGATTTTAAGAGAGGATTATTCCTATTTCAAAACGCTACGGGAAAAACTTCTTTGGGCTGGAGCCAGGCTTCATTATGACAATAATCATCGCAATTGAAGGGAATCGGGAATCGAATAAACGTAGGGTCGCGCCGTCATGGACACCCTAGACAATAGAGAAAACGTTAGGCGAGATGGCGGAATTCGACGTTGTTGGTACTGGGGGAATATAAGCAATAACTGACTTGATTGGCAACCCGTCCAACGCTGCCGACTCCGACGACCTTACGGGGTTTTAGAATTTGCGAAATTGGGGCTTGTTCACCCTCTAAAGTTGTTATTTTGGAGGCGATTTGTCCCGATTTAAAACGATACTCAAAGGCGAATCCTGAACGACCACAAAAAAGCTGCTTCGCATCGGCCCGGATGAGACGATCTAACAAGATGCTGGCGGGGGTTTCTGGGGTGAGTTCGTCATCACAACTGACGGTACTTCCATGAATGAGGAGATTGTCTAATTCCAGAAAGCCAAAATCGAGCGATCGCAACCACTCGACATCTTCCCGAGGAACAGCCTTATACAAGGCCTCGAATACCTCATCTCCATATCGTTCCTTTAAGGCTAAACCCTGGGGATCTGGCCCGACTCCGTGAAGGTTAAAGCATTGTTCTTCCCACCAGCCGGTGCAAATTTGGGGTGTGGGTTCTCCGGCTTGGGGCGATCGCAACTGTTTTAAGAGTTGTGAACATTGGGGATGCAGGCCAACGACATCACCGAGAATATAAATTGCGTCAACGGGAATGGTCTGTTGACGGATATCGTCTAAAACGGCGTTGTAGGCGGTTAAATTGCCTTCAAGACCACTTAAAATTGCCCAATGAGATTGTTCTGAAAATAGGTCAGTCAAAGTCTGAATGCTCTCGTCGCGTCACGTTCAAGAAGAGGGAAAGGGGGAAACTAGCGTTGACATAAATGCTGAGGATCATCAGCTCGTTCAGCAAATTCTAGTCCCTGGGAGAGTCGCCAGGCGAAGATTTTGGGCAGGCCGTGTTCAAGAATCGCCGCACAGGTTTTCTGGTAGTCATAGGGAAGTTCTCGCAGGCCGACGGCTTCGCTCTGGGTATCATAAATCACGTAGGTGGCATTGGGGCGACCGTGACGGGGTTCACCGACGGAACCGGCGTTCACGAGCCGTTTAATGGGAGTTGAAAGGCTCTGTTCCACGGGAGCGGCTTGGGGGCTACCGGGGTGAATCTGTTTGACGGAAATTGAGATTTTTGCCTCGTCGAGCGATCGCACATAGGGGATATGAGTATGTCCACAAAACAAGACATCGGCTTCTGTGGATAATACTCGTTCTAGGGCGATAAAGCCATCGAGTTCTGGCATTAAATACTCATGTTGGCTGTTGGGACTTCCATGAACAAAACAGAGGTTTCCCTCTCGTAAGCTTAGGGGAAGCTGGGCGAGATACTCCCGTACATCATCCCGAACCACTTGATTCGTCCATTCATGGGCTCGAAGTCCCCGTTTTTCCGCCAGCAGGGAGGGATAGCTACATTCACAGGCGTTGAGGCCATCGACGATATCTTCATCCCAACATCCCTGTACAGTGGGAATGTCTAGGCTACGAATGCGATCGACGACTTCGTTGGGATAGGGGCCATAGCCGACTAAGTCGCCTAAGCAGATGATGCGATCGCACCCCTGGGCTTCAATATCTATCAAGACCGTATCTAAGGCTTCTAAATTTCCGTGAATACAGGATAAAACAGCAATTTTCATAGAATAAAATTTGTGGTTAAAGACTAGGTCAATTCGAGACAAGTTTTAAGGTTTCATCAAAACCGAATCAAGGACAACGTTAAAGAATTATTTTGGGTTTTGATTCGCGTTAGCCACCGTCTCTTGTGCTGTTTTCAAATACGCTTGATATTGAGCCAGCATCTCATCGGCAACAAAACAATCCTGTAGGGTTTCTGTTATCCCGGCTCCATCTAGTCCCTCGCCAACAACTTCCAGTCCACTAAATCCCTGGGGCCGACCATCTAAGCATAGGGGAACCTCTAGGGCGCGATAGTCACTGCCCTCTAAACCGGAAATAAAGTTAAATAAAAAGGTCTGTCCATCAGCAATATTCAAGATTGCTTTTGCCCGTTGAACGGAACCATAAGCCCCTTGTATTAACTCTTGCCAGAAAATATCTAAACTTGGCGGATCGAAAACTTCTCCTGATAGCAAAGCCCGCTGCATTTGCAAGTTGGTGATGGACTCAGGAGCCGTTCCTACGCCAACGATCACCTCGTCGGATTCTGTCCAATGATGCCAGTCTGTTTCCGGGCTTTTAGGAGGAACTAGGACGATGTTACGACAATCGACGAGGGGCAAAACCAGGGAATCTAAGGCGATATGAAAGCCCACTTCGATATAAATGGGATTGGCAGCCCCCTGATGTTCCACGAGCTTTACAGAGGCGTTCTCATCGCTCAGACAGTCGAGTTTGGGGTGCAAGGTTTGCAAATATCTACCATCGAGGGGAAAGGAACCGCCACCGAGATTCAGGTAGGCGATTGGTTGATTGGGGGGATGCTGTTGTAGTTGTTCGGCAATCCAGTGCGTTTTTCCAACTCCAGAAGGGCCGGCAACGAGGAAGACATTAGACATAGAGGAAAGGCAAGAGGCAAGAGGCAAGAGGCATAACCCACCCCTAACCCCTCCCACCGAGGGGATGGCAAGAGGCAAGAGGGGGGAGAAAGGAATCGGGAAAACCGGAACGAGGAGAACGCACCCCTAACCCCTCCCAGGAGCGAAAAAACAATGTGCGGGCAATCCGCAAGTGGCGTTCTCTGTTCTACTATTCCCGATTCCCTATCGGTCAGTTTAGTGGAAGGCGGGACTGTGGCGAATCAGACTCATAAACTCTTGGCGGGTGCGTGCGTCTTCAGCAAAAACGCCTCGCATAGCACTACTGACTGTCCAGGAACCGGGTTTTTGAACCCCCCGCATCACCATACACATATGAGTGGCTTCGACGACGACCGCGACCCCTTGGGGTTGTAACACAGATTGTAGGGTTTCGGCAATGCTGGCGGTGAGTCGCTCTTGAACTTGCAGGCGGCGGGCGTGCATTTCACAAATGCGGGCAATTTTAGATAGTCCAATTACCCGTCCGTTGGGAATGTAGGCTACGTGAACTCGTCCGATGATGGGCAAAATATGATGTTCACAGGAGCTGAAAATATCGATGTCTCGGATTAAGACCATCTCATTCGTGTCTTCGTGAAAGACAGCTCCGTTGATGAGTTCTTCGAGGGATTGCTCGTAACCTTGGGTGAGAAATTGTAGGGCTTTCACGACCCGTTTAGGGGTGTCTTTAAGTCCTTCGCGATCGGGGTCTTCTCCGAGTCCGATGAGCAACGTTCGCACGGCTTGCTCCATTTCGGTTTGTGAGACGCGGGCGCGGGTGGCTGGGGGAATGGAACGACTGACAGAACTGATGCTGGCAGGGACGGACTGTCCGTTGGTGGCTAGATTATTGGAGCTGTCTAAAGTCATTAGAACAAGGGTTTAGGGTTAATGGTGAATGGACAAGGAATAGTTGAAGGTTGATGATTGAATGTCAAATTTTAGTCAACAAAATGATTGACTCTACCATCAATTACCCGTTGTTTGTCGCCTTTTGGGGTGGCTAGATCTTCGTTCAAAACCTAGAAACTAATTGATTGGCTTTACAAAAGTTAACCATTATTAGAATAGCACTAAATTTTGTTTTTTGCTAGTTTTTAATTTCATTTTTTTCTCGGTAATAAGGGACTAAGGTTTTCCACTGAGAACTTCGGAGTTTAGACAGTCTTTGAGGCTATTACGGAGCTGAGTTTCGTCAAGGTGGCGACCAATGAAGACCATTTGATTTTTGGGTGAGGTGTTTTTCCAGTCATCGACGTTGAGGACACAACGTTTTCCACTGAGTTGGAAAATATGTTTTCTCTCGCTTTCTTGAAACCAGAGAATCCCTTTGGCTCGAAAAAGGTTGGCTGGGAGATTATCCAAGAAATTTTGGAATTTGGTTAGGGAAAGAGGCCGATCGCTCTCGAAGGAAATGGAGACAAAGCCATCGTTGTCGAGATGACTGGAATGGTGATGGTGATGTTCGTGGGGATGGTCGTGATGATGATCATGAGCATCATCGTGAGCCTTTTCTTCGTCAATTTCTCGTTGATAGTTTTCGGGGTGGTTAGAGTGGATATCTAAAATGAGGGGTAGGGGAACTTCGCCAAATTGACACCGTATAATCCGCGCTCCCTCTTTGATTTGCCGAAGTTGTTGTTCGAGGTTGTTGAGTTTAGCTTCGGGAACGAGATCGGTTTTATTGAGCAGAATAATGTCACTGTAAATAATTTGTTTGCTGGCGGCTTCGCTGTCAAAACAGTCTGGGGTGAAGGTTTCCGCGTCGATGGTGGTGAGGACAGAATCGAGCCGGGTGAAGTCTCGTAATTCGCTGCCGAGAAAGGTCAACATAATCGGTAGAGGATCGGCGACTCCGGTGGTTTCAATCACGAGGTAGTCGATGCGATCGCCTCGTTCCAAAACGCGATAGACGGCATCGACTAAGCCATCATTGATGGTGCAACAAATACAGCCGTTGCTGAGTTCCACCATGTTCTCGTCGATGGACATGAGCAGTTGGCTGTCGATGTTAATGTCACCAAATTCATTGACTAAGACGGCAACTTTGAGATCCTGTTGGTTGCTGAGGATGTGGTTGAGCAGGGTGGTTTTACCGCTGCCGAGAAATCCCGTAATGATGGTGACTGGCATCCCCTGTTTGGGGAGGTTGATCGGGGTGTCAGAAGCCGTGATCGGGTTAGACATAGTGAAACGAGGAAAGTGTGGGGAGCGAACGTTGGGTGAGGGTATCACAGAGATCCCTAGAGGTACGGCTAGAGACCTAGACTCGTCAAAAACGAGAATGATTCTTATTATACATAAGAACTGAATTTTGTGACCGTACTCATTGTGTTATCTCTAGATCCTCTGGTTGGGAAAATCCCCGAAACCGTTGATATTGCTATCATAGGTGCTGGCCCGCAGGCGTTGACGTTGGTCACCCATCTGTTGCAGAAAAAAGCCGCGTTGCGCGATCGCCTCGCGGTGTTCGATCGCACCGGAACCTGGATGGCTCAATGGAAGCAGCAGTTTGGGGCCTTAGAAATTCCCCATCTGCGATCGCCGGCGGTTCATCATCCTGATCCTAATCCCTATGCCTTACGAGCCTTCGCCGCTCAGCGTTCCTCGGAGTTATTCCCCCCCTATGATTTACCGGGAAGTCAACTATTCCAGGATTTTTGTGAGGATGTGATTGCACGTTGGGGATTGGCTAATGGGGTGATTGGGGCCAGTGTTGTTGATATTGAGCCGATTCAGGTTGGGGGCCGCGATCGCTTTCGGCTACATCTCCAAGATCATCCCCCCAGTCTGGCTCGTCGCGTCATCCTAGCGACGGGGGACGGAACCCCACGACTCCCCGACTGGGTGGCGGGAATTGCACCCACCTATCCCCCGGAACGGTTGCAGCATTCGAGTCAGATTGATTTGCGATCGTTGTATTTGGCGGGAGAGGAGATTTTGATTGTCGGGAGTGGCTTAACCAGTGGTCATTTAGCCTTGGGGGCGATTCGTCGCGGGGCCAGGGTGACGTTAATGGCTCGGCGACAGTTTTATGAGAAGTTGTTTGACGCTGATCCGGGTTGGTTGGGGCCGAAATATCTCAAGGGGTTTCAGGCTGAACGAGATTGGGGGCGGCGATCGCAGATGATTCAAGACGCACGAAATGGCGGCTCCCTCACCCCCAAAATTTTATTCAAATTGCGGCGGCTAGAACGAGAAGGACGGGTTCGATTTTTAGAAAATTGTCAAATCACAAGAGCAACTTGGAATCAAGGACTTTGGGACATTGACTGCGACCAACCCCAAGGGTCGTTACCGAGGGTTGACCGTCTCTGGCTGGCTACGGGGACTGACTTTGATGTCAGCAAGCATCCGTTATTGCAACAAGTGCAGCGGCGATATCCTTTGGAGACGGTGGCGGGACTTCCCCAACTCGATGACCATTTACGTTGGGGAAAATCGCAACTGTTTCTGATGGGGCCAGGGACGGCGTTACAAGTGGGGCCGGTGGCCCGAAATATCTATGGCGGGAAGTTGGCGAGTCAACGCATTGTTCCCGCTTTAACCAAGTCGAGTTTAGCCCTTATGACCTAGGGAAACGATGACAGCGAGGATGTTACCTTAATGAATACAACCAAGCTAGGCGTTCTCATTTTAGATATTGATGGCGAGAAGATCGTTCAAAACTTGCCTATCCTTAAAACCCACAGCTCGTCTCACACTACGCTTGGGATTGTCACGATTCTATGGCTTGTATCATGTCGCTTGACTGGATAGAATCGCTGTCTCCGACTTGACTGACGAGCAACAGCCGGTTCTGCATTTTTTACATCAGGCTTATCGCCACTACTCTATGTTTTCTGTTAATTCTTCCTGATCAGAATCAGGTAGCCTTAAAAATTCGCCATACTTTTTGTAAAGCAGGTAGGTAGAAAGCAGGCAAAAGCTGATTACTTGATTCCAATCAGATTCTTCTAGTTGGATTTTTTCAGGGTTGAAATGAACAATTTTATTCCGTAATGAGTAAATGACAACGGCATCTTGTGTTTTCTCTGAAAAGTTTAAATTTATCTTAGGTTTGACTGACTGAAAACCATTGAAAATGTCAACATTCTCTTCTGATTTTTTCTTGACAACATTAAGTAACTCTTTAAGGGCATCTTCTTCTTTGGGTTTCCAGCTAATGAATTGCTCAATCTTGTTAACGAAATTCAAAAAAATTATGTTAGGCAAAATAGTTTCATACAGTTTAAAAATTTGGGGAATCCCAAACAACCTTTCTAGACATCTATAGATATCCAAAAAAGAATATTTCCAAGAAAATGATAGGTAGCTATCCAAAATATTGTCAAATGGTATAGATGCTTCCCCCTCGTATGCAAAAGTATAAAAAATTTCAATTGTTTTCTGTTCAAAGTTGAGATTATTGACAGGATTATAATCAAGAAAATAAAGAAGTAGTACCCTAGAAATGTCTGGATATCTTATTGAATCTTTTTGACTTTTCACGGATTGTTCTAATAGGAGAGAATCGGAATCTATTTTGTAAACATGAAAATCTTCAAAAAATCCTTGGATATTGTGGGAAGCATCAGCATCATAGTAGTTATCATTAATCGCACCTAAAGCATTATAAATTTCTGAACCTGTAACAGAACTTCTTACTGCAACTTTAAGCTCGGAAATGACCAATACAGTCCAACCAAACTTAATTTTGTTCTCAGGCTCTTCATCATCAATTCCTTTGTCTTCAGAAAACCGAATCAAGTCATTATAACTTCTATCTTGATTTTTATTAGGTGTTTCCGGTTTCTCTGTCCCAACATAAACGAAGTAATACTCACTTTTGTATCTAAAACAAGCAGCTTTCTCTTGAAGGAATAAACCTTGAGGACTCAGACATTTAGCTTTTCTAATTAGTTCCCTATCAGACTTATTCAATTTTATCGCCCTATTTATATCCAAAGGCTCTATCAGACGATCTTCTAACTTAATTCTCTCGTTCAAGCGCTCAATAATGTATTCGTTGCATCTTTTAATACTCCGAGCCATAACCAAAAATCAATAGGTTCTCCAGCAAACTTCCATACTTTTTACCTCAAATTTATCGTCAATTAAAACCTTAAATGCTTCTTTAAAAAATTTCCGATTTTCATACCCTTTAGTCTTGCCAGTTTTGCTAGTTAGCTCTTTTAGAATCTCCAAACAGACAAATTCTTCTCGCTCTTCATCACTAAAGCTTTCTATTTTACGGATGAATGGCTCAATATGTTCTTCGAGAGTTTTCCATTTCTTCTCTCGCTCTTCTCGGCTATGGTCACCACCTGGCCGTCCCATCGTATGTAAAGCAATAGCCGTCACGAACCCTGTATAAGAGGCCGGTTGCTTCTTGAAAAAGCTTTGTTTACCCAGAGCCTTTTCAAAACGAATTAAATAGTCAATCGTTTTGTAAAACTCTTCGGTAAACTCTGGACGAGATGTTGACTCGATAAAATCCTGTTTCGTGAATTCATCTGCAACTTTTTCATTGAGATCTATTTTTTCTGTCCTTGAACCAAAAACCAAAAAAAGCTCAACTACAGCATTCTTTTGGAATTGTCCAGCCTTAGTTGCTCTTCGCGAATCATCGATTGCTATGACTTCAATCTCTGGATTTTGTTGTTCTAGTTCTTTAAGGATAGGTTGAAACACAACCTCAATTTGTCGTCTCAAGCTCCAAGGAACTTGACCCGTGTTCAAAACTAGCATTCGATAGGTCATTGCATTAGACTGAGCAGCAAGCCAATACTCAACTCTAATAGATTGTTTTTTGATACCTGGACTTTGCTCGACTGCTTCTTTGAGAGCAGTAGTTCTTTGCATCCCATCAATAATAAAAATATCTTCGTTATCTTTAGAGACTAATATTCTATTAAAGCTTGCCTCGTCTTCCAGATGTTCTAATTCGTTGAATTCATTCTCACTTAAGATGACTCCCAAAACAATTGGCGGTAAAACTGCTCCTTCCTTTAAGTCGGAAACCATCCTTTCTCTGATCCGTTTTGCGGTAATTGTTTTCTGGGTATCTCGTTGACCTTCAATACCACCTCTATTCTCAAAAATCTGTCGAACTTTCTCAAGGTAGTTCTCGATAGATGAGTGAACCATGACTGAGTAGCAATTCGCTCTCTCGTCTTTTAAAATATCAATATCCATGTCTTTTATTTAGACTTCCAAACAGGTGAACTATGAAAAGTCTGTAGCTCTAGCTGGGTATCACTAGACTTATCTTGTTAAGGAAATTTAAAATCATCACTCCAGTCCTGGAATGGTAGCACACTTTGGCTTAATTTTCAACCCTGGAAACAATCGGATTGGCTTGACGATTCCTTACTCTAAAGAGACTAAGATTATGGGAAGGGATTGTGGCTGTAAGGGGAAGTCGACACCGAATCGAGCCATGATGGTAAAGCAAGTCGGACAGGTCTGGAGGCAAACTCCCTGAGAGGTCGAATCTAAACAAACATCAAGAATTATCGACATTCTCCATCTTAACTTGGGCAATCTTGACTCAACCTAGCCCCAGTCGCCAACCCCTCCCCATCCCAGATGGCCGATCTCTTCGGGAAATCTCCCGCCGCCTATCCCCCCAGATGATACATTGGGACAACTGCCCACAGACGCGATCTACCCCTTGGGGCCATGCCTCAAGTGTACATTTCGTTGTCGTGTAGCCCTGTTTGGATCGTTCCCAAGCCGTTTCTCATTATGAGTCGCATTATTGTTGTCACCTCGGGTAAAGGAGGAGTGGGCAAAACCACCACCACCGCCAACCTCGGTATGGCATTAGCACAACGCAATCGCAAAGTGATCCTCGTGGATGCTGACTTTGGGTTGCGGAACCTGGATCTGCTGCTGGGGCTGGAAAATCGAGTCGTCTATACCGCTGTCGAAGCGATCGCCGGTGAATGCCGCCTCGATCAAGCGATTGTCCGGGATAAACGCCAAAATACCCTCGCCCTGTTACCCGCCGCCCAAAATCGCATGAAAGATGCCGTCACCCCCGCCCAGATGCGTAAATTGGTGATGGCCTTAGCCAAAAAATTTGATTATGTCCTCGTCGATTGCCCCGCTGGGATTGAACAGGGGTTCCAAAACGCGATCGCCGCCGCCCGAGAAGCCCTCATCGTCACCACCCCGGAAATTGCAGCGGTACGGGATGCCGATCGCGTGGTGGGCCTCCTCGAAGCCAATGGGGTGCGGAAAGTGGGCCTGATTATCAACCGCATCCGCCCGGAAATGGTGGAAGCCAACGATATGATGTCCGTCGAAGATGTGCAGGAACTGTTAGCCGTTCCCCTCGTCGGCGTAATTCCCGATGACGAACGGGTGATTGTCTCGACGAACCGAGGCGAACCCTTAGTTCTCTCCGAGGAACCCTCGCGAGCGGGACAAGCCTATAGTAATATCGCTCGCCGTCTGGAGGGAGAGACGGTGGAGTTTTTAGATCTCTCGGTTCCCCCGAAAGGTATCTTCTCTCGCTTGCGTAATCTGTTGAACACCCGAATTATCTGACTCGACGTTGACTCGACTCATCACAATGCTCTCCAATCTGCTCGCCCGCCTGTTGCCGCGATCGCACAAAGACACCAGCCGCAAGGAAGTCAAACGCCGCCTGCAACTGGTGATTGCTCACGATCGCGTCGACTTAAACCCGGCAACCATTGAGGCGATGCAGAAGGAAATCCTAGAGGTGGTTTCCCGCTATGTGGAAATCGACACCGAAGGCCTCAACTTTGCCCTGGAAAGCGATCAACGGATGACCTCCATTACCGCGAATCTCCCCATCCGTCGGGTTCGCAAACCCCCCACAGAAGAGGAGTTAGACTCTCTCCCCGAGTCATTGCCCGAGTCATTGAGTGATGACAACCTGCTTAGGTTGGAACTCGTCGAAGAAGAGGAAGATTCCCCCTTAGATCCCCCAGCCAACGCCTCCAACAGCGACGCACCGCCCCCCCAACCCGAAGACAACCGCGACAAGGATCAGAACAGCGATCACGACAGCGATCAGGATGAGGACGACGATGGCGATCGCCGGGACTCCGAGCAACCCTAAATCAAGGTAAGATGCTTCTGATGTCTTGTTCGCGATCGCCCCTGTACCTG
Source organism: Phormidium lacuna HE10JO (assembly GCA_900149785.2). Lineage (GTDB taxonomy): Bacteria > Cyanobacteriota > Cyanobacteriia > Cyanobacteriales > Geitlerinemataceae > Sodalinema > Sodalinema lacuna_A. The sequence goes on along the minus strand of FSSI02000008.1, from coordinate 55,100 downwards.
TGACTGTCCAAAACTCCCTCACCCCTAGCCAACGTAACCCCAATTCCCTCGACTACGCCACCATTTGGCAAGACAGCCTCACCATCTTCTGGGGGGATTGGCTGGATTTGCGAGTTCGCATCGCCCAAGTCGCCGCCTCGGGCCTCATCTCTCCCCTGATTTACATCATCGCCTTCGGTTTAGGCTTAGGGAGTTCCGTCCGCCCCGGAACCGCCATCAGTGAGGACTATAGTAGTTATCTACAATTCATCCTACCGGGGATGGTCGCCCTATCCTCTATGGCCATCAGTTTCGGCGGCACCACCTTCTCGATTTGTGGCGAACGACTCTACAGCAAAACCTTTGAAGAAGTGCTACTTCTGCCCATTCATCCCCTCTCACTGCATTTGGGGAAAATGATCGCCGGCGTGGTTCGAGGCTTGATGACCTCGGCATCGGTGATGGTCGTAGCTGTCCTCTTTCTTGGCTTCACAGAACAAGGAATTTCAGCGGTTTGGAGCTTTTTTAATCCTCTCTTTTTGTTGGTGTTAATCCTCAATTGTGCCGTCTTTGCCGGACTGGGGGTGATTGTTGGACTGAATGTTAAATCCCTCGAAAGTGTCGGCTTACTCAACAACTTTTTGATTGTCCCCATGTCCTTTCTGGGGGCAACCTTTTTTGACCCTGAGACTCTACCCACTGCCCTAAAAGCCATTGTCTTTTGTCTGCCCCTAACCTATACCAGTGTGGGCTTACGGTCAGCCGCTTATGGCTCCTTGTCTGATTTTACCTGGATTAGTATTCCGGTGTTGTTGGTGGTGGCGATCGCCCTGTCTTGGATTGGTGCTTATCAGTTTTCTCATCAACAAGACTAGGGTTGAACAAGGAATCATTCAGAGATGATATTTTATCTGTTTTTTGCCTTGTATACCAACTTGTAGGGGCGAATAATTATTCGCCCCATTATTCGCCCCTACAAAATCTGATTTTGTTGTTTGAATTGCCCGCAAAATCAGTTTTATTTGTTCACCCTTTACCGTTAAAAACTTATGACATTTACCTATCCTCAAGCACGACAAAGTGACCAAGTTGATACCTATCATGGCCTCGAAATTCCCGACCCCTATCGTTGGTTGGAAGACTCCGACTCCGAAGAAACTCGGACTTGGATTGAAGCACAAAATGAGCTAACCTTTGGTTTTCTGACGAAAAATCCCGATCGCGATCGCCTCAAAGCGCGACTCACTCAACTCTGGAACTACGAAAAATACGGGATTCCCTTCAAAGAAGGCGATCGCTACTTCTACTTCAAAAACGACGGCCTACAAAACCAAAACGTCCTCTACGTCCTCGACAATCTCGACGGCGATCCCCGCGTTCTCCTCGATCCTAACCAACTCTCCGACGATGGAACCGTGGCCTTAACCGGTTACGCCATTTCCCCCGACGGCCACTGGCTGGCTTACTCCCTCTCAGAGTCCGGTTCCGACTGGAAAACCTGGCGCATTCGTAACATCGACAGCGGCGACGATCTCAGCGACGAGGTGAAGTGGAGTAAGTTCTCCGGGGCCGCCTGGACTCACGACAATCAAGGCTTCTACTATAGCGCCTACGATCGCCCCCAAGAAGAGAGTCAATACGAAGACATTAACTACTTCCAAAAACTCTATTACCACCGTCGCGGAACCCCCCAAAGTGACGATGTTCTCATCTATGAACGGCCCGACGAGAAAGAATGGGGGTTTAGCGGCGATGTCACCGACGATGGCCGCTATCTGATTATCTCCGTCTGGCGGGGAACGGAACCGAAAAACCTCGTCTTCTACCAAGACTTACAAACCCCCACATCGCCGCAACTCGACGCGCCCGTGGTGGAATTGATCAACACCTGGGAAGCCCGCTATGATGTCGTGGGCAACGAAGGCGATCGCCTCTGGTTAACCACCGACTTTAACGCCCCTCGCTATTGTCTCATTGCCTTAGACCTCCCAGGGGGCGATCGGCAAACAGTCATCCCCGAAGCCGAAGATGTCCTACAAGGCGTCAGTCTCCTGAACCATCAATTTGTGGTGGAATACCTCAAAGACGCTCGCTCTCAGGTGAAACGCTTTCGCCTCAGCGGCGAGTTTCTCGGAGATATCGACCTCCCCGGAATTGGCTCTGTCGGAGGTTTTGGCGGTAAAGCCAGCGATACCGAAACCTTTTACGCCTTCACCGGCTTCACCACCCCCACCACCATCTATCGCTACGATCTCACCACTGGCGAGAGTAGTCTCTTCCGCCAGCCAACGGTGGACTTTAACCCGGACGAATACGAAACCCGCCAAGTCTTCTATCACAGCCAAGATGGAACTCGGGTTCCCATGTTTATCACCCACAAACGGGGATTAGTCTGTGACGGGAACAACCCCACCTACCTCTATGGCTACGGTGGCTTTAACATCTCCCTGACTCCCAGTTTTTCCGTCAGTCAGCTGGTGTGGATGGAACTCGGCGGCGTTTTGGCTATCCCCAACCTACGGGGTGGCGGGGAATATGGCGAAGCCTGGCACCAGGCGGGAATTAAAGAGAATAAACAGAATGTCTTTGATGATTTCATCGCCGCTGCCGAATGGCTGATTGACCAAGGCTATACTCGGTCTGAGAAACTGGCGATCGGTGGTGGAAGTAACGGCGGCTTATTGGTGGGGGCCTGTATGACGCAACGGCCCGACTTGTTTGCCGCGGCCATTCCCGAAGTGGGGGTGTTGGATATGTTGCGCTTCCACAAGTTCACTATCGGCTGGGCCTGGTGTTCAGATTATGGCTCCCCCGATGATGCAGAGGAGTTTAAGGCACTTTACGCTTATTCTCCCTTGCATCGGGTTCAACCGGGGACAGCGTATCCGGCGACTTTGATTATTACAGGAGACCATGACGATCGCGTGGTTCCGGGGCATAGTTTCAAGTTTGCGGCGGCCCTACAAGCGGCTGATGCGGGGGAAAAGCCGCTGCTCATCCGTATTGAAACCAAGGCGGGCCATGGGGCCGGTAAACCCACGAGTAAACGCATTGAAGAAGTCGCCGATAAGTGGGTGTTTCTTCAGCAGGTGTTACTGGAGCAACTGGATCAATAAGCTGTCCTTAAAATAGGACAATTGAGGTCTAATCGATCGCCTCTCCCCCCAAAACCACAACCATCTCCTATGTTCTCCACTCAAACCTCCCCCAACTGGAAACGCATCGCCAAAGACTTTGAAGCCATCCTAGGCAAAAACGGTGTCATTCGTCGCAAAGAAGAACTGCTGACCTATGAATGCGATGGACTGGCGAGTTATCGGCAAAAACCTGCCCTTGTTGTCCTCCCCAGGACCACCGAACAGGTCGCAGAAGCCGTGGCCCTATGCGATCGCCTCAACCTGCCCTGGGTCGCCCGTGGCGCGGGAACGGGACTGTCTGGAGGCGCACTCCCGGAACCCGATAGCGTCCTCATTGTCACGGCCCTGATGCGGAAAATCCTCGATATTGATTACGACAATCAGCGAGTGGTTGTGCAACCGGGCGTGATCAATAACTGGGTTACCCAAGCCGTCAGTGGGGCAGGATTTTACTACGCCCCTGACCCCTCTAGCCAGATTATCTGTTCTATTGGGGGCAATGTGGCGGAAAACTCCGGTGGGGTTCACTGTCTTAAATATGGTGTCACCACCAATCATGTCTTAGGCCTAACGGTTGTGCTTCCGGATGGCAGTATTAACCAACTCGGCGGCGAGATTCCTGAAATGCCGGGATATGACCTGACGGGGCTATTTGTGGGGTCCGAAGGAACCCTGGGAATCGCCACGGAAATCACCCTAAAACTGCTCAAAACGGCTGAATCCATCGCCGTGGTTTTGGCCGACTTTACCAGTATTGAAGCCGCTGGGGCGGCGGTGGGGGCGATTACCTCAGCGGGGATTGTCCCGGCGGGGATGGAGATGATGGATAACCTCAGTATTAACGCCGTGGAGGATGTGGTGGCCACGGGCTGTTATCCCCGGGATGCAGAGGCGATTCTCTTGGTGGAACTCGATGGCTTGGATGCGGAAGTGACTGAGGTGACGCGGCGAGTGACCCAGATCTGTCAGGAGAAGGGGGCGCGAACGGTGACGGTAGCTGAGGATCCCGAGACGCGGGCTAAACTCTGGAAGGGACGCAAGGCGGCGTTTGCGGCGGCGGGCCATCTCAGCCCTGATTATTATGTTCAGGATGGGGTGATTCCTCGCACTCGTTTGGCGGAGGTGTTAGGGGAGATTGAGGCCCTGAGTCAACGCAGTGGTTATCGCATTGCCAATGTGTTTCACGCGGGAGATGGGAATTTGCATCCTTTGGTTCTCTATGACAATGGGGTGGAGGGCCAGTTGGAGGAGGTTGAGGAAGTCGGCGGTGAGATTCTCAAACTCTGTGTGAAGGCGGGCGGATCGATTTCTGGAGAACATGGGATTGGGGCGGACAAACGCTGTTATATGCCAGAAATGTTTACGGATGCGGATCTCGATACGATGAAATGGGTACGAGATGCTTGGAATCCCAAGGGGTTAGCCAATCCCGGTAAGATTTTTCCCACGCCTCGCACCTGTGGCGAGGGGGCGGTTCATCCCAAGGCGAAGGCTTATCCGGGTGTACCGCAGTTTTAGGGGTTGAGTTCTGGGGTTGAGTTCTGTTGTTGAGTTCTGTTGTTGAGTTCTGGGGTTGGGCGATCGCACTGGGGAGATGGCGGGCTACAATGCCTGTCGGGGAACTTCTGAGACTGCCGCTAGTTCGTCTGAGGGGAAGGTCATCGGCGATCGCCACCTGTTTGTTCACACCTGATTTGTTTATATCTGACGCTTGTTTGAGACTATGAAACCTGATCGAACCGTTTTACTGAATCAACTGACCAGTTTGGAAGCCCAAATTGCTCAACTCGGGGCAATTCACGATGGTATGAGTTGGGGGGAGGTCAAACGCCTCTTGCAATCCCAACCCGCCGCTACGGGTGGAGATACGAAAGCCCAGGCGATCGCCATCTTAGACCGCTTTGATGCCCTCGATCACCGGGAACAGCCGGGTTTCCAACCGTTAGTTCAATTTAAACAGCAGGTTCGCTTATTCCGTAATCAGGTCAGTAATGCCCCGGCCAATCAACTTCCGGCCGATGTCAATGACGTACTCAGTGGCAAACATCCCGTCGCCCAACTGTTGAAAGCCGTCGATGAGGGCGATCGCCTCAGCGATGCCCAGTGGGCCACTCTCCAACCGACATTAGAGAAAGTGTTTGGGCAAACCATCGCCATTGCGGCTTCGCGAGGCAAACTCTATGTCAGCCAAGTCGCCCCCAGCCCTCAACCGGCGGCCACCAGTCCCTCGGTGACAACGCCTTTAGCCTCGCAAACGGTTCCCACTCCCAAAGCTGAACAAGTCCGCCCTCAAATTAGTGGTGGGGCGGATTTATTGATGTGGGGAGATGCTACAGAAACCACGACAGCCACGAAACCAGCCCCATCTCAGCCCGCCCCTCAATCGGGCCAATCTGAAGAACCTTTGATTGTGTTTGGGGCCAAAAGTCTCACGGGAGGCACGCCAACCGGATCGATGCCCTTGACGGTGTTGGTGCATATTCAGGGATTGGGCGATCGCCAATTTGCCTCGAAAGAGTTTGCCGGAACGCGGGGGCAATCTCGCAGCCTCGAAGGGTTCCAACTCCGCCTTGCCAATGCCATGTCTGGGGTGAAACTCGAATATATGGCCCATATCTCGGGAGTGGGGGATACCCCTTGGGTGACGGAAGGACACTATCTCGGTAGTCGGGGGGAAAACCGGCAAGTGGAAGGCTTTGCGATTCGCTTAACGGGAGAGTCCGCCAGCCGGTACACTGTCCGCTATTCTGGGCATATTCAGAATATGGGCGACACGCCCGTGATGGGGGATGGCCAATATTGTGGAACCCGTGGTAAATCCTTGCGAGTTGAAGGGTTCCGAGTTTGGGTTGAGTCTCGCACGTAACGCCGCCGAGAGGGGGGATTGCCTCACCTAGACCGCCCCTCTCTCCCTGGAACCGGCCCTGCGGCACTGGTTAAAATAAGATCGTCGATGCGGGCGAGGTGCGATCGCCCAGCCGATGTTTGTTGTTTTTAGGGGATTTGCCTGTGACTTCTACCTCAGCTTCAACTCGCGTTGAACTCGAACCGATTGTTGAATTGGCCCCGAGTTACGCCATTCCGGTGGTTCTGGTTCTGCTGGCGATTCCTCTGATGCTGGTGCAGATTTGGCTGGCGGCGGCGATCGCCCTGTTTGGCCTTTTCTTAATGGTGCAAGCGGCAACCATTCGCCTCGAATTTACCCAAACTGACCTGGATGTGTATCGTTCCGATTCTCTGATTCGTCGCTTTCCCTACTCCGAATGGCTCAATTGGGAAATTTTTTGGCAGCCAGTCCCCATTTTGTTCTATTTCCGGGAAGTCAATAGTATTCACTTTCTCCCGGTGTTGTTTAATGCCAAAATGCTACGCAACTGCCTCGAACAACGCTGTCCCCAATCCTCCCGCTAATCACTCAGTCGCTTTACCATACATCTGCTCGTTTGTCAACCCTTAGGAATCGAGATGACTTTAGAGGAAAACACCCCCTACGGAAGCCCCAAACCCGACCCCAACGCAGAGGATTGGGATGTCGATGCGGAGTCGGTCCCCGTTGAACCCTCTCCTTGGGAAGATGACCCCGCCCCCGAACCTCAAGGGGATGAGTCTAGGCTACCCGAAGGGGCGATCGCCCCCCTGGCCCAACCCCTCCAAGCCTCCCTCGATTCCGCTGATTCCTCCAGCCCCGCCCCGGAAGACTCCAACGCCGGGTTTTATGATGACAACGATGATGATGAGGACAGTAACTGGCAGGATTATGACGATGATGAGTCGGACCCTTACGCCGACTACGACAGCATCCCCCATGACCCGCCCCCAGGAGATATGATCCAGGAACCCGTCCAGGACAAGACGTGGCAGGATCATGACGATGATAGTGATGATGATAATGACCTGAGTACCGCTCCCGTCACCTCTAAGCTAGTGGCCTCTGAGCCAGAGGCCTCTGACATCAACGACCCCGAGGAATCTAGGGCGCTGATGGTGTCACCTGTGGCCGCAAGTGAGCCGCCTGAGGAGCCGTCCCCCCCCAGTCCCCAGCCTGAGCTAGTGACGGCAGACACCGGGGATTCGGGTGTTGGAGATTCGAGTGTTGGAGATTCGGGTATCGGGGATTCGGGTATCGAGACCCCCAACACTGCCCCTGAACCGGAAACCTCCCCAGAGCCTCCTCAACCCCGAGCGACGCCAACCGCATCTCCGGCGGTGCAGATGGAGATTGCCGCTCTCGAACAGCGGGCCGAGGCCTTACGAGCCGAAATTGGCCAACTCGAACGGGCTAAACAGGAGATGCAGCAGGCTCAAAGCGAATTGCAACGAGATTTAGGGCGCTTAGTGCAAGATGGGGTCAGTGAACTCAAGAAACGCAAACAAGCTCTAACGGTGGATATTGAGCGTTTAGAACGCCGCCAAGAGCGCATCCGTAAGGAAATGCAAACGTCCTTCGCCGGCGTGTCCCAAGATATCGCCGTGCGGGTGCAAGGGTTTAAAAACTATCTGGTGGGCAGTCTGCAAGACTTATCGGTTGCGGCCGAACAGTTACAAATTGAGCCAACCCAAGCTCCCGCCGCCGCTCCAACTCCCGTAGAGGGCGCTCCCCGTCGCTCCCGAGGAGAGCGGGGTGAGAGTCGCGGTGAGGCGGCCGCAAGTCCCCAGTTTAGTGAACAGGGATTTCGCGAACAACGACGCTTGATTCGTCGGGCTTTGGATCAATATCGCAACAATCCTGATTATTATGGTCCCCCCTGGCAGTTGCGTCGTACTTTTGAGCCAGTCCATGCTGAACGGGTGGCCAATTGGTTTTTCACTCAGGGCGGACGCGGGGCCATGAAGTCCACCAATAGTCGCCTTCAGAATATCTTGATTGCGTCGGCGATCGCCTCGGTGTTGTATCTGATGTACAAGCGTCGGTTACGGGTGTTGGTGCTGGCCAATAGCCCTGAACGTCTCGGAGAATGGCGGCGCGGCTTACAGGACTGTCTAGGCATCTCTCGGGCTGATTTTGGCCCCGATCGCGGTGTGGCTCTGTTTGAAGCCCCTGAACCCCTAGCACAACGGGCTGAGCGGTTTATGCAGGCGGGACTGATGCCCTTGATTATTGTCGATGAGTCCGAAAATCAGCTGAGTCTGGGACTGTTGCAATTCCCCCTCTGGCTGGCGTTCGCCCCGGACCCAGAATCGACGGTGGTGCGAGACTGGTAACCCCCACCATCGAGTCACTCGTGAACGGTCATGTTGTGGACATAATCATTGCCTACAGTAAGGGTCAAGTAAACATGACCTCGGTAATCACCGCTGACACTATGATTAAATTGTCCTTGTCCCCCATGGTCACGATCGCCACCGGATTATTGAGTACCGCGACACTCTCGATGGCGACGTTCGTCAATCTTCCTGCGGCCCAGGCCAACGACGACAGTTTGACCGGAGTGGTTGAACGAGTGTGGGAAGATGGGTTCCGTTTACGGGTTGGCGATCGCAGCATCACCACCGATACCTGGGCTGTGTGCGGGGATTCCACCCGTCAGCACGTTCGCGTGGACGATCGCCTCACGGTGACGGGAGAATTTGAATTCGGCCAATTCGATGTGTTTGCGATCGTCGATGAGGCCGGTCAAGAGGTGTGTCAATAAGCGACTGCGGATAATTACGGCGGGCGATCTGGTCTCATCTCGCCCGAGAGCGTGCCATGGCTGAAGCCGTGGCACGCTCTCGGGCGGCTCTGCCGCCTCTATCGCATGGATCGAAGTCAAACGGTATAATTGCCTTAAACCCGCCGAAACTCGCCCTCAGATGAACGCCGTAGAAATCGAAGAAGCCGTTTCCCAGCTTGCCTCAGCCCCCTTCGACCCAGAGAACTTCCCCTTCGCCTTCCTAGAAGCCTTCGGCAACAAAAAGACTACCCTCAAACGGCTCAAAAGCCAACGCAACAGCAGCAACAAATCGGACCTCCCTGGTGGCGTTCTCCAGCGCGACAACATCCATTTAATGGTTTGCCCGCCAGGAGACGTCACCGCCAGCCTCAGCGCCCTGCGCGAGAGTCCCGCCACAACTCGCCAGAAAGCCAAATTCATCCTCGCCACCGACGGCCAAACCCTAGAAGCCGAAAACCTAGCCGAAGGGGAAACCCTCGCCTGTGACTACCCCGACTTTGCCAACTATTTTGGCTTTTTCCTGCCCCTAGCCGGCATTACCACCGTCAAGCCAATCCGGGAAAACGCCTTTGACATCAAAGCCACCAGTCGCCTCAACAAACTCTATGTTGAGTTACTGAAAGAGAACCCAGACTGGGGGGAAGCTGCGCACCGGGAAGCCTTAAACCATTTCATGGCCCGGTTGATTTTCTGTTTCTTCGCTGAAGACACCAATATCTTCCACAGTGAAGGGCTGTTTACCCAGACGGTGGCCCAGATGAGTGCGGCGGATTAATTCCTCACTGGATTTTTCACGCTTTCTGGGGTCTTTTCCCAGTCCGCGCGAGTAATCTTGATGCCGCGTTATGCTCTCTTCTATGTCCCCCAGTTTTCACCATACTCCCCTGAATGGTTACAATTTTTTCTCCGAGCCACATACACCAAATTTTCGCAGAGACAGATACTGAGTTTGTTTCTGCAATGCCCATGGGCGTTACCATAAGGCTCTCGGACGGTACGGTGTTGGACTTGCCATGGCGGAAGTAGGATTGTCGCAGCGGATCCAGCCAATGTCCGTGTAACGCTTAAGCCGTTGCTTAGGACAGGGAATCGAGAGGCTATTGGTAGGACGTTGCGCTAAAGGTCTTGGTAAGGGGCTAGAGAATTAGATCATAATTTTAGTAAAATAGTGATTGAAACTACTGGTAGAAAGGTTGCTTGGTGATGTAGACTGGATATACTGTAGTGTTTTTGGAGCCTGTAGCAGATCTTGATGAACTTGCCCGAGTTTGAGCGTGTGATTTACAAGCGCAATCCTCTTGTGGAGGTTGTCTGTCAATTGCGTTTTCCGCCCATCCTCAAAATTTCTCACCAAGAACCCGTTGAGTTCCAGGATGCGATTAGGTTTAGATATCCACTTTTTGAAGCAAGTAGAGCTCAACTTCCATACCAAATCTCCCAGGTTGTACAGCAACTAGGATCACCTCTGCAAAGTGATATTGCTTATACTTTTAAGTCAGAAGATCAAAGATGGAGCCTCTCACTGACCAAGGATTTTATTGCTTTAACTACGTCCTCATATGAGCGTTATGAGCAATTTAGACAGCGTTTGGAGGAAGCGCTAGATATTTTTGAGAATATCTATAAACCATCCTTCTATACAAGAATTGGACTTCGCTACCAAGACTTACTTATTCGTTCAAAGCTTGGAATAGAAGATAAGAGTTGGTCAGAATTAATTGCCAAACATGCTGCCTCAGAATTGCATGAACCAAGTTTTTCTTCCTCAATTCAAACAATAATTAAAAGTTTGGTTTTGAGAACAGAAATTGGAAAGGTCAATCTGAATCACGGGTTGGTGAATGTTAAAGATGCACAAACCGCCAGTAATGAGATTGCTTACTTATTTGACGCTGATTTTTATACAGAACAAAAGATAGAGGTTAATGGAGATGTCTGGGACTTACTCAACCAATTCAATCAATCTGCTGGAAGACTCTTTAGGTGGAGCATCACAGATACCCTCCACAATACTATGCAACCTCAGCCAGTTGAATCAGTACCAGCATAGTCAAACTTCATCAGGTTCCACTCTCAATAATGTGGTTCTTGATAGAGATAGTGGTAGAGCCATCGTAATTCAGTGTCCTTTTTCTGATCCGGTGGTGCCTAATTCTTCTTTATACTTCAACAGTGATTTATACGGCTTGACGCCTGAGAAGTTAGCGCTATTAGTGAATTGTTTGCTTATTATTCAAGCACTGCCCGAAGCTGCTTTAGAAGAAGCTTTCGAGGAATTAGAAGGGATTTATCGCTTCTACATAAATCGCCTTCCCGAGGCTAACGCAACCGCAACTATTATTCCTGCCAGGACTATAAAGGGAACCTTGAATGCTGTTGAGGTCAGACCACCTATTGTCTTAGAGCCTTAAAATTGTTTAGCAAAATTACTACATGGAAGAAAAGTCCATCTATCAAGCATCAGATAAAGATTCTTCACTGAGGCAGGGAGAAGTTTTAACAGGTGTAGTTCAATATAATCCTATCATTAGTGAACTATCGGAAGAATCGCAAGAGCTACCTTTTACGCCTATTGTTCATCCATATGCAATCGTTATTACCCAGGACTGTGATCTCGATTGGGATTATAGAGCTAGAAGAGCTAATGGCAATCCGGCTAAGCTCCTAAATTCAATCGTTTTGTGTGAAGTAGACACAGCAAAATCAATTAGAAGCACCGAAGGAGTTAATCGTAAAGCATGGGAACTGGTCGTCGCGCATCGCCATGAAAGGTTCTATTTCTTTGAAAAAATTCCCCCCGAATACGAGTTAGAGCAAGAGGGTTTACCTGAACTGACTGCTGATTTCAAAAGAGTCTTTGCTATAGACTCGGAGACTTTATATTGTCAAATTGAACTTGGTATAGTCAAACGCCGTGCACTTTTAGCTAGTCCATACCTAGATCACTTTTCTCAACGATATCATAGCTTTCACGGTAGAGTTGCGCTACCTTTTCAGTATGAAAGTGAACGTGAAGGTTAAACTCGAATAACAAAGGCTAGCCGCTTCACTCAACAACTGATGACCCCTTTGACGCAGCTGTGCCACGGCTGCCTTGAATAACTCAGTTGATAAGGTTCCATCCCGCACATCGCTCCAGTTTGACGGAAATTGTCCAGATTATCGGCCGCGCCACCCGCGATGCGCCCGGTAAGACTCGCGCCCGTTTCACCAACTTGATTGCTGAGCCAGATGCCAGTGAAATCGCCGTAACTGAGGCAGTGAATGATACTCTGAAGGCGATCGCCGCCAGTCTCTTGATGCAGCAAGTGCTGGCACCGCGTTTTGAGTTCAAACCCAAATCTTCCGACAACGAACCCACTCCTGGTTTTGACTATGGGGAAGATGGCTACAATCGGGACCACTGTAATCTAGGGGTTGATCCAGATCGGGGCCTGATTCAACTGGAAATCAAGGGCTTAGCCGCTCCCAAGAGTCCCGAGGCCCATCGTATCTGCCGCGAAGACTTAACGGAACTGGTCACAGCCTTTGTTCAGGATAAACCCACCATTGAGCGAGGTCTTTTTGACCGGGAACTGGTGCCAGAGGAACTGACTCAGCTACATATGGGTAGAATCGTTAAAGAAAAGTTCCCTAACCTAGAGGGTGAGGATCAAGAGGCCGTCCGTCAACATGCGATCGCCGCTCTCAACCTGGTTCAAGAGTCCCAGAAAACCCTCAACCCCACCCAGATGGAGAACGGAAAAAACACCTCACTCCTCGATGGAGTCCGCCAATTTGCCCTATCGGTGACGGAGTTAGAGATGGATCTGATCGATCACATCAATCCCTTTGGCGAGGCCTATGCCATCCTAGCCCGGTCCATGGACAGCCAACGGCTCCAGCAGATTGAAGCGGTGATTGCGGCTAAGCGCATTCATCTAACTCTGGAGGAAGCGCGAGAGTTAGCCACACGGGCTCTCCAGTTTAAACAGCAACGGGGACGGCTACCCTCATTGACGGCGATCGATCCTTGGGAAAAACGCATGGCTGAGGGGATTGCCGTTCTGCAACGGAACGCGAAGCAGGAGCAAAACGCCTAAATCCACCACTCAATCCACCACTCAATCCACCACCGCTGAAGATGTAGAACTCCTGGCAGGGCTTATTAACGCAAAAGTGCTAGTATCGATAATATGGACTTGAAGTCGACTCAGTATTATCGGAACTGATAACAATGCCGGGGACATCGAGAGCAGGTCAATATATAGAACAGGTCGAAGGCTACAAGGCCTTTATCCCAAAACCGCTGCCACCTGTACCTGAGATTATGATGGATCAGGAAATGTGGAATTTGCTATCTCAAGCTGATCGTGCCTTGGGTCGTTTGGATGGTGCAACAGATGCTCTCCCCAACCCCGATTTGTTTGTATTTATGTACGTCCGCAAAGAAGCCGTTTTATCGAGTCAAATTGAGGGTACACAAGCTTCCTTAATCGATGTCCTAGAATTTGAGTCCAAGGCTTTAGAACCGGACAATCCTAAAGATGTTGCTGAGGTGGTTAACTATGTTTCTGCAATTAACTATGGTCTTGAGCGTCTGAAAGAACTGCCAGTATCTCTGCGATTGATTCGAGATATTCATCAAAAGTTAATGAGTGGGGTAAGAGGCTCAGAGCGTAATCCTGGAGAATTTCGTCGCAGTCAAAATTGGATTGGTGCCGGCGGCTGTTCCCTATCAGAAGCCACCTATGTTCCTCCTCCACCACATCAGATGCTCGAATCCCTCGGTAATTTAGAGAAATTCCTGCATAATCCGCAACCCATGCCTATTTTAATTAAGGTGGGTTTGGCCCATGCTCAGTTTGAAACGATTCATCCGTTTTTAGATGGAAATGGAAGAACGGGACGTTTGCTGATCACGTTTTTGTTGTGTGAACAAAACATTTTACAACGTCCTTTGCTCTACATTTCTTACTATTTCAAGAAGTATCGCACCGAATACTACGATCGCCTTCAGGCTGTACGGGATCAGGGCGATTGGGAAGGCTGGTTGAAATTTTTTCTGCGTGGCATTTACGAAGTCGCTCAAGAAGCTGCCGCGACCGCTCGTAAAATTGTCAACTTGAAAGAGGAACATCGGCAATTGGTACTCGATGAAATGGGACGTAGGTCGGGGAATGCCATTGCCTTGCTTGAGAGCCTTTATTTCAGACCCATTTTTACGGTGGAACACGCTCAAGCCGTTACCAACTTATCCTATCCTAATGCTAACACTTTGGTTAAAGATCTCAGCTCCATCGGTCTCCTGCAAGAAATTACTGGACAAAAACGCAATCGGGCCTTTTCTTATGCACCCTATTTAGCCGTTTTCCGAGATCCCTAAACACCAGTACAACCCAAACCATGCCTAAATCCACCACTAAATCCACCACCGCTGAAGATGTAGAACTCCTGGCGGCATTGGGGGTCGAGATTGCCCCCGAACCCTCCAAACCGCGATCGCCCCGAGAAGAGCGAATTATTGCCGGCTTTGAGGACATTGAGCGTTTTGTTGAGGCCCACGGTCGCCTACCTCAACCGGGGGCAGATCGCGATATTTTTGAGCGTCTCTACGCCGTGCGACTCGAACGCCTGCGAAACTCTGAAGACTGTCGCACCCTCCTAGAACCCCTAGACTCCCAGGGCCTCCTAGACCCAGAAAATGATGCCACGTTTCCCCTAGATGACGACCTCGACGATGGGCATCGTGACGCGGCGCTTTTGGCATCTCTCGGGGTTGATGCGACCGACGATGATGATGTCACGAAGCTGACCCATGTGCGATCGCGCAGCGTTGCCCCAGGCAAATCGCACCCAGACATCAAGGCCGCCGAAGAAATTGCCCAACGAACGCCCTGCGAAGACTTCCCCGAGTTTCAACCCTTGTTTGAGGAGGTGCAGCAGCAGTTAACGACTGGGGAACGGCAAACGGTGAAATATCAAGACAATGCTGAGATTCAACTGGGGGATTGGTTCATCCTCGATGGCCATAAAGTCTTAGTGGCTCAGATGGGGGAAATGTTTACCAGTGACTATGGCCGTACCGACTGTCGGCTACGGGTGATTTACGACAACGGCACCGAGAGCAACCTGTTACTGCGATCGCTCCAGCGAGCCTTAAATAAGGACAAAACCAGCCGTCGCATCAGCAAAATTGATTTCGGTCCCCTTTTTTCCCAAACCAACCTCTCCGACAGCCCAGTAACCGGCTCTATTTACGTCCTGCGCAGTGACTCTGACCATCCATTTATTGCCAAAAATCGGTCTATCATCCATAAAATTGGCGTCACCACAGGCGATGTCAAAACGCGAGTCGCCAATGCCAAAAAAGACCCCACCTACCTATTAGCAGATGTCGAGATTGTCTGCACCTTCAAACTTGAAGCCATCAACCCAAAACGACTGGAGGCACTGCTGCACAAGTTTTTTGCTGCTGCCCGCTTAGAGGTGAATTTGCCCGATCGTTTTGAGATTCCCGTGCAGCCTCGGGAGTGGTTTCTCGTCCCCTTAGAGGTCATCGAACAGGCGATCGAGAAAGTCCAAGACGGAACCCTAACGCAATTTCAATACGATCCTGAGACCGCCAGCCTGCGGCAACTGTAACACCACTGTACCGAGTCTGACTCCCTGCCTCTACCCCTCATGTCATGGCTGGTGACAGGCCCTTGGGCGGTCTGGCGCCTGTACTCGGAAGACCGAGGCTCCCCAAAGACGATGATGAGCAGTCCAGCCAAGTCACTCGGAGTGACATCTTTCCCCACTTAAGCCACCTCGCTACGCTTGATGGCTTAAGTGGGGGATTCCCAATCCTCGCAAATTAGGGGGTTTGCTTCGTTCCGTGCCAACTAGAGCCTCGTGACCGATACTCCCCGTTGCATCCTCTATTTAAAGACTCAAGTCTCGGATCACAGAAAAGCAATCTTCCCGCCAGTCGCCTTTTTTCTCCCGTCGGATATAGCCCGTTAAGGGGGACGACAGCTCAATTAACAACTCATAAATCCCTTGTTCTCCCAACTGATGGAGGTATTTATACTTTTCATCAATAAACTTCAGTGAAAAACAAAAATCACGAATCGTCATTGAGCTAGAATTTGCAGTTTCCAGAGCTAGTTTTAACGCCGCAATACTATCCGCTCGCTGTTGAACTCGTCCTTGCAATTCTTGGATATAACTTTCCAATTGACTATCCGCCTCTTCCCCAAAGGGCGAAGCATCCAGCTTTTCTTTTAATTCCTGTAAATCCACAGAACCGGGATAATTTGCCTGGAGTTTCACCAAAGCTTCTAGGGTTTCGGGACGTAAAACATTCATTTCATTTCCTCGGGCAACTTGCTCAACATCTCGGGTCAGTTTTCCGGCTGCAAAAATCACTTTAACACAGCGTTCATATAAACTTCTCGCAGACTCCCCATCAGCCACGTTTAGGTACTTTTGACCCAGTTTAATCAGTTGGGCGGCGGCATCGTCGCGAACGGACTCCTTCTCACTGGCTTTACATTCTCCCACTAGGGGATAGGGAGACTCGCAATAGACATCTAAGCCACCCGCACCCCCAGTTTGCTCAGGATTGAGGCTGGCTTTAGGGTTCCGTTCGGAATTGCTGAAGCCTAGTTTCAGGAGGGCGCGACGCACGAGTTTTTCAAATTCATAGCCATCACTGGAGTTCCCTACTTCGGTGATGCGCTCAATCCAGTCTAAATCTGGGTCGCGGCGGGGGGGAAGGGGGGCAACAGTGGAGTGGTTTAAGCCACGCCACTGTTGCTGAAATTGCTGAACTGCTCCCTCCAGACTCGGTTGGGAAACGGCGAGTTGACGCAGTTGTCGGCCCAGGCCGTCGAGGGGTTGGCGTTGGCGTAAATCTTGATGGTACTGTTGAAATTGACGATCGCCCAAAACGGGGTTCTCTTGACTCAGCGTCAAGGTTTCCGGTAATGGTAAGAACTGACGGGGTTCCCGAGGGGGAGTCCCTTGAGACATCGCTAGGGGTTCGGGAAGTCGATACACCCGTAAATAGACTAAAAACAAGTTCGGACGTTGCGCGAGAATGTGGCTAAACATCTCCGTTGTCCAAATGGTACTGGCTGAGAGGGCCGCTAAATCGGAATCGGCGTTGAGAATTTCGCAGTCTTCACAATTAGCCCAAGCCGGTAAGATCAGAGTCTTCTCGTCTAAATTGAGTCTCTCTGTGGCTAACACATTTTCATGATAGAGATACTTCTCGGGGCCATCGGAGAAGCTTTGACTGACACAGAGGCCAAACTGCTGTTGTTTGGGACGCACAAACCGGGGGGCGATCGCCGCAATACTCACCCCCTGCAAGAGGTTCGCCATCTCCAGAGGGGGGAGACTGAAGGCTTGAAAGATATGGGATGTATTAGACATCGACAGTCCTAAAAAAACAGATTTAATGTAGCCTAATTAACCCTCTAACCCGCTGGGTTTTGGGTTGTTCTCAAGCTCAACGTCACTCAACTACTCGCTCATCTCGGCGTCACCACTAGCTGCATCTTCATCGACCACATCTTCCGGTTTTTGCCCGGAAGGACGGCTAACAATCTCCTGAAGCAAGGGATTATCAATCAGGAGACCTTCCGCTTCGATAAACTCTTGCAGTTGCGCCTCATCAATCTCGTAATCCTCCAGGGATTCAGATATCTCTAATAGTGCCAGTAACGGCTTCATGGGGTCGGCTTTTAAGGAAACCCATTTTCCTCCCTTGTCTTGCAACAGTTGGTCGCGGAAAAACTGCGCTTTCTGAGCCGAAGGGCTAATGTCTTTGGAGCGCACTAAACAACCCCGAGTAATCCCATAACCGTCATAATTGACTAATCGTTTTAACCCCGCTTGTACGCCGCGACCTCCAGACATTTGCAAGACCATCACCCCAATTTTAACGGACTCATTATCTTGTTGTCCGATGATTCGGAAATCCAAGCAATACCGGGCTTCTGAAGCCGGGGTATTAATCCCTTCAACCGCCTCAATTTCAAAATCGCCCAGATTTTTTTTTAGTTTTATCAGCAATTGGTAGGCAAATTTTAGGGCTTTGGCAAGTCTGGACTTATCCTCTAGCCGCTCTTCCATATCCAAGTTGGCCAGTTCTTTCTCAAAAATAGGCTTGAGAGTCGTCGTCGGAGGAGGCGTTTCCCTAACCTCAGGCTCAGGTTCAGGAGCATCAGGAATAACCCAATGAGACTTACAATGTTGTAAGACATCCCGAGCGGTCGCCCGTTGCCGGCCAATGGCTTCGAGAGCTTCTTGTTTAAAGGGATAGATTGATGTTGGGGGCGTTAATCCCCGCTGTTCATAAAAGTCTTTGAGCCAATCTTGCACTAAATCAACAACATTTTCTGAGTTTAAGTACTTCAGATCAACCCGAGTTTCTCCAATGCGATCTACCACCGCTTCAGCTTGAGGTAATGCCCTGATTTGCTGTTGCCAAATATCAGGATAGAGAGCCGTCAAAATAACACCTTTATTCAAGGCATTATAGAGATCCATGGCTAGGGTAACAATGACCTGTGCCTTGGTGTAGCCATTGTCTGACATTTCTGTTCCTTCGAGCTGATCGAAGCAAATCAAAATCGGATTATATTGACTAATCAAATCTAAAATCTGGCAGGAACGCTCAAACTCATCGATTTGATCATCTTCCTCCTGTTCAGGTAATCCCATAATGTCACTGTCTTTCGAGGAAATTCCTTTTCCCGAAATCCAGAGTATGGCTTGCAGTGCTTTGATTCGATCTAAGGTCCAGAGAATACTTCGGATAAGATAGGGATCACTATTATCGATTCCGTTATCAAGTTGACAGATGCTCACCTCATTAACTAACTCGTCAATCAAATCAGGCTCCGTTTTTATCCGGGCTTTAATCTCCTGCATCCAGTCTTTCGCAGAGCGGCTTTGCTTGAGGGCTTCGTTGAGTAAATCGGCTGCCAGTTCTTGCCATTGCATGACCTCTTGACTGCCCGTTTGGCGCAAACTTTGGCAGAGGATATTGAGAAATTCTGGCTTAATGTGGTTGAGATTGTTATAATCTCCCATATAAATAAACCAGGCTCCACCCGTGCTTTGCAGATGATGGCGGATTCTGCCGACAATATGGCTTTTGCCGAGACCTTTTTCAGCAACTAGGCTCACTCCTGCGACGTTCCGTTTGCCTTCGGAAATGTCGGACAGGGCGCGATATACTGTATCAGAGGCTTCGGCATTAATACTGGGAACGTCGATAAATTCACCGTTCCAAACGGCTTGTCGTTTAACGACCAACTCCCGGTTAAAGGGGTTGTCTTGTTGAATGGCGGTGTGGATATCTTGGAGGGGGGAAACTGAATCTGCCATGAGAGATCTAAACGGGTTGAGTCGTACTGCTTCGGGGAGAATTTAGGGGAGAGTGATGGCAATTGATGTAACTTAAAGCCGCTTGGCGTAGCATCTCAGTCCACTGAGTTCGGTAGTGATGGAATCGGCTAAGGTTTCAGGATTGGACTGATCAGCGGGTAAACTGCCTCCTTGAAGCTGCAAGAGATCGTCGGCTTGCATTTCTAGCATCCAGTCGTCAAACTGAGAGCGGCTGACGCGATCGCCCAAACCACGGCGAATCTGATAAATTGGCACTAAATGCTCTAAATGGTAGTCCTTATTGAGACGATCATAGACCTCTAACGCCGCCGCTTTAAAGGCGTCATAAGAGAGAATTGTTTTTTCAGGAGTTTTGGGAACAGCGGTGGTGGCGGATTGACGATGCCATTGCAAGAGTGCATTGGCTAAGCGACTGCTGACAACGCTGCCCGGGAAACTAAAGTTGGGATTGTTTAAGCCGTCTTGCAGGACGTTTAAACCGCGATCGCCCAAGCGAACTCGAAATGACTGACCGGCTTTCTCCGTATTAATCGCGTTTTGCTCGACTAACTGCTCAAAAACAGGGTCAAAGTCTCCCGATTTCTCCGCAGACCGCTTAACTTTTTGTAGTAATTTTCCTTTGGGAATACTGTCTTCCCCAGAAGCCCAAAGCATTAACAGCAAGCGGGTTTTTGCATCCGGTTTTTGTAGCCCCATTCTTGGTTTTTCCTCGAATTATTGAATAAACTATTTAGCAAAATGCTCTCTACTCCACCTTACTATAAATCGCCTAAATCTGCGAGTATCTAACTTTCATTTAATATAAGTTTATGCTTTTTGATTTTAACTGGACAAACCCGTCCCCTTATCAAGAGACAAGTGGGGACAGTCCCATTGGCTCAATTGGCAATCCACTACAACCCTGGGCGAATGCAGATGCGTTGGCGCGGGTCTAAACCCGACAGCACCACCTCCACTCGGGGATTCCCTCCCCGATACACCAGTCGGCCCAAACAGACTTCACCCAGGCGAAAGAGTAAGTTATTACCATTATCCGTGTAAATTGTCAAGCCATTGCGACGAACTAATCCCCCCTTGCGGGTGAGTTTGAGGAACACCGCTTCCTCCGTCTGGCGAGACTGTAACGTCACCTGCAAGGATTTCGTGGTTTGGACGGCCTCCACGGACACCCCCCCTAAGACAAATTGTGCGCCGTTACCGCGACGTTGCAACAGCACTCGTTGCGGTAATCCCTCAACTTGCACCGTTCCCGGTAGCCGGTTGGGTTCAGACGGTTGGGGTTCCGGGGGAATGCGGCTGGGATCGACTTGCCACTGCTGGCCCTTGCGTTCAATCTCAGCGCGAATCGCCTCGGCCCGTTGGGGATTGGTTCCCTCGGCGAACTGTTGCTGCTTTAACTTGCTGGCTAACCAGCGTTGTTGGGCGTAACGTCGCCAATGGGGACTGAGATCAGCACTCTCGATCAACTGTTCATAAAAGTTGAGACAGGGAACCCACTCCCCCACTCGTTCAAAACTCGCCCCCACTTCCGCTGGCGTCAGATGGCGGGACCAACGTTCATCTTGGATGATTTGATTGAGAAACTCCACATAACGACGACGTTGGGGACGAGTCTCCTCGGGGGTGAGGTTGGAGGTGGCCAGTTGACGCACCACTTCCCAGGTGAGGGCCTGACTGTCGGGGGCCTGGCTGCGATCGAGCGTTTCGATCGCCTCCAACCAACGACGGGCCTGCAAGAGATATGGCACCACATCATCCCATCGCCGTTCGAGTTCCAAGGCCCAACGGATCTCATCGAGGTGTTTCAACCAGTTGGCTTTCCCCGGCTTCCCGGCTTGTTCCCAAACATCAACAATCTGTTTATGGGCCTGGGCCTCCCGCAGATAGGACAGTCCCTCAGGAAACCCCACCTGTTGGGCCTTGGCTAAAGAATACTGCCGATGGCCAGTGGCGCCACAGGCTTCCCAACACTCCACGGCGCGACGCTGATTTTCTGGGGTTTGGGCCGCGTAAAAACAGGAACCGGCGCTATGCAGTAATTGAGGATATTTGGCCTGGGCCAGTTGTTCGAGGGAATCGCCGTACTGTTGCCATTCCCTGGGGGTTAGGGTTTCTTTGGCGTTGAGGAACTCTTGGATGGTGTCTCGGTAGGCCTGGATGGCCATGCGCCAGGGTTTTTCGGTGTAATGGCGTTGGGCCTGGCTGATGTGAGTCTCTAGCTGTTGGCTGAACTCTCGCAGTTGACTCAATGAAGCCGGTTGACTGACCATAAACTCGGCGATCGCCTTCTCGATCGCCGAACCACGATACTGTTGATACCAATCCCGTAGTTGTGGCCAGCACACCCCCTGCCAAAAACAGGTTCGGGCCTCGTGAGGTTGCTGTAAGGCCAAAAAGCGTTCTCCGGCGGACTTGAACTCTCGTTCAAACTTCAAGGCCCAGGCTTGACAGGTGTCGGCTTTCTCATAGCTATTGAGGGACCGGTAAAAGTCAGCGGCGCGATAGAGAAATTCGGGATTCTCCTGACTTAAACCGTTTTCCCAAAACTGTTGCGCTTGTTCGAGGCGATTGTCCCGGTTGAAGACCGCGAAACTCTCCCCCTTGGGTAAAAAGCTAATTTGGGCCGCATCTTGGGGTTGGAGTTGGCTGGCTTGGATGGCGCGATCGCATCCCTTGCGATCGGCAAATCGCCATAAGGCCTGGTCCCCGGCGGGAGAGTCTAAAATCACTAAGGCCTCCGTGGGACGACTGGCCGCTACATAGAGTTTATTAAAGAAATACTCCAGTTCTAAGTTGCGTTGTTGAGCGTGATAGAGTTTGTCCAGACTGGTTTGCCCTTGGGCCAGTTCATCTCCGAAGTGATAGAGAATCACGAAGGGAAACTCTAACCCCTTGGCTTGACTGGCGCTAAGGATATTTTTGGGAACTTTCCCCTGCTGAATCTCAGGAAATAGATCTCGCAACAGTTCATTCTGTCGTAGATAGTTCAATTCTCCCCCTTCTTCACAGGGAATGAGAATGATGGGGTCATTTTGGCATTGTTGACGAAATTGAGCGGCTTCTAGGTTCTGGGAGAGGATAAATTTTTGCGGAGGAATGCCGTGTCCAGGTTTCCAAGGCACTTGTAAGGTCAGTTGATGGCTTTTGAAAAATAAATAGCGCCAGAGGAGAATTAAGTTTGTCAGCCGTACGATCGCCCCCAGGGATCGGTAGTTGGATTTTAGTTCATGGAAGGTCATCTGAAGGTTCAGATGGCGATCGGGATCTAAACTCGCAATCACCTGTTCATAAAAGGCCGCCCGTACACTTGTCCAGCGAAATCCCGTCGGATTTAGGGTTTGTAATGGATCGCCCGCAAAGGCAAAGGGTAAACTCTCCACAGGGGGATAGAGTTCGTAATCGGTGAAAATCGAAAGTTGCACCAACAGTCGTAGTTCTAATTTCGTGAAATCTTGGGCTTCATCAAAGACGAGGGCGCTATATTTTTGGGTTATTTTTCCTTGTTTTAAAACCTCGCGAATTAAATCTTGATCATCCCAAAAATGGTTGGATTTTAAGTGGTTTTTATACCAAGGATAGACGGAATTGCAAACAAAGTTAAAGCTATCTTCAGGAACGGTGCGTTCTCTGCGAGGAATATCTGAATAATCCTCAGCTACCATATCCTCTAAATTATAGCCCTTAATAAACGCCCGAATAATATGCCAACATTCCGCCGGAGACAGTTTCCCCGGAAAGGAGGATTGATAGGCTCGTTCAAACTGATAAAACGAGATATGTTTGTCTAAATCAAATTTTTCAACGGTGTCAGAATTTAGTTGATCTAATAGAAAGTCTTGAAACGGTGTGAAAAACGTTTCAAAATTAATCTCAATTGACCTATCCGCAAAATGATGATGGTGATTGAGGAGTTTCCGCACTCCCCGACGCGCCGATTCAAGTAGGCGTTTGTTATAGGTAATAAATAGAGGATGAACCGCTACCTCTACCTCAGGAAGTCCCGGATTATGCTCACGAATATCAATGTATTTTTGGCAATAATACGCAAATAAGTAAAACAACATCGTCGATTTCCCACTTCCCGCTCGACCATTGATAAAAATAGGCAGTTTACCGGCTTCTAGGATGCTTTCTTCTTCCAAAGAGAGAGCGAAATTCCCTTCAGCCTCTCGCTCAATTTCATACCAAATATCGGGGTCAAGGAGTAAATAGCGAGGATAATATCGTAAGGAGTATTGGGCGATGTCGTTGCGGGAGAGGGGATGAGTGAGGCGATTCTCCAATCCTGGACCATATAAATTGAGCGAGACTCCTAAGTGTTCAATATCTTGTAAACTGGGACGTTCCGCGAACGGAGAAATCAACAAAATGGCTAAGTTCCCAGGGCTGTCGGTGGCTTCAATTCTCGAAAAAAGAATTGCTTTTTTTCGGGTTTTATGGTAACACAAAAATAGACCCTCATAGGGAGTCGGCTGTTCTTGAATCGCTGGATTTGAGTCTTGTTCAATCAATCCATAAACCAACTCATGATAGGTTTGCCAATGACGGTCAATCTCGACGGTTTTGAATTGTTCGACCCAGATGCGAGTTTCATAAATCGCTCCCCCTTGGCTGTCCATCAGCAAACTGGGTTTGTGCAGCCATTCTTTCAAATGTGCGGGCAGATACTTGGGCTGTTGTTCAGTAGTTAAGGCCTCTTTTTGATGTTGAATCTTTCGCTCAATATCGAGAATATTAAGTTTCAAGTGAGTCTCGCCGTATTGGTCGGGATTATCCAAAAAACGGTGTTCATAATCGGGTTGACCCCGTTGAAAAATTTTTAACAAGCAAAACACCCGGTCATTCCCGACTTTTTGGATTTTGCCAATCAGACGTAAATTATGGAACCGATGCTTAAGATACGGGTAATTCCAATCAAAATGACTTTGAATGGCGGTCAAACCATCGGACTGGATTGAGGCTTTGAGTTGGCTTAATTTATCAAGTTTGTTGTAAGTCTGGGCTTCTTGTCGGCAATTTGGACTGATGTAGACAAACATGGCAGCACGATCTCAACAATTTGGCGAGTTTAGGAGAGTATTCTGGAGAGAGATGAGGGCGTTGCGTCAGGATTTGCGAGCAACAGACCCCATCCAGAAAACTCCCTAACCCCCTATTATATGAAAAATGAATCGAAGTTTAATCTAAAGAAAATCTTATAGTCCTGAAAGAAAGGGGTGCGATCGCCGGAAGTGGTTTTACCATAGAAGCAGCGATCGCCGAACCTCCCGAGTCCGTGACCGACCTGAACACCCTAAACAGCACTCCTGTATGACACCCAGCGAATCCTTCGAGATGCCCCAACGGGCCTTAGACCGCGACTGTACCACCCTATCGCGCCATGTCCTCGAACAACTACAAAGCTTCTCCCCCGAGGCCCAGGATCTCAGTACCCTGATGAACCGCATCGCCCTAGCCGGGAAACTGACGGCCCGTCGTCTCAGCCAAGCGGGCCTCATGGATGGGGTTCTCGGCTTTGCTGGGGGAGAAAACGTCCAGGGAGAGGACGTCAAAAAAATGGACGTCTACGCCAACGAAGTCTTTATCTCCGTCTTCAAACAAAGTGGCCTCGTCTGTCGCCTAGCCTCCGAGGAGATGGAAAAACCCTACTACATCCCCGAAAACTGCCCCATTGGCCGCTATACCCTCGTCTATGACCCCATTGACGGGTCCTCTAACATTGATGCGAACCTCAACGTCGGGTCCATCTTCGCCATCCGTCAACAAGAAGGTAACGACGAAAGCGGAGAAGCCTTAGACTTACTGCAATCGGGCCATAAACAACTCGCCGCTGGCTATATCCTCTACGGCCCGAGTACCGTCCTCGTCTACTCCATCGGGACTGGCGTTCACTCCTTCACCCTCGATCCCACCCTAGGGGAATTTATCCTCTGGCAAGAGAATATCCAAGTGCCTGAACATGGTTCCGTCTATAGTGTTAACGAAGGCAACTTCTGGCAATGGGACGACTCAATGCGAGATTACATTCGCTACGTCCATCGTCACGAAGGCTACACTGGACGCTACAGTGGCGCCCTCGTGGGAGACTTCCACCGTATCTTGCTACAAGGCGGCGTTTTCCTCTATCCCGGAACCGTAAAGAAACCCGAAGGGAAATTGCGGCTTCTCTACGAATCGGCCCCCTTAGCCTTCCTCATGGAACAAGCCGGCGGACAAGCCAGTACCGGACTGCAAAAAATTATGGATGTGGTTCCCGAGAAACTGCACCAGCGAACCCCGTTGGTCATTGGGAGTCCTGAAGATGTGGCGTTGGTGGAGTCGTTTATCCAAGAAGGGACGCGCGGCGATCGCCACTAACCCCCATCCTACACGTCAGGGAACCCTGAATCTTCCCCGATGGCAAGTGTTGACAAGTCCAAGTCCACAATTGTCAACTCAATACTGTCACTCTAATCATCAAAGCTTCTATGGTCGCTATCCAAGACAATCCCCTGCGCGTTGGCCTGCAACAAGATCGCATTCCTGAACCGCAAATTCTGATTATCTTTGGTGCATCAGGGGATTTAACCCAGCGTAAGCTGGTTCCCGCCATCTATCAAATGCACCTAGAACGTCGTCTCCCGCCGGAATTGACCATCGTGGGAGTCTCACGCCGGGACTGGAGTCACGACTATTTCCGAAACCATTGTCGTCAGGGTGTCGATGAATTTGGCGGTGGTTTACAATCCGATGAGATTTGGAACAGTTTTGCTCAAGGACTCTTCTATTGTCCCGGGAACATCGACAATCCTCAAGATTACCAAAATCTAAAAACCTTCCTCAGCGAACTCGATGAAAAACGAGGAACACGGGGAAATCGAGTCTTCTACCTCTCGGTAGCCCCACGTTTCTTTGGAGAAGCCACTCAACAACTTGGGGAAGCCGGAATGTTGGCGGATCCAACGAAACAACGATTGGTGATTGAGAAACCCTTTGGCCGAGATTTAGCCTCGGCTCAACTGCTCAATCAGGTGGTACAATCGGTTTGTGATGAAAAACAAGTCTATCGCATCGACCATTATCTCGGCAAAGAAACAGTCCAAAACTTATTAGTATTTCGCTTTGCCAATGCCATTTTTGAACCCCTTTGGAATCGGCAATTTGTGGATCATGTGCAAATTACCGTAGCTGAACGGGTGGGACTCGAAGGACGGGCCGGCTACTATGAAACCGCCGGGGCCTTACGAGATATGGTGCAGAATCACCTGATGCAGTTGTTTAGCCTCACGGCCATGGAAGCCCCCAATTCCTTAGATGCTGACAGTATTCGCAACGAAAAGGTTAAAGTGGTTCAAGCGACTCGTTTGGCGGATACTGAACATTTGGAGAATGCGGCGGTTCGGGGACAATATACCAAAGGCTGGATGGATGGCAAAACCATTCCCGCCTATCGCGATGAAGACGGTGCCGATCCTGAGTCGACAACGCCCACCTATGCGGCGTTGAAGTTGAGTATCGACAATTGGCGTTGGAAAGGGGTTCCCTTCTATTTACGAACCGGGAAACGGATGCCGAAAAAAGTCTCAGAAATTGCCATTCAATTTAAAGATGTGCCATTTCTGATGTTCCAATCGGCGGCCAAACAAGCCAACCCCAATGTTTTGGTGATGCGCATTCAGCCCAACGAAGGGATTAGTATGCGCTTTGAGGTGAAAACGCCGGGAACCTCGTTGCGGACGCGATCGGTCAACATGGATTTTCGCTATGATGCGGCGTTTGGGAAACCCAGTACCGATGCTTACAGCCGTTTACTGATTGATTGTATGCTCGGCGATCAAACGCTGTTTACCCGTGGCGATGAGGTGGAAGCCTCTTGGCGGGTGTTAACCCCTGTGTTGGAAGTGTGGGATGCACCCGCACCAGCTGATTCGATTCCCCTCTATGAAGCCGGAACCTGGGAACCCGTCGAAGCTGAATTGTTATTGAATCGAGATAATCGTCGCTGGCGGCGTTTATAACCTCGAATCGCTGCGGGTTAACGGATTCAAGGGATTCCGATGAGGATGGCTATGACAAGTTGGCCGACGAATTGGGTCCGGTTGCGTCACACTGAAGGTGGTGTTGGCCCGTTGTTACGTTGTTGTTGCGTCGTTGTTGCGTCACGGTTGCGTTGTTGTTTTCACGTTTAGGGAGATGATTGATCATGAGTAGTAGCACACCCGTTGTTGCTTTACAGAAACCCAAAGATATTTCGTTGGGGGAGATTGAGGCCGAACTCAGTCAAATTTGGCTGGGACAGAGTAAGGGACAGGCGGCGCCTTTAGCCAGTCGCGCTTCAACCTTCAGTATGGTGGTCTATGAACCCGAGGAGTTTCAACAGTTGTTGGCGGCGTTGGGGTTTTATGATTGTCCGATTGATGGAGTCAATGGGGAAGAAGCCCGTCAAGCCATTGAAGCGGCGCAGAAACAGTATGATCTCAAGGTGACGGGACATATGAATGCTCCCACTCTGCGCAAGTTGCGGGAGGAGTTCGAGAAGTTGTCCTCGCAAGATCAGTATTATGACAATTTGGATGCGCGGGGATTTCAGATTAGTGAGGCGATCGCCGCCGCCAATCCTTGCCGCATTATCACCATTTGTCCGACCTTCGGCATTGAAGACAAGGGCGTGACGGCCCAAGTCTCGGCCTATTGTCCGCTTCAGCGTCAGAGTTCCAAGTTAGTCTGTTGCGAGTACATCACCCTACGGGGAACCAAGGACGCCCTCAACCGGGTGGGAGATTTAGTCACCTCCCTGATGGTTCCCGAGTTACCCCGTTTTGTCTGGTGGAAAGCTACCCCGAACCCGGAACAGGAGTTGTTCGCGTCCCTGGCTACCGCCAGCAACTGTACGGTGGTGGATTCGAGTTATTTCAGTGATCCGCGATCGGAATTGCTGAAAATGCAGGAGTTGGTGCAGCAAGAAATCTATATTGCTGACCTCAACTGGCATCGTCTCTCGGCTTGGCAAGAGTTAACCGCCGCCGCGTTCGATCCCCCGGAACGGCGGATGTCCCTAGGAGAAATCGACAGCATCACCATTGATTACGAGAAAGGCAACGACTCTCAGGCCTTGCTATTCCTAGGTTGGTTTGCCAGTCGCCTCGGTTGGACTCCCACCTCCTATTCCGTCGAGTCGGGGGATTACGATATTACTCATGTCAAGTTTAAAGGAGAGTGCGATCGCGAGATTCTAGCCGAGTTAGCCGGGGTTCCCGTCGCGGATACCGGCGAGATTCCTGGGGATTTGGTGGCCCTGCGCCTCAATTCCTCCAATCCCGAGGCCGACTGTTGCACGATTCTCTGTTCGGAAACCACCGGCTGTATGCGCATGGAAGCTGGGGGAAGCGCCCAATCCTGTCGTACGGAACAAGTCACGGCTCTCTCAGACCAGAAGGCTGAGGCCTTAATGGCTCAACAACTGCAACGCTGGGGCCATGATGTGTTGTATGAGGAAAGTCTCGCGGTTACCGCACAACTGTTAGGCTTAGGGTCTTAATTTTGTTTGCATAAATTGGGGATTTTGTCAAGCTCGCCGCGTTTTTTGGTAAAGTTGTGTAAAGAACAAACCCCATCGTGAGCGACGGACTGACGACCGAGGGGGGCAAATCCCCCCCCATCTCTCTCCCAATTCGATTCGAGCAACCTCTCTCTGGCAGCGGTAGTTGTGGATGCTCTCAAGTCTCTCTCTATCTAGGGTTTGGCGGATTAATCTTTGTTCTAAGCGGGCAAAAATTTGCGGGTGGCTCTGGGACTCGCTCTGGCAAACCGCCTAATTTTGCACACAAGTAGGTCAGTGTGAAAATCTTAGCAAATCCCTGAAACCCTGTCAAATTCGTTCTTTTATTAGGAATTATTCTTAATTACCTCTTGACTTTGAAGTTTTGTAACAAGCGGTAAATTTTAAAGATTAAATGTAAATCTAAGCCAAGATTAGTTTTGCTTATTTATTTCTCAAGCGGTCTCCAGAATGGGAAAATTTGGTCGTTGACCCCATCTAGGGCTAAACTTGGAGACGATTGTAACCCGTACAGATAACCCTTTATCCCGTCTCCAACGTGAGTGTAGCAACCAAACTTCAAGAAACCATTGCCGCCCACGGTGGCACTCTGATCAATCGCCTGGCCACCGCTGAGCAGAAACAGGAATTTCTCGCCCAAGCCGATAACCTGCCTCGGGTGACGATGGACGATCGCACCTTCTCAGACCTCGCCCTAATTGCCATTGGAGGCTTCAGCCCTCTGACCGGCTTCATGGCCGAAGCCGACTATCAACGGGTCGTCAAGGAAATGCGCCTGGCCAACGGTTTGCCCTGGTCTGTCCCCATTACCCTCAGTGTCAGCGAGGAGGTCGCCAACGGATTGAACGTGGGCGATCGCGTGCGCCTTGATGACAAAACCGGGCGCTTTGTCGGAGTCTTAGATCTAACCGAGAAATACCACTACGACAAACTGCAAGAAGCCCTCCATGTCTATCGGACCAACGAAGAGAAACATCCCGGAGTCGCCGTTGTCTATGCACAAGGCCCGGTCAATCTAGCCGGTTCCGTGTGGATGCTCGAACGAGATCCTCATCCCCTATTCCCCAACTACCAAATCGACCCAGCCGACTCGCGACAAATGTTTGTCGAAAAAGGCTGGAAAACCGTCGTCGGCTTCCAAACCCGTAACCCCATCCACCGCGCCCATGAGTACATTCAAAAATGTGCCTTAGAAACCGTCGATGGTCTATTTCTCCATCCCCTCGTCGGCGCCACGAAAAGCGATGACATTCCCGCTGATGTGCGGATGCGTTGCTATGAAATTATGCTCGATAAATACTTTCCCCGCGATCGCGTCATGATGGCCATTAACCCCGCCGCCATGCGCTACGCCGGACCTCGGGAAGCGATTTTCCACGCCCTAGTGCGGAAAAACTATGGCTGCACTCACTTCATTGTTGGACGCGATCACGCCGGGGTTGGAGATTACTATGGAACCTACGACGCGCAAGAGATCTTCGAGGAGTTTGAACCCGGAGAACTCGGGATTACGCCGATGAAGTTTGAACACGCCTTCTACTGCACTCGGACAGGAACCATGGCTACCTCAAAAACCAGTCCCAGTACCAGCGAAGAGCGAATTCACCTGTCAGGAACCAAAGTCCGTGAGATGTTGCGACGGGGTGAACTTCCTCCCCCAGAATTCTCTCGCCCGGAAGTCGCGGCGGAACTGGCCAAAGCCATGCACGACTAATCGCCTTCATCGTGTCATCGGGGAACCGATCATTCGGGAACAGAATCACAGGCGTCTGTTCCCAATCTCTCAGATAGCAGTTGACCGTGAAAACTGGACGGTTAATCGATATCAAACCGAACCCAAACCAGAATTTGCATGAGGGTGAATCTCGGATTTCACCTGTCGACTGCTATCCCGATTAACGATTAACTCTTAACGATTAACTCTTAACGATTAACTGTCCTAGGCAACTATTATGAAACGACGGGGTTTTTTACAACAATCGGCCGGGCTGCTTGCGGCAACAACGGCGGGTGGACTGGGGTTGGTCTCCCGAGACCCTCGTCTGAGGGAAGTCCTCGCCGCCCCAACAGCTCGTAAACGAGCCTTATTGATTGGTATTAACCGCTATCCCGAGTCCACCGGTAGTGATTTAAGTGGGGCTGTTACCGATGTACGGTTGCAAGAGCAAGTGCTACAGCATCGCTTCGGGTTTGCCGCCAAGGATGTTCTCAGCCTCACCGATGAGCAAGCCAGTCGTAGCCAGACCCTCGAAGCCTTCAACGACCACTTCTCAGAGGTGACAGCCAACGATGTCGTGTGGCTGCATTTTAGTGGCTATGGGTCTCAGGTTCAGCCATCCCCCAACTCTGAAGCCGTCGAACCGAGTTTAGTTATGGCCGATGGTTTAGATTTGCCCTTGACGACTCTGTGGTTGTTGCTGCGATCGCTGCCCACGGACAAAATTATGACCGTTCTCGATACCAGTTACACCTATCCGGGTAATCCCCTGTTGGGCAATCTACGAGTGCGATCGCGCCCCAGTCCCACCGTCGTACAACTCGACGACGCTCAACGACAACTGCAAACCCAATTACAAGAGCAACTCCGTCGCGCCAACAAACCCGGTCTAAAACGAGATGGCCCCGGTTGGGTCCTATCAGCCGCCACTCGGCAACAGGTCGCCACCGAAAGTCAATGGCAAGGATTCAGTTCAGGACTGTTTACCTATGCCTTAAGCCAACAACTTTGGTGGCTGTCTCCCGAAGCCTCCCTAAGCAACCTCCTGACTCGCACCGACCAACTCGTAGAAGCCTTTGCCGGAGGCGAACAAACCCCAAACATCTGTCGCGGAGGGATTGACCAATGTGTCGTCTCAGGAGAACTGCCCCCGCCCCTCGTGCCTCAACTCGCTGCCTTGGGCGCCGATGGAGTCATTTTAGCCAAAAATTCCGGTAACGACCCCTTCAAGCTCTGGCTAGGGGGCTTACCGGTCACAGTTTTGAACCGATACGGGGTGGGGTCATTGTTCTCCGTCTTGCCCGAACCGGGAACCCCACCTCAAACCGATGTGAAACTGCAACTGCGATCGCGATCGGGGCTAACGGCAACCGCCCAACTCTGGAACGGGCCAGATAGCCACGCAACGGATGCCGAGTCAATGGTCTCCGGGCGACTGTTGCGAGAATCCGTCCGGATTTTGCCGCGAACCCTCCCCCTAACCGTCGCCCTCGACAGTCGCTTAGAACGCATTGAACGCGTCGACGCCACCAGTGCCTTCTCCGGGATTCGCGATGTCACCTCCGTCAGTGCCGGAGAACAGCCCGCCGATTGCGTATTCGGCCGAGTGCGTCGAGCCACCATCGCCCAAACCTACTCCAGCGAGTTAGTTCAACTTCCCAAAGATCAAGGGACTTACGGCCTGTTTTCCGTCGGACGAGAACTCATCCCCAACAGTATTGGCGAGGAAGACGAGGCCATCAAGAAATCCGTACAACGCCTAGTTCCCCAACTGCAAGCCTTGCTGGCCGCCAAATGGCTCACCCTCACCTTAAACGAAGGGGCCTCGCGTCTCGGCGTGCGGGGAACCTTAAGTGTCCTCGATCCCGATGAATCCGTCGTCTTGCAACGGCAAACTCGACGAGCGCGACGGGCCAAAGGTGTACGTCCGTTAGCCGGGGTAGAAGGAACCCTCGATATTCCCGCTGGCAGTCAAGTGCAATATAACCTGGAAAACTTAGGCGATCGCCCCGTATACTATCTCCTGTTTGGCCTCGATAGTAGTGGTCGGGCCGTGGGATTCTATCCCTATGAAACCGTCGCGGATGGCAATCCCCCCACCTTGCAGCAACCGCCTCTCAATCCCGGTGAGTCGGTCACCCTTCCCTGGACTGAAGCCGAAACCTGGTCCGTGGGACGACCGATTGGTACAGTGTCGATGAAACTCATTTGTTGCGATCGCCCCTTCGGCCAAGCCTTAACCCTCCTCGCGAGTCGGCAAAACTCCCCTCGCAATCCCCGCAGTCTCACCCCCCTGGAGTCTCCGCTACGAGTCGCGAAAGCCATTATGGAAGATTTACACCGGGCCAGTCTGCGCAAAACCGATGCTGATGCCTTCCCCGATGATGTTTATGCCTTGGATATGGAGGTTTGGACGACGTTGAATTTTATTTATCGGGTGGTTTAGGGGGAAGAGGGGAAGAGGGGAAGAGGCAAGAGGCAAGAGGCAAGAGGCAAGAGGCAAGAGGCAAGAGGCAAGAGGCATAACCCACCCCAAACCCCTCCCAAGAGGGGATGGTAAGAGGCAAGAGGCATAACCCACCCCAAACCCCTCCCAAGAGGGGATGGTAAGAGGCAAGAGGTGAGAGGGAGGTTCTTCCCTGTTCCCTGTTCCCTATTCCCTGTTCCCTATTCCCTGTTCCCTATTCCCTGTTCCCTGTTCCCTATTCCCTGTTCCCTGTTCCCTATTCCCTATTCCCTCTATTATTCAATATTGATTGCCATAAAATTGGGCTATGGGTGACAAACTTCTGTGTTTAAGTAACGGTCATGGTGAAGATGCGATCGCCGTGCGCATTTTGCAACACCTGCAACAGCATCCTCAAGGCCCGGAATTGGCCGCCTTACCCCTCGTTGGCGAGGGACGCGCGTATCAAAACGTACCCGATGTTCCCATTGTTGGTCCCGTGAAAGCGATGCCCTCGGGGGGCTTTGTCTACATGGATGGCCGGGAACTCTGGCGGGATGTACGGGGGGGATTGTTGGGCTTAACCTGGGCGCAATGGCGTGTCGTGCGTCAATGGAGTAAACAGGGCGGTAAAATCCTGGCGGTGGGGGATATTGTGCCGCTGGTGCTGGCGTGGTTGAGTGGGAGTGCCTATTGTTTCGTCGGAACCGCTAAATCGGAGTATTATCTACGCGATGAGATTGGCCCCTTGCAGCGACGCAGTTGGTTTGAGACGTTGGAAAGTTGGTCGGGTTCGGTGTATTTGCCTTGGGAACGGGCCTTGATGCGCTCAAAACGCTGTCGGGCCGTGTTTCCTCGGGATGGCTTAACCACAGAACGACTGCAAGAGATGGGGATTGGGGCCTATAACTTGGGTAATCCGATGATGGATGGCTTAGAGGCGAAACCCGTTGTCGTAGACGGTGAACAAGCGCGATCGCTGACACTCCTCGTATTGCCCGGTTCTCGGGTTCCGGAAGCTCATCGCAACTGGGAACAACTCCTGCAAGCGGTTCAGGGGGTGCAACGAGTTCAAAATAATCGACCGTTGACCGTTCTGGCGGCGATCGCCCCAGGCTTGGATCTCGAACCCTTCACTCGCGCCCTAGATGCCTATGGTTGGCAGGCCACCCGCAAATCGGTTCCCGGTATTGACGATGACGCGGCCCAACGATTTAGCTTTAATCAGGGGCGATTGGTTCTCAGTCAAAATGCCTTTGGGGACTGTTTACGCCAAGCGGATATGGCGATCGCCCTAGCCGGAACCGCTACTGAGCAATTTGTGGGCCTGGGGAAACCGGCCATCGCCTTCCCCGGTGAGGGACCTCAATATACCGCTGCCTTTGCTGAGGCCCAAGGTCGTCTTTTAGGACAATCCTTAATTCTCGTTCCCGGACCGGAACAGGTGGCCGATGTGGTGCAACGCTTGCTGCAAGATCCCGATTGGCACCAACTCATTGCCGAAAACGGTCGTCGTCGTCTGGGACTCCCCGGCGCGGGAGAACGGATCGCCAGGGATGTCCTACAATTGTTGTTTGGGGTTGAATGATGGCCCCAGCCTGAGTCTGACTCCTGATTCTGTTCCTTTCGCGTTCTCTCGACCTTATGGACCGTTCTAAAGTTGTGGCCATCGTCACCGGGGCGATTTCCCTGTTGTTGGCGATCGCCTATCTCGTCTTAGTCCAATTCCTCGATTTTCGCGGCGAAATGCTGCCGGCCCCTCAAGATCTCTCGACACTCATGAGTTGGTATGGCTAAGACTCCCCGCAAGCTATTAGTCCTCTCGACTCCCGTTGGCCCGTTGGGAACGGGATTAGGCGGCGGAGTGGAATTAACTCTGTTTAATATGGCCCAGGTGCTAGAGGAACGGGGCTATTCCGTGACGGTACTCGCTCCTGAAGGCTCGGCCTTACCGCCGTTAAAGATTCAAACTATCCCCGGACGCTTACAAGATACCGCCCAAAGTCAGGGACGACAAACCCCCATGACGCTCCCGGCTCACTCAGTTCTGGCGGCCATGTGTGAGACGGCCAGACAACGGCAGTCTGAGTTTGATGCCATCATTAACTTTGCCTATGATTGGCTCCCGTTTTATCTAACGCCCTTTTTTGAGATTCCGGTCTTCCATTTTGTCAGTATGGGGTCGTTGACGGATGCGATGGATGAGGTGGTGGTGAACGCCGTCCAGGCCACGCCCGAACGAGTGACGTTCTATACTCGCACTCAAGCCCAAACTTTCGGAGTCAATCGGCCTGAGGGTCTCTACATTCCCAGTGGCTTAGATTTATCGCTCTATGACTTCTGTGCTACCCCTGGTTCTGAGTTAGCCTGGGTGGGGCGTATTGCCCCGGAAAAGGGCTTAGAAGATGCTCTGGCTGCGATTAGTCAAACGGGAGACTCGATGACGGTTTGGGGGGTGAT
The DNA here is from genome assembly GCA_900149785.2 of Phormidium lacuna HE10JO. Taxonomy (GTDB): domain Bacteria; phylum Cyanobacteriota; class Cyanobacteriia; order Cyanobacteriales; family Geitlerinemataceae; genus Sodalinema; species Sodalinema lacuna_A. The sequence continues at coordinate 19,783 of FSSI02000008.1, read as the reverse complement.
GCAATGTCCTGACTATTGGCAAGAGATTGGCCAGCGTTATCCCCAGGCGAAGGTCACCTATGGCGGCTTTTTGCCGACTGAGGCCTTACAACGGGCCTTAGGGCAATGTCGCGGCTTGATCATGACCTCGAAATGGGTTGAAGCCTTTGGCAATGTGGCGATTGAAGCCTTAGCTTGTGGGGTTCCGGTGTTGTCTTACCGTCGCGGCGGCCCGGCGGAGATTGTCCGTCATGGCAAAACCGGCTGGTTGGTCGAACCGGATTCGATATCGGGATTGGTTGCCGCCATTGCTAAACTACCTGAGTTTAACCGTTGCGATTGTCGTCATCAGGCTGAAGTGGAGTTTTCTTTGGCGGCGATGGGCGATCGCGTCGAACAATGGCTGGCAACGGCCAATTGTAAATAATCTATGCTGGAATTTAGGCTGGATTGATGGACAACCTCCAGCAATTTGCAGATTGTTTCATCGCCATCAACGGTTAACGATTAACAATTAACGATCAACTGTCAACAATCAACGTTTATCAATACTGACCTTGGATAACACCTATCAAGACTATTTAGAGCGTATCGCTCATCTGACGACTCCGGCGGCTCATGCCAGTAAACTTGAGCATATTGTCGAGTCGCCCAAGTTTGTCCCTTCAGAGGATGGAGGGCGACAACCGGTGTCGTTTCCTGGCTACAGCATTATCACCCCTCCTGGGGCAGAGGATCGGGCTAATGTTGAGTTTTATCAGGTGGTGGCTGATTGTCAAACTCGCATTGCTCAACGACTTGGGGCCAATCTCTTTGCGGTGGTTCCCCCGAAGAGTTTTCACCTGACGCTGGCGGATTTGATTTGGGATAGTGCTTATCGTGAGGCGAGTCTGGACCCGGAATTTGACTACAAATTACAACAGTGCATTGGCGAGATCTTCGATCGCGTTCAACCGATGTTAAGTAGTCCCCAATCGCCTCAATGGCAGCTAAGCGGCTTGGTGGTGATGCCTCGGGCGATCGCCGTCACTCTCAACCCCAGCAATGAGGCCGCCTATGACCGTATTATTGCACTCCGTCGCGCGGTCTATCAGAGTTCGTCTCTGATGCAGTTGGGCATTGACCAACAATATAATCTCACGGCTCACGTCACCCTCGGCTATTTTGGCACGTCGGCAGACCCCCTCGACGGCCAGGAGTTAGCTCAGTTCCTCGATGACTGTGCGATCGCGGCCAAAACGGCGGCTCCCCCATTTTCGGTGACTCGGGCTGAATTGCGCAAGTTCACAGATATGATTCAATATCACCGAGAGCCGGATTTCCCCGTTTTGAGTCTGTGAAGCCCATTAACACATTCTTAAATATATGTCAATGCTTTTGAAATAATAATGCACAACTAACCCAACCAGCTATAACAACGGTTGGATTTGTTGTCGATAGGCGGTGGTGTTCAACCCATCGCCTTGTGCCGCTTGGGAGGGGTTAATCTCGTCTCGTAGGCGAGCGACGCGATTGCGGGTATCGGGGTGAGTATTGAGGAATTGGGGTAGGCCACCGCCACCGCTGAGGAGTCGTTCAAAGAAGTTGACCATTCCCACGGGGGCGTAATTGCTGCGGGTGAGGATGGTTAAACCAACCTGATCAGCTTCATATTCAGCACTCCGGCTGTTAGGGCGGTTAATCACCAGTTCGTAGGCGATATTGACCAACACATCAGGGTCGACCCCCGTTGCATTGAGAACGCCCTGGGCGATCGCCGCTTGACGTAAGCGATCTAACACGTGTTTCTCGGTAATATGGGCGATTTCATGGGCGACAACGCCCGCTAATTCCGCCTCATTATCGGCCCGACGAATCAGGCCCGTATTGACATAGACAAAGCCGCCGAGAGTGGCAAAGGCATTGATGCTATCATCTTCGACAACCTGAAACGTAAACGGTAAGTCCGGTCGACTGCTTTGCCGCACCAGTCGCTGACCGATGGCGTTGACATAATTGGTGACTTGGCGATTATGGTAGAGGCGGACATCTCGGACGAGGCGATCGTTAATCTGTCGTCCCAGGGCCACTTCTTGCTCATCAGACATGGACGAAATCTGAATCACCTCAATCACATTGGGGAGAATATCGAAGATGGAGAAGCCCAAGACGGCGGAAGGAGACAGCAACAGAACTGAAACCGCCGTCACCAGGGATAACGTGCCATAGAGGAGACGGCGTGAGAGATTGGAGGAGGACTCAGAGAAGCCAAACATGAGGAGTTAGGAGTTAGACGTTAGGAGTGGGGCGTTAGGAGTGGGGCGTTAGGAGTGGGGGAAAACCCGACCGTTCCCCTCAAACTATAGACGCAGGTAGCCCCCAAAAAGTTCAGGGCCGTGATGGAGTGAAGCAGTATGCTAGGCTCGGAAGTTGAGTTTTCACCCATGTTCAAGACCACTTAAATATAACTATGAAACTGCTCGATGCTAAGGGTCGTCTGTTCGGCAAAATTAGCCTACTCGATATTGGGGCGATCGCCGTCATTCTAGCCGTCTTTGTCGCCGTCTTCCTGGTTCCCGGAACTGGGGGATCAGTGGCTCAAGTGAACCTTAACACCCGCCCTGTGGAAGTAACGGTCATCGTTCGGGGCCTCAGTGTCCTGGATGCCGATGGCTTCGTCCAACAAATGCGAGACGATGGGCAAACTGACATTGTCATCCGCAACCAGCCCCACGGAACCATTGATATCGTCGATATCGAACGGCTACCGCGAACCCTAGCCGTTCCACAACCCGATGGAACCGTGGCCGCCCTCGAAGATCCCCGCACAGAAGAACTCTATAGCGTCAATCTACTGCTAACCTTAGCCGGGAACGCCCAAATGACCAGTAGTGGTCCCGTCTTGGGTAACAGCAAGCTCAAAATTGGCACTCCCGTTGAACTCGAAGGAAGCCTCTATAACTTTAACGGCAGCGTCATCGACGTCAACTTAGATCCCTAAACCCCTCTAAGACTAGCGAATCGTCGACCCCACCGCTAAGATGAAGCCATTTCAATCGACGGCGGCTACCCGTTGCAACGGTAGGCCTCGATTAATGCTTCCAATTGCTCCAGATATCGAGTTATGTCTCTCATGTCAGCTGAACCTGCACAGATCACGCCGATTCAACCCGTTAACCCCGTTCAACCGCCCCCTCAACCTCCGAGCGAGTCTCAAAACAACAATACCTCTGACAACAGCCCCATTACCGATCGCGACTACCTCGATCGCGTCGTGGCCCAAAATACCCGCAAGTACACCATCGCCAAAGCGGAGTTTTCAGTTCCCTGTATGCCCTCGATGCTCAACGAGGCCCTGCGACTCCTACAGGAGTATTGTCAACTGTTGGGCAAGCCAGGAACCCCCGAAGAACAAGAAAAACTGCGAGCCTTCCTCTCCCAGAAGTTGCAGGAAGGGTTTAAGGCCTCTCCCCATTCCCGATTAGTTCTCATGTGCGTTCCCGCCAAACCCCAAGTTGGACTTCTCGGCGGTGTCTCGATTCAAACCAAGGTGGTTTCTGAGTCGTTGAGCGATAAGTACACCACGTGGCCCAAAACTCGCCCCGATCCTCTGTTTGGCAGTGAACCCGACGTGAAAGTGATGAACGTGGCCGCCTCTTTGGGAGAACCGAGTCAGATTCGCGTTTTAGACGTAGGAGCCGGCCCCGGACGTAATAGCTTACCCCTAGCTCGTCGCGGCCACCCGGTTCATGCCTTAGAACTCACCCCCGTCTTTGCCGAGAAACTGGTGCAAGCCGCGAAACCCGAGAATTTACCCATTGAAGTGGCCGTGGGGAATGTCCTCGATCCTTTAGTGCGAATGCAGCCTTATCACTATCAGTATGTGATCGCGTGTGAGGTGCTTTCCCATTTCCGGGATACTCAAGAGTTACGCCTATTTTTTGGCAAAATGTGCGATGCTCTCGTCACAGGTGGGAGGTTGTTAGTGAGTATGTTTTTAACGCAAGGGGGCTATCAACCGACGGATTTGGTGCGGGAGTTAGCGGAAGTGTCCTTCTCCTGTCTGTTTACTCCGGCGGAGTTACGGCAGTCAATTGAGGGATTACCCTTGAAGCTGCTTTCGGTCGAGTCAACGTTGGATTACGAGAAACAGCATCATCAGGGAACGTCTTGGCCACCAACGCCCTGGTATGAGGGGTGGTGTTCAGGCCGCAATGTGTTTCCGATTCAGAAAAAGCCGCCGATGCAGTTGTCTTGGGTGTTGATGGAACGCTCTTAGTCTCCGTATTGGTGTTTCTTCATTTGTGAATTCTGAAATCCTGGGGGAGATCTATAATTGGGGGCAGTTGACAACAGGTGTGTTGTTGCTGTTGTTGTCCTGTTGCCCTCAGACGCTGCTTTGACTCACTCATGACTAACCCCGCTGACTTTGATCCGTCTGCGAACAGCACCACTGACGCGTCTCAGGAGCCGTCAACGCCGGATACACCGGATATGCCGGCTCCACCTCCCCCAGCCCCCTCCCCGACGGCGTCTGGGGACGAAGCCGAGGCTCCAGCTAAAGAGACACCGCTGCCGCAACGGGTCAAACAGTGGTTTGTGGGTGCATCGTCACGCTGGTTAGGGATTTCTGCCGATTACAAGAAGGGCAATCGTTGGTATCAATCGCAGCAATATGAGCCGGCCTTGGCCTGTTATGAGGCGGCGTTGGCGGTTAATCCTCAGTTTCGCCCGGCGTGGGTGCGTTGCGGACAGGTGTTGGCGAAACTCGATCGCCTCCCTGAAGCCATCGCCGCTTATGATCAGGCGTTACGGCTCAATAGTCAGGATCTTTGGGTGTGGTTGCTGCGGGGGCGATTGCTGTTGGAGCAACAACGCTATGATGAGGCGATCGCCGCTCTACAACGAGCCAGCCAACTCGATGGCGATCGCTATGAACCTTGGTATTATCAGGGGTTAGCTCTGGAGGCTCAGGGGAATCTGCAAGGGGCGATCGAGGCTTATGATCGGGCCACTCGCTGTAAGACGGATTTGCTGCCGGCTTGGTATCGTTATGGGGATTTATTGGCGGGCCGTCGTCAGTTCTCGGATGCGGCGATCGCCTACCGTAATGCGACGCATTTTGCACCTGGGGATTGGACGTTGTGGCTGAAACTCACGAACTGTCAGGAACAGAGTCAGGAGTATGAAAACGCCTTGTTATCGCTCGAACGGGTGTTGCAGTTGCAACCGGAACGATTGGAGTTTTGGCTGCAACGGGGACGGATTTTAGAAGCCTTGCAACGTTATACGGAGGCGATCGCGGCTTATGATCGGGCCTTGGGACAAGATCCCAATCAGGTTGAGGCCTGGATTCTCAAGGGAATGGCGATGCGACATCAATGGGGGGAGGCGGCGATCGCTTGTTTTGATCGGGCCTTGAGTTTACAGCCTCAGTCGGCTCAAGCCTGGTATGGAAAGGGGGTGGCGTTGTATGAAACGCAACAGTATCCTCAAGCGTTGAATGCGTATGATCATTCGACGCATTTAGATCCGGATTTTGCCCCGAGTTGGCTCGGTCGCGGTAAGATTCTCTATCATCTCAATCGCGATGCTGATGCGATCGTGGCGTTTGATAATGCGATTCAGATTGAGCCTCATTATGCTCAGGCTTGGTACTATCGCGGTGAGGTGTTGGCTAATTTGAAACGCTATGAGAATGCGATCGCCGCCTATGAGAAGGTGATTCAAATTGGGCCGCCGTTGGATATGTGGGTGTATCGGGCCTGGCTTAAGAAGGGGGAGGCGTTGGAACTGCTCAAACGTCCCACTGAGGCGATCGCCGCCTACGCCAATGCACAAGGGGTACAGCCGATGCAAATGTCGGCTCGTTTGAAGCAAGGGGCCTGTTTGGAGAAGTTACAACGCTATGAGGAGGCCCTGTCGGTGTATGATTTGGCTCTGGCGTTATGGGTGGATCATCTACCGTTATGGTTGAAGCGGGGGAATGTTCTCTCTCGTTTACAACGCTATCGCGAGGCGTTGGCGACCTACGATCGCACGATTCAGCTACAACCGGGAAATTATGAGGCTTGGTTACGCCGCTGTGAGGTGCTCGAAAAACTTAAACGCACTCATGAGGCGTTACGTTCCTATGCGATCGCCGAAAAACTCAGTCCCGGTGATGCAACGTTACGTCAACGACGCGCGCAGATGGCTAGTCGGCTAGAGAAAGAGGGTAAACCCGAACGATCGCAGGGGGATGAGTGAGATGACGGATACCGCCGCACCCGTGAGGTTTCAACAGATTTGGTCGTCGCAACATCCTGCTACAGCAGCGGCGTTGGCGATTTATGAGGAGGCGTTTCCCCTGAGTGAGCAGATTCCTCGTCCTCAGGTTGAGGAACGTATTGATCGCGGGATGTATGAACTTTGGGTGGGCCAACGGGGAGAAGAGGTCGTTTTTATGGCGATTTTATATACTCTCCGGGACAGTGATTTGGTGTTATTGGGGTATATTGCGACCCATAAACAGGCTCGGAATCAGGGAATTGGGAGTCGCTTTTTTCAGCAAGTTCTGGCGGCGTTGCAGGAGCGCGATCGCTATCTATTATTGGAGGTGGAATTGCCGACTGAAGCCGATCCGATGACGCAACGCCGCTATGGGTTTTATCAACGACTTGGGGCGATGTTTCTCCAGGATGTACGCTATATTTTGCCGCCACTGTCGGGGGGAGAACCGACGGAAATGTGTTTGGCGATCGCGCCGGGGTATAAAACATCCTCTTTGGGAGGCGATCGGGTTCGTCAACTGTTGTCTCAGTTGTTTCAGGAGCTGTATGATCGTCCTCTGAGTGATCCACTGTTACAAACCTGTTTGCAAGAGGTCCCAGAAACGGTCTATTTGGTTTGAGAATGGAGCAAGTTAGTTGTGGGTTTTGTGGATCTAGGGAAAGATTTGTTGCCTAGTATACAAAATTTTAGGGGCATAACCCAAGAGAAAATCATGCAGCAAATCATGCAGCCGATTAAGGATTTTCACCAAATAGCCAAAAAAAGAGTAACCTAACATTTGTTATGAGATTCTCCAAGAAAAAAACATCAAGATAGTTTGGACATTACCAAGAAAAATAACCCAAATCGTCTTAGTCCTCTGGTTTTTTTTCAGATAGCGATCGCCCATGTATAATAGTGATAAACCATCACGATTCAATCCCGCTTATGAAAGGTATCCAATTTCTAATTAACGATACTGGTGAGAAAACTGCTGTCCTCATTGACCTAGAGGAATGGGGAGACTTATGGGAAGACGTTTATGATGTGATGGTCTCCCAGGTCAGAGCAAATGAGCCGGATGTGAACTGGGAGGAGTTGGAGGCTGAAATTGTTGAGAATTCCTGAACCATGACACTCTATCGTATTAAGTTCAAATCATCTGCGGCTAAAGAATTTCGCAAGCTTCCTCAGACGGTTCAAGTACGAATGAGAACACCTATCAATAGGCTGAAAACTGATCCACGTCCATCAGGAGTCATCAAGCTCAAAGGTGGTGACCAACTTTATCGTCTTCGTGTCGGTAATTACCGAATTGTATACAGCATTGATGATGTTATCAAAATCATCTTCATTACCCGCGTTAGACATCGGCGAGATGCTTACAATCTCTGATGATTCAAAAGTTATCTTCTAAAATCTCACCGCCAGACGTTACAAACACCCCTAAATCCCCGGATATTCCTGAATCATCTCCGACTGCACTTGAGCCAAAATACTTGACAAATTGACCGATAACTGAGCCATTTCACGACCCGGAAAATGCTCTAAACGAATCGGGGTTTCACCGGTGTTCGCCTTCACCTGAGACTCACTCTCTCCCAACGTCGCCACCACCTCGCGAATCAGAATCAGCCGCGTCATCGCACCCGACTCAACCACCCCAATCAGAAGCTGCAACTGCCGAGGTTCAGGATACATGACAATCGTCTGCCATTCCTCTTCCGTTAACTGTAAGATCAACCCATCCGCCTCATCATCAACGACAAGACATTTCAAAATGGCCACCACCTCCCCAGCGGTTCCCCCAGAACAACGCACCCGCATCACATCACCGGACAATCGCTCCACCTGAGCATAGCCCAACCCCTGATAAAACGTCTCCACCCAGGTCCAATCCAACGGCGAAACAACCACATCCTCCTCCTGGATTTCCGGTAACCTTCCCACCCGCAACTGATCTAACAATCCAGGGATTTGTCGAGGTTTCGTGTCAATCATCACCGCCAGATGCAGCAAATTCCCCAACGCTAATTCTCCCAATTGCTGATTCAGGGAATCCGTCAGATAAGATAAGGCAATGGTAGGGGCTTGACAATTTGCCAAAAATATGCCAACAGATAGGGGGTCATAATAATGGGTTCCCGGAACCGTTTCCGCCAAGGGTTCCCCACGCCAGAAAAGGGTCATATTAATCTGAGTCGCCAGTTGAACCTGGAGTGACTGAAGGCGATCGCCAACCAACGCAGTCCAATCTTTCCCCTCCTGAGCTAATAATCGCTGTAATCCCTGAATAAATTGGGGAGAATTGATGGTTTTTTGCCAGCGATCGCACCATTGCACCCCTTTTACCGCCTCGTCCTCCACTGGCGTCACCTCTCCCGGCTCTTCCACCACATCCCACAACAGAGAACCGGCTCCCAAACGACGGGCCAGTTGCGGCGACACTTGAGGATGCAACAATCGCTGCGGTTGCACATAGGGTTTGTACCACGTCGCATCGGGAATCAGCACCGTCTCCGCCTCTCGCAACGATTCCGCCGCCGTCAACAGGGGAATTGAGAGGCCTCCCTCCGTCGTTTCCAGAGCCAATTGTGCTTCTAAGCGTTGCAACACCGTCAACACCTGGGGAATTTCGAGCGTTGTTAACGGCGTTTCCCCGAACTCAGCGGCTAACTCCTGCAAAAACTCCTGATAATCGGCAACGGTCGGCGTTTTCCGAACTCCCAGCAAGGGATAGAGCAAATCAAGTCCCAACTCTGGAAAGCCGTCTAGGGAAATCTCAACCCGTCGCGAACCAAAGAAGGGAACCGCTTGGGTGAAACAGTGGCGGGGKTTCCAAAACCGTTGCGTTCCCTCATCCCAGATACAACAGCGATTTGCAAAACGGGCCTGAAGTTGCGGCGAATGGCTTTGCTGGCGGTGGCGGGAGTTGTTGAAATAGCGATAGAGATAGCCATAGATGGCCTTGGCGGAGTCGAACACCTTGGCGGTGAGATTGGCTGACTCGGGGTGGGTGAACCACTGTTCCCAGAGGGTTACAATTCCATCGAGGCGATCGCACACCTGTTCAAATGTCACCTTTTCAAAGCCTAACGCCATTTGAATCGTGTTGGAAACCTCATTCTGGCGATAGAGAACTAAGGGTTTTGAGGTAATCGCCAACGTCGCTTCCTTTTCCCAACAAACCTCTCGCGGTTGAAACAGTCGAGATGGAGGAATCGGTGCTGCGGCGTAGGTTTGCAACTGCTCGGGATTGCGTTCGACTGGGAGCCAGGAGCGTTCTCGCAACACATCCGCTAGAGATTGCTTGTCGGTTGTGACGGGAGTTTCCTGTAAATCTGACCAATTTTCTAGGAGATAGTGCCAAAGTTGTTGCAACAGGGGGTAACTGGCGTCTAAATTTTGAGGGTTACTGCTGTCAAGACATTGATCTAATGCGGTGAGCCAATCCGTGGAACTGACCTTGTCTTGTAGTCCTAACTGAGACAAGAAATTCAGCCATTTTTGGGGATTGTCTTGATAAAAGTTGAGGTCAGGGAAGTGGATGCGATCACCAAAAATCTCCTCTAAGAATCGCTGTTCAGGATGATATAAATCTCTCGCCGCTCGCAACCGTCCATCTTCACAGCGAATTAAGCGAGCTTGTTGCAGTTTTTGCCATAATCGTAAAGATTGAGGCTCTAAATCTTCCCAAGAGAAGTTATCCCGAATCCAAGCCAAAGCCGTTCGTTGTTCCTGTTCTGAGAAATAGGGATATTCTTGTAGTAAGCAGTCTTCAATAAAGGTCAATGGGTCTAGTTCAGGGATTTCTAAGGCTTCGAGGAGAGGCTTCCAGGAATGACCATCTTGTTCGACCTTTAACAGCGTAAACTCAATGTTGAGATTGGGAATATCCCAACCCGTTGCCGGAAGATAGAGATTGGGGCGATCTAGAGTTGTTAGTTCGCCATTTGTTGTGATAAAAATTGGCAGTTTAGGGAGTAGATCCCAATGATTTTCGCTATATTTACAATCTCCTTCAATGAACTTAGAAAGAGATAAATATTCCAGTAATTTTGCTGAATACCGAGGATGATAAGGTGGCAGATCTTCAACCGGTCGATAGCTCAACAAACGGACGATACTATTTGCACTCAAGTAGCGAATCAATGTATTCGGCTTTGCTGTAAATAAACTCGCAAATTGAGTGTAGAGTGCATGGCTGACGTCGATAACTTTAATTCCGAAATATTGCAACGTGTCTGAGTCGAGAATTGCAATATCATGGAAAGGCAATAAAGGCATCTCCACTTGATTTCCCTGATACAGCCGTCCATCAGACGCCGGAATTAGTGGTATTTTCGATAATTCTTCCAAGACTCCGTCATTCTGGCTTCTAGTCCTGGATTTTAATCCATGGTGACGGAAATACTGAAAAACTTGAACTAACCAATCTTCATTGGGAAACTCAATTCCCTGAGGCTTCCAAAGATGTCCAGCCTCAATTCTCTGCTCTCGAAAAACTTTCACCAATTTTTGTGCCGCCTTCAGAGCATCCAACGATACAATTTCCGGACAGTTGCAGGCGTTAAAAATTTGCCTGACCTTTGAATGCAAAAACCAGCTAGGATATTGATAAAATAGGGCTTTTATTTGCTCATCCGCTCGATACACCACCCCCGAAGGATTAAAGCCAAAGACCTGCAAACGATTATTAGACAAGAGTGCCAGCGGTAATCCTCGCAAGGACTTTGGACGGTCTGATACGGCAAACTGTGCTAACACCTCAATCCAATCCATCCGCCGTAACATTCGCATGGGAGCCTCTTCAAATGGCATTCCCCAACTTTCCTCAACCTGGAGATAGTCCCGTAAGTTTTGCGACGTATACTCATGAATTGGACAATCTGCCTGTTTAAACAGTAGAGAAACTTGACGAGGAATTTGGGGGTCAGCGATGGCTAATCCCTCCACCCGGAAGGGTTTAACTAACTTTGACCAGTAGGATGAGGAAATTTGGCGAATCTCTTGAGGTTCCAGCCATTTTACCCACCGATTGACCGTACAATTGCCATCAGGACTGACCTCAAACGCATCCTCTTCTTCCCGAACCGTGGAGCGAATCACCGGACGCTGAGCCAGATGCTTAAAGACCTCTAAATGTAAGTGACCCAGTGCCGGACTGGTGGTAATTTTCTCCGTCGGGAAAAGCTTATAAAACGCCTCGGGACTCTCCCGGCCAATATCATCCACCAAACTACGATATAACTCCGCACAGGCGATCGCCAACCCATGCTGAGCCAGCCGTTGATTCCAAACTGCTCGCGGACGGTCTTTTCCCGTCTGTCCCGAATCACTACTGAGATTATCCCGAGAACTATTTAAATTAAAAAAGCCATTCAGATGAATCGGCCATCCCGACGCCAACGGAAGCGGGAGAAAACAATATACCTTTCCCTGAACCGCCGCCGGAACCCCTCTCGTCCGACTCGCTGTAATCCTGGCCGCCGCTCCCGTCCAAGGTAACACCTTCTCCTGATTCTCCGACAAGGAGCGAATCACCGTCGCCAACTCCTCCCCCTCATCAATGCGAAGCAACTGCACAATCCGCCAACTCGAACTCGTCACCTGCTGAGAACTCACGGTTTCGAGATGATGACGATAGGACACTAACTCCAACACATTCCCTTGACGGCGACAGGCTTCAATCAACTCCGCCGCCGTTTCCGGAATCGCCGTCATCAACTGCTGACGAGCCGCCGTCACCTCCTCGGGATTGTCGGTGGTAATCCGCAACACCTCTTCCCGTTCTCCCCCAGTATCAGCCGCAATCTCAAAAACGTGAATCTCAACAATCGACTTGAGGAACAACAACAACTCCTCGCCGCAATCTTGCAACTCCGTCAACAGTTCCCGAACATTTGACTCCTCAAAGGGTTGATTGCGAATCTCACTAACTTGAGCCTGTTGCGGAGTTCGCAGCGGTAAACGAAATAGCGTTCCCTGAAAATCCCGAGTTCCCCGAGGAACCCCTCCAGCTTCATAGATGGCCATCACCTCGGGATAGTCCTCCCACCAGCCACTCGCGGCGAACTCCCATTCTCGTCCCGGTTCCGCCTTCGAGGTTCCCGGAACCGCATCCCCATGGGGGTCAAAGAAAATCAGCCGTTCACGGGAGATGAAACTGGGATAGTCGGTGACGTGATACACCGCATTAAAGCCAATCCCAAAGCGTCCGGTTTTCTGCAAATCCGTCGCTTTCTGACTTTGTCCTAGGCTGCGGATACTCTCAAAATCGCGATCGCCGAAGCTACTATTGTTATAGACCAACATGGCCGGTCCCAGGAGTTTCTGCAAATTCCCCGGAACCGCTGCCGCCTCATGGGTTCGCCAATCTAGGGTAATCTCCACCCGAGTTGCACCCGCATCATCCGCATTCTGAATCAACTCCTTAATAATCCCCACTCCCTCGGGATAATCGCGGATAATCCCCCGCAAGCGAGCAATCAGAGGTTCAGATTGGTAGAATGAGCGACCTTGAGACAGAGATGGGGTCATCAAAAATCCAGAATTCAGTTCAACCTAATTATACGGGCCATCCCTTGGGGTTAACCGTTCTCAATCACTATAACGACGGCGAAACCGGGGGTCTGCATGATTACTTTTGAGACGATTGCAGGTAAAACAGAGAGTTTGCAGATTACTTAAATCATGACTCCCCCCCTTCGAGACCGGGATAATATGGTCAATCGTTAATCGAGCCTCCTGGTGAGTCTTCCCACAGGCGACGCAGGTAAAATTATCCCGTTCATAGACATAACGGCGAACCTGTGGGGGGAAAATAATGCGGGGTGTGGGTTCCATCATGGAGTATCTCCACTAAAAACTAGAACAAAACACTCACTTACAACTGGCTCTTGAGCGCCTTACGCTTCAACGCCAGAACTCGGGGCCTGGCGCCGCCATTTAACTCAAACCCCAGTCCTTTCCGAAAAATCTCTGGCATATAATAACGCACTGTACCATTCTTTTCCCGATGTTCGTAAATTACACCCATCTCCTCCAATAACTTCAGATGTCCCGCGTCTAACTCAAAGTCCTCCAGGGTAAACGGAACCACCCGTTCACTCCCCTTGGGAATTGTCTCTCGCCATTCCTTAAATTGGGGATATTCCTGTTCCGCCTCCTCGACTTTCTTCTGACTACAGGGTTCCAAGGCTCGCCGAATCGCTTGAGGGGGAAGCAAACGGTCTGATGACCATCGCTGCAATTGAACTTCTTGACTTTGACTGAGACTAATTTCAGCCGCATGATACAGTAGGCGCACAATATCACGAGCCTGGAGTCGTCCCTTAAAATCCGTCAGTGCAGCAAACACCCAGTTACTGGTATAGGCTTCTTTACTGGTAGACTTGCCTAATTTTTTTCCCCATAAGGCTTCCAGTCTATCTTCAAGTTCCTCCCGATTCAATCCTTCAATTTCGTCTGGACTCACCTCCATTACCTGAGCTTGAGCGCACATCCAATACACCAGTTTTAGGAAAGACTCCAAATTCCAACTCAACTCATAGCCTCGATACAAATTCTCAAATTGAGCTGTATTTTGATGGATGCTATATTTTAGATAATCATACCTTAAGAAAATAACTAAGCCTAAATGAGATTGCCTCAACTCTGAAAATTGCTTAGGTAAGTTAATCAAAGCACGGATAGCCGCTTGTTCATTCGGATTAGACACCGCTTCTTGAAATACATCTTCTAATCCATCAAACAGCATCACAACTTTAATACTATGGCTTTTCAAGAAATTGTTGATTTCAGAAATACTGGAACGGCTTAATGGCAAATTCAACCCTTGAGCTATTAACCCAAGCCAAAACTCTTTCCAATCTAACTCATCATGACTCTCTCGCGAAAATATCTTGACCTTTTCCCTTAACTCTGACATCAGCATTTCCGAACTCTCCCCCGGAACATGAGCCTGAAGATGACGGCGAAAGTCCTCTCGTGCTTCGCGAGTCTGTTGCTGAGCTGATTCAGCAAGATTATCAGACTCTAACAAAGGAAAAATATACGTTTGCCCCTCTTGTGACTCCTGAGAAAAACTCAATACTGTCCCCAAAAACCTTTGCCAGTATTTTAACCGTGCAAGCTGAAGATAGGTAAAGGTTTTACCCGCACCTTTAGAACCCAAAGAAACTACCTTGGGTAAATCATCCTGAAAATGGGCCGCCAAGTTTTTCAGCGGTTCCGTAACTAGCAAGCTCTCTCCTTTCCCATTTTCAGCAAATTCATACTGACCGCAGGTTTCTTTAAACCGCCTCAACTCCTCTTCAACAGAGGACAGCTTACGCTCATCAGAGACTGATTGAAAGACATCAGATGTTGCCGCCTCAAGTTGATTGTTTGCCCAATCTTGAGCCACCTTCATGAGAGAAGTTGCTGCCAACTTTTCTTTCGCTTCATCCCAAGTATTAACATAAAGGAGTTGCTGACTAAAGTCCGTCTCTAAAATTTCAAGTCGCTTAGAATAAAACTCATCCTCTTCAGCAGTTTGTGCCTGTGCATAAGCTTCCCGAAACTGAATCAAAGCCTCTTCAAACTCGGGTAACTGCTTTAACTCTGGCGTTAAGAAACTTATCAACACTGACGGGTCATAAAAATGACCGGAGTCAATCTCCTCACTCCCCGGTGCAAGACGGCTCACTTGTTGCAACACCAAGGTTAGCCCTTCCACAGACTGTCTAGCAGCCGTGGTCACAAAAAAGCGTTGCATCCGCGAATCAAACAGAAGCGGACTCGCAATCTCACTCAATCCCGCACGCAAGTCAATAAATACATAATCTGCACCCAAATGACGACCCAACTCATGAATGGCTTGGCTACAAGTCCAAGACCCGGTTCGTGCTAAATGTTCAGGAAGAACTTGAGTGTCAAGTAATTGTTCTTGCCTTAAAAAAGCGGGTAGAAAATAGAGGGTGGATTTCCCCTCTCGCTTGGCTGTCTTTTTAACTTCTTTTGCAAATAGGTCTAATGCCTCTTTTTTAGGGACAGGACTATAGTGATAAATCTCTAAAAAATCAATAAATGAAGCAAAAGCAGGCTGGTGACTCGCTTGGTCCCAATAGGTTAAACCGGGAGCTTCCAAGTCAGCATCAATCACTAAAACAGTAATTGGTTTATTTTGAGATTTGGCTGCATCCAGTAGTGCAAAGACATAACCAGCAAGATGGAGCGTCCGACCTACCCCTCCTTTAAAGGAGTAAAAAGTGACCATTTGCGGTGCTGTTAGGGGGGTTAAGTCGTCTAAACCCTGAGTTTGTGACTCCCCCTCTAAATGCTGTTGACGATAAATAACATTGCTCCAAAATGGACGAAATTTTCGTTGTACAGCTCTCAGTCTGGGTTCTTTGACGATAAATTCAACAGGCAGCTCCGCTTCACCAAAATCTAAGTAGATTGAATCCGAATCTGAATCCGATTTATATCGGTCTAAAAACCAATCTCTGAGGAGATTATCCACGTCAGCCTTACTAGATTCTGAAGGTATTTCAACTTCTAAGGCATCTGAAAAACAGTCAATTCGAGTGATTCCGGAGGGGATTTGAGTCCCATCATAGGTTTTCTCTCGTATGAACCGTTGGACATCTAACCAAGTCAAAAGCCGTGAGTTGTTCATAGATGAATAGTTTCCTGAAATCTATAAATTTTCATTGTCTTCTAGCCACTGACAAATTTTAAGTAATGCTTTTTCAATATCGATATCAGATTGAAACGAGCTTGAGTCACGAGAGTTAGTATGAAGATGACCACCATACCGCCACATTTGGTTAATTTGACCCGGACTTATTTTACGCTCTCTTCTCTTCTGATTGATTCTAACAAACCCCATTGATAATGATTTGGGTAAATTGTAATCACGACCTGTTTTAAGCGCATCTAGAAGTGCATTGATATCATGCTGTATATCCAGTAGTTGTGGACAGTCTGCGGTGCAAGTTGCACCTTCTCGTTTCATTAGCGCCAGTTTGAGTCCACATTCGACGGCATAAAATAACAGGAGTCGGTGAGCATTGCTTTTCGATGCACTCTCTTGAAAGGCTTGTAAATTGTTCTCCCAAGCTCTTCTGAGTTCCCTATCTGTAAAACACACCGCCATGATTGAGGTGAGATGTCCTCCTTAACACTCAAAGACTCATCAGGGGGAAACAACTCCGGCAAGTTATCCCCCTGATAGTCTATCTCAAGGCTCTTCTAGGATGCAACCTCAGCAAACTCGGCGTCACATCTATCCGTTGATTAGGATGATGACTTAAGATTAGCTGTCACCGAAACTGGAGAAGTCCGAATCCTCATCGGGAACGGGGAACGTGGTTTCAGGCGTTGCAGCCACCGTCTCCTCAGTAACTCGCTCAGCCTCAGAAGGAGCCACTTCCAAATTTTCCTCGGTCTCAGCGATATCTTCCAACATCATCGTCGTCGGCGTGAAAATCTGTAAATCCGTCTCCTGAACTGGCGGGAGTTTCACCCGGCCAAGACTCATTTCCTCCAGACAGCCGTTAACCCCAGCAATCGCCTCATTATATTGCTCAATCTTCTCCCGAACCGCCGCCTGGCGTTGGCGATTACTGTCGAGTTTCGCTTCCGCTTCCCGGTCTAGGGTTTTCGCCAAATTCGTCCGCGCCAATTCATACTGAGATAAAATGGTCTGGGATTGTTCGTTGGCCATCTTGAACAGACGCTCATTGAGAATGCTGTTGAGAACCGTACGAAAGCGACGAATGACCGTATTTTTGACCTTTTTCTCAAAATCGACTTGCAATAATTGACGAATCGCCGGTTCCGCCGCCACCATCCCTTCATAATCCTGGGAACGACAGGCCTGTTGCAAGGTTTGACGCAGTTGGAAGTTAGGGACGGTGTTTTCTCCATAAAATTCTGGAGTTTCCCGAACATAGGTATCACATTCATACCCCGCTTGTCCGACGACAAAATCCAGAACCCGCTCCTCCAATCGCGAGAGATTTTGGTCAATGGCGGCATCATTGCCGAGGAAACGATAGAGTTTATTGTAAAACTCGGCGTTATGGATACTCTCGCGAAGTTGGAAGAAATAGTTGGCGACTAACTCTTCTGAGGCGTTGATTAACACCGCTTTAAGTTGATTGGCGAGGGTGTAAAAGGCTTCAACTAAAATTGCCATCATGGGAACAACGGCATTTTCAGGATGACTTTTTTGAGCCAGTTTGTAGGTTTCGCCAACGGAAAATTCTTCAATTAAGTCATCGAGCTTTTGCAACATTCGCTTTTGTAACTGGCGGAAGTCTCGCTCGTAGCTGGTGTTGTTTTTGTCGGCGATAGACTCATTGAGATAGGTGGTGATATGGTCTTTAAAGTCGTCGCCAATCTGTTTGAGTTCTTTGTTGAGTTGTTGAACTTGTTGCTCTTTGATGGTGTCAATTTCTTGGGGTTGGCTTTCTAGCTCTTTCCAAGTTTTGATGTAGTCGTTGCGGACTTCAATACAAAGCGATCGCAGGTCATTGGCGAGTGCTTCAAAAAGTTGGGGACGGCGGTCTTCCATGAGGTAGCGAGTGATGTCTCGCCGGAAGTCCTGAATTCCACTGTCGCGAACCAGTTGTTCAATCAGTTCTTGTCCATAGGTGTTAAGGATTTGCTGATATTGCTCTTTCTCGCTGTCGGCGTTACTAATGGCTGGGGTGCTGGGAAACCGGGTCCGAGATAAACGTCCTGGGGTGGAGAAATAGCGGTTAAACTCAAAGATGAATTTTGGGGTCAGGTCTTGTTGGTCGAATGTCGAGGGGGTGTTAGCAAAAATGCTGTCGAGTCCCCAATGATTTTCGGCACTGGCTTGGCGAATTTGACTGCCATAAAATCCGAGCAAGGCACTGGTTTTATAAATGCGATCGCCCCCTCGGAATTGCGATTTAATCTGGTATTCTAGGCGATTGCGAAGTTGGTCATCATACCAGGTGGCATCGATGTAATTGAAGGCATAAAAGACGCGATCGCGAATCCCCGGACTCTTCTGAATCCGCTCCAGCAACTGGGTTTCCTCGGTTGTTAGCTCCCCATTCGCCGCTGTTTTGAACACACAAATAACCGCTGATGTGTCGGGATGCTCAATCTTATCATAGGCAATTTTAGCATCTTTTTTAACTGGGGCATCAATGCCAGGGGTATCAATAATGACATTACCATCTTCTAAGAGTGGATGGTGACAGTAATAGTTGATTTTCTTGAGAACCGAACTATTTTGACTGCGCCGAGCATATTGAGAGGCTTCATCAAGGCTATTGGTGTTCAATTGTCCCATCGAGTAGGTGGCATTGTTGAGAGTATTAATGCGATCGCGATTGGCTTGCCAACCCAAAACAAGCTGTTCCAATAACTTCGCTTGCTTGGCTCGTTCCGTGCGACTTTCTCCTCCTTCAGCCTCCCAAATCCCCTGAGACATTTGACTGAGCTTATCGAGTTGCTGAGTATCACTAAGATCTCCCATTTCCGTAATTGCCAGCAGTTGGCTCAATTCCCCAATTTGTTGACGAATTTCTACCTGACTGAGAAACGTTAACTCAACTCGTTCCTGAGTCGGGTCTGGCTCATACTCAATGTAGCATTCCGTCCCCGTGGCGTGACCTTGGGCGCTATAGAGCAGTTCTCGCTCCAAAAGAGCGTTAATTAACATCGATTTTCCAGCACTAAAAGCTCCCGCAAAGACGATTTCAAAGCGAGGCGAGATAGCTTTATTTAAAGACGTGCGGATTGTCGCCGTATCCTGAGTGGGGAGGCTGGATTTTGCCTCCTGGAGTTGAACCAAGGTTTGGACCTGAGTCTCTAGGTTTTGGCATTGAGGAGGGGTCGGATTCATAAAATCTGTCAGTTAAATCAATGAACACACGGATTTTTAACCGCTATTTTACCGAATTATCCAAAGGCGATGCTATTTTTTTATATTTTAGATAGTCTGAGGATAATCTAAGTGGTCTGTCAAATCTACAGGCTTATTTTGATATGATACTCTGGTTTCTTTTGACATACTCCCCACTAAGCAAGAGATGGGGATTCTCCGGCTAATCAAACAGATAATCGCTACTCAACTGACGGTTGGTTTGACAAAGCGATCGGATTGCCAGAAACCCTGGTCTTATGCCCGTTCTTTGTCCATTTAGAGTCGTGGGTATGCCCGACCCCGACTTTTTCTATGTTTTTGGCAGCATTCTCATCTCTGTCCTGTTCAGTTCCGCAATTAAGACAGACAACGGAACGAATAGACAAGTCTATTTTGCCCCATTTATAGCCACAGTCTGAACAAGTTTGAGATGTGGGTTCCCAACGACTGATAACCTTAACTTCTCTATCGTTGACAATTTGAGCCTTAGCTTCACAGAACGTTCGGAAGTTACCCCAACCTTGCTCACTAATAACTCTAGCCAACTTCCGGTTCTTGACCATTCCTGACACATTCAAGTCTTCTAGGCAAACCACTTGGTTTTCGCGGATTAACCGGGTCGTTATTTTGTGTAGGAAATCTTTGCGGGTTCTGGCTAGTTTTAGGTGAAGTTTAGCTAAC
>FSSI02000033.1:19672-51099 GCA_900149785.2 Phormidium lacuna HE10JO | reverse complement strand
CACAAAAAAACTTCCCAAAAACTTTGAAAAAAGGGTTGACAGCCCCAGATAGTCTTGTTAGATTAGTTAAGCGCTCGGGAGGACGGGCAAACAACGCCCCCCAAACGACGCATTCCGAACCTCGAAAATTAAATCGTTTGAAAGCTCGACAAAGAAGCCTAAAACTTCAATTCTTCGTCTAAATTCATTAAAGGATAACGGATGAGAGAGAATTTAGCAAGGGGCAACCTGAGTTAAGTTTAATCGAACCGAAAGCCAACAAACTCAAAGTCAACACGGAGAGTTTGATCCTGGCTCAGGATGAACGCTGGCGGCGTGCCTAACACATGCAAGTCGAACGAAGTTCTTCGGAACTTAGTGGCGGACGGGTGAGTAACGCGTGAGAATCTACCTTCAGGACGGGGACAACAGCTGGAAACGGCTGCTAATACCCGATATGCCGAAAGGTGAAAAGTTATTTCGCCTGGAGAGGAGCTCGCGTCCGATTAGCTAGTTGGTGGGGTAAAAGCTTACCAAGGCAACGATCGGTAGCTGGTCTGAGAGGATGAGCAGCCACACTGGAACTGAGACACGGTCCAGACTCCTACGGGAGGCAGCAGTGGGGAATTTTCCGCAATGGGCGAAAGCCTGACGGAGCAACGCCGCGTGGGGGAAGAAGGTTTTTGGATTGTAAACCCCTTTTCTCAAGGAAGAACAAAATGACGGTACTTGAGGAATCAGCCTCGGCTAACTCCGTGCCAGCAGCCGCGGTAATACGGAGGAGGCAAGCGTTATCCGGAATTATTGGGCGTAAAGCGTTCGTAGGCGGCTGTTCAAGTCTGCTGTCAAAGACCGAGGCTCAACCTCGGGTCGGCAGTGGAAACTGGATAGCTAGAGGTCGGTAGGGGCAGAGGGAATTCCCAGTGTAGCGGTGAAATGCGTAGATATTGGGAAGAACACCGGTGGCGAAAGCGCTCTGCTGGGCCGAACCTGACGCTGAGGGACGAAAGCTAGGGGAGCGAATGGGATTAGATACCCCAGTAGTCCTAGCCGTAAACGATGGAAACTAGGTGTGGCCTGTATCGACCCGGGCCGTGCCGAAGCTAACGCGTTAAGTTTCCCGCCTGGGGAGTACGCACGCAAGTGTGAAACTCAAAGGAATTGACGGGGGCCCGCACAAGCGGTGGAGTATGTGGTTTAATTCGATGCAACGCGAAGAACCTTACCAGGGCTTGACATGCCGCGAATCTTGCTGAAAGGGAAGAGTGCCTACGGGAGCGCGGACACAGGTGGTGCATGGCTGTCGTCAGCTCGTGTCGTGAGATGTTGGGTTAAGTCCCGCAACGAGCGCAACCCTCGTCCTTAGTTGCCATCATTAAGTTGGGCACTCTAGGGAGACTGCCGGTGATAAACCGGAGGAAGGTGGGGATGACGTCAAGTCATCATGCCCCATATGTCCTGGGCTACACACGTACTACAATGGTCGGGACAACGAGCAGCCAACTCGCAAGAGTGCGCTAATCTCTTAAACCCGGCCTCAGTTCAGATTGCAGGCTGCAACTCGCCTGCATGAAGGAGGAATCGCTAGTAATCGCAGGTCAGCATACTGCGGTGAATCCGTTCCCGGGCCTTGTACACACCGCCCGTCACACCATGGAAGTTGGCCATGCCCGAAGTCGTTACCCTAACCGTTCGCGGAGGGGGATGCCGAAGGCAGGGCTGATGACTGGGGTGAAGTCGTAACAAGGTAGCCGTACCGGAAGGTGTGGCTGGATCACCTCCTTTTTAGGGAGACCTAAACCCAAGATCTTGAGGATGCAACAAAGCCCAAGAAATTGAGGTCAACCTAGGTCGGTCGGAGAATCGTCGTAGCTTTCAAACGATAAGAGGTTAGGAATCCTAAAGACTCAGAGAAATCTGGGGCGTTAGGAAAAAGAGACCAACCTTGAAATGGGCTATTAGCTCAGGTGGTTAGAGCGCACCCCTGATAAGGGTGAGGTCCCTGGTTCAAGTCCAGGATGGCCCACCTAACTCTTTAGTGATGCGAGAGCAGAAACTAAGAAAATGGGGGTATAGCTCAGTTGGTAGAGCGCCTGCTTTGCAAGCAGGATGTCAGCGGTTCGAGTCCGCTTACCTCCATGCTGGTCTCACCCCAACTCAATCATTCAACCATTCCTAACACAAACAAGAGTGCAAGGATACCTCAGCACCTGAGAGAGACTCAGACTGCTGGGACATCCCAGCCAGAACCTTGAAAACTGCATAGTCAACCTAAAAAAAGTCAGGTGAAGTCGAGACCTCAAGAAAAATGAGGTCAAGCTACAAAGAGCTAACGGTGGATACCTAGGCACGTTGAGGCGATGAAGGACGTGGCGACCGACGAAACGTTCCGGGGAGCTGGAAGCAAGCATTGATCCGGAAGTGTCCGAATGGGGCAACCCTAAAAACGGTCGGCTGAATCTATAGGCCGACACGAGCGAACCGGGCGAACTGAAACATCTTAGTAGCCCGAGGAAGAGAAAGCAAAAGCGATTCCCGTAGTAGCGGCGAGCGAACTGGGAACAGCCCAAACCTAAGGTTTTTACCTTAGGGGTTGTGGGACGGCATCACGAGACTCGAACGATTAGACGAAGCCGTTGAATGCGGCACCAGAGAAGGTGAAAGTCCTGTAGTCGAAAATCTGAACAGCTCAGCCGTATCCCGAGTAGCACGGGGCACGTGAAATCCCGTGTGAATCAGCGAGGACCACCTCGTAAGGCTAAATACTCCAACGTGACCGATAGTGAAACAGTACCGCGAGGGAAAGGTGAAAAGAACCCCGGGAGGGGAGTGAAATAGAACCTGAAACCGTTAGCTTACAAGCAGTGGGAGGACGATTTAACGTCTGACCGCGTGCCTGTTGAAGAATGAGCCGGCGAGTAATTGGTCGTGGCCGGTTAAGGCGAGAATGCCGAAGCCCCAGCGAAAGCGAGTCCGAATAGGGCGCTAGTCACGATTAATTGACCCGAACCCGGGCGATCTAACCATGTCCAGGATGAAGCTTGGGTAACACCAAGTGGAAGTCCGCACCGACCAATGTTGAAAAATTGGCGGATGAGGTGTGGTTAGGGGTGAAATGCCAATCGAGCCCGGAGCTAGCTGGTTCTCCTCGAAATGCGTTTAGGCGCAGCGGCTAGAGAAATATCTATGGGGGTAAAGCACTGTTTCGGTGCGGGCTGCGAGAGCGGTACCAAATCGAGGCAAACTCTGAATACCATAGAGAAACTAGCCAGTGAGACGGTGGGGGATAAGCTTCATCGTCGAAAGGGAAACAGCCCAGACCACCAGCTAAGGTCCCCAAGTGGACACTAAGTGATAAAGGAGGTGGGAGTGCCGAGACAACCAGGAGGTTTGCCTAGAAGCAGCCATCCTTAAAAGAGTGCGTAATAGCTCACTGGTCAAGCGCTCCCGCGCCGAAAATGAACGGGGCTAAGTGTCCCACCGAAGCTGTGGACTTAGTTTTTAACTAAGTGGTAGAGGAGCGTTCTGCTCTAGGGTGAAGCACTAGCGGCAAGCAGGTGTGGACGAAGCAGAAGTGAGAATGTCGGCTTAAGTAGCGAAAATATGTGTGAGAATCACATACCCCGAAAACCTAAGGGTTCCTCCGGCAGGCTCGTCCGCGGAGGGTTAGTCAGGACCTAAGGCGAGGCCGAAAGGCGTAGTCGATGGACAACGGGTTAACATTCCCGTACCCGAACAGACTGGTAGCGGAGGACGGAGAAGGCTAAGTCAGCCGGGTGATGGTAGTCCCGGTTTAAGCGTTCGAAGGTGATGACGGGTGGAGAAAACACCCTGAGCTAAGACGTGAACACGACCGGCTACGGCTGGGAAGTGACCGATGTCATGCTTCCAAGAAAAGCCCGAACTACTGTAAATCTGTTTGGCCTGTACCCGAAACCGACACAGGTAGGTAGGTTGAGTAAACCAAGGGGCGCGAGATAACTCTCTCTAAGGAACTCGGCAAAATGGCCCCGTAACTTCGGGAGAAGGGGTGCCACCGAGAGGTGGTCGCAGTGAAGAGGCCCAAGCGACTGTTTACCAAAAACACAGGTCTCCGCTAAGTCGCAAGACGATGTATGGGGGCTGACGCCTGCCCAGTGCCGGAAGGTTAAGGAAGTTGGTTAGCGTAAGCGAAGCTGACGACCGAAGCCCCGGTGAACGGCGGCCGTAACTATAACGGTCCTAAGGTAGCGAAATTCCTTGTCGGGTAAGTTCCGACCCGCACGAAAGGCGTAACGATTTGGGCGCTGTCTCGGAGAGAGGCTCGGCGAAATAGGATTGTCTGTGAAGATACGGACTACCTACACCTGGACAGAAAGACCCTATGAAGCTTTACTGTAGCCTGGAATTGGCTTCGGGCTGAGTTTGCGCAGGATAGGTGGGAGGCTTTGAAGTTTTCCTTGTGGGGGAAACTGAGCCATCGGTGAGATACCACTCTAACTCAGCTAGAAGTCTAACCTCGACCCGTGATCCGGGAGAGGAACCGTTTCAGGTGGGCAGTTTGACTGGGGCGGTCGCCTCCTAAATGGTAACGGAGGCGCGCAAAGGTTCCCTCAGGCTGGTTGGAAATCAGCCGTAGAGTGCAAAGGCATAAGGGAGCTTGACTGCGAGACCTACAAGTCGAGCAGGGACGAAAGTCGGCCTTAGTGATCCGACGGCACTGCGTGGAAGGGCCGTCGCTCAACGGATAAAAGTTACTCTAGGGATAACAGGCTGATCTCCCCCAAGAGTTCACATCGACGGGGAGGTTTGGCACCTCGATGTCGGCTCATCGCAACCTGGGGCGGAAGTACGTCCCAAGGGTTCGGCTGTTCGCCGATTAAAGCGGTACGTGAGCTGGGTTCAGAACGTCGTGAGACAGTTCGGTCCATATCCGGTGTAGGCGTAAGAGAATTGAGAGGAGCCTTCCTTAGTACGAGAGGACCGGGAAGGACGCACCGCTGGTGTACCTGTTATCGTGCCAACGGTAAACGCAGGGTAGCCAAGTGCGGAGCGGATAACCGCTGAAAGCATCTAAGTGGGAAGCCCACCTCAAGATGAGTTCTCTGTTGGGGTTAACCCAGTAAGGTCACGGAAAGAACATCCGTTAATAGGCGCTAGGTGGAAGTTCAGTAATGGATGAAGCCAAGGCGTACTAACAGACCGAGCGCTTGACCTCAAATGATGTCTCTATTCCCTGATTAGGTTGACTGTGCAGTCTTCAAGGTTTCTGTTCTTTCCTGGTGCTTCTAGCGAAGTGGCCCCACTCCGATCCCTTCCCGAACTCGGCTGTGAAACGCTTCTGCGGCGAAAATACTTGGGGGGTTGCCCCCTGGGAAGATAGCTCAGTGCCAGGTTAATACTCCAACCCCGCCCGGATGAAGTTAGCTTCATCCGGGCGGGGTTCTTTGTTAGGTTGATTTCCCTCCTATCCATCCTTGTTATTGCTATAGCTTTGGAAGATGGCTTGGGATCTTGCGTATTTCTGCGGTATTAACCCCTTAAAATGGGGGGGACTCTTCCGTGCGATCGATGGGAACTTTTCAATCTCTATCAGCCAGTGATATTCTCAAACGGGGTCCAGATTCCTGGAACCGTTGGCGGGAAGAACAGCCCCATTTGAGACCGAGTTTACAGGGAGAGAACCTGGAGCAACGGTATTTGCGGGAAGTCAACTTTAGTTCTTGTAATCTAGCCGATACTAATCTCCGGCAAGCGGACTTATGTTTGGCTAATCTCGAACAGGCTCAACTAAACCGAGCTGACTTAACTGAGGCAGTTCTCTATACGACGGATTTACGGTATAGCTCTCTAAAAGAAGCAATCTTGACTCGGGCTGACTTAACGGAGGCTAGCTTGGTTAAAGCTGATTTATCCCTAGCTGTGTTGCAACAGGCACAACTGAATCGGGCTGATTTTACTGATGCACGATTGTACACGACCAATCTACGTCAAGCGGATTTATCAGATGTGGAGTTAATCCGTGCTGACCTGCGGGAAGTCGATCTGACGATGGCGGATTTGGGGGAAGCGGATTTACGAGATGCCAATCTCAGTTTCGCAGTCTGTTCATTAGCTCAGTTTGTGGGAGCAACCCTCTGTCATGCTAATCTATATCGTGCCAATCTTAGTCTGGGTAATCTTTGTGTTGCCAATCTCATGGGCGCTAATTTAACGAAAGCAAGTTTTATTGGTGCCAATCTCATCGGGGCTAACCTGTATTTAGCTAACTTACGTTTTGCGAACTTGGCTCAGGCTGATTTGCGAGAAGCGAGCCTACGGATTACTAATATGACGGGTGCTAACTTGGCTGGTGCCAATCTGAGTATGGCAAACTTGACGGAAGCCACCTTAGTTCGTGCCAATCTTACTGGGGCAAATTTATCTCGCGCCAATCTCCACCAAGCGAATTTGGATGGGGCAATTTTGAAAGGGGTTACTTTGCCGGATGGGCGCAAACACCCCTAAAGTTGGGGTGTTTTATCTAGATTTTTACTAGGAACTACTGGGCTTTATTGAGTTTATGCGCAATAATTTCTCGCAATGTTTGTTCAACAGGGCGGGGTTGCCATCCTAAAACTTTTTTCGCTTTACTGCCATCCACGCGAACACAGCGTTCGTAAATATAGTGGACTCGTTCTCGACTGAGGGGGGGATTCCAACCGCTTAGTCGTCCGACGATATCGAGAACGTTGCCACTCAAGCGAACGAGGGGTTTAGGAAGTTCCTGAGGGGGGGCGACTCCAGCGGCATCGCCAAGAATTGCAAACATATCCCGAGTTGTTAAGTCACCGGCTGAAAGAATATAATGCTCTGCTGGAGGACTTTTCTCGGCGGCTAAAATCATCCCTTGTACGAGGTCATCGACATGAACAATACCGGTGATACGATCGCCGCCAGCCCAAACCGTTAACTTACCGTTGAGAAAGTTGTCGATGACGGGGCCAAAATGAGGGTCATCAGGACCAAAGATACCAGAAGGCATGACACTGACGACAGGTAAACCTTGATCGGCTGCACGATCAACAAGCTGTTGGGCCGTATATTTCGTCCGATCATAGGCGGAGGAAAAATTCTTCTGAGTCCGTTGGAATGTTTCGTCAATGGTTTGTCCCTGGGTATCTCCATAGATACCAATAGTGCTGCAATAAATCAGTTTGGATAGGGTTGACGCCTTAGCTGCCTCTAAAACTGTACGGGTTCCATCTACATTTGTCCGCTCCATCAAGTGATCATCCACGAGTCCGAGTTCAACAAAGGCCGCAGTATGAAACATCCAGTCAACATCGACGAGATGCGATCGAAGTTGCTCAAAATCAGTAATTTCTCCTTCGATCAACTCAATCTCTAATCCTGCCAAGCGTTTGATATTTTTGGAATTGGGTCGAACCAAAGCTTTAACGTGATGTCCTTGTTCTATCAGTTGACGAACAAGATGGGATCCGGTAAATCCACTGGCACCGGTAACAAATGTTTTCATAACTCTAGGTAATTAAAGATGACGTCAATTGGACTCTGAAAGACGAATCAATCATGGCTGTTGTGTTGTTGTATGGTGTCATCATGGCATGGTCTCGTCATCGGCTAACGTCCGATGACGAACAACAATAGTGGTGCAATGGCTGCCCCGCGCGATCGCCCGAGGAATATTGCCATGCAACGCCTGTTGTAAGACTCCCTGACGACTGGCCCCCAAAAGAATGGCATCATACTGTTGCGATTGAGTTTCCTCTAACAGAGCTTCTACGACGGAACTGCCATAAATAGGAATGGCCGAAACCGGACAAGGTAGACGGGTTTCCAATACCTGTGCCGTTCGTTTAAGGAAGGCCCTTTCCTCATCATTGGCCGGTTCCTGAAACACTTGACATAAGCGAACCAGGGAGCGATCGCCTCCCGAGACCAAAGCCGATAATAACTCCAGTCCCGCCAAGGCATTGGCACCACCGCCGAGGGGAACCAACCAGCGTTGCAATTCCGGCATGGTGGCCGGATTCTGTTCGATCACCGCCTGGCCCCATTTCACTAATACCATTTGACAGGGGGCTTGCCGTAGCAAGGTATCGGCTACATCACCAAAAACTCGTCCTGGGGTGCGAGTTCCCCCTTTCCAACCCATTAATAAGGTATCAATATGTCGTTCTTGAATCGTCTCTAAGACCGCAGCCGCCACATCATGGGCCACCCGAATCTGGGTGTGGACCGGAATCTGCCATCTGCGGCTGAGGTGTAGGGCTGTTTGCAACAGGCGGCGGCTATGGGTAATGCGGACTGGGGTTTCCGAGGGACTGCGATGGCGAGGTACGGGAACCACCTGTAAACATTCCAACTCATAGTGATTCGCCGCCGCGATCGCCGCCGCAAACTGCAACAACAGAGGGGCGGTTTTAGGATTAGCCAAAGGAACTAACAACCGCCCGCGGCCCGTGGCTGGAGCGCGGGTCACATAGACGGGATAGGAGGGTTCAACCTTACGATAACGACCCCGACCCATCAACTCCCGAGTTTCGGCTTCAACAATATCACTGTGAGTAATAATCCCCACCAAACGCCGTCCGTCTACCACCGGTAGCCGGCCAATTTGATGGCGTTCAAGCAGATATAACGCCTGCATCAGACTATCCTCAGAACTAACCATCACCGGTTGAGGCATCATAAACTCAGAAATGGGAGTGTCATCGGACAGGGGAAGTTGCGACAGTTTCATCAAATCCGTTTCCGTAATCATCCCCACCAGGCGGGTCTCCTCCACCACTGGAAAGCCTCCATAGGGCGATCGCCGGAAAATCTCCAACACCTCTGCTAAGGGTAAATCACTCTCAACTGTCTCGACCCGATGTTGCATGACATCATTAACTGGGATGTCAATCAAGGCAGACGAGTCCACTTCTGGGGCCGGTTTTTCCCAACCGCGCCATTCTAGCAAGCGATCATATAACGACCCTGCCGAGACCTGCTCTGCCACCACATAGGCCAAAACGGAGACAATCATCAGAGGCAGAACCACATTAAAATCTGCCGTAATCTCAAAAATAATAACGATCGCCGTAATCGGAATCTTGGCCACCGCACCAAAAAAAGCCCCCATCCCTGCCAGCGCAAAGGTTCTCGTGTCGCCAATATTAAACAGAAGCTGACTGCTTAATCCCACCAAACTGCCAATCGCTGACCCTAAAATTAGAGTCGGAGCAAATAATCCTCCCGAGGCTCCCGAACCATAGACTAAAAGCGTTAAGGCAAACTTCACCACCAGGGCGATTGCAATCATGCTCAAACTGGCCTCACCCGTGGTTAAAAACTCTCGCAACCCCGCATTATCGCGAAACTCCACCGGTAATAACGCCATCGTTGTCCCAGACAGGAACCCCGCCACCGCAATCCGTCCCGGAAGGCCAATGGCCAAATAGCGACGTTGCCAGGTTAAGCTGGCAACGATACCTCGGTTAAACCAACCGCTACAAATTCCGGTAATTACCCCTAACAGGAGTAAGGCCGGAATGTCCTGGGGGGCAAACTGAGCGGTCACTGTGCTCACATCCGGCTCTAGCGTTACATCCCAAGGACCGCCACCTAAGATCCCCGAGACAACAGCCCCCACAAAGGATGCCAGGATGGCCGTACCGAGCGTCAAACTCGACACATCTTGTAATAGTTCTTCGACAACAAACAAGACCCCCGCAATGGGGGCGTTAAATCCTGCGGCTAAGCCGGCGGCGGCTCCGGCGGCGATCGTTTGCCGACGATAGCCGGGAGAGGTGGGCATCCAGCGAGTCATGGATGCCGCTAATGCGGCTCCCATATGCACCGTTGGTCCCTGTCGTCCCAAAGACATCCCAGAACCGACCACCAGCACCGTACTTAGAAGTTTCACCACCGCCAACCGCAGGTTCAGAGACATAGCCTGAGGCAGCCGTTGAGAAGATGCCAGTTGCACCTTGACATGGGACACACCGCTCCCAGTAGCATCAGGGGAAAATCGCTGAATTAACCATCCCGCTAAAAATCCTCCCACTAAACCAAATAGCGGC
Source organism: Phormidium lacuna HE10JO (assembly GCA_900149785.2). GTDB lineage: Bacteria > Cyanobacteriota > Cyanobacteriia > Cyanobacteriales > Geitlerinemataceae > Sodalinema > Sodalinema lacuna_A. The sequence continues at coordinate 41,074 of FSSI02000033.1, read as the reverse complement.
AGTTTCAGCCAAATTGGCAACCAGGGGGACTCTTGTACTCGCCATCCCCCAAGCCAGCCAATCCCTTGACGTAGAATGACCGCTGCCAGTCCTGAGACGAGTCCAATAAAACAGGCTTCAAGCAAGGCCAGCCGTCGAGGCTCAAGAAAATACAGATGAAGACGACGCGACAACGACGAGATGGCCTCACGGCTCGAAGGCAAAAGTTTCATTCATTTTGTCAGGAGTTTAATGGTATAAACTACCATCTGGCATAGTCGCTCCAGTCCAGATGCCTTCTAAAAAATTGACGGCTTCCAAGGTGGCATTCCGCAAGCTAGCGTGACTAAAGTTGCTGCCAAGGACATTGACGCGATCGAGACTGGCTTTCCAGAGGTAGGCCTGTGCGAAGGTTACGTCTGTCAGATTAGCACCATCAAGATTAGCCAGGTTAAGATTAGCTTCACTGAGATCGGCTCCCGTCAGATCCGCATCTTCTAAGTTGGCTTTCATGAGATTAGCAGCAATGAGGTTCGCTCGTATCAGGAGACTCGCTTCTAAGTTAGCGGCACGCAGATTGGCTCCTCTGAGAATCGCCACCCGTAATTGACTTTCCCGAAGATTGGCCGCACAGAGATTGGCCCCGGTGAGATTGGCCCCACTGAGTTTCGCCTCATGAAAGTCCACCCCATCGAGATCTAACCCTTGTAAGTCAGCGCCATTGAGCCAAGCATGGCTAAGATTAACACCATTGAGATTAGCGCCATTGAGATTAGCCCCACTCAGTCTCGCTCCGTGGAGATTGGCCCAACTCAGATTAGCCTGTCGTAGATCGGCATTGCGGAGATTGACGCCCACTAAGTTTGCACCACAGAGGTTGACTCCCGAGAGATTTGCACGACGCAGATTGACGCCACTGAGTCCTGCTCCACTGAGCTTGGCCCCCACTAACGAGGCCCCGACTAGAGATGCACCGTGCAGTTTAGCTTTCGTTAAATCTGCATTGCTGAGATCGGCTTCATCGAGTTTACTGTAGTTGAGGTTCGCCCCACAGAGATAACTGCCGGAGAGATTGGCGTAGTCCAGGTTCGCCCGAGTTAAATTAATGGAGTTAAGATAGGAGTCGCTGAGGTTAATGTCTTTGAGCTGAATTTGTTTTAAATCAGCGCCAATGAGGTTACTATTCTGAAAATCTCGTTGTCCAGATTGGTATTCATCAAGGAGTTGTTGCAGTTGACTCATGGTGGGGATCCTCATGACTGAGAGATTTGTGATGCCGGGATCTTGGACTCAATGAAGAAAATTTAGAGCCAACCCCGTCCTGTTATTATATCAGTTTTAATGCTGTTAAAAAAAAGATAGTGGAAGAATTAAATTTTATAAAGGCTACCTAGATATTTGATGGCTAAGGATATAGACTAGAGTTGATTTGGGCAAGTGGAGGGAAAACGTTGAGGTTATTCGCTAGACTGTCTGAGAGATCTAGGAGGTCAATACCCCTTAACCTAAACAGAGGAAAACGAAGTCCGAGTCTGGGAAATTTGCCCTAACACTAGATCCGGTGTACCTTGACGAGATACTCTAGGAACGGTTTTTGATTGTCCAGGTGAAACACATTATGAAAGCCTCAGATATTATGACCACTGATGTCGTAACGGTGCGTGGTAGCACCACCGTTGCTGAAGCAGTGCAGTTGATGAAAGACAAGAAGACCCGAGCGCTTATCGTTGAGCGTCGTGAGGGTGACGATGCCTATGGTATTGTCACCGAAACGGATGTCACGTACAAGGTTGTAGCCTTTGGTCGAGATCCTAAAGCGATGCGGGTCTATGAGATCATGAGCAAACCCTGCATTGTCGTCAACCCAGATCTCTGTGTTGAGTATATTGCGCGTTTATTTGCCAATACGGGGATTCACTTTGCGCCGGTGATCAAGGATACTCTCCTCGGTACGGTGTCAGTCTCTGATATTTTGACCAAGGGAGACTTTGTTGAACGGCCGCGAAGCCTGTTGCTCGAAGATAAAATTCAAGAAGCCATTGAGGAAGCTCGCTCAACTTGTGCTGAGAAGGGGCCGCGATCGCCTGAATGTGCTTCAGCATGGGATGTCGTTGAGGAACTGCAAGCCGAAGCGGCGCATCAAAAGGCAGAACGTCTGCACCGAACGGCGTTTGAAGAATACTGTCAGGACAACCCCGATGCTCCTGAAGCTCGAGTTTATGACACCTAAGTGATTGGCTGGTATTGGGCTGGGGGGGCGATCGCCCTCGTCCTCTTGGCCTTGTTCCTGGTGACGCTCTCAATTCACGTTCAGACGCGCTCTGTTCGCTTTACAGAACTTGAGGCCGTTCCCTCTCGTCCCGTCGCAATTGTGTTTGGGGCCGGTGTTTGGGACGACGGAACGCCAACTCCGGTGTTGGCCGATCGCGTCTTGGCCGCCGTTGACTTGTATCAACGGGAGACGGTTGAGCAGATTCTTATGTCCGGCGACAATCAGACCCCCGACTATAACGAAGTCGATGCCATGATCCAACTCGCGGAACGGTCTGGAGTGCCGCGAGCCGCGATTTTGGGCGATCGCCTGGGATTAAGTACCTATGAAACTTGTCGACGAGCACGGGATCACTATGATATCCGTGGGGCCGTTTTAGTCAGCCAACGGTATCATCTTCCTCGTGCCATTTACATTGCGCGACAGTTAGATCTCGATGTCGTCGGCTATGGAGTCGCCGATTGGGGGGTCTATCGTTATCGCTCCATGCTCTCCTATCGTTTGCGGGAAGTCATCGCGATCCTCAAGGCGATCGCCCAAACCGCCCATACTCCGTGAGTTTGTCAGATCCCGACGATCAAAGTTTGGGAAACTCTCCGGATCACGCCCTCTTACTCGAGGAGAAAGGAATGGTAGATGCACCCTGATGGCAAACCCCGGAACCTGCTGGAGGTTCCGGGGTTTTTTTTGCTTCTGTTCCATCGAACATCCATCCTCGCCAGTCAGGCCATTGAGCGCAGACGACCCTCAGCCAGCTCACGGATTAGAATCAGATGCGATCGAATATAACTCGCCAGTTCCTCCATATCATCCCCTGCTAACGGTCTCTTCTGCTGCAAACTCTCTAACAGTTGTTCAACTAAGCTCGTATCGTCTAAACTTCTTAAGGTTTGGGTTTGAGTCTCTTCAACCGTTGACCAAAGCTGACGTAACATCGTAGCATTCATCATCATTCTCCAATATCTAACAAGAGTTCTTACTGATACATTAAACAATTCTCGTTCCAACCAACAGCCATGATTACGATTGTTTTACAAATTTTTGTTGACTAGCTTAAGGTAATATTAAGGGATTCAGGAGCAATCAACAAACCATGCCATCTTGTGTAAACAACCATTAAAATTTCATCTTATTTTAACGAATCCGATCCGGCTCCGTGATCCGATCAACTCCAACAATGCAACAAGCCAGAACGCTTCCATACCTAAGACGAAAGGTTTCTCAACCAAGTTCGAGTAGCCGTCAGATCCCGATCACCTGTGACGTCACATAACGTTATTTAATTTTGGTGTCCACATTTTATTTTTTTACAAAAATCTACCTAGAGATGGATAACAATAACATCAAAAATCAGTTAGACTACCTGCAAGAACGACTTGCATTCAGTAAAATTAAAATCCGGAGGATATAAAGTCAATGGATATCGTGCGCCTCATCGCCGCAATTCTCTTACCCCCGCTTGGGGTCTTCTTACAGGTTGGGTTAACCGGACAGTTTTGGATTAACATTCTCCTGACCCTTCTCGGCTATATTCCGGGGATTGTTCATGCCGTTTGGATTATCTCCAGACGCTAACAGGCAGCGAAAGCCAGTGAACATTCTCAAAATGGCCCAGGCTCAACGATACAATCCCATCCCGCGACAGACAGACCACTGTACAAATTGGCAGAGATATCCCCAGTAAGGCCCGAGAAATCGCTCCTGGGGTAGATCCTTTTCCCCAAGCCAATGAATTATACTAGCGTCAAGACGAGAGACGGGTACATAGACATCTACCAAACGGGCAAAGAGTCCAGAGGCTTAGAGTCTGGCCACTGACCTCGATCTCATCTCGCTCAAGTACAGACAACGTTAAGGAATTATCTATACTATGACTGAGCAAATCCCTCAACGAGAAGAATACCAAGCCAAGGTGAAGGCACAACTCGAAAAAATCAACGCCCAACTTGATGAACTCAAGGCAAAAGCCGCCCAAACTGAAGCTGATGTCAAAGCTGACTACCATGGTCGCATGGAAGAACTCTACGCCAAACGAGACGCGGCAGGCGCCAAACTCGAAGAACTGCAAAAAGCCGGAACCGACGCTTGGGAAGAAGTCCAGAAAGGCTTTGAAACAGCTTGGTCTGACTTAACCAGTGCGTTTGAGAACGCATCCAAGAAGTTTGACCAATAGATAGCAGGTTTCAAGTCCTACCAGTTGCAACCGGGTTGGAAACTCTCCCATCCCGGTTTTTCTGTAATTCTGTATACCGAGTCCCTTATTTCCTCAACCTCTGTCCATATGGCTGGAAACTCCATTACCAAAATTACTAAACCGAACTCTCGCCAGCGCGAAATCCTTGAAGTTGTGCTTAAACATGGCTGGGATTACATGAGGCTGCTGCTGAGTAGTAATGAAGCCGAGGAACCTGAACTCCCTCCGCCAACCGTTTTACAACGGATTTTTGTTGATCTCGGGCCAGTCTACGTCAAACTTGGACAATTGCTCAGTACTCGTCCTGAGTTGTTACCGCCTGAATACATCGAGGCCTTGAGTTCTCTCCAGGCCGATGTTCCGCCGGTGTCCTGGACTCAAATTGAAGCACAACTCAAGGGAGAACTCAAACAACCCCTGGATACAATTTTCGAGGATATCAAGCAAACCCCTGTAGCAGCTGGGTCTCTAGCTCAAACCCATAAGGCCGTCCTCCTGAATGGCCGGGAGGTGGCCCTCAAAATTCAACGTCCCGGAATTGACGAGACGGTTGAGCGAGATATTGAACTGCTCACCAACATTGCAGAACTCGTCTCCGGGACGGACTTCGGGAAATACTATGACGTGACGGGGTTAGCCGAGGAATTTAGTAATGCGTTGCGAGATGAGTTAGATTTCACTCAGGAAGCTCACTATACCGAACGTCTCAGACGGTGTTTGTCAAAAAGTTCTTGGTTTGATGTTGAGCAGATTACGGTTCCTGAGATTATCTGGGACTATACCAGCCAGAAGCTGTTGACGATGGAATGGCTCGACGGCGTCCCGCTGCTATCGGCTGAGATTACCGGAGAGCGCTATAACGGCGACCCCCAGGCTGAGCGAAACGCGATTACGACTCTACTATTCCGTTCGTTTTTACAACAACTGTTTATTGAGGGATTTTTTCACGCCGACCCCCATCCGGGTAATATCTTCTATCTCCATGATGGGCGAGTCGCCTTTTTGGATGTGGGAATGACCGGAACTCTCGACCCACGAACGCAGGGGTTATTGGTCGAGACCATTTTAGCGATGATTACTCTCGATGCTCAACGCTGCGCTCAGTTGAGTTTACAGTTGGCTCACCCGGTGCGGGCTGTGGATTTCATTCGCTTGGAGAATGATTACGATCGCCTGCTACGGCGTTACTATAACCTGAGTGTGGCCCAGGTGAACTTCAGTGAGGCTTTTTATCAACTGCTGCAAGCGGCACGACGCAATCACCTACGTTGGCCGAGTAATATGGGACTCTACGCCAAGGCCCTGGCAAACTTAGAGGGGGTGGCGCGAACATTTAATCCTCAAGTGAATTTACTCGATGAGATTCAGCCCTTGACAACGGATTTGATGCGCCGTCAACTGATTGGTGATAATCCGCTGCAACAGGTCCTTGGCGCGACCTTGGAGTTTAAGAATCTTTCTCTCAAGTCGCCGCGCCAAGTGGATTTTCTCTTAGAACGGGTGGCCACGGAAACTCTGAAATGGAACCTTCAAGTCAGTGAACTGACGGAGTTACGCCAAAGTCTCGATGAGTCTGCTAACCGACTCTCATCGAGTGTGGTGGTGGGGGCCTTGATTTTAGCCGGGGCCTTGGTTGTCTCCCGAGATCAGACTCACCGCATTCCCTGGTTGGGGAATGTTTTATTTTGGACGGCTTGTCTATTGGGGTTATGGTTGGTGTTTAGTATTTGGCGTTCGGGCAGCAAAAAATAAAAAAAACCCTGGAACGTTGAACGCTCCAGGGTGTGCCATCAGGGTGCATCTACCATTCCTTTCTCCTGAGATCGTCTAGGGGTTTCCGGAGGGTTTCAAGAAAAAAGCTGGCTGACAGATGATCTTGGCTGAGTCGTTATTCTGGCAAAGACCCCAAAACAAGGTGAGCCTAGCATTCGGGCTAGGCTCACCAAAAGAGATCTAGGGTTTTCAAAAAGCGTTCTCTGATTGAATCAGAGGTAATGTTGACATCATTCCCAGCCCTGCCTGTGGAGATGAATGAATCTAAACAGCAGTCAGACAAGGGGCTAAGCCGGGGTTTTAACTGCACGGAATGCCTACCGCACAGCCAGCACGGTGACCAGCTATCAAGACCGGAAACTTAGTGCCAGGGATGACTCATTTCTCATTGCCCGTCATGATGGAGCTTGAGGGTCAAGCGCAAATGCCGAGTCGAAATCATGGAACTTGGAATCGAACTTGAAATCGAACTTGAACAATTGGACAATTGGACAATTGGATACAACATGTGAAACAGCAACGGACATTAGAAACGAAACAATGCTGCTCGACATTCCGGGGGTCTACTGAGAGACTAAGCCAGGCAAGGAGAAAATGTTGAAAACCATTGACGAGTCACTTCCACCGCCCTAAACGACAGGGCCAACTCTGGCCGAACGAAGTCAAATGAGGCTATTGAAGACGACAGCTTGGGTGAACGCCACGTAACGAAAGGGGTTAAACCAAGGGTTTACAGGAATACCGCTAATCGTGTTTGCAGTTCCTAGTGCATCGGGTCTTTCCAGACGTTGGGGAAGGTTTAACGCTAACTGGGTCCCAAGGGAATCCTGTAGGTGTACCTCATTTAGGTGATGCAACAGGTAGAAGATTATACGGTTGGGATTGGTTCGCTGAATGACACTGAGCGACATCCCGGAGTTGATTCGAGTCAAGTTGGTGTTCTTTGCTCTACAGTGTCTGATATTAAATTAGCATAGCGGCTGCTTATGGCAACCATAAGTTAACCTAAATTTACATTTGAGTTTTGTCTTGACTCGTACTGGTAAATCTGCTAACTTGGAAAAGCTGGAAAAAAACACGGCTTGGTAGCTCAGTTGGTTAGAGCAGGGGACTCATAAGCCCAAGGTCGTCGGTTCAAATCCGACCCGAGCCATTTTTTAACGAATAAGTGCTTCAGGATAGTCTCGTTTTTGGGGATCTTTCTGTTTGCGATCGCAGACGGGGGGGCTACTGAGGCCCAGGAAGCCCTGCCCAAATATCTCAAAGTCGTTATGACTATGATAGAGTTGTAACAGTTGGTAAACAGGTGCCTGCTGTTGCCCGGTTGTCTTGAGGAGGCAACCAGTTGGCGACGGAGGAAACCGAGATCACACGACAGAAATAAGGAGATTTATAGATCCATGACACAAGAAGGATGTCTACGAGTCGGTCAACCGGCCCCCGACTTCACCGCTACTGCTGTTGTTGACCGCGAATTTAAGACCGTGAAACTGTCGGACTATCGCGGTAAGTATGTGGTGCTGTTCTTCTACCCCTTGGACTTCACCTTCGTCTGTCCTACGGAAATCACGGCATTTAGCGATCGCTACGAAGAATTCAGCAAACTCAACACGGAAGTTCTCGGCGTCTCCTGTGACAGCGAGTTCTCCCACCTGGCCTGGATTCAAACCGATCGCAAATCCGGCGGTGTCGGCGACTTAAACTATCCCCTCGTCTCAGACTACAAAAAAGAAATTAGTTCCGCCTACAACGTCTTAGATCCCGATGCTGGCGTAGCCCTGCGTGGTTTATTCCTAATTGACAAAGATGGTGTCATCCAACATTCGACCATCAACAACCTGGCGTTTGGCCGGAACGTGGACGAAACCCTGCGTACCTTGCAAGCCATCCAATATGTTCAGGAACACCCCGACGAAGTCTGTCCCGCCGGTTGGACTCCTGGCGAGAAAACCATGAAACCCGATCCGGTTGCGTCTAAAGAATACTTCGCGGCGATCTAATCTCACCTCAGTTTCAGCAGAACGACTAGCCCCCCTGACAACTCAGTTTTGGGGGCTTTTTGCTAGAGTATGAGCAACGAGACCTGTCACGTTCTGTGAACAAGATCCAATTACCCAGCAAGTTTGTTGTTGCTCGCTGAAACAGCAGGAGACTCAACACAAGACAATACCCAGCTTTTTTCCTGTTCCGTGTTCATTTTGACATCCATTGTGCCATCATGCAGCTTTACTCTAAAGACTTCCGTGGCTTACTAAATCGCCGTTTCTTGCACAACTTTCTCCCCATCCCGGCCACCAACCAATCTTACTATGACGTGGCTACCCCAGATTTTGAGTTACCGGATATCACCAACGGACGACGAGTTCACCTACGGGATTATCGAGGCCAACAGCCAGTTATTCTGGCTTTTACCCGTATTTTTACAGAAAAGCAGTATTGTCCCCTTTGTCTACCCCATATCGTTGCCCTAAACAAGAACTATCACCGCTTCACGGAATTAGGGGTTGAGGTGTTAATGGTCACCAGTACCGACGAACGCCAAAGTCAGATTGTGGTGCGAGATTTGGGTTTAAAACTGCCTTTGCTGAGTAATCCAGATTGTGATGTGTTTCGGCGTTATGGAGTTGGACAAGCGTTAGGAGCGCCCCTTCCGGCTCAGTTTATCTTGGACGCTGAAGGTAAGTTACGGTATAAACATCTGTTTTCGTTTTTGGATTCTAATGCCTCCGTTGAGACGTTATTAGAGCAGGTTCAACCCTGGTTGAGACCTGAACGTTCTGCCAAGGCTATGGTAACGTCTCGATAGGCATAGAGATAGAAATTGATCTTCCGGAGCAATGGACGTTATTCTATCTAAACCTAGACTTGCCTTGACTTAGCCAATTTCCAGAAAACCATAAAGCCTATCAAAGTCTCGATCAAAATATCCATAAAAAACATGAAAAAAGGGTAGTGATTCACTACCCTAAAGGTTCATAATGTGTGCCGAGAAACGTGGCGGACGTCTCTCATGATTTGAGTTATTGCCGTTGCTGGAACGACGCGAGAAACTCACGAATTTTCTCAGCTGCAACATCTCGTCCACCGAGGCCAAATGCTAGGGCGATCGCGATCGCTAACGCACCCAACAGCAAGCCAAAGGCCAGATTGACAATATCCGGAGCAATCCCCATCTGTTGCAGGGCCATCGCCACCACAAAGACAATGATAGCCACCCGGGCCACTTGTCCGAGCAATTGACCATTCGCCGAACCCGAACCCGCAATCAAATTGTGAACCAAGTTGGCCAAATATAAGCCAATGCCGAGAACCACCAGTCCGGCCAAAATACGACCGAAAATGACCAGTAACCCAGACACAATCGTGTTGAGAGCCGGAATTTCTAGAACATCAACGGCGGCAATAATACCGAACAACTCAATGCCAACCCAGAGAATAATTCCCACAAACTCAGAAGGAGTGCGGCTTCCTTGGAAGCGAGTCATCGCACCGGGATCTTCGGGGTTGCGAGGAGGCGGATTCAGACCAAGAGCCGAGAAGATATTATTGAACCCGACACTGGTGAGCAAGTTCGTGACGAACTCTGACACCAAGCGTCCAATAAAGAAGGAAATCGCGACAATTAACGCCGCCGTAAAGATTTGAGGCAGGAAGTCTAAGACTCGCTGCAACATCGAAATCGCGGGGCCAGAAACCGCCGCAATTTGTAGAGCATCCAAAGCCGCAATGGCGATGGGAATTAACACCAACACGTAGACGAACGTGCCGATGACGCCCGATAGGGTCATTCCCCCCATCTGTCCGAGGCCTAAGCGAGAACCGAGATTGTCCACACCCGTCGCCGCCAGGAGGTTGGTGACGATACCACGCACCACTCGTGCAACAAGCCAGCCAACGACACCAATGGCGATCGCCGTCAGAATTTGAGGCAGATAGGAGAGGATTTTCTCGACCATGGCTTGCAGAGGTTCAAGTAACCCTTGCAGGCCCAGTGTGTCGAGAACAATGGGTAGGAACAGCAGAATGATGAACCAATACAGGATATTGGCCAGAGCATCATTGACGAGAAAGGGACTCGAACCGCCGGATTGTTCCGCGAGACGGTCATCGAGCCGGAAGCTTTCGAGTCCTTTCGTGAGCAGGACTTTACAGAGCGTTGCTAAGGCCCAAGCCACTAGGAGTAAAATGGCGGCGGCGGCAATGCGCGGCAGGTAGTCAAAGATTTGCCCTAGGAATCCGGCCAGAGGCGCAGAAACAATCTCTAGGTCAAGGACATTGAAGAACGCCAGGAACCCCAGCAGCAGGATAATCCAATAGACAATCTTGGCAATCCATTTTTCAATGGGAAAGTCGCTGGCTTGATTGCCGGTGAGCCATCCGGCCACTTTGTTGTCAATGTCAGTGCGGTGCAGAAGGCCTTTGACCAAGGTGGCGGCGAGGGTGGCTCCCAGCCAAAACAGGATCAGGATAGCGACTGCCCCGAGAATGCTGGGGATAAAGCCCCCAAGGGTTTCGCTAATGCGATTCCAAAAGCCGGCCAGGGTGTTCGGAGTATCTCCGTTGGCCTGGGCGAGAAGACGAGGGATTGCCTCGTCGGGTGGGTTTAGAGACCAAAGGTCTAACATACTTGGTTATGACGCGATCGCAACCTACCTTCAGCCAAACGTAGGAGAGACTGAGGAAGTCCGATGCGCCCTCCGTATAACGACAGATGCAATCAGAGGCAACGGTGAATAGGACATCACTCCTATCGCAAGCCCGTTACATCTAGCTTGAGTTTGGTTCTGTCTTTCGATGAAAGACTTAGAACGCAAAACTATGATAGCTATGTTGCCGTAATCGGCAGCACTTGGAAACATACTACAGAAATAATCAGATTCATCCTAGTTTTTAAGGCTTTTCCCCCTTTCTCCTTCAAGGGATAACTCTATTTATCAATCACAATTTGGTGATTCGACTCAGGAGCGTCCCTCGGCTTGTGTCAAGATAATTCTAGGGGCGATCGCCCAGAATTGGCGTAAATCGCTTAGCCCGACCTCAGCTTGTCGTTCGCGTGTTGTTCATGTTGCCCGAACGCCTGCACCGAACCTTACACTGAATCTTGCACTGAATCTTGCACCGCGTTAGTGAACCTTGAATGTCTTTAAGTCGTGTTTTTGAGCAATCTATTTATATTCGTGCTAGTGCAACAGCCGTGGAGCGATGTCTGACGGATTTAGAGTTGATGCACACTTGGCTGAATCCGGCCCTACGCTGTGAACCCATTGGGGACTGGGATGATACTCTCGGGGCGACCTCTCGTTTTGTCATCCAAATCCCACTGCTGAAGCCGAGTTTAACCAGTCGTATCGTCGAACGGGAGCCAGGATTGGTGGTGTGGTCCTTTGAGGGATTCTTCGTGGGCCGCGATCGCTGGGAATGCCAACCCCAGATTGAAGGAACCTTACTCCTGAACCGCTTTGAATTTTCCATTCCCAATCCCGTTATCGCGTTTGGCTTCGATCGCATCGCCGCCGCTTGGACCCGCGAGGACATGCAGGCCCAGCTTCGTCGGCTCAAACGAGTTGCTGAGCGAAGTTACCGTCAGGGAGCCTAAAACATGGCAGTAATCGACCTCTATCGAGACGTTCGGGGCCAGGGTCCGGCGATGCTTTGTCTCCACGGACATCCGGGCAATCGTCAGAGTATGGCCGTCTTCACCGATGTGCTTTCGGCCCACTATCGCACCATCAGCCCTGACTTACGGGGGTATGGCCTCAGTCATACCTCCATCCCCTTTTCCATGGCCGACCATCTCGATGATCTCGAGGCCATGTTAAGGAGCTTAAATATAGAAAAATTCTGGTTACTCGGGTGGTCCTTGGGAGGGATTCTCGCCCTAGAACTGGCCCTACGCCATCCCGATCGCGTTCTGGGTCTGATCGGCGTGGCCACAGCGGCCCGGCCTCGCAGCGACCATCCCCCCATATCACGTCAGCTCTTGACCTATAGTGCTTTGGCCGGGATCAGCAATGGCCTCGTTCCGGGTCATCCCTGGATTATCGAGCATTGGGGACGGCGATCGCTGTTTCAGTATCTCGTGGCCCGGCAAACTCCGGGGGTGTACCGCTACCTGGCCCGAGAGGGGATATCAGCCTATCTCGGAACCAGTCGCCTGGCCCAGCAGGCTCTCTGGCAAGCCTTACGGGATGGCTATGATGCCCGATCGCGCTTAAGCGAGATTCGTTGTCCCTGTTTGTGGCTCATCGGCGATCGCGATCGCCACATTACCCCAGCCGCCAGCCAAGAAACAGCGCGGCTTCTTCCCCACTGCGATGTGAGATTGTATGAAGAAACCGCGCATCTTTTTCCTTGGGAAGTTCCCAATTTAGTGGGTCAAGATATCTTGACTTGGTTGACACACCCTGATCGAACACGTCCCGCTACATCTGACCACTAAAGGCGGGCTTTGGGGCCGACTTAGGGAACTCGGTCGCCTCGTCAAAAATGGTCAATTGCGAGGGTTTATAGCGCCCCACTTGAGCTTGGATTCCCTGAGCGCCTTCGCTTTCGAGATCCTCGATATAGCCGACTTGAGCGTTGCGTGCCTCTTTCTGAGAGAGGAACGGCCCAAAGTAGTAGGTGCATTGGGGCTGATCGGTTTGAATTTCAACCCACCACGCTAAGCCGACGAGTTGCAGAATGTTAATGAAAAATTCCTTCATGACGTTTGCCCGTGTGTTAATTGATATTGAAGCTTGTGAACCCAACAGACTCGACGCTGTTACTTTACAGTTCTTTATACTCCGCCCGTTGTTTTTTTTCAATGTCCGCAAACCCGGCTAAACCGACCGGGAACGATGACACCTCGATACTACTACGATCCCCAATTTTTGAGCTGTAGTCGATTCGACCAACGTTGACGATAGATTTCATACAGGGCCATCCCGGCGGCGACTGAAACGTTGAGACTCGGGGTACTACCGGCTAGCGGGATGGAGACGAGTTGGTCACAGTGGCGTTGAGTTAGGAGGGATAAACCATCGCCTTCTGCCCCCATCACTAACACAGTTGCTCGGTCAAATTCAACCTCGCTGATCACTGAATCGGCCTGTTCGGAGAGGCCATAAATCCAAAACCCTTCTTCTTTAAAGGTTTCCAAGGTTCGCGACAGATTCACAACTTGAGCAACGGGTAACTTTTCGATCGCCCCAGCGGCCACTTTCATCACCGTGGAGGTGACTCCGGCGGCGCGACGTTGGGGAACCACCAGCCCCTGAGCGCCAATGGCTTCTGCGGTGCGAATAATGGCGCCTAAGTTGTGGGGATCCGTGATCCCGTCACTAATAATGATGACCGGGCGATCGCTGACCTTTTTCGACTGTTCAATGAGATCGGCAATATGCCAATAATCGTAGGGAGCCACCTGAGCGATCACCCCCTGGTGGTTTCCGCCGTCGGCCATGCGATCGAGTTGTTTGTAGGAGGCTTCGTCAACTACGGTTCCTCGCTGTTTGGCTTGGCTGAGGAGGCTATGGAAGCGAGGTGCGTGGCGCAACTGCTCGGAAATCCAGACGCGATGCAGACGGCGATCGCCCTCTAAGGCGCTTAAGACGCTATGACGACCATAGATCAGATCCCGATCTTCGAGGCTGTTATCATCTCCTGACACGGCAGGGGAGGAACCGCGATCATCACGGCGATCATTGCGCCGGTCATCGCGGCGATCATCGCGGCGATCATCGCGGCGGGGGCCGCGAGCGTTTTTAGAAAACCGGGGTTTGTCAGAGTCTCCTGAACGCAAGGAGGGTTTGCGAGAGAATTTGCGGGGTTTAGGAGTCATGAGAGTTAATCCTTGAAGTTAGTTAACAGTTAAAATCTCAGAGGGAATAGCGGTCAATCACCGGTCTTGTGAAGGGCAGACTCGGGTCATCTCCAGTCGCCTCTAGGGAGTGAGATGGGAGGGGGCTAGATTTTTATTGACAAAATACAAAAAATATGATACTCGGCTGAGGGTATTGAGATGGCGATCGCCCCAGTCCTCATGCTCTCCCCTCATTCTCAGCCCGAATTATCACCCTCATCATCAAACGTGAAGCGGCTGAGGAGTTCAAACAAGCGCTGGGGATCCGTCAAATAGAGATAGCCAATCAAAGCTTCTAAGCCGGTGGCCTCCTGATAGGTTTTGGGATCAAGGCGTTTCGGGGAGCGAACCGTGGCATTGCGCCCCCGACGAATCACATCCCGTTCCTCGTCCGTCAAATCGTTCTGAATGGCGTGAAGTTGCTCAGCTTGACGTTCGGCCCGAACTTGGGCGACCACCTGTTGATGATAATGATGCGTCCGCCGAGGTGGAAACAAATAACGTTGGCGAACATATAACTCATAGACGGCATCCCCCACATAGGCGAGGGATATGGGCGACAGTTGCCGCAATTGCTGGGGGGTTAAAGACTTCTGTAGCAACCCAACGTCCTCAAACAAGGCTTAATTCCTAGAAAAATCTAACAAACAACAGAATAACGAGCCGTTTTGCTCAATTGCGCAACGGCTCGCTGACCTATCTGAAACCTATCAGGATTTGGAGACGTTGGCGATCGCCTCATCCACCGAACCCTGTAACGATAGGAATTTTTCCAATCGCACCAGTTTCACAGTCTGGGTGACTCGCGGGTTGGTGACCACTTGTAAGCTTCCTTTAGCCGTCTGCGCCCGTTTAACTAACTGGACGAGTGCGCCCAAGCCGGAGCTATCGACAAAATCAATCTTCGAGAGGTCTAGGATGACATTCGCCGGACCTTCATCGATACATTTGCTAAGAACTTTCTGGAAGTTCGGCTCCGAGAACGCATCAAGCAGCCCCGTGAGTCGGAACAACTGGTAGTTTCCTTTGACTTCTCGTGTGCCTCGTAGGCTAACCGTCAAGTTGAGTGGCTCAGGAATAGCGTCCTCCTCGTGTCACGTAATACCTTGAGTTAACGCCTCAGTATAGGCTGTATTCCAATATTTGTCTAGGGGATGATCCCAGACGAGATGAATCAGCAAGGAGCTGAACAGGGAAACTAGACCGAGACGGGGGTTTGCCGGGCCTGACGCATTGATTCGACAAACTGGCCAAACAGATAGTCTGCATCATGGGGGCCAGGACTGGCTTCGGGGTGATATTGCACCGAAAACAGAGGCAATTTTTTATGACGCAATCCGGCGACGGTGCGATCGTTGAGATTAAAGTGAGTCACTTCGAGATCCCCGCTCAAAGACTCGGCATCAATGGCGAAACCGTGGTTCTGACTGGTAATTTCGACTTGTTGACTCAAGCCACAGGGTTGATTGAGTCCCCGGTGGCCAAACTTAAGTTTAAAGGTGTCCCCACCGATGGCCTGTCCAAGAATCTGATGTCCCATGCAAATCCCAAACATGGGTTTCTCAGCCGTCAGGAGGGCTTTAACGGTGGCAATACCATCTTGAACCGCAGCGGGATCTCCGGGGCCATTGGAGAGAAAAATGCCATCGGGGTTATAGCTCAAAATATCCTCAGGCGAGGTGCTAACGGGAACCACAATCACCCGACAGCCGTAGCTGGCCAAGCGACGGAGGATATTGCGTTTAACGCCAAAGTCAATGGCAACAACTGTATACGGCTCTTCCCCAGGTTGAGATTTGGGACCAAATTCCCAGATATCGGCAGTGGGTTCATGCCATTCGTAAACATCCGAGGTCGAAACTTCAGGAACCAGGTTCAAGCCCGCCATACTGGGGGCAGACTGGACTTGCATCAGCAGGGCCTCGGGATCGAGGATTTCTGTGGAAACAGCCCCATTCATGGCTCCAGAAGAGCGCAGATTTAGGGTTAACGCACGGGTATCGATGCCGTAAATTCCGGGAATCCCATGTTCTTTGAGATAATCCGGCAACGATTGAGTCGATCGCCAGTTACTGGGGCGGTGACAGATGTTACGTGCGATCGCCGCCTTGGCAACCGGGCCCTTCGATTCTTCATCATCGGGGTTAACACCAACATTCCCCAGTTCGGGATAGGTGAAGGTAATCAATTGACCACAATAACTGGGATCGGTCAAAACTTCCTGATAACCCGTCATTCCGGTATTGAAGACAACTTCACCGATGGCCGTTCCGGTGGCACCGAAGGAGTAGCCTGGGTAATGGCTGCCGTCGGCGAGGACAAGGAGTGCAGGTTGAGCGCCTGAGATGGGCATGGCTGTGCGGGTAATTGTGTCGATCGGCGCTATTATGCCACGAGTCGGGGGCTGAAGGAGGCAATTTAGTGAGGGTGCGATCGCATTTTAGAGGAAATAGGGAACAGGGAATAGGGAACAGGGAACAGGGAACGGGGAACAGGGAATAGGGAACAGGGGAGAACCTGCCTCTTGCCTCTTGCCTCTTGCCTCTTGCCTCTTGCCTCTTGCCTCTTGCCTCTTGCCTCTTGCCTCTTGCCTCTTGCCTTTTGCCCTTCTATGAGATACTGGTGCTAAGACGCTAGGGATCGAGGACAAATCATTGTGAAAGCTATCACACTATTAGGATCAACGGGATCGATTGGGACACAAACCCTTGATATTGTGGCCAGTCACCCGGATCGCTTCCGACTGGTGGGGATTGCAGCGGGAAACAATGTGGAATTATTGGCGCAACAGGTTCGCCAATTTAGGCCGGAAATTGTTGCAATTCGTAACGCTGAGAAACTGCCACAATTACGGGAGGCGATCGCCGATCTCGATCCCCAGCCACAACTCTTAGTCGGAGAAGAGGGCATTATCGAAGTCGCCCGCTATGGCGATGCTGAAGCCGTTGTCACCGGAATTGTCGGCTGTGCTGGCTTGCTGCCCACCTTAGCGGCGATCGAAGCCGGTAAAGACATCGCCTTAGCCAACAAAGAAACCCTCATCGCCGGCGGCCCGGTGGTAAATCCTCTCATCCAAAAACATGGCGTAAAACTGCTTCCGGCGGACTCCGAACATTCCGCCATCTTCCAATGTTTACAAGGGGTTCCCGAGGGAGGCCTCAAACGGATCATCCTCACCGCCTCTGGGGGCGCGTTCCGGGATTGGGACGTCGCACGACTTTCAGAGGTGACTGTGGCTGATGCGATTACCCATCCGAATTGGTCAATGGGGCGTAAAATCACCGTTGACTCAGCCACTTTAATGAATAAGGGATTAGAAGTCATCGAAGCCCATTATCTCTTTGGCTTAGACTATGATGACATCGATATTGTGGTGCATCCCCAGAGTATTATCCACTCTCTAATTGAGTTGCAAGATACCTCCGTTTTGGCGCAATTGGGTTGGCCCGATATGCGGCTACCCTTACTCTATTCCTTGTCCTATCCCGAGCGAATTCCGACGGAATTAGAACAGTTTGATTTAGTGAAAGCCGGGGATTTAACCTTCCGAGAACCCGATCATCAGAAATATCCTTGTATGGAGTTAGCCTATCAAGCTGGACGAGAGGGTGGCTCGATGACGGCGGTGTTAAATGCAGCTAACGAGCAAGCAGTGGCGTTATTTTTAGATGAACAGGTGCAGTTTTTAGATATTCCGCGTCTGATTGAAACCGTCTGCGATCGCCACCGCAGCCAAAACAAAGCCACTCCTAGTTTAGAAGATATTTTGGCGGCTGATGATTGGGCGCGTCAAGCGGTCTTAGATGCTGCCCGCCAACGGACGGCCAAAACGGTTTTGACCTAATTGGTTTGGGCTGAACTGATTTAGACTCGAACTCTGCTTCTGGGACAATTCCCATAACTGAACGGTTCCATCAATCCCTAGCAAGACCGATTCCTGACGCAACTCTACCAGAATTTTGGCAATCCATTTTTCTAGGAGTTGCTGAGCCTGTTTCAAGCCAAAATCAGTCGTCCAAACTTCGATTTCATAAATCACCTCTTCTACTAATCCGAGTTCGTCACTTTGATAATAGCCACGATGTTGTTTACAGAGGGTTCCCCCGCATAATTGACAGAGATCTTGATTGATTTGACGAACGAGGTGAGAGGTATCGATAGGCTGATTAACATCAACGGTTGTCGGAATCAGAAGACGCAGAGAATGGGTTAAAGTTTGAGTCACGTTGAGTTGCATCATGGTAAAAAAGGGAAGAGGGAATCGGGAACAGGGAACAGCCCTCCGGGATAGGATGTGTTCCGGCATCGGTAAGGGGTGTGACCTAGATCCATCCATTGTAAGTAAGGGCGAAAAATTTTTCGCCCCTACAAGCCGGAACGCATCGCTTCAGCCGTAGGCTATTGTGGGTGTTTACTCAGCTTGTTGTTCTTGTTTTACACCTGACTTAGAACGCCACCAACCTTGACGAATTACCCGAGTTCCGGCGGGTAATTGCAACATATTTAATGTGGTTGCGCCGAGAATGCCTCGACCGATATTTGCCCCTTCTAAATTGCTATAGGAGAGATTCACATCCTGTAAGGTCGCTTTAGCTAAGTTGGCGCCTCGTAAATCCGCCCAGGTCAGGTTTGCACCTCGTAAATTGGCATGGGATAAATTGACGTTCTCCCCATGAACGCCGCTAAAATTACAACCCACTAACTTGGCTTTGTAGAAGTTGCTTTCCGCCAAAAAAGCACCACTGAAATTTGTCCCCTTCAGACAAGTTTCCCGAAAATTGGCATGGAGAAGAGAACTCTGGCTAAAATCACAACTCCGTAACTCACTCTGGGTAATAACAATGCTATTTAGATCTAAACCTCGTAAATTGGCATTGATGACTTTAATCAAATGAAAATTCTGGGTTCCTTCCTTAATTTGTTGAAGAAATGTATCAGCCGAAACTTCTTTTTTGGGTTCATCGGATTCCAGAAGGTTTTGCATGAGGTTAAGCATGAGATGTTCGACTCCTAAATGAATGGGGGAGGGTATTTAGTTGTCGCCCTCCCGACAAACTATTGACCCAAAAGATTGGGGTTTTTATGCAATTTGGTTTAATTGGGAAATGCCCCCCAAAATTGAGGCACTTTGCGGCTGATGTTGGCTCGTAAACGGGGGATTAAGTCGGCACAGGTGACCTGTAAATCGTCGATCGCCGTCTCTAAGGCCGCCAGTTCGAGTTCAGAGAGTTGAGGATTGGCGGTTTGGCGTAGCAGCCGTTGCAGAACTCGGGGGCGGAATTTCTCGGTGATAGTGGCGAGGCGATAGCGGAGATCGTTGACACGCTTGATGGTGTCGTAATAGCAGGAGGCGAATCCCTCCTCCACGCCGGGTTCAATGGGATCACGATGTTGGCGGGCCATGGCCATCAGTACGTCGAGGGGTTCGATGAGCGATCGCACCTGTTCGCGTACCATTAACTTGTCCTCTAAACTGGGAGTTTGACCCGATAGCACCCCCTGGCTGAACTTGTCTAAAGCTCTCGCTAGGGCTTCGATATTGGGGTTTAATGTGGTCTCTACCTCATTTAAATCATTTAAGAGGACTTGCGCCTGTGTGGGGCTAATTAGTTGGCGAGCATAGGCCAGGCGGACAATTTCAGCAATTTGGGGAATCGCGTCATAGTTCCCGGTTTTCCGGGCCTGTTGGCCATAGCGACGGAGAACTTGGCGATCGCTGGCTGGGTGACGACGGGGGGACTCCAGAGGGGTAAGATGGGGAGGCGTCACCCGGAGCGGCGTTTGAGTGGGGTTGTGAGGAGCTTGCATAGGGATAACCTTTCGATCACTCATGGGATTGAGGGAGTGGCGATCGCCCCCTGAAGCGAGGGTAGAAAGGGTAGAAAGGGTAGAAGCGGTAGCAATGGCGATCGCCGATCTGTTGGCATAACCCAGCAGACGCTAGGATTTATGCAAAACTCAGGAATTTTCTTCAGAACCGTCATCCGCCGCACGAATCCAAGCCTCAACTTGCGCCTGAATCGCCTCACTCACCAACTCATCGCGGGAGATTTGCACATCCTGGCGTTGTGCATGGGCCAGAGTGAGCCAGCAGGCGATCCCACTGGTAACGACGGAGAGGAGGAAAAAGAACAGAGGAAAGCCTAAACTGGCCACATCCAAACGGAGGACTTTCTGATAGAGACTCACCACCGCCAAGCGGACAATTTCCGTTCCCGATTTCAACTCATCGTCGTCATCAAAATGACGCGCAAAGGCTCCTGGTAGATGCTGTTGTAGGAACAAAACATCATCCCCAAGTTGCTGACGCTGAGCCAGTTTTTCCCCCCAGGCTTGCTGTGCTTCCTCCTTAATGGCTTGGGCCTGGCGTTCCAGGCGGAAGACTCGTTGTTGCAAGGGGAGATTTTCTAGGGGAACCTGACTCCAATCGCGATCGCGTTCTTCCCAAGTTCCATAAAGTTGCACATGAAGCGTATCCCAATTGCGGTTCTCCCGAGGAATCCCGGCGAACTCCCCTTGCAACTCCTGAAAGTCCCGCCGTGCGGCGTCCAAGGCTTCACTGGTGGCGGGAATGGCTTGCAAGTTCTCCGTTTGGCGTTCAATTTCCTCCTGGGCCTTCAACTGGGCCAAATAGGGACGATTATTCATCGCCTCCATCCCTACCCCAGCCGCGAAGGATTGCAGTACACTCATCGCAATCATCGCCGCCGCGCCGGCCTTGGCCCAGCTTTGGTTCCCGTACTTGCGGCCCGCCACGGCGGTTCCGTTGTCGTTGGTGAACTTAATCAGCAACAAATTGAGGGTTAAACTGGCCAAAATGGCGGCGGTTCCTCCGAAGTCTTTGAAGGCGAAGAAGAGTAGGGGTTGGTTGGTGATGGCGTTGAAGAGACTGGCAACACTAATCACCCGCGCCGTGAGGTTAGAATGCTCTTGTACCTCTGGGGTGACATAGACGCGGCCATGAAAGTCTTGGGGATTGGCGAAGAGGAGGTTTTGGATAAAGCGAACCGGTGAGACGACGTGCTTAAGGCGCTGTTCCCAGAGTCGAGGGGGTTGTGGGGGGTGATTCAGTTCTGGGTGAGACTCCCGTAGGTTTTCGGCGATGTACTTGGCTTCGATTTGGGGGTTTGGAGGTTGCGTTGATTTGAGTTTCATGGGTTACTCCAACTGGGGTTTTGAATCAGCTTGTTTTGAGTCGGCTGACATGGGAGTAACGCTTGGGGGAGGGGTTTTTATGCAGATGTTTCGGTAAATGTGGCTGGGGTTCCTGGGGTGATGCGTTCCGGCAAGTTTGAGAGGGTCGGGTAGGGGGTAAACACCCTTGATGCCGGAACACATCCT
>FSSI02000033.1:0-19477 GCA_900149785.2 Phormidium lacuna HE10JO | reverse complement strand
AACACATCCTACCGCGATAATGGGATTTTTGTTTCAGAAACGGTAAATGTGGCTGGGGTTCCTGGGGTGATGCGTTCCGGCAAGTTTGAGAGGGTAGGGTAGGGGTTAAACACCCTGAATGCCGGAACACATCCTACCGCGATAATGGGATTTTTGTTTCCGAAACGGTAGGGTGTGTGGCGGCTTCGATCGCTTTTGGACTGTGGAAACTCGATTGAAACTGCCGCCACGCACCGAGGAGGATTGGTGGGGTTCCCGAGGCCTGTAGGGGCATAACCCACCCCTAACCCCTCCCAGGAGGGGATTTTTCGCCCCTACCATGGATGGGTTAACCGATACCTTAATCTAAATCCTCTCGTAAGGATTGAAACAAGCGTTTGAGGATGTCTCGTAACTCCAAGCGATCGCCCGCCTCAGAATCGTCCTCCTTAAAGGCTAACTCCCGGTTAACCGGTGTTCCTCCCGACTCAGCAATCAATCGTTCCAACTGTTGCGCCGCTGTCTCCACTTGGCGCCGTTCCTTAGTTTGTAATAATAAAGCACTTTCCAACTGGGCGATCGCCGCTAAGCGTTGTTCCTCGGACCAAATTCCATGGCGTTCCCAGTACCCCTGCAATTCCGAGAGTCGAGACTCCTCCACCAGAGACTCTACATCCGCCAACACATCAATCAGACGTTCTCGGCTGAGAAGTTTCTCCCGTTTTATCCTCAGTTTCGGGGATTTTAGCTTTAACGCCGGGACAAATCCCACCACAGTTCCCCAAGTCTGTTCAGGATTCACCTCCACCGCAATATAAGCCAGGCGATCGCCCACCACGGCTTCGGGAATCTGTAACTCCTCCGCCTCAGGGGGGAGGATGAGACATTCAACGGTTCCCAACTCATCCCCCTCTATCGAGTAAATCTCTAACTCCGCAAACTCCGTCAAGAGAGATAAGGTTGGATTCCAGGCGCTACTCTCTTCAATCTCACAGACAAAGCCAAAGCGACGCAGATATCGTCCCACCACCCAGGCGGCGATCGCCCGTTGATGACTCGTCTCTATCGTCTCCTCGGGGAACGATTGAGTCAACGCTCTTAAACGCTGTTTCACACGCTGAGGAATGGCGACCAATTGTCCGAATTGTTGTATATTCATGGTGTGTTTTGTCCTAATAAACTGAGCAAAAACGGTCAAGCTTGTGTTGACCTTAAGGGACTAACAGTGAATCATTAAAATTATATGCAAACTACCGCAAAAATCTTGATGATTCAAGTTAAACACTAATCCAGGAAATCCTGCATTTTTGACAAGAGAGATTTAAGTTTATTTTCAAAAGCTCCACGCATAGTTCCTTTTGGTGTATTGAACTCCATTGCCAAAGAGTCAAGCGTCCATTTCTCTCCATTGATTGCATGGTTGACAATCGCCAACAATACCGCTTGACAGGTGATTGGCGGCGGTGGATTCTTTCGGACATAAGTTTTCTGGTAAACTCCCTCAGAATCATCTTCAATGATGGTTTGGATTTTTACCAGCAACTCATCCATCGATTGTCGCTTGGCTGGTGCTGCAAAATCATCCATATCCTTGGGTTTACCTGTTTTATAATCAATGGGAGTGACATGGCGTTGCGGCTGGATTTTCAACAACCCCTTATACTTCTTTTCGCAAGTCTTATTCCAGAGCGTAATGGGACTTCCATCACCTTTGTCGGGGTCATAGGCTTTTTCTTCCGCCCGTTTCTTGCCGCGAATTTCACCGTGAACCTTGCGTTCCAAATAATCCCAAGCTTGGAAACACGCCTCCTCATAAAGAAGCTGATTCATCTCTGACTCCGGCTTAGGTTTCCAGAATAACTCTGACGGGGCGGCTAACGTCCGTCGGATGCCCTCTAGTCGTAGCTGTTGGCGTTTTTTGGGGTTGGGTTCCCGCAACGCTTGGCGAAAAATCTCTTTCAATTCTTCATGGATGGGATGTTTCTCACACATTGGAACCTTCCACAACTCCTGATGTTTCTGATACTCCATGATAATCACCTCGACATTACAAATGGGTCAAATTCAAGTCAAAAGCGTCCTTTTTGCCATCCCCTCCCAGGAAGGGAGGGTCTTCAGGGTTCATGGTGATAAGAAAAATTTATGGCAGATTATACCCCTTGCCGTAGGGGCATAACCCACCCCTACCCCTCCCAGGAGGGGATTTTTCGCCCCTACAATTTGGTATCCCATGCAACAAATTACACCGTATATCCTGAAGACCCGAAAGGGAGAACCGGTCCAAATCCCCTCCCGGGAGGGGTGCCCGAAGGGCGGGGTGGGTCCTTCGGGGTGGTTGTCCTCAGGCCAACCCTGGTTAGCCCAAGCCATAACAGCCCAACCCCGCCCAATGCACGGGATGTTCAAAGGGATACTCCTCCTCCACCAACTCATCAATCCAGGACATCGCATCCTCCGCCCGCGTCATCAATTTCGTGATCAATTTGGGGTCAGAATCCGGCAAATCCGCCAAACGGTCTAATTCCGCCTCCAACAGCTCCCGTAACTCCTCCGCATAGGCCTTCTCAAACTCCTCCCCCGTCATCTCCCGCATCAATCGCTGCGCCCGCTGCAACGCCACCACCCGAGACAAGCCCCGATGACGCTGCTGGTGATACAACCCCGACAACAACGCCGCCGACAAATCATAAATCGACCATTGACTGGCAATCACCCCCCGCGCCCCGGCACAGAGAAAGCCCGTACTCACCGCCACCGGCTCATCCAAGGCACTCTTGGGCAAAAATAACCCCGTCTCACAACAGGAGAGATAGACCTCCTCCAACTCGGGAAAACGCCAAGCCGGAGAAAACAGTTGACTGACCGTAATCGTGCCATCACTGAGTTTTAACTCCGACTCCAGGGGATTATCCCAACGACTTTGGGCGTGATGACTGCTGACGAGGCAATTACTCCCCTGCAACAAGTGGCGGTAAGCCGTCGTCTTGGCCTGCGCCCCAATCAGCCGCCGTTGCGACTCAATCTCAAACAAGTGCGCCACCGTCGCCCCCTCAAAGGAACTGAAGGGCAAATCATCCGTGGCATTTTCCACCGTTCCATACTGGCGCTGACTCACCCACTCCCGACGCTGACAGAAGCCGAGAACTTGCAGACTGGGGGCGTAGCGGAGGCGGAAGCGGTCCCCCAGATATCCCGACTTCAGGGGTAAGGCGGCGAAGGGGATTTGATGCAGAAACAGATGGGGAACCAACACCAGTTCCTCAATTCCTTGGAGATGTTCCTCGATGAGGTCGTTGAGGCGCAGCCGTTGTGCCAGTTCCCCGAGAGTGTCCGGCATTTGGGCAAGCCATTGGGTTTTATCCTGGAGATAAAGGACAGCCCAAGTTTCCCGTAGCCAGAGTTGTAGGGATTTGTAGCCCTGTCCCTGGCAGGTGAAACAACGGGGCTGAGACTCCCCTGAACGGAGAATCAGCAGATGAGTGTCATCATCAGTGGTATAGAAGCTGACGAGGGCGGTGTTCTCAGACAGGAGGGGTTGAAACTCCTGGAGTTTGGGGGGCTGTACCTCTCGTAAGGTGGCCACCACGTCATCGAGGTTACTGAGTTGGTCGAGAATGGCCTGTTTTTGCTGTTCGAGTTCCTGAATCTCCTGGGTGGCGGTCATCGCGGCACGGACTTGACGGGAGAGCCGTTTTTCGGGGGGACTGTCCGGGGACGATGGCTCTTCTGGAGTCTCCGTGGAGGTGGAGGCGACGTTCTGACGACGGTGAGCAATCTCTTGGTCCAGTTGGTCCAGTTGGTGCAGCCAGTCCTGAACCGCTGCGGGAATCTCCCCCTTCTGGTAGAGGTCTGCGGTAGCCATCAAATCCACTAAACGCTTGGCCCGGACTCGTTCGACAATTTCCAGGGCGCTGCTGAAGTCCTGGAGATTGATGGCCGCTTGAATGGCATTTTCGTAAACGTAGATAGATTTCTGCACAATCTGCTGACGACGCTCTTCACTGAGGGCAGAACGGCGGGATTGTTCAATGGCGTCGATGGCAGTTTGGTATTGAGTTAACGCCTGTTGCCAGTTTCCTTCCCCAAATTCCAAGTTGCCCCAGTTGCGCGCGGTTTGTAGGCAGTCTAGGGGGAACAGTTGCGGAGTCCAGAAGCGCAGGGCGTTGGTATAGCAGCTGATGGCTTGTTGCAGGTTCCCCGCGCGATCGCCCGTGGGCAAGTCCGAGTAGGCAGAACCCAGGTTATTTTGGGTCATTGCCCAATCTAAGGGTGCGCTCTCGGGAGTCCAGAAGCGCAGGGCGTTGGTATAGCAGGTGATGGCTTGTTGCAGGTTCTCGGCGCGATCGCCCGTGGGCATTTCCAAGTAGGCATTCCCCAGGTTATTTTGGGTCGTTGCCCATTGTAAGGGTGCGCCCTCGGGAGTCCAGATGCCCAGGGCGTTGATATAGCAGCCGATGNGTTCTCGGCGCGATCGCCCGTGGGCAAGTCCGAGTAGGCATTCCCCAGGTTATTTTGGGTCATTGCCCAATCTAAGGGTGCGCTCTCGGGAGTCCGGAAGCGCAGGGCGTTGTGATAGCAGGTGATGGCGTGTTGCAGGTTCTCGGCGCGATCGCCCGTGGGCAACTGCGAGTAGGCAGAACCCAGGTTATTTTGGGTCATTGCCCAATCTAAGGGTGTCGTCTCGGGAGTCCGGAAGCGCAGGGCGTTGGTATAGCAGCCGATGGCTTGTTGCAGGTTCTCGGCGCGATCGCCTGTGGGCATTTCCTGGTAGGCAGCCCCCAGGTTATTTTGGGTCATTGCCCAATCTAAGGGTGTCGTCTCGGGAGTCCGGAAGCGCAGGGCGTTGGTATAGCAGGTGATGGCTTGTTGCAGGTTCTCGGCGCGATCGCCCGTGGGCAAGTTCTTATAGGCAGAACCCAGGTTATTTTGGGTGGTTGCCCATTGTAAGGGTGCGCGCTCGGGAGTCCAGATGCCCAGGGCGTTGATATAGCAGCCGATGGCCTGTTGCAGGTTCTCGGCGCGATCGCCCGTGGGCATTTCCTGGTAGGCATTCCCCAGGTTAGTTTGGGTCGTTGCCCATTGTAAGGGTGCGCTCTCGGGAGTCCGGAAGCGCAGGGCGTTGGTATAGCAGCTGATGGCTTGTTGCAGGTTCTCGGCGCGATCGCCCGTGGGCAAGTCCGAGTAGGCAGAACCCAGGTTATTTTGGGTGGTTGCCCATTGTAAGGGTGCGCGCTCGGGAGTCCAGATGCCCAGGGCGTTGTGATAGCAGCTGATGGCTTGTTGCAGGTTCTCGGCGCGATCGCCCGTGGGCAAGTTCTTATAGGCATTCCCCAGGTTATTTTGGGTGGTTGCCCATTCTAAGGGTGCGCTCTCGGGAGTCCAGATGCGCAGGGCGTTGTGATAGCAGCTGATGGCTTGTTGCAGGTTCTCGGCGCGATCGCCCGTGGGCAAGTTCTTATAGGCATTCCCCAGGTTGTTTTGGGTTTGCGCCCATTTGTCGGGAAGGCGATCATAAGGTCGGGCGTCCAGGACAATTTCATAGAGTAGAATCGCCATGGCGACATTTTGCTCTCGACGACCTCGGGGATAATTTTGCAGACGAATGGCGAGATTTTCAATCACCCCCACCAAGCCATCCAGCATCTCTTGATCGGCTGATTCCGCCGCCTGCCGAAGAAATTGTTGGGCCGCCTCGGCTAAGTTGGGGTCAACTCCTCCTCCCCGTTGATCCAATTCCCCATACACCGCCTCAGCACCCCCGCTCATTTCGGCTTGCAGTAAAATACCCAGAAGTGGCAGTGCGTCAGTCTTAGAGGCAACCGTTCCCGTCTGCAACACCTGTTGCACCTGTTCCCGTCCCTGTTGGGCAATCTGCAAACATCCCTGCAAGGTGCGCCAAAACTGCCGTGAACTGAGTTCCCCATCCTCCAGGGGCAAATCCGCTTGTACGCGCACTTCCCCATCCCTGGGGTCTCGTTGCCAGCGCACCAGTTTATAGCGCCATCCTAGATGCAGTAAGCATTCCAACGCGGCTTCGTAGTGGGGATGGTCTGAGGGGAGGGTCAACAATTGCGGCAGAACCATCTTGACAAATTCGCCATCTTCCTCTAGGGAAATCAAAACCGTCAATCCCTGCCGCTGTACCTGAAGCTGTTGTGTTTGAGCATCAGCCTGGTAGTCCCAGTTTTGCTGTTCTAGAAACTCACAAAGTTGTTGAAATTGCATCATGATTGTTGCGCTAATGAAGGGTCATGAAGGAGAGGAGAGGTTCCATTTCCCCTCCAGGGAGGGGTGCCCGTAGGGCGGGGTGGGTCTTCGGGGTGTTTAGACCGAGAACCCACCCCTAGCCCCTCCCTGGAGGGGAGAACCCACCCCTAGCCCCTCCCTGGAGGGGAGAACCCACCCCTAGCCCCTCCCTGGAGGGGAGAACCTACCCCCGCTCGTCCGGGGTCTTCTCCCGTGGCCAGCACCTGCTTCAGCCGCGTCATCCCCTCCTCGGTCAACTGAATCAACCCCGACAAGAGACGATTAAACTGTTTCTCGGTCACCTGACCATCTTCCACCGCCATTCCGGTACTGCTGCGCACTTCCCCATCACTGGGGTCATATTCCCAGCGCAATAACTTGACCTCCCAGGCCATGGCTAACATCGTCTGAAAGGCAACACCTTTATAATGATGGTCTTTGAGATACAGCAGTTCTGGGGCAAAGAGGCTGAGATACTCCCCCTCCTCCTGCACCGCAATCACAATCACAAATTGCTCGACCACATCGGAGTTCACGGCGGTGATGATGCGGTTCTTGTTGGCTTGCAGGTCATAGCGCCAGTCTCGATGGTCGAGAAACTGGGCAATTTGCTCGATTTGGATGGTCATCAGCGTCCCTCCTGGGTGGCGTTCTATCGTCTTAACGCTGGGGAGGGAGGTTTTTATGCAAACAATGTTAAATCCTTAAAATCCCAAATCCAACTTGGCGGCTTCGGAAATTTCCGCCACATGGTCGTCGGACAGGTCATCTAAATCTAAATCTCCTACCTCAGTATAGAAGGTTTGGTCGTAGGGACGAGTCTGAACCACCACGGGCATGGGAACCGCATGGCCGAGAATCAAGGCTTGCTGCTTTGAGTCTAACTTCGCTAACACCGATCGCAAATTCTGTCCCCCCGATACCCCAGTAAAAATGGCATCAATATCTTTGTCGTCATTCAATAGGGCCGTAATCCGAGTTCCCACCTGAGACATGACCTCATTATCAATGCCCGAGGGACGCTGATCGACCACCAACAAGGTGACAAAATACTTGCGCATTTCTCGGGCAATGGTTCCGAAAATGGTACTGCGCACCGAGGCGGTATCTAAAAAGCGGTGGGCTTCTTCAATGGTGATGACCAATTGGCGCGGTTTGTCAAGGGGATTCTTACTCTGTAAATACTGCTCGGATTGGTTGACATAATGTTGGTGAATGCGGCGAGTAATGACGTTGGTTGCTAACATATAGGACAACATATTACTCTGAGAGCCAAATTCAATGACAACGTGTTTTCCGGCTTGCAAGGAATTGAGGATTTGATTGACATAATTCTGGGGACAAGTGTTGCGGATATATTTCAATTCATCCAGGCGCATCAACTTGCGCTGCAAAGCCATGATTGAGGATTTGTTGCCCCGTCGTTCTTCACAAAAAACCTGAATATGCTCATTTTCCATCGCCAACAATTCTGTAATCCAGGTTTTGCCAAACTCGTTGCGGAGAATGATGGCATTTTCAATGGCGGCTTCGGAAAGGTTTAATTCTCGTTGGACTAAG
Source organism: Phormidium lacuna HE10JO (assembly GCA_900149785.2). GTDB lineage: Bacteria > Cyanobacteriota > Cyanobacteriia > Cyanobacteriales > Geitlerinemataceae > Sodalinema > Sodalinema lacuna_A. The sequence continues at coordinate 11,692 of FSSI02000033.1, read as the reverse complement.
CTAATATCTTCAACTTCAATTTGGTCATAGCTTAAATACAATTCTTGGGCATCGCGAATGCCGCGCCGTCGGGTAGATTCGGGGTCGAGGGTGTACATTTCCACTTTGCCGGGAAACAGTTGCCGCAAACCTTTGACGGTATTGATATTTTTGCCTTCACATTGGGCTTCCCAGCCGTACTCGGAGTGCATATCAAAAATTAAGTTCACGGCGGCATCTTTGCGGATAACTCCCGACAGAAGTAGGCGGGTTAAAAAGGATTTTCCGGTTCCTGATTTGCCAAATACGCCGTTACTGCGTTCGACGAAGCGATCGAGGTCGATGCAGACGGGAACATCCATATCAAGGGGTTTACCGATCGCAAAGTTTTTTCGAGTCGGGTCATCTTCCCAACCAAAAACGGAGCGAAAATCTGTTTCTAGGGCTTCATAGACTTGGGAAAAGTGGCTAGGAATGGTTTTGACGGGGAGTAATTCTAATTCGGCGCTACTGTTGGCTTCAAAGGAGGCTAATTTTTTGGATTTTTTGCCTTTGCGTCCATTTTGATTCGTGGCTTGGCCGCTGGCTTGCAACATGACGCGGGCCAGTTCTTCGGCATCCCGTGTCATTAACATCAACATGGGAGTTAGTTCTAAGGTTCCGTAGGTTCCACTTCCGGCGAGAACGGCTTGTAGGAAATCATCTTCGGGATGGGGTGGGTTGGCGAAAACACGCTGACTGGCGGTTCCCAGGGAAACATCGGTGAGGAGACAGAAAAAGCGGGCGCGGCTTCCCTGTACGACGAGGAATTTGCCGACGCGCATTTCTTCGACAGATACATCGGGATGCAGACGAATTTCTAGGCCGTGACTGAGGGAACCTTGGATGACAGAACCGAGAGGGCGATCGAACATGGGTAGGAGAAGGGAACAGGGAACAGGGAACAGGGAACAGGGAACAGGGAACAGGGGGGAGAAGGCAAGAGGCAATGGGCAATAGGCGGGTAGGGTGGGTTTCGGCTTTATTTAATGTTTAGCTTAAACCGACAAGCCTGAAACTGCCGGAACGCACCACTTTTTGAGGCAATCAACTTAATTGTTGATTCTTAATTGTCCATTGTTCGTTGCGGTAGACTGGGGAGGGCTTGATGGGAGGTGAGTTGAGTGGTGTGGGAGGCGCTGGTTAAGGCGATTTTGTTGGGAACGCAACGGTTGGGAAAACGACCGTTGGCTGAGATTGTGCCGCTGTCGGAGGAGATTGAACCTCTGATTGATGGTGATAGCTTAGAAGCGCAGATTTTGCAAGGGCTGGCCATCGCCAGTGTACAACGTCAGGCGGGACGACGGTTTCCTAAGCTGGAGGTTGAGGATTCTCCAGGGGTGGCGCCGGAGGAGAGGTTGCCCGTCTGTTCGGCGGCGGCGAGTCGACGGCTAGAGGAGATTTTGGCCGGGGAGGAGGTTCCTGAACGATTGTCTCTTTGGCTGGATTGGGCGCAACGTTGTCGGGTGCGGGTTCCACCGCAGTGTTTGCCGGCGTTGTTGGAGGTGGGCCGACAAGGGCGGAACTTGCGGCCGTTGCTGTTGCCGGTGTTGGGCGATCGCGGCTACTGGTTGGCGGCCCAAAACCCGGATTGGGCTTATGGGGCGTTAGTTGTGGTGGGTGTGACGGCCCAAGAGGGCTGGCGCGAGGGCAATTTGCCGACTCGTTTGTTTTGGTTGCAGCAGATGCGCCGGCAAGACCCAGCCCTGGCTAGGGATTGCGTTAGAGAGGTCTGGGCGCGTCATAAAGCGGGCGATCGCAGGGAATACCTCAAAACCTTCCATCAGAGGTTAACGGCGGCAGATGAACCGTTTTTGCAGGAGGCGCTGGAGGATAAAAGTCAGCAGGTGCGGGAGATGGCGGCGCAACTCCTGACGCAATTGCCTGAGTCTGAGTTTGTGCAACGGGTGACGCGGTGGGTGGCTGGGCGGTTGAGGCGATCGCCCCAGGGGATTATCGTCACCCTTCCTGAGACGATGACGCCTCAGATGCGGCGAGATGGGGTGCGCGAGAAGGCCCCGGCGAAGCTGTCTCGGCCCCATTGGTGGTTTTTGCAACAGTTGGCCCGAGTTCCGCCTCGGGTTTGGGCGCAAGGAGACGAGATTGATGACTGGTTGCAGATGGCGGCGGATCATCCCCTCAAGGATCTGTTGCTGGAGGGTTGGGCTGTCGCGGCGATGGGTTATGGGGATGTGGAGTGGGGGCGGCGCTTGTTGCGGTGGCCAATTCCGGGACGATTGGAGGAGGTTCAGGGGCGCGATCGCCGTCTGTTGGGCCGTCTCCCCCAAGAGGAACGCGAAGCCTGGATTCTCGCCCATCTCCAGGCCCACCTGCAGACGATGAGTAAGCGTCACCCCAGTTTAAGCCGCTTACAGATCTGTGAGTGGGACTGGAGTGATGGCTTTTCTCGGGCAATTTTTCAGCGATTTTGCCAGGATATTCTCGCAAGTCAGGATAAATATGATTGGGCAGTGCGGGCAACCTTTCGCCAATTCGCCACTTGGATGAATCCTCACTTAGAGGCGGAGTTCCGGGAGATGTTGTTACCGAAGATGAAACCTCAATCCTATTGGCGGCAAACCGTTGAGGCGTTTTTGGCCATGTTGCGCTTTCGCCAAGGGTTGCACGAGGCCTTTTCTGGGAGTTGTGGGAGTTGTGGGAGTTCAGAGACGGCGGAGAATCCTTAGAATCCTTTAAGCTTCGATCGCCCCCACAATGATGTTAGACTCGATACAATTAAGCAAGCTAGGGGTGCCTGAGTCGTCAGGCTGAGATTACACCCTTAGAACCTGAGACCGGCTAGTACCGGCGAAGGGAAGCTGTTTATCGAGGAAATTCAATATGCGTACAGACTGGGTAGCTAAGCGACGCGGTCAGGGTAATGTATCCCAGATGCACTACGCTCGTCAGGGAGTCATTACTGAGGAGATGGACTATGTCGCCAAGCGGGAAAATCTCCCTCAGGAGTTAATCCGCGATGAGGTGGCCCGAGGACGGATGATTATTCCGGCCAACATCAACCACACCAACCTCGAACCGATGGCCATTGGCATTGCATCGAAATGCAAGGTCAACGCTAACATTGGGGCCTCGCCCAACTCATCTAACATTGATGAGGAAGTGGCGAAACTCAATTTGGCGGTGAAGTATGGTGCAGACACCGTCATGGACTTGTCTACTGGCGGCGGGGACTTGGATGTGATTCGCACGGCTATTATCAAGGCCTCTCCGGTTCCCATCGGCACGGTTCCTATTTATCAGGCCCTTGAGAGTGTCCACGGGAGTGTGGAAAATCTCACCGCTGATGATTTCCTGCATATCATCGAGAAACACGCTCAGCAGGGTGTGGATTACATGACGATTCATGCGGGAATCTTGATTGAACATTTGCCGTTGGTGCGCGATCGCATTACGGGGATTGTCTCGCGCGGTGGTGGTATTCTGGCCCGCTGGATGTTACATCATCACCAGCAAAACCCCCTCTATACCCATTTCGATGACATTATCGAAATCTTCAAGAAATATGATGTGTCCTTCAGTTTAGGGGATTCTCTGCGTCCGGGTTGTACCCATGATGCCAGTGATGAAGCGCAACTGGCGGAGTTGAAAACCCTGGGACAGTTGACACGCCGCGCCTGGGAACATGATGTTCAGGTGATGGTCGAAGGTCCGGGCCATGTTCCCATGGACCAGATTGAGTTCAACGTCAAGAAACAGATGGAAGAGTGCAGCGAAGCACCGTTCTATGTGTTGGGTCCCTTGGTGACGGATATTGCGCCAGGGTATGACCATATTACGTCTGCCATTGGTGCAGCTATGGCCGGTTGGTATGGAACGGCGATGTTGTGCTACGTGACGCCGAAGGAGCATTTGGGGTTACCGGATGCTGAGGATGTTCGCAATGGCTTGATTGCCTATAAGATTGCGGCTCATGCGGCGGATATTGCTCGTCGTCGTCCGGGTGCGCGCGATCGTGATGACGAACTCTCGGCGGCGCGGTATAACTTCGACTGGAACAAGCAGTTTGAGTTATCTCTGGACCCTGAACGCGCTCGGGAATACCATGATGAGACGCTGCCGGCGGATATCTACAAGTCGGCGGAGTTCTGCTCGATGTGTGGACCGAAGTTCTGTCCGATGCAGACGAAGGTGGATGCGGATGCGTTGACGGAGTTGGAGAAGTTCCTGGCTTCGGATGAGGCGAAGGAGAAAGCTGTCGTGAAGGCGTAAGCTGAGCTGAATCTAAAAGCAGGTCAAAGCAGGTGGGGGGAAACTCCTGCCTGTTTTTGGGTTTAGTCTATGGGAAAACGGCATTACTACAAGTCTATCGAAAGCTTGGAACGCCGCATCCAAGAGCATCAGGTTAAAATAGATGGAGAGTTGGCTCGCGACGCTCCAGATTTGGGACTCATTAACCATTGGCGTAAGGAAATTCGGGCATTTCAGCACGGGATTCAACGAGCGAAAAAGCGGTTAGGGAAGGAATAATGATGTCAGTCAAGACCGGAGTACAGTTAAGCCAAGATATGACCCTCGATCGCCTCCTAGAGGAACTGGCCGAGGACTGTCAGGTGACCCTCGATTTGTTAAACCAGTTACGATCGCCCCTTTCCGACAACGATCGCGCCACCATTATCGCGGAACTCGTCGCCACCACCATTCATCTGCATAGCCATTGTGATGACTCGTTACAGGATAGACTTTGGCAAGAAGGCGATCGCCTCTCGGATATAGACGCTTCTGAGGACTCACAATCGTGACCGCCAAGGTGCAAACGCTTCAGATTTCTATCGATGAATACCGTCGCCGAGAAGAGATGGCCCAGACTCGTCATGAGTATCGTGATGGCGAGGTGGTTCCGATGACGGGTGGAACCTACGAGCATAATGGGATTGCCTTAAATTGGGTAACTTACCTGAATCTGGGCCGACAAGACCAATCCTATCAGGTTCGCGCTGGGGATATGCGCCTCTGGATTCCTCAATATCAACAGGCGGTTTACCCTGATGTTCTGGTGATTGTAGGAGAACCCCGGTTTAATGGCGATCGCCGCGATGAAATTCTCAATCCCTGTCTCATTGTCGAAGTCCTCTCCCCTTCTACTGAGGCCTGCGATCGCGGGGACAAGTTTCGCTATTATCAATCGATTCCTGAGTTTCGCGAATATCTATTAGTCCATCAAAATGAACCCCGTGTGGAACAGTTCCTGCGTCGGGATGAGAAGGAATGGTCGTTGCGACTGTACGATCGCCGAGACACGACGATTTCTTTGAGTGCGATCTCACTCGATATTTCCCTGCAAGAGATTTACCAAGGGATTCTCGAACCATGACCACAAGCCAACACCAATCGCTCAGTCTCAAGGCGTTCTTGAACTTACCGCCAACTCAACCGGAGAGCGAATATATCAACGGACAAATCATCCAGAAACCCATGCCAAAGGCACGTCATTCGCGGCTTCAGACGAAGCTCCTGCAAGCGATTAACGCCGTGGCTGAGGACGCTCAACTAGCTTATGCTTTTTCCCAACTGCGCTGTACCTTTGGCGATCGCTCCCTCGTTCCTGATATCGCAGTCTTTTCCTGGGAACGGATTGTTTTCGATGCGTCTGGCGAACCGGTTGATGATGTCCAACAGGCGCCAGACTGGGTGATTGAAATCCTCTCCCCCCAGCAAAGTCCCAACCGCGTCGCCGGAAAGCTTCTCCATTGTCTCCAGTATGGGAGTCAAATGGGATGGCTCGTCGATCCCGGCGATCGCTCCATCCTCGTCTTCCAACCTCAGCGTGAACCGATCCTTTATGAAGGGTCCACACCACTCCCTCAGTTGGCTCAGCTTTCCCTAACTCTGACCTGCGATCGCCTTTTCGGCTGGCTTCAGATGACTCCCCCCAACGGCTGACGTCCCCCAACGGTTCCCAACAGTTGCCTGAATCTGTGGTATGATTTTAAACGGAATAAGAGGAATTGAGCGCTATTTTAATACCATATTCAAAATATTTGAACACGACGATTTTCTAAAGAAACAGGACATAAATACATCCTTTACCCGAGGGAACTTTTTGGCGGCATTCATTTTGTTGTTAAATCTATTTATTGAAGAAGGATTGACAGGGGAACAGATAAATCAAAATTTAGTCTCTTTGAAAGAGAATGCCTTAGAAAATGGAGGAATAAAAGATTATAATGATGTCCTTTTTATTCCAGATAGACTTTCTATACTGTTTGCAAATGAGGGATCTTCTAAAATTAGCGCCACCAAAAAACCTCAAACAATCTTCAAATATCTTAAATCTCTAATTGAAACTACTGAGGGAGATCGCCTCTCGGATGTAGACGCTTCTGAGGACTTGGAATCGTGACGGCTAAGGTGCAAAGGCTTCAGACGAAGCTCCTGCAAGCAATTAACGCCGTGGCTGAGGACGCTAAACTCGCCTATGCTTTTTCTGAACTGCGCTGCACGTTTGGCGATCGCCCAATATGAAGACTTTAAGCAAAAATCTCATCCCCTCGCCCTCCGTGATCAGATTAAGCTGACCCTGCAACCCAAGTTACAGGATAATTATATTGACTATATTTCGGGTCGCGCCCAACAAGAAGGCCATCGAACTCTAATCCCTCAATACCTCAAGGAAGCCTCCCCCTTTGCGATCGCCAACCTATACCATTACTTCAAACCTCGCGGAGACTCCCAAGAAGAAACCGAGGAAATCACCGTCGCCGCATCATCCCAATGACGCCGTTCAGGGGCCTCAGTGGTTCAATCTCTCCTAGGAAACGATAGCTTGGACCCCGCCCCGGACCCGATTTCGCCCCTCTTCTTTAGCCTGATAAAGAGCCGCATCAGCACGAGCGACCAGCGTTTCGAGGGTTTCTCCTTCAGTGGTCGTCGTTGAAACACCAAAGCTAGCCGTGACTTGACCAACCTTTGGGTGCTTATAAGCCGCTAAACGAGCCCGTAGCTGTTCTGCTCTTTGAGTCACCTCTACGGAGTCATCAGCAGATAGAAGCACCAGTAAAAACTCTTCTCCACCCCAGCGGGCTGCGACATCGGTCTCAGGAAGATCTTGCTTGAGCAGTTTAGCGACTTCTACTAAGATGCAATCTCCAATCCCGTGACCATAATTATCATTGATGGACTTAAACCGATCCACATCCACTAAAATGACTCCCACACAGGTTTGTTTACCTAGTTGTTGGCTGTCCAAAGCCGCCCTAAGCAGACGGCTTGCTGCACGGCGATTGATAAGATGTGTTAGGTGATCTATATCCGCTGTTTTGGCTTTAACTTTGGCGATCGCAAAAGATTCTTGTAGAGTTGATACGGTTAGAAAGACTGCAATATAAATAGGATGGGACATGGCAATATGAAGCCAGTAGGGGAAGTGTTGTTCCAGGGGAGATAGATCGAGTTCTTGGTAAGTATTAATCAGGATCGAAGTTAGAATCGAGGCGTAAATACAAAGTGATACCCAGAGAGCTTGTCGCTTTTTCAAAAAAACGAAGATAAGGGTATAGACGAGGGGAAACCATTGAGGAAAGGTCGCAAACGTATAGCCATCACTTAAAGGAACATAGCCCAAAATAATGGCGTGCATAAAGATGAAAGCATAGCAACAGATGACGCCAATTGTTCCGATGAGGGCTAGGGTGTAATATTGAGGCCACCACTGCAATAGAGCCAGGGAAAGAGTCATCAAGGGAATCATAATGGGGTAAGCCACTTGATGATCCACGGAGTTAACCTCATGTCGTATGTTACTTTCACTGAACCAAGCCAGAAGAAGAGCCGCAATTAAGATACTAAAGAAGAATTTAAGCAATCGTATCTGCAACTCTCGAAGATTCACCAATAAGTCTAATTGTGTCGTGTTTAAACGTTTATCGTCTTGCATAACTGACGATCGCTCCTAGGTACGAATAGAGGAAGAAAATACACTCCTTAGGTGTCGCATTGTTTGGGGGACAGGCTCCACATATCCAGATCAAGACGATAGGAATTTCCTGTCAGGTTCGATCCAGCATAATTCCCTGAAGGTAGTGCTTACAGAGTTACTCATCTGTTCTTAAAATCACGCAAACCTGTTATAACACAGTTCCCTGAGTTGCACACAACGATCTCTGATGACGCGAGGTGTGATCTGAGTCCTGTAACTCCCATATTTTCGAGGATTTAGGCGATGAAGAACGAACAAAAATTCCTAAAACAACCCCGCACAAGTCCAGAATACACTTGACAGATTCCCTCTATTGGTCAGCTAATCTTTATCATGTATGAATATTGGCGTATCCTGTCAGACTTAGGCAGCTTTTCATATCGATTCACCGAATACCTAGTCGATGTTATCAGACCCTGGATAGGTCTTTTGCGATCCCCACCTCCGAGAAGGGATCAAATTTCCTGTAAGATCACGTTTTCATTGATGTCTTCAGATAATCCCTTTAAGCTAGGAGGAACCCTCACTCGCATCCCCTCCTCCTCCCCCATGTCCAAAAGCCAAGACCTTCTCACTCAAATTCCCGGTCATCCCTGGCGGGGCTTACAAAACGCCGATCGCCGCTGGAGTCAACTGCGTCAAACCCCTCCCCCCAGTCCTCACGTCGTCGAGGAATCCCCGCAACCCCTCGGAGAGTGCGAGTGGGATGTGGTCATCTGTGGCGCAACCCTGGGAATCCTCCTGGGGGCGAGTTTAGCGCAACAGGGATGGCGCGTGGCCATTTTGGAACGGGGAGTCCTCAAAGGTCGAGACCAAGAATGGAACATCTCCCGTAGTGAACTACAAACCTTTGTCGAGTTGGAGTTGTTGACCCCCGAGGAATTGCAGACGGCGATCGCCAGCGAATATAACCCAGCCCGAGTCGCCTTTCCCGGAAGTCCCGAAATCTGGGTCCGCGACATCCTCAACCTTGGCGTTGATCCCGTCTATCTCCTCGACACCCTCAAACAGAAATTTCTCGCCGCTGGGGGAACCCTCATCGAACACACCAGCTTTCAGCAGGCGCAAATCCATCCCGACGGGGTGCGAGTGACCACAGATGGCCAAGTTCTCACCACTCGCCTACTTCTCGATGCAATGGGCCATTTTTCCCCCATTATCCGACAGATTCGCGGTCAGCAACAGCCCGATAGCGTCTGTCTGGTGGTGGGAACCTGCGCCCAAGGCTATCCTAAAAATGAGACAGGAGATTTATTCGTCTCCTTCACCCCCATTCTCAACCAATGTCAGTATTTCTGGGAAGCCTTCCCGGCCCGAGATGGACGCACCACCTATCTCTTTACCTATCTCGATACCCACCCCGATCGCTTTAGCTTAGAGTTTTTCTTTGACGAATATCTGCGACTCCTCCCCAACTATCAAAATTGCCAACTCGATCAACTCGACTTCAAACGGGCCTTGTTTGGGATGTTTCCCAGTTATCGCAATTCCCCGGTGCGATCGCCCTTTCCCCGGCTTCTCCCCATTGGCGACAGCAGCGGCAGTCAATCACCCTTAAGTTTCGGGGGATTTGGGGCCATGGTGCGTCACCTGAAGCGGCTAACCGAGGGAATTAGTGAGGCCCTTACCGCCGATTGTCTCGATCGCCCATCCCTAGACCTCCTGCAACCCTATCAACCCAATCTTTCCGTCACCTGGCTATTCCAACAAACCATGACCGTCGGCGCAACGGAAACCGTCAGAGATAACGGGGCTATCAATGAATTATTAGCAGCCGTGTTTCAAGCCATGAACGCAGCCGGGGATGAAGTGTTACGTCCCTTTTTGCAAGATGTGGTCCAGTTTGGCAGTTTATCCCAAGCCCTATTTCGCACTTCGATTTCGAGTCCCCTAACCGTCGCGAAAGTGGTTCCTCAATTGGGGATTCCCCCGTTACTCAATTGGCTACGTCACTATCTAGCATTGGGGGGCTATCAAGCCCTGAGTCCCCTGGGGCGGGCGATCGCGCAATGGAGTCGCGAATCTGACAATCCCCAGCAACGTTATCAACTCCGGCGTTGGGCCGATGCTTGGTATTACGGATCGGGGAATGATTATGAGGAAACGTCAAGGTTTTGATACAATTCTTTTAACTTTAAATCAACGCCTAAAGATTCCAAAACAACATTCTGTTCAGGGTCTTGATATTCAGTCATCAACCACTGATTAGAATTTTGTTTGAGGTGGTGTTCAACCGATAGTTTCGATTGGTCAACTAGCAGATACTCGTTAAAACTGGGAATGGTTCGATACGCCACAAATTTCTCACTGCGGTCATAGTTGCGGGTCGAATTAGAGAGAACCTCGGCAATAAAGACCGGGTTTATAACTGTATCTTTTCGACCCTCTTGAAGTTCGATAGGAGTTGGAAGAACCATAATATCAGGATAAGTATAAAGGTTCGCTTGAGGAACCCAAAGGCGCTGATCTGCAAGAAATAACCGATAGGGCTTTCCCGCCAGCGACAGACTTAGCAGGACCGTCAAGGCGCGGATTAGTTCATTATGATTTGGCGTTCCCCCAGTCATTTCAACAATTTCTCCATTGCGATATTCATGGCGAACTGATGCTGTTTCTTCTAATTCTAGATAGTCAGCAGGGCTATAGGTTTTAGTATCTCTTTGAGTCGAGGTTGCCACCATGTTAGTGATCTCCTATAATTTTGCTGGTTTATGGATCTGAAGGGTCTTCTGGGTTCAGGGTAATCAGGAAAATTCATAGCGGATTACATCCGTTGCTGTAGGGGCATAACCCACCCCTACCCCTCCCAGGAGGGGATTTTTCGCCCCTACAATTTTGTATCCAATGCAACAAATCACACCGTATATCCTGAAGACCCGATCTGAAGATGATTTTCACACTTAGACATTAAAGTCAAGATTTTGATAAAAATCTTTTAACTTTAAATCAACTCCTAAAGACTCTAAAACGACAGACTGTTCAGGGTCTTGATATTCAGTCATCAACCACTGATTAGAATTTTGTTTGAGGTGGTGTTCAACCGATAGTTTCGACTGGTCAACTAGCAGATACTCGTTAAAACTGGGAATGGTTCGATACGCCGCAAATTTCTCACTGCGGTCATAGTTGCGGGTTGAATCGGATAGAACCTCGGCAATAAAGACTGGGTTCGTGACTGTATCTTGGCGATTCTCCTGTAACGCAACGGGTTTCGAGACCACCATCACATCAGGATAGGTGTAAAAGTTGCGATCGCCCACCCAGAGACGAACATCAGTTCCCAAAACCTCATACCGGTCTCCCTGGAGGTTTTGCATTAGCAGAAAAATCAACCGTAACGTCAGTTTATTATGATTAACGGTTCCTCCAGGCATTTCAACAATGTCTCCATTGCGATATTCATGGCGAACTGATGCTGTTTCTTCTAATTCCAGATAGTCAGCAGCGGTGTGGGTTTGCGTTGATGTTATCACCATAGTTATGTTGTCCTGTTGAGGTACCAGTGCTTTTATAAATCAACCAACCTGACATTTAAGAGGGGAAAATCGAGGCGATTTCCACCTCAAACTCAGGAAATAAGGGGGAGGTTAGGCGATCGCCCTCTAGCAGCGTCTGAACCCGCTGAAGTTGGGCATCCTGACGRCGATACACCTCTAGGGTTTTCAGCCACCAATTCACTAACCAATACTCCTGAACCCCATACAGAGAATAGAGTTTTAACTTGACCTCGCGATCGCG
>FSSI02000086.1:0-9001 GCA_900149785.2 Phormidium lacuna HE10JO | reverse complement strand
CGGAGGTGCGGGGGGACGAGGGGGACGACGGCCGCCACCGGGGGGTGGTGGGGGAACGGGGGGGCGTTGAGACTGTGTCATAGGTGCTAGAGTTTTTTAGGGATTCGGTGAATTGGGCCTGGGATCAATCTGAGGCTGGGTGCAAACGATGAGAGGATGGAGTGGATGGCCGCACCCTCACTCTGGGTCTGGTGTGATGGGTTCGGCTGAGACCCGATTTCTCTATTGTCTCCTGGAACCGGGGCCGGCTGTAAACCGTAAATTCCTCTAACATCTTCCCGAGTTTGGCCCCAACGTCACGGGGCTAGGCTTGTGCCATCGTTGTCGATGGTGTTGTTGGCTTATACCATACTCTGCGATCGCTGCTTATGTCGTCTATATCTCCTCGTGTTTGTATTACCCTGGGAACTCGCCCGGAAGCCATTAAGCTGGCTCCTGTGATTCGTTGCTTCCAACAGTCTTCTGAGTTTGAGACTCAGGTGATTTTGACGGGACAGCATCGAGAAATGGTGCAACAGGTGATGGCGTTGTTTGAACTGACGGCTCAGCGAGATCTCGATATCATGAAACCCCAACAAACGCTGACGGATATCACCCGTCGTAGTTTGCAGGGACTCGAGGCTGTGTTTCAAGATCTACGTCCTGATTTAGTGATAGTTCAAGGAGACACAACCACGGCCTTCGCCGCGACACTGGCTGCATTTTATCAAAAAATCCCTGTTGGTCATGTTGAGGCGGGGTTACGGACGGATCAGCTATTTGACCCCTATCCTGAGGAAGCCAATCGCCGTTTAATCTCCCAACTGACGAGTTTACACTTTGCGCCGACGTCTCGGGCGGTGGAGAATTTACGGAAGTCGGGAGTGATTGGGGCGATTCATCATACGGGAAATACGGTCATTGATGCCTTATTGTCGGTGGCGGCCCGAACGCCAAGCTGTGAGGTGCCGGGACTGGATTGGAGTCAGCAGCGAGTGATGCTGGCTACGGTCCATCGGCGGGAGAACTGGGGTTCACGCCTCACCAGTATTGCCCAAGGCTTCCTCAAGATTCTCGATACGGTCCGGGATAGTGCTGTGTTGTTGCCCCTACATCGCAATCCGACGGTGCGCGAGCCATTGCAAGAGATGTTAGGGAGCCATGAACGGGTTTTTCTGACAGACCCCTTAGACTATACCGCCCTGGTGGGGGCGATCGCCCGCTGTACGTTGCTGTTAACGGACTCAGGGGGCCTACAAGAAGAAGCTCCCGCGCTGGGAAAACCCGTGTTAGTGCTGCGAGACACCACGGAGCGTCCTGAGGCGGTTGAAGCGGGTACAGCGAGGCTGATTGGGACGGAGTGCGATCGCATCGCCTCAGAAGCCGTCAGACTCTTAGACGATTCCCAGGCGTATCAAACCATGGCCAACGCCGTGAACCCCTTTGGGGACGGTCATGCCTCCCAACGGATTCTGCAAATTGTGTCACAGTATCTTCAGGGCCAATCTGCCACCTAACCCGTACCTCTCGCTTTAACGTGGCCTCCCCATGCACAGTGCCTTTCGACAGATGCTGCTCGGCGCCGTTGTCTTTCTTGGCACTCTCGCCGCCGCCGTTGTGGGCTACGTCCTCCTCGGCTGGGAGTTAATCGACGCCTTTTATATGGTGATTATCACCGTCTTCGGAGTTGGCTATGGCGAAGTTAACCCACTCGACTCCACAGCGGAAAAAGTTTTTACGATTGTCGTCATCATCGCCGGAACATCGTCTGCTGTTTATATCGTGGGAGGATTCATTCAAATGATCACGGAAGGGGAAATTCACCGAGCTCTCGATGCTCAACGCAAAACGAAGGGAATTGAACAACTCAAGCGACATTCGATTATCTGTGGCTTTGGGCGCATGGGACAAATTTTAGCCAAACGGCTCCATGCGGCCCGTAAACCCTTTGTCATTATTGATCGCAACCCAGATTTACTCGAAACGGCTGAATCTCTTGGCTATCTAGTTCAGGTGGGGGATGCGGCGGAAGAGGAGGTGTTGCTGTCGGTGGGGATTGAACGCGCCCAGTTCCTGGCGGCGGTGTTACCTGAAGATGCGGTGAATGTCTTTGTCACCCTGACGGCTCGGGGATTGAAGCACGATTTAACGATTCTGGCTCGTGGGGAAAAGCCCACCACTGAGAATAAACTGCGTTTAGCCGGGGCCAATCTGGTGGTTCTCCCGGCGGAAATCGGCGCGTTGCAGATGAGCAATTACATCACTCAACCGACGGCCTTTGAATTTTTTGAAGAGGATGAGGGTGGCCATACCCTCAATGAAATGTTGGCCCAGATTCATCTGCAACTGATGGAGGTCGATATCACTCGCGACTCCCGCCTCAATGGCCGTTCGATTGGCGAAGTTGCTGTCTGGGCTAAGGGCTTATTTTTGGTGGTGGCTCTACGTCGCGCCAATGGTAAAACCTTCTCTCATCCTCCAGCTTCAGAACGGCTCCAACGTGGGGACACGATTATGGTTATTGGTCACATGGAAGATTTGCTGAAGTTCAATTACCGCTAGGCGAACACCCGATGTTGTAGGGAAGGCATTTGACCGCGAACTTGCTCTAACCGTTGGGGGTTAATCTCGGCGATGGCAATTCCGACTTTGGTTCCGGCATCGGCGATGACAGTTCCCCAGGGGTCGATAATGACGGCGTGGCCGTGGGAGTGACGAATGCCATAATGGCGACCGGTTTGGGCGGGGGCAATGACGTAGGCGGTATTTTCGATGGCCCGGGCCTGTAGTAGCACTTGCCAATGGTCTTTGCCGGTGTAGGCGGTGAAGGCGGCAGGAATAAAGAGGACATCGGCCCCTTGGCGGGAGAGATGGCGGTAGAGTTCGGGGAATCGCACGTCGTAACAGACGGATAGCCCCAGTTGACCTAAATCGGGAGAGCTATAGACGGGGGGAAGGTCGCTGCCGGCACGGACGGTACTGGATTCTTGGTAGGTGTTGCCGTCGGGCAGGTTAACATCGAATAGATGAACTTTATGGTAGCGGGCTAGTTCGGCGCCGCTGGGGTCGATGAGTAAGGCGGTGTTGTAAGCCTGACTCTCGCTGACCGGGATGGGAAACCCCCCGCCAAGGATGCTGACTTGATACCGTTGCGCCATGGTTTTGAGGAACAGTTCGCTCTCTTGGGCGATTTGTCCGGCTTGGGCGATTTTGTCGGCTTCTTCTCCGAGGAAGGAAAAGTTTTCGGGCAATCCGATGAGTTCGGCTCCTCGGCGCACGGCAAGGTCGATTAACTCTTCAGCTTGTGCCAAATTTCGCTGGAGATCTGGCACGCTCGTCATTTGAATTGCCGCAGCAAGGTAGGACTTCATGGATTTTTCTCGAAAGGACGGTCGATATCGGGCTTCAGTGGTAGGCGCGATCGCGACCTTAACGATTTTACCGGCGATCGCTCCCCCGGCAAATGCTCAAGAGCGCTGCCAACGTACGGAGGCCTACACGCTCTGTTTTGACCGGGATTGGCTACGGTATTATACCCAGCCTCAGACGACTTTGGACTGGCAAACCTATCTACGCACTCGGATTCCTCCAGATGCGTCGGACTATTACCCTGAAATTGACCGGATTTATCGTGAACTCCTCGAACGGGCGGCGACGGACCGGGAACTCGAACGCTGGGCTCATGCGATTGTGGCGGGACTGTCTCTGACGGAATTACGTCGCACGTTGGTACAAGGGGAGGAGGTTGAGGCTCGGATTAATGGGATTTATCAGGCTATCCTAGGACGAGATGTGGATGAGGGAGGGTTACAGACTTGGCGGCGTAAGTTGGCTGAAGGCTCTAGTATTGCTGATATTTATGAGGAGGTCTCTAGTAGTGAGGAGGCCCTGCAACGACGCCAAGATTCTCCTTGATTGAAGGTTTGGAGAGAAGAGGATGGACAATTGGAGAATGTTTAAAACTTAGGTTTGATCGGATCATCTTGGTTATGAATTCTATGCACGGAGTTTTAACGTCTTAGATGATTGGCTGAGATGATTGGCTGAGATGATTGGCTGAGATGATTAACCATGTTTGTAGTTTTAACTGTTTTAAAAACAGAGCGCAAAACCGTCATGATTCCCGATTTTGTCGCCTCTTGCCTCTTGCCTTCCCCTCTTGGGAGGGGTTAGGGGTGGGTTATGCCTCTTGCCTCTTGCCTTCCCCTCTTGGGAGGGGTTAGGGGTGGGTTATGCCTCTTGCCTCTTGCCTTCCCCTCTTGGGAGGGGTTAGGGGTGGGTTATGCCTCTTGCCTCTTGCCTTCCCCTCTTGGGAGGGGTTAGGGGTGGGTTATGCCTCTTGCCTCTTGCCTTCCCCTCTTGGGAGGGGTTAGGGGTGGGTTATGCCTTTTGCCTCTTGCCTCTTGCCTCTTGCCCTTCCCCCAAATATCCAGACGTTGTTTCATTATTTTGAGGTATGACCAAACAGACGTTTTCAATTGCTAGAACCTATCATGAGCGCACTAAGTATGATCCAGATACGATCAATCAACGGGTTCCAAACATTGATTGGGATCGTCCTCCGGTTCCCTTTAAAGAGTATCCGATTGGCACAACGATTGACTTAAAACCCCATATCGGCGATCGCCAAACGGTTCTCTCTCGTTTATCTCATCTTCTGTACTGTACCTATGGGGTGACGGCACGGATTCCTCAGATTGCCCGCCAGGACTTGTTTCTACGGTCGGCTCCCTCGGCGGGGGGTCTCTATCCGGCGGAAGTTTATCTGCTGTCGCAAGTGGATGGGGAGTTACCCCAGGGACTCTATAATTACCAGGTTCGCGATCATTCGTTGGTACGGTTTTGGGACAGTGATCCCAGTGCGGCTCTCAAGTCCGCCTGTTTTAGCCATCCGGCGTTGGAAAATGCCCCGTTTGTGGTTATTACGACGGCGGTCTTTTTCCGCTCGTCCTGGCGCTATCAGGACCGGGCGTATCGCCGTATTCATCTGGATACGGGGCATTTGTTGGGCAATTTGGAACTGGCGGCGGCGTTGACGGATTATCGCCCTTATTTGATTGGCGGGTTCCGAGATCAGGGGCTGAATGATTTACTGTATCTCAATGGTGAGGAGGAAGGGGCGATCGCCGTGGTAGCCCTGCAAGAACGACAACAGGCGACTGGCGATCGCGGCTTCGCGACGGCCTTGGCCTCAGAGACGGATCGTGATTATCCTGAGTTACCGGATGGTTCTCTGTTGGCCTATCTGCATCAGGCCAGCGCCATTGACTCCGCCCCGAGTCAGTCAGAATCGGCCCAGGAACCGGCAACGGATGAGGGGGATAACCGTGAAGATAAGTATAATTTCCCCTTTTGTACGAAGGTTAGCACCGTCAGTCATCCGCTCGATTGGGGTGAAGGGGGGACAGGATTGGAGGCGACGTTACTGCAACGGCGATCGACACGGGCCTATCAAGGGGGGGCTGAGATTGAGTTGGAACAGGTGAAGGCCTTGTTAAATTTTGCCTATCAACCGCAACCGGTGAGCCAGTTGAGTTCCCGGAATCCCTCGGAATCGTCCCCGGATAGCTGGGAGTTGCCCAATTTTTGCGATCGCGATTTAATTCAAACCTTTGTCGCCACGACTGCGATTGATGGCTTGGAAGATGGCTGTTATTACTATGCCCCCCAGGCACAGGAATTGCGGCAGATTCGCTTTAAAAACTTTCGCCGTGAACTGCATTTTCTCTGTTTGGGACAGGATTTAGGGCGAGATGCGGCGATGGTGGTGTTCCATACGGCGGATTTGGATGGGGCTATTGCTCGCTGGGGCGATCGCGCCTATCGTTATTTACATTTGGATGCGGGCCATTTGGGACAACGTCTTAATTTGGCGGCAATTCATCTCAATCTAGGCGTGAGTGGGATTGCTGGCTTTTTTGATGATCGTGTTAATGATGTGTTGGGGATTCCCCCCGATGAAGCGGTGTTGTACATTACAACTTTAGGACAACCGCGCAACTCCCGCCGTCCCTGACTCCTGTTCTTGATTCCCTGTTCTCGTTTCCTTTAACCGACGGTATGCCCATTTACTACCCCACCCATCCCCCGATTCCGGCTCATACTTGGCAATGTCCCCTTGGCCAAGTGTGGGACAATCCCTATCGGGTGCGTTATGCCAGTAATCTTGATGATGGTCCGGATCATGGAATGCCCCTGGGAGGGTTTGGGGCGGGGGCGATTGGGCGATCGCCCCAGGGAACCTTTAATCTCTGGCATCTCGATGGGGGGGAACATATCTTCAAACCCCTCCCAGGGTGTCAGTTTGCGGTGTATGAGGAAACGGAGGGGGGGCAGCATCAGGCCTATGCCCTCTCGACGGTTGCGCCCCAGGATGGAACGTTAGGGAGTTGGGATTGGTATCCGGCTGAGACGGAACAGGGAGAGTCTACGGGAACCTATCACGCTCTCTATCCCCGCAGTTGGTCGGTGTATGAACAGGTGTTTAACTGTTATTTAACCTGTGAGCAGTTTTCGCCGATTATTCCTGACAATTATCAAGAAACCAGTTACCCTCTGGCGATTTTTGAATGGACGGCTCATAATCCCACCGATGAACCGATTACGTTAAGTCTTTTATTCACCTGGGAAAACATCGCTGGTTGGTTTACGAATACCCTTAAATCTCCGGAGGTGCGGGTGCGGGATGATGGTAGTCCGGTGTATGATTATCGGTCTCGTTGGGGAGAGTCGCAAGGGAATGTGAACCGTTGGTTGGAAGATTTCTCTCGTTTGGGCTGTTTGCTCAATTCTGGGGCGATGGGCCAGGAGGCGATGGCGGAGGGAGAGGGGCAATTTGCCCTGGCAACGGTGACGAATCCGGCGGTGAAGGTGTTTTATCATTCTCGCTGGAATCCGGCGGGTGATGGCTCGGAAATTTGGCGCTCCTTTGCCGAAGATGGCAGCCTGGAAAATTGGGAGGATGAGACTCCAGCGGGGGCTGGGGAACGAATTGGGGCGGCGATCGCGGTGCGTTTTACGGTCCGTCCGGGCAAAACTCGCAAGATTCCGTTTATTTTGGCGTGGGATTTCCCGATTACGGAGTTTGCAGCCGGGATTACAGCCTATCGCCGCTATACGGACTTTTTTGGTCGCAATGGTCAAAATAGTTGGTCGATGATTCGCACGGCCCTGAAACATTCGGATATGTGGAAGGAGGCGATTACAGACTGGCAAACGCCGATTTTAGAGGATGAGTCTCTGCCGGGTTGGTTCAAAATGGCGTTGTTTAATGAGCTGTATGACCTCAGTAGTGGGGGCAGTTTATGGACGGCGGCAAATCAGGATGAAGCGAAGGGATATTTTGGGGTTTTAGAGAGTTTTGATTATCGCTGGTATGAAAGTTTGGATGTGCGTTTGTATGGATCTTTTGCGCTGTTAAAACTTTGGCCGTTGTTGGAAAAATCGGTGATTCGCTCGTTTGCGAGGGCGATCCCGACAGGTGATCAAACGCCCCGAGTGATTGGCTATAACGGGGCGGCGGCGATTCGTAAGGCGGTCGGGGCAACGCCTCATGATTTGGGGGCGGCGAATGAACATCCTTGGCTGCAAACGAATTACACCAGTTACCAAGATTGCAATCTTTGGAAGGATTTGCCCTGCGATTTTGTGCTGCAAGTTTATCGGGATTTCCTGTTTACGGGAGGTGAGGATATTGAGTTTTTACAAGATTGTTGGCAGGGGGTGGTTCAGGCGATCGCCTATCTGAAAACTTTTGATACGGATGGGGATCAAATCCCCGAAAATGGTGGCGCACCGGATCAGACGTTTGATGATTGGCGTTTGCAGGGAATTAGTGCGTATTGTGGGGGGTTATGGTTGGCGGCGTTGGAGGCGGCGATCGCGATCGGTGAACGACTCGAAACGGCTGTAAAACCCTGGAATACAAGCAATTCTCACCAGAATATCCCGGAACCGGCGCAGGTGTTACGGTCGTATCGCATTTGGCTTGAGGAGGCGAAACCCCGCTATCATAATACTCTCTGGAATGGCCGCTATTATCGCCTCGATAGTGAGAGCGGTTCGGAGGTGGTGATGGCGGATCAGCTTTGTGGCCAGTTTTATGCGCAACTGTTGGGATTAGAGGATATTGTGCCGCGCAATTGTGCCGAATTGGCTCTAAAAACGGTCTATGAGAGTTGTTTTGTTCAGTTTAATCAAGGCTTCGACACGCCGATTGGGGCGGCTAATGGGGTGATGTTGGATGGTTCCCCTGAAGATCCTCAGGCGACGCATCCGTTGGAGGTGTGGACTGGGATTAACTTCGGAATTGGGGCCTTTTTAATCCTCATGGGATTGAAGACGGAGGCGCTGATGATGACGGAGGCGGTGGTACGACAAATTTATGAGGGAGGACTTCAGTTCCGCACTCCCGAGGCGATTACGGCGGCCCGAACCTTCCGCGCGGGACATTATCTCCGGCCGATGGCGATTTGGGCGATGTATGAGGTTTGGTGTCGAGATGATTCGTTGAGGGGAAGCTAGGGGTTATGGTGGCTGTACAAACTCAACCGCTGGAATTTGAGGCGTTTCTGGCTCAGTATCCCGATGATGGCCGGCGCTATGAACTGATTGAAGGGGAAGTGATTGCGGTGTTACCGACGGGGCCTCATGAGGAGATTGCGGGGTTTTTAGTGGCGGAGTTTAATCTGGCGATTCGTCGGGGGGGACTTGCGTATACGATTCCCCGGGCCTGTTTGTTGAAACCGCAAGCGCCGCGATCGGGATATCAGCCGGATGTGGCGGTGTGCGATCGCCGTCAATTGCGTCAGGAACCTCTCTGGAAGACGGCTTCTGTGATTGAGTCGGGGGCGACGGTTCCGTTAGTGGTTGAGGTGGTTAGCACGAATTGGCGGGATGATTATGGCCATAAGTTGATTGAGTATGAGGCGATGGGGATTCAGGAGTATTGGCTGGTGGATTATCGGGCCTTGGGTGGGGTGCGGTATATCGGAACGCCGAAGCAACCGACGATTACGATCGC
>FSSI02000052.1:11126-29947 GCA_900149785.2 Phormidium lacuna HE10JO | reverse complement strand
GGAACTTCGATAGTTCTTCATCGTTCTGAGCCACTCTCGCGGCTGAACAGTCCCCGTCTAACCTTTAATGTTCGCCTTGATGGGGATGGCTGGCTAATGAAGACCTGTTCGGCTGTCAGTTGAGCTTCAGCTTCCCCACGGTGAAGCTATTACCTACATTCGGCAGGTTGACAAATAATTAACCAGAGGCATTGTAGTAGTGCTCAACAGGTGGACCTAAGAGGTGAATAATCAGTCGCCGCTCATCACTGAGATTGCTAATCTGCCGTTGTCCGTTGATGGGCTTCCACCCTGTCTCCGAGTAAGTGAGACACCGCTTTACTTTCAAAAAACTCGCGCTCACAGATACAACGGCGCACTGAGAAAGCCTAAAGCGTTCAAAATCATGGCTTTTACCACTTGTCCAGCACTGACGTGCTCCAGGCAATGAGGTTCAATCCGCTCATTCATCAGCTCGACCCGGCCTAGTTCATCAATCAGCCCAGCCACTAAACCTAGATGGTCTAAATTCTCAATCTGCACAGGACGATGCGACCCCTAGAAGGAACGCTTTCTAGCCTAGACCAACCTCACATCTTTTATTCCCTGTCAACCTGCCGAATGTAGGCTGTATATCAATGGGGAAAAGGGGCTCGGGTTTATGGTTCCTGGCTGCACTTGCCTCAACTTCCTCCGGGCCGCAATGAAATTACGATTGGCTTGAATGCCAATAATCATCAAGCTTTGACCCACATTGGTCTCGCTCTCATCACGTCTTAACCCGATGTTCCCTGCCAGATGGGGGGATATCGGGTCTTTTTATGAAGTTTTGTAACAATTCGGGGCGGATTACGTAAAAATCGCCTGTTCATCCCGACAGACCTATAGAGCCTCTGGTGAGGTTCGCTGTTTACCTCAGCTTTTCTCCTGACTCGGATGGGCTGAGGACAAGTCACCGTCAGGGAGGAGCCAGTCCTATGAGTTAGAGTTGTCAGCTATCCACAACCTGAATTGATAATGAGCTAAGTCTAACATCTCCGTAATTATTCGTAGATGATACGGGTTAAATGTCAGGATTAGCTAATAGATGAAAGAGGTATTTCTTTCGTCACTATTTGTGCTTTTTTATTGTAAATCCATGAATATAAAGTTCATGTAAATTCGGGAACTTAGGGTTGATTCATCTTTGAGAATCAGCTATAAAACATAGCAAGTGATTAAGCAAGTTAGCTAAGGTTTTCAAATCATGGTTCTGAATATTGTCACCGATGGTGGGTTTGGGTTTGACTTTGGACTGGGGGCAGGAGTAGATGATGTCGTTATTATGGCTCAGTTGCCGGCGGATCAGTTAGATCCGTTACGTACTTCACCATCTCAAGATGCGATCGCCCTCGGAGGAGGAAATGATGTCTTCGAGAATGACGACACGGGACGAATTGTCTTTGGCAACACTGGAAATGATAGCCTGGTGGGCGGTGCGGGTGGAGATACCATTTATGGTGGTCAGGGAGAAGACACAATCATTGGTGGTGCCGGGAATGATATCTTGTCGGGCGATCGCAACTTCGATACCCTAACCGGTGGCGCAGGAGCGGATGAGTTTATTATGCCGTCATCAGGAGACCACAGGGATCTAATCACCGATTTCCAACCTGGGGTTGATAAACTTCGTCTGCCTGATGGAGTGGCTTTTACCGATTTAGAGATTCGAGGTTTTGGTGGTAACACCGAGATGGTTCGCAATGGTGGTGAAATCTTGACGGTTCTCCAGGGGGTTGTGGCTTCTTCGATAACCACCAACGACTTTATTGGCGAGATTGGCGAGATTGGCGAGACTGAAGAGACTGAAGAGACCCCGCCTGGGGATGTTACTGCTGGTTTGGAACCGAGTACCGCTGGTGATTTAGGGGTATTGAGTGGAACTCGTACCGTCCAAGAGAATGTGCAAGGTGATAGCTTTGAGTATTACCGCTTTACTTTGGATCAAGCTCAGGATGTTGAGCTGACATTGTCTGGTATGAGGGAGAATGGAGATCTTCGGTTGTATGTTGGTGAGCAACAACCTGATCGTTCAGTCGAAATTGGCAATGAAATCGAAAGTTCGATGAACAGTGGAAGTCAAGATGATTCTATTACTCGTTCATTGGATGCAGGTACTTATTTCGTTGAAGTGGATGGAATGCAAGGGTTTAGTACCGACTATACCCTGACGTTCGACGCGACTCTATAACTTGAACTCTAGCCTGAATCGTTGCTCAAGCTAGACATACCCCCTCTTCAGCTTGGGCGACATCAGCAAGAAGCCCGACACTCTCTTCGATAGGCTTGTGACTGTCGGGCTTCTCCCGTGAGATATAGGAAGCGAAACGAGCCAAACTTTGTCGCAACCGTCAATCGTCATGATTAACGCCCCATCATCCCACCACTCAGACGACGCAGAGCGCGATTCGCCACATTAGAATAGCGCAACTCCCCACAGAGGATTTTCAACATAATCTGGGTGGCGATGGGTTGCTTAATCGCCACCTTATAGGCAATCCCAGGGAAACGGTATAACGCCGCCGCCAAACGAGCCGCCCAGGCCATATCCGCGCCCCAATTCTCCTGAACCGTTTGACTATAGCCCTCTAGGGCATTGATATCCCCAGACAGAGCCTGATCAATGGCCTCGGCCGCCGTCATGCCACTATAGAGACAGGGACGAATCCCCTCCGCCGTGAGGGGATCGACAAATCCCGCCGCCTCACCAATCAACAACGCATTCTGACTATGCAGAGGCCGATCGCCATCCCAAAGGGCAAGACTTCCCTCCCGCACCTGCCGATCGCCCTTCGGTAATCCCACCGTATCGGCGTACTCCTGCAAGAGTTTCGGCAGTTTCTTATTCTCCCCCCCCAAAAAGGTACTGCTACTAATCGAAAAGCCATCAGCCTTGGGAAACTGCCAGATAAAGCCATTCTTCACCTGGCCAAAGGCAAAATCAATGGGGGCCGACTCCGCCTGAGGACTCGAAACCTCCAACGTCGCCGCTAAGCGAGTTTTCGGGGTTTTTAACTTCAGCCAAGGGGCCACCGGGCCATTAGCCCCATCGGCCCCAATCAGATAGCGGCCAAAGCGGGGTTCGCCGTGGGTTTGGATGTGCCAGCGATCGCCGTTCCAAGCAATCCCCGTTACCTCTACTCCGGTTTCCACCGTCGCCCCTTGCTGGGCCGCTTGGTCCAACAGTAGTTGATCGAACGCATCCCGACGCACCATCCACATCGGTTCGGCGGTCTCCAATTCCACCTGCACCGGTTCCTCATACTTCCAGGTATACCGAACCGTCTTCACCTTGCGAGAAATCACCGGGGAAAAGTCGAACTCAAACCAGGGGACGATCGCCGGAGAAACCCCTCCAGCACAAGAAGCCTGGCGGGGTTGGGGGTGTTTCTCCAAAACGAGAACCGATCGCCCCCGCTTCGCCAAATGATAGGCGGCGGCCCCTCCCGCTGGACCCGCACCAATAATCACACAGTCGAACAGTTCACTCATGAGTTCACAATAACCTCAGGACATTAAGCAGGTTCAGCGGTTACCCCCTGAACCCCGGATCGAAACACCCCCAAATCGGACAACTCCCTAAACCGTGGTGATATCCTTCTCCTTCTCAGCGAGGAGTTTATCAATCTTGTCGGTGTACTTGTCCGTGAGAGCTTGGATCTGATCCTGCAAATCCCGAGACTCATCCTCGGAGATATCGCTGTTTTTCTCTTGTTTGCGGACCTCATCAATAGCATCCCGGCGAGCATTGCGAACCGAGACTTTGCCATCTTCAGCGCACTTAGCCGCCAATTTGACAAACTCCTGACGGCGTTCACTGGTCAATGGGGGAACATTGAGACGAATCACCTTACCGTCATTGTTGGGCATCATGCCGAGATCCGACAGACTCAGAGCCTTCTCAATGGTGGCTAAACTACCCGGATCAAACGGTTGAATCAGAATTGTCGTTGAATCGGGGATACTAATTCCCGCCAGACTCTTCAGGGGGGTGGGGCTATTGTAATAGTCCACCATCACGCGATCGAGAATCGCCGCGTTGGCGCGTCCAGTGCGAATGGAATTAAACGCTCTTAGCGTCGCATCCACGGCACTCTGCATTCGTTCTTCAATTTCAGGTAACATCACAGGAACCTCCTACTATTGTTCCGACGGGTTCGCCGGCCACAGCGCGGCTGATGTTGCCACGCTGTGACAGGTTAAACACTATGATAGGGATATTGTTCTCCTTACATAAAGCGATCGCCGTACTATCCATCACCCGTAAGTCTTCGGTGAGGACATGGCTATAGGTCAAACTTTTGTAGAGATGAGCCTCCGCATCGCCGGTGGGATCGCGATCATACACCCCATCGACTTTTGTGGCCTTGAAGATCACTTGCGCGTCAATCTCAGCGGCCCGCAGTGCGGCGGTGGTATCCGTCGTAAAAAACGGGTTCCCAGAACCCGCACCGAACACCACCACTCGTCCTTTTTCCAAATGTCGCATCGCTCGGCGGCGAATATAGGGTTCTGCCACCTCCTGCATGGCGATCGCCGTCTGCACCCGCGTTGGCACTCCCATCTGTTCTAAAGCATCCTGGAGCGTCATCGCATTCATGACGGTGGCAATCATACCAATATAATCTGCCGTGGCCCGATCCATTCCCGCTGACGAGGCTTTCACACCGCGAAAGATGTTACCACCACCGACGACGATCGCCACCTGGGTTCCCGACGCCACCACCTCAGCGATTTCCTGAGCCAGTTGTTGAACCACCGCTGGGTCAATCCCATAGCCGAGGTTGCCCATCAAGGCTTCACCACTGAGCTTGAGTAAAATCCGTTGGTATCCATTTGCCATCTGTTCTGCCATAGGTTTAGCTCCATTCCCCTCCGTAAACCGCCTCCAACTATAACAGGCTTTTGCTCTAGCCCTAAAGAGGGCGTTTAATCGGGTCGGTGAGACTTACGTGGCCGCCGGCCGCCAGTTGAGCGGACAACCCTGAGCCTCGGTGCGGGGAATGGCGATCGCCTCACCCTTGAGCAACGCCTCAATCGCATCCTGCAAATAGCTCTGTTTGACCCCAGCGGCCGACTCAGCACAATCATCAATTTGCCCTCTATAGCACAAAACGCCAGTTTCGTCAAGCAAAAAGACCTCAGGGGTAACCGTCACACCAAAACATTGAGCCACATCCTGAGTCACATCCCGCAGATAGGGAAAATTCAACTCCGCCTCTCGGGCCAAAGCTTTCATCGCCTCAAAGGTTTCCGAATCATTCGCATTAATCGCCACCACCATCAGCCGGCGATCGCGATAGTCCTGTTGCAGTTCCTTCAGGCGATCGAGATACATCTGACAATGGGGGCAAGTATTGGAAAAAAACACCACCACCACCGCCCGACACTCATCCAAATACCGCGCTAAATGATGAACTGTTCCCTTCGTTCCGGGCAACTCAAAATCCGGGGCGTAAGCGCCAATTTCTGTACCATTCATAAATAGGGGTCATCCTCATCTTGAGAGTTATCCGGCTGGGGGATTGCCATCGCCAACGCGCCATCAGCAAGCGCCATCAGCAAGCGCCATCAGCATAGTATCCCACTATTTTATAGGTCAACTTAGCCGCCGTGAACTCAGACACCACGGAATTGGGAATCGGACAGAGTTCCACCACATCCGCCCCAATCAACTGATGTCGTTGACACAGGCGACGCAAAAACCCCGTCAACTGATGCCAGTTTAACCCGCCCGGCTGAGGCGTTCCCACCCCCGGTAGCAGACTCCCATCCAGGCCATCGAGATCCACCGTCAGAAACACCTTTTCCGTGGTAATTGCCCCCAGGGCGCGATCGCACCAATCGGGATCAGCCACCATCTCATGATCCCAAATCACCGGAATCCGGCGCCGTTGAATCAACTCCGCCTCCTGACGACAGACACTGCGAACCCCCACCGCCAGCGACGGTAGGCCCATCTCCAAAATCCGGTGCATCACACAGGCATGATTATACTTCGAGCCGTCATAAACATCCCGCAAATCCCCATGAGCGTCGATTTGCACCACCGTAAACGGCTCATCCCCATACACCTGACGATATCCCGCCACCACTCCCGCCGTGATACTATGCTCCCCACCGATCGCTAAAACAAACTTACCCGCCTCAACCAGCTCCGCCACCGTTGTTTGGATCTGCTCGACCATCTCAGGGGCCGTCACCGCCCCCCGTCGAGTATCCGCGATGGGAGTATGAGTATGAATCCCCACCTCAAAACAGACCTCTCGTTGCAATTCCACGTCATAATATTCCAACTGATCCGAGGCCGCGAGTAACGCCGACGGTCCCTGCTGACAGCCCTGGCGATAGGTAGTCGTCGCCTCATAGGGAACCGGCAAAATCACCACCCGAGCCGCATCATAGCCCACATCAATCTCTTGACCGATAAAAGGTAGCATGGCGGTTTTAAAATCTGTTTCCATCATCTGTTTCCATCATCTGTTTCCATCGATAGACTGGGAATACGACACGCCCAAGACGAGCAATCAACTATCAATAACAGTATCCTAGAGCCGAGTTGCGATCGCTCCCAACCCCAAACTCTTGCCCAACTCTTGCCCAACTCTTGCCAAACTCTTTGTGAACTCACCGTAAATTGGTTGCCAATTGTCCCCAAACGCCGTAGACTTCTGCGATACTGACCCTAAGCCCATCCCGCGTCCCGCCTCCTAGCCTGGCTACGGTGGTATCAACCACCCTTTTCGATGTCACTGAAGCGAATTGACTTGGATTCTATACCCGTTGTGTCTGTTCCCATACAACCCGACCTTCCCGACCGTTCACCGCCCCCGGAACCGACTCCTGTGTTTGCTCTCAAAGCCTTGGTCGCTCGGTTGCACCGTGAACAAAACAAAACACAGGATTTATTAAGTTCCCTAGGGTTTGCCCTGCGTAGCTTCAATAATCTCAACCAGTTCCTCGAACTCATCCCCCTCGTCGCCAGCCGTGTCACCGACGCTGAGGGGGCCTCGTTAGTCTTGTTTAAACCCGATGGACAAGTGCGACTGCAACGCCTCCATTGTCAAGAGGGCCAATCCTGCGTCAACCTTCGCAAAGCCATCGACGCTGTCATCCGAGATCAGCCCCAACCTCTCCCGATTTCCGGCGATCTCGATCGCCGCGTCGCCGACTATCTCGGACAAAACATCCAACTCCACGGAACGCCCATCTCGATTCGCAACGAAGAACGGGGACGGCTGTATGTCTTTAGCCATGACCCCAAGTATACCTGGAGTGATGCCCGCCGTAAGCTCGTGCAACTCGTGGCCGACCAAACCGCCGTGGCCATCGTCAACGATGAACTGGCCGCCGAATTGCGACAAAAACAACGACTCGACCGGGAATTAGAAATCGGGGCCGAGATTCAGTTACGTCTATTACCGAGTCAATGTCCCCAGATTGAGGGGATTCAACTGGCCGCTCGTTGTCAAACCGCAAACCGAGTCGGCGGCGATTACTATGACTTTATCCCCACCAGTCATAACTTAGTGCGATCGCGCAATCTCCCCGGCACCTCAACCCACTCTGACCCTGATCCCGCCTCATCCTCAGAACTGGCCACAGAACTCCCTACGGAAGCCGCCCAGGGTCGCTGGGGGATTACCATTGGTGATGTTATGGGAAAAGGGGTTCCCGCCGGTTTAATTATGACCCTAACCCGAGGGATGTTGCGATCGGAAGCCCTCAACCAACATTCCCCCGCCCGCATTCTCAAACATCTCAACCGGGCCATGTATGCCGACCTGGAAAATTCTCATCGTTTCGTAACATTATTTTATTCCGAATATAACCCCGAAACCCATCAACTGGCCTACAGCAACGCCGCCCACACCCCGCCACTGCTTTGGAAAGCCCAACGTCAAGAAATGCTGCGCTTAGATACCTGGGGAATGCTCGTCGGACTCGATGCTGAAACTGAATACGAAGAAGATAGTGTCATCCTCGAAGCAGGCGATACAATCTTGTACTATACAGACGGGTTCACGGAAGCCTCCAACCCCAAAGGCGATCGCTTTGATGAAGACAACCTCATCGCCGCCTTTGAAAGCACCTGTCGCCGTCAAGCTGATCCCAACGACATTCTCAACTCCCTGTTTGATGCTGTTTGGGACTTCATCGGCCCCCACAAGTCCAACGACGATGATATGACCCTCGTGGTTCTACAAAAACGTTAACCATTCCCTTAGCACTTCCCCCTGTTCCCTGTTCCCTATTCCCTATTCCCTTCTCATGAACCAGCCTAAAACTTGGAGTCAACGTTTTGAATCTGCCCTCGATCCCATTGTCGCCGAATTTAATGCAAGTATTGGCTTTGATATTGAACTCATTGAATATGATTTAACCGGCTCCGTTGCTCATGCTAAAATGTTAGCAAAAGTCGGTGTTATCTCCTCAGAAGAAGCCGAACAACTCGTCTCAGGATTAGAGCAGATTCGTCAAGAATATCGCCAAGGAACATTCAACCCTGGCATCGATGCCGAGGATGTTCACTTTGCGGTAGAACGGCGGCTGACGGAATTGGTGGGAGATGCCGGGAAGAAGCTGCACACAGCGCGATCGCGTAACGACCAAGTCGGCACCGACACTCGCCTCTATCTACGCGATAAAATTCAAGACATTCGCCAAAAAGTACGCCGTTTTCAACAAGTATTACTAACCTTAGCCGAACAAAACATTGAAACGCCAATTCCCGGCTACACCCACCTACAACGGGCGCAACCCCTGAGTTTAGCCCATCATCTACTAGCTTATTTCGAGATGTTGCAACGGGATTGGCAGCGACTCGGAGAAGTCTATGAACGGGTGAATATCTGCCCCCTAGGCAGTGGTGCATTAGCCGGAACCACCTTTCCCATTGACCGCCATTATACCGCCGAACTCTTAGGCTTTAATCGTCCCTACGCTAACAGTCTTGATGGGGTGAGCGATCGCGACTTTGCGATCGAATTTGTTAACGCCGCCAGCCTGATTATGGTGCATCTGAGTCGTCTTTCGGAAGAGGTGATTCTTTGGGCATCCCAGGAGTTTAACTTTGTGCAACTCAAGGACAATTGCTCAACCGGTTCGAGTATCATGCCCCAGAAAAAGAACCCCGACATTCCCGAATTAGTGCGCGGGAAAACCGGTCGCGTCTTTGGGCATTTACAGGGACTTCTCGTTCTCATGAAAGCCCTCCCCCTGGCTTACAACAAAGACTTACAAGAAGACAAAGAAGCCCTGTTTGATACCGTCAAAACCGTCCAGGGCTGTCTCGATTCCATGACCGTTTTATTTGAATCCGGCTTAGAATTTCGCAAAGAACGGTTAGAAACCGCCGTCGCCGAAGATTTTTCCAACGCCACCGATGTGGCCGATTATTTGGCCGCCAAAGGGGTTCCCTTCCGAGAAGCCTATAACTTAGTGGGCAAAGTGGTGCGCACCTCCCTCGCTGCTGGGAAACTCCTCAAGGATTTAACTTTAGACGAGTGGCAACAGTTACATCCTAAGTTTGAAGCGGACATTTACGATGCGATCGCCCCCAAACAAGTTATTTCCGCCCGCAACAGTTTTGGTGGAACCGGCTTCAACCAAGTTCGCCAAGCCCTAACCACCGCCAAAACCCTCCTCAATAGTTAACCCTATTGCCTATTCCCTGTTCCCTATTGCCTCTTGCCTTCTCCCCGGCGATCGCCCCGAGCCATGGCACAATCAACTACGATAGCTAGTGCCATGGCTTGGTGTTCTTGACGTTCTCCCCCACCTGAAGGCAGGGGGATTCATCGTTCTACGAGTCTCCGTTAGCTGACAGGATTTCTCCAACCAACCAAGAGGGAGTCTCTCCCGATGCGTGAATTCGGGTGCGCCCCACCCTACTCAGTCCCAGTTTAAGGATGTTTATCGCTGCGTTCGTATCGCGATCAGCGACGAAGCCACAATGGGGACAAATATGAATTCGAGTTGATAAGGACTTCTGCACCTTTTCCCCACAACTCGAACAGTTTTGACTCGTGTTGTGAGGAGGTACGGCAATGGCTATCTTCCCGTATTTGTCGGCAAAGTAGGCCAGCCAACGACGAAACAGCGTCCATCCCGCATCGCTAATCGATTTAGATAGATGACGATTCTTGACTAGCCCTGCAACATTTAAGTCTATGCACTTCGTGCAGGCTTCGCCAACGTAGGCGACCAAATCGTTAGATTGGATTAAACGGAGTGCCACTCTTTTGGCAAACTCTTCTCGCTGCCGACTTACTCTTAAATGTTTGCGAGCATATCGCTGTCTAGCTTTTCGATAGTTTTGCGACTGGGGTTGTCCTTTACGGAATTTCTTAGACTTTTGGCGGTTGAGTCGCTTGAGTTGCTTTTCAGCCTTTCGATAGTATTGAGGAATCGGCTCGACATTTCCTTGACTGTCTGCCAAAAAATACTTCAAACCCACATCAATACCTACCGCTTTTTGAGAAGGGCTTAGCGGCTTGGATACCGTCAGTCTCGGATCGAGCTTGATACAAAACTGGACGTAATAGCCATCAGCTCTCCTGAGTATCCTGACTCGCTTAATCTGCTCGGGGTGGTAATAATTTAAATCTCTCGAACCAATTAAACGCAAATGTCCGATACCCTTCTTGTCGGTAAAGACAATGTGCTTTCTGTCTTCTGAAAGTTTCCAACCCGAAACTTTATACTCGAGCGAACGGGTATTCCTTTTGAATTTAGGATAACCTTTTTTCCCTTTGACTTGGCTTTTACAGTTTTCGTAAAAACGAGTAATGGCTCTCAAGGTTCGCTCGACCGCCGTTTGGCAAGCATGAGAGTTGAGTTCTTCGACAAACTTAAACTCTTTTCTCAGCCGTGTGTTGTACCGAAATAGCTCAGTCTTACCCACACCTCGATTGTCCATCCAGTAACGCAAGACTTTATTGCGGACGAACTGAGTTGTCCGAATGGCTTCGTCGATGGCTTCGACTTGATAAGGTTTGGGTTTGACCTTGTATTCGAGAACAAACATTGTTTGACACTTGCTTGATATCATCGTAGCACTCCTAATGCCGCCCTGGAAGGGCGGGGCTTGAAACCCCTTATTTTTGGTCACGCTAGTGTTATGAGATCGTCTCCTGCCGCCTCCTCATCTCTAACCGGAGAAATTCTGGTTGTGGATGATACCCCTGCCAACTTAACGCTATTGCGACAAATGCTGTCGGCCCGAGGCTATAGCGTGCAGGTGTGCCGAACGGGAGAACTGGCCATCAAATCGGCCACCCTCATGCAGCCAGATTTAATTCTGCTGGATATCAAAATGCCCGAACTCGACGGATATTCCGTCTGTCGTTGGCTCAAAACCCATCCCGAAACCGCTGAAATTCCCGTCATCTTCATCAGCGTCTTAGAAACCACCGAAGAAAAAGTCGCCGCCTTTCAAGTCGGTGGGGCCGATTATGTCACCAAACCCTTCCAAGCCGAGGAAGTCATCGCCCGAGTTGAACATCAACTCCTCGTACGACGACAAAAAGCCCAATTAGAACTCGAAATTCGTGAACGCCAATCTACGGAAGCCCGCCTGCAAAAATCGCGATCGCTCCTGGCCTCAGTCCTCAACAGTACCCTAGACAGTGTCTCGGCCTTACAAGCCATCCGCAATGATGAGGGTCTGATCCTGGATTTTGAATGGTTACTGGCCAATGCCGTGGCCGCCAACGCGGCCCATACCAACTCCGATGCTATTATCGGCCAGCGATTGCTGGATCTGATGCCCGAGTATGGCATTATCGGCCTGTTTGATGACCTAGTGCGAGTCGTCGAAACCGGCAAGATCCTCAACCGGGAAATCTGTTACGAATCTGACACCCTTTGCGGTTGGTTTCAGGCCATCGCCATCAAACTCGACGATGGTGTTACCCTCACCTTCCGAGATATCACCGCCCGTAAACAAATGGAACTGGCCCTCAAGGCCTCTAACGTGGAATTGCAACAACAAGCCAACCTCGACGGACTCACCCAAGTGGCCAACCGTCGCCGCTTCGACGACTATCTCAGTGAAACCTGGGCCTATTGCCTCAAACATAAACGTCCTCTCTCCCTCATTCTCGGCGATGTCGATCGCTTCAAAAACTTTAACGACACCTACGGCCACCAAACCGGCGATGTCTGTTTACAAAAGGTCGCCCAAACCCTACGAGGATTGGTGCAATATCCCGATGACCTCGTGGCCCGCTATGGGGGTGAAGAATTTGCCATCATCCTGCCGCAAACTGAAGCGGCCGGCGCGATTCGCGTGGCCCGTCGTCTGCGAGATGCGATTCGGCAGATCATCCTCTATCCCGAGGGAGGTGCTGAACCCACCTCCGTCACCATTAGTTTAGGGGTATCGAGTCTAACCCCCATCTCCAGCTTCAACCCCGCCGCCTTAATCGAGGCCGCCGATCGCGCTCTTTACCGGGCCAAAGCCGAGGGCCGCGATCGCGCCTGCTGGCAACTCGTCCGCGCCCTAGACTAATCCTCTCATCGAACCGGCGATCGGAATCGGTGCGTTCGGGCAAGTTTTAAAGGTCTAGTCGGCCCCTAAAATTAGCTGATGCCCGAACGCACCCTACCCCTCTTGCCATCCCCTCTTGGGAGGGGTCAGGGGTGGGTTATGCCTCTTGCCTCTTGCCTCTTGCCTCTTGCCTCTTGCCTCTTGCCTCTTGCCTCTTGCCTCTTGCCTTTCTCAACGCAAACTCCGAGGATCTAACGCATCCCGTAACCCGTCCCCAATCAAGTTAAACGATAATACCGTTAAGACCACTAACAAAGCCGGTGGCCAAATTAGCCAAGGTTGAAATACCAAAATCGAGGCGTTTGTGGCATTGGACAGGAGATTTCCCCAGGAGGGGTCAGGTTGTTGAATCCCTAGGCCAATCAGACTCAACACCGACTCGGCCACAATAAACCCCGGAATCGATAAGGTGGCTGAAATAATCAGGTAAGTGGCCGTTTGCGGTAGGACATGACGAATAATAATGTAGAGGGGTTTAGCTCCCATCGCCCGCGCCGCTTGGACAAACTCCTGTTCCTTAATCGACAAGACTTGCCCTCGAATCACCCGCGCCAATCCAGCCCAGCTAATAAACGATATGATAGTCACGATGAGCAAAAAACGCTGGGCGCTCGTTAAGCCAGCGGGTAACACGGCGGCTAAGGCAATCAGCAGGTACAACCCTGGAATGGTCATCAAAACCTCTGTTAGTCGCATGATGATGGTGTCCACAGCGCCCCCCACATAGCCCGATATGCCGCCAACGAGCATCCCAATAGGGAAGGAGATACAAATGCCAACTAAGCCAATAAATAAGCTCACCTGGCCGCCGAAAATGAGACGACTGAATTGATCGCGTCCTTGTTCGTCAGTCCCGAGGAGATTTAACTGGCCTGGGCCAATTGTGCCAAACAAATGAAGGTTTCCCGGAATCAGACCCAGTAAGCGATAGGATGACCCAGACACAAATAAACGGACTGGGGAGGGTTCGGAGCGATCAACGATCAGTTCCCGTTCTCCGGTCTCTAGATCGGTTGGTCCTTGCTGAACGGGATAGACATAGGGTCCAACAAATTCTCCGGCGTCATTGCGCCAGTGGATGGTTGTTGGCGGAAGTAAGGACCCCTCCCGTTGAATGTCGTTAATGGGGTCATAGGGGGCGAAAAAACCGGCGGCGATCGCCAGCACATAAAAGATAATTAACAGGGTTGCACCCAAGCGAGAAAGCGGATTCTGTTTGAAGTTTTGCCACCAATTCATAGGTCTGCCCAAGTCTGAAGTTTCGTTAACGGACGGAGATTAGGATTCCTTAACAATGATAAGCTCACACTAGATCAGTGTGCATGATTCTCTCTAACGGTAGTTCGCGCCCCTTGCGTTTTGTCATCGTCGATCGCCAGTTCCCTTGTCCACCTGTTCATCCGTGAATCAAACTCAGCCACCCACCAGCGCAATGTCACAGCTTGATGCTCTTAGTGCCATTCTCCACTGTATCCAAAAGCAGTTTAGCGGACGATTAAACATCCATTCCCTCTCTCCCCCCAATGAAGGCTGGAGTCTTTATTATTACATGGGCCGCATCACGTGGGCCTCGGGAGGGGTTCATCCTCTACGACGTTGGCGACGGGCGATCGCCCGCACTTGTCCTAAGCTAGATTTAGGGTCTCTTGAGTTTCCCAGCGAGACCACGGATTCCTGTTGGGAATACGATACGCTCTGCCAGTTTCAGGATCAGCAGCAGCTCGATCGCAAGCAATTTCAGAAAATCATTGTTGACTGCATCGTCGAGGTTTTATTTGATGTTCTACAAGGGTCCCAAGCGGCCGTGTTAGTCGGAGAACTCCATGAAGAAACCAGTATTACAAAACCCCGTGTCGTCCTCAAAGGAGATGCCCTCCTGAACTATGCTGAGCGACAATGGCAACAATGGTGTGAAGCCGATTTTGCTGGCTATTCTCCGAATTTAGCGCCGGTGATTGCTAATAATTCTCTCCTGAAATCCTCATTGTCGGAGAAAGTGTATCGACGGCTGGCGGTTCTCGTTAACTCCCGCAATACTCTGCGAGATTTATCGGTGATTGTCAAAAAAGACCTGATTCAACTGACTCAATCGTTGATGCCTCGAATTGAAAAAGGGTCGCTACAACTGGTACGGGTTCCTGATTTAAACGAAAAGTTTACCCCCAGTCGGAGTTCAGGAAGTTCTATTGCGACGGATTTAGTCAAGGATGATCAGCAACCGCAAAAAACGACCCATAAAGCGGAGTCCCCGCTCATTGCCTGTATTGACGATAGCCTCCAAAGCTGTGAATTTTTAGAAGACATACTGCAAGAGGCGGGCTATCGTAGTTTTTTTATTATCGATCCCTTACAAGCGATTCCTGAATTGATTGCCCGCAAACCCGCGTTGATTTTTTTGGATTTGATTATGCCAGTGGTCAATGGCTATGAAGTTTGCGCCCAAATTCACCGCGTTGAACAGTTGAAAGATACTCCTGTGGTGTTTCTGACGAGTCAAGATGGACTGGTCGATCGCGTGCGGGCTAAATTAGTGAAAGCCTCGGGATTTCTCTCAAAACCCGTCGATCCTGATACCCTCATCGAGACCATTGAACGGTTGGTGATGGCCTCAGAAAAATCTTCCAATCCGTCCAATCCCTCTAACTCAGGCGGGACGGGCCGCAGCTAACGCGGTGAGTAAACACAACAGTAGGGCTTCAGTCCATTCAACCACCGCGCCATAGGTGTCTCCCGTATGGCCGCCTAACTTATGATTGAACCAGGCCGGGGTGAGGATGGCGATCGCACTCCCGCCTAAGGCCATACCAATTCCCACCAGCCAGCGATCGCCCCCAAGCCACACTTGCAGCAGACTCAACCCCAGCAGGGCAATAGCCCCCGGAATCAGGGCAACAGCGGACTGAATTGAGGCTTTATGGATGGCCCCCTTACCACTGGCTTTGAGGTAGGGATAGCGGACAATGGCCACCACCTGTCCCCAACGGCCCCAACCGGCCGCGGCCATTAAGGCAAAAGCGCGATCGTCCACTAACTCCGAGAGGGCAACGGTTTTCAGCAACAGCAGCATCACCGCCGCCATCGTCCCAAATGCCCCGACTAAACTATCTTGCATCGCCGCTAGCCGTTTGTTGGCGTCGGGAATAGCCAAACCATCGGCGGTATCAATAGCCCCATCGAGATGTAAGCCGCCGGTGATGGCGATCGATAAGCCCACAATTAAGGCACTCCGTGTTAATACGGGCATCGCCATCAGGCCTAAGCCCCAATCGACCAGGCCAAGCAGTCCCCCGAGGAAAATTCCCACAAATGGGGCCAATTTCGCGATCCCTTCAAACTCTAGTTTCCAGCCCAGGGGAATCGGTAAACAGGTGTAGAAGGCAATAGCAGCGGCGATCGCATTGCGTTGATGCAGCCAAAATCTTAACTCTAACCATGAAGCCAGCCCTGAAAATCGTCGCTTTGCCATAGTTCATCAGAAGTTCAGTTATTTAACGGATTTGCGAACCCGAATATCTATGCCAAGATTGTATGGAGACCTTGTTGTGAGTTGAGATACCACTCGAGTCGTCCCTCTAGTTATCCATACAAGCTGCAAATCCCAGTTGCAAATCCAGTCATAGATCGAGATCCTTGAATCGAGATCCTTGAATCGAGATCCTTGAATCGAGATCCTTGAGCCGAATCGGCCCATCATCGACAGAAACGCCATTACGCGTTGATAGCCTTGATATCCTTACCCTGATATCTTCACCTTGATATCCTCGAATACCTGAACCGGGTCATCATACCGCGCTGATTGAGGGATTGTTCTGTCGATGCTGCGTTTATCTATCTCCCAAACGGTCACTCTACTCCACCCCCTTTAGTTCCATGCTTGAGCGTTCATCCGATCATCATATCCCTGCCCCGTGCATCATCGAAACAGGTATCCTCGTTAACAAACGCGATATGTTGCGTTTACTTGGAGACCTGACGCAGGTGCGCTATGTTGACCTCCTCGATGGTGAACCCCAAGCCCAGGGGGAAGCCTATCTCGTTGAGGTATTTTCAGATTCCCATCAATCGACGATCCTGGCGAATCATTCCCTGTATCTCAATGTCGCTAGTTTTGACTATTTAGAATTAAAACCTATTGGTCAGTCACGGACCCAATTTGAGTTAGTGCAAGATAACCGTCGCTTACGGTTAATTCCCCTCAACTCCCCCCTAGCCGGCCGTTCGAGTGACCCCATCACCGATGAATCCCTCGAATCGATGTTGGTTCAGGTAATCTCGGCTAAACTCGATGCACAAATCGATGATCTCGATGATTGGAGTGGGAGTTAATTGATTCTCTATCGGGTTCTGCATCAAGCATCACGCTCTAACCTCACGTTCTAATATGAGGGTGACGGGGCCATCGTTCTCAATCGAGACGTTCATCATCGCCCCAAATTCGCCGGTTTCAACGGTGAGTTGGCTTTGACGAAGTTTGTCCACAAATTGATGGTAGAGGGCTTCAGCGGCGGCGGGTGGGGCGGAACGATCAAAGGAGGGACGACGACCTTTGCGACAATCGCCGTAGAGGGTGAATTGACTGATCACCAGAATTTCCCCCGCGATGTCTTCGACGGAGTTCTCCCAACGGCCCGAGTCGTTATCAGCGGGAGGAAACAAACGCAAACTGAGGCATTTACGGGCCATCCAGTCGAGTTCCGCTTCTGTGTCTGTTTGGGCAATTCCTACCAGGAGATTTAAGCCTCGGCCGATTTTCCCCACTCGGCGATCGCCCACTCGCACCTCAGATGACGTGACCCGCTGAATAATGACCCGCATTGCCTATGTTTTGCTCCTAAGACTTAATTTGACCTAAATAGCACAGAAGACCCTTTCCTGGGTCTTCTGTGCCGGTTTCCGTGAGAATTTATCCCTTAAACCTCCTAGAGTTTAAATCCCTTGGGACCTTGGGTTCCGGGAGTGACGACACAGTTTTGTAACTGCTTCAACAGGGTGTCTGAGTCGAGATCTTGTCCGATAAACACCAGTTGCGTCGTCTTCTCATGCTTCCATTCGTCATCTTCGATGCTAAAGCGTTTACCGCTGAGGTGGAAGATATGGCGATCGGGGCTTTCTTCAAACCATAAAATCCCTTTCGCGCGGAAGATATTAGCCGGAAGCTGATTATCGAGGAAATACTGGAATTTGCGGATACTGAAGGGGCGATCGCTCTGAAATGAGACCGAGAGAAAACCATCATTTTCTAGGTGATGGGAGTGATCATGATGGGCGTGATCATGGTCGTGATGGTCATGATGGGCGTGATCATGGTCATGATGGTCATGATGGGCGTGATCATGATGGTCATGATGGTCATGGTGGTCATGATGGTCATGATGGTCATGGTCATGATCCGATGATTCCGTCTCAAAGTAGCGATCGGATTCAAACAGCCCCACACTCAAGAGTAACGGTAAGGGGACCTCGCCATGATTAGTGCGCAAAATGCGAGCATCTTTTTTGATATCGCGAATCCGCACTTCCAACGCATCAACATCGGCTTCATCCACCAAGTCAATTTTGTTGAGAATAATCGTATCACCATAGGCAATTTGTCCATAAGCGGCTTCACTATTAAACAAATCGAGACTGAAGTTTTCACAGTCAACTAAGGTGATAATCGAATCGAGGCGAGTGAGATCCCGAAGTTCAGTTCCCAAAAAGGTCAAGGCGACGGGTAGCGGGTCAGCGAGTCCCGTGGTTTCGACGACCAAGTAATCGACTTTTTCCTCCCGTTCCAAGACCTTATACACAGCATTGAGGAGGTCATCGTTAATCGTGCAACAGATACAGCCATTGGTGAGTTCGACCATATCATCATCCCCAGAGATGATGAGTTCATTGTCGATGCCAATTTCACCAAATTCGTTGACTAAAACTGCCGTTTTGAGTCCTTCTTGGTTGCTGAGAATGTGGTTGAGGAGGGTGGTTTTGCCACTTCCGAGAAAGCCGGTGATAATCGTAACCGGAAGTCCGAGTTTCGGGGCTTCCATAGCGGTGGTGGATTGAGTGGTAGATTGATCGGTAGTTTGCATAAGTAGGACGAATTAGCTGTTCGTGATGGACAGTGATAAGGAGAATTTATGGCGGATTACACCCGTTGCTGTAGGGGCGAAAAATCCCCTCCTGGGAGGGGCTAGGGGTGGGTTCCCCTCCTGGGAGGGGCTAGGGGTGGGTTCCCCTCCTGGGAGGGGCTAGGGGTGGGTTCCCCTCC
>FSSI02000052.1:0-11036 GCA_900149785.2 Phormidium lacuna HE10JO | reverse complement strand
GGTTCCCCTCCTGGGAGGGGCTAGGGGTGGGTTCCCCTACAATTTTGTATACCCTGCAACAAATTCCACCGTAGATCCAGAAGACCCGCGATGGGCAACTGGGAGAACCCGAGATGGCCAAGCGTACGCGAACCTGAATCAAACTTCAGTTTAACGTAATCCTTGAGTCAACTTAAGCGCTAACGGAGGAGGCGATCGCCGGTTCCGAGGACTCCGGTTGTACCTCGCCCACCCAGTCTAGGAACTCCCGTTCAAAGGTCACCTGGGCGCGATTGGTGCGTCCTCCGAGATAGAGGGTCTCATCATCTCGCAATACCCAAATCTGGGAATGAGACGCATAACTGAGGGCTGTACTCAACATTAACAGGGCAAACCCCAGATAGACGAGGGGAATCCCAGGGTCAGACTTGATTTGTAGGCCGGTTGCGCCGGTAATATCGAGTAGCGAGAGAGTCACCCCATTGACCTCGATCGCGTTCCCCACGCGCAACGAAGACACTAATTGTCCCGTTTGGTCATACACCAGGGCCGTTCCCTGAAGATCTCGGGCCAACAACGACACCCCTTCACTCATATCCGGTTTGGTGGGAATCCAGGTTCCCCAAATCCGTCCGCCGCCTTCGATGTCCAGTTTCTCCATGGGAAGTTGAAACACGGGACTGTTGTTGAGGCGAATCTTGACGTTGGCGATACTCCAATCCGTTTGATAGAAGACGACCCCGTTGTAACGCAGGGGTTCATTAACATAGATGGTTTTGCGATCGCGTTCTTGGCCTTGGTCATCGACCACCGATAAGTCCGAGTAAAACTGATCAATGGCCCCGCTGGGGGTATAGTCGATCCAAAAGCGATTGACTTTCAGAGACCAACCCCGAAAGCGATCAGGGGACGACCAATCACCCGCTTCGACAAAATTCGTCACCTTCACCGTTTCGCCGCTGGGAATCATCTCCTGGGCCACCACTCCTGTCACCGAACCCACAATGGCCCCGCCGAGAATCAGCAACATACTTCCATGAACCACAATCGGGGCGATTCGTCCGACTAACCCTTTGCGGGCGTAGAGACTCTCGCCATCGCGAAAGACGCGATACTTGCGGTCTTCTAAGCTACGTTGCAGGGTTTCTAACTCGTCGGAGTCTTCTGAGGTGGATGAGGCTGACCGGGGTAGGGTTCCGGCCAGGGCCAGTTTTTTAAACTGACGGGGTTGGCGATAAAACTTCCAATTGCGGGCGGCCTTGAGGGCCGGAAGTTGGCGGGTGAAGGTACAGGCGGCCAAACTCGATCCAAAGAGGACTAGCAACGCCAAAAACCACCAGGTTTTATAGACATCATCGAGACCGAGGGCCAGGAGAACCTTCCAACTGAGGAAGCCAAATAGGGCTGGGTCTTCGGGGTAGTTGGCTTGGTAAAAGGCGATGGATTCATGCTGTTCGATGACGGTTCCTAGGGTACTGGTGGCGGCGATCGCCAGCAAGAGAACGATCGCCAACCGTAAGTTCGCTAAAATCGGCAACAACTCGCGACGGAACCAACGAAGGGGGGCAGGGGCAACGGATGAGGTCATGGGACAATCAATGGGACAATCAATGGGACAATCAATGGGACAATCAAGAGTCAAGGAAACGTGAACGGTGGCCAGAGACTAGGCCAAAGACTTAGCCAGAGATGGGGGTAGCCGTTAACCTGTCGGCCTAGACGGTGGGGAGTAGGCGAAAGACTAGGGTAAAGACGCCAAATCCCACCAGTAAGGCGCCACTGGCGGGGGTGATCCAACCGGACCAACGACGCAGGGACAAGAGTTTGTCGAGACTGGCGGCAAAGGTTCCCGCCAGAATTAGGGGGGCCACATAACCTATGGTATAGGCTAACAGGAGACCACTGCCCAGCAGAGGCTTACCCGTCGCCGAGACCCAAGCCAGCAGGGTCGCCAAGACGGGGGTACTACAGGGCGAGGCGACTAAGCCAAAGGTCACGCCCAAGAGATACGATCGCA
Organism: Phormidium lacuna HE10JO; assembly: GCA_900149785.2. Taxonomy (GTDB): domain Bacteria; phylum Cyanobacteriota; class Cyanobacteriia; order Cyanobacteriales; family Geitlerinemataceae; genus Sodalinema; species Sodalinema lacuna_A. The sequence goes on along the minus strand of FSSI02000052.1, from coordinate 9,040 downwards.
GCCCGTGAGGCCAACCCTCGGAAATCCAACTCATGCCATCAATGGAGGGGAGTTGTAGCGGTAAGGCGTTGAGGAGATTGAGGCCCATCAAGATGGCGATCGCCGCGACCAGAATCGGCAGTCCTTTTCCGATTTGGCCATAGACTCGTCCCAACAAGGCCGCCCCTAAGCCTAAGGCGGCCAGAGTCGTGGCTAAGCCAAGGGAAAACCAGAGGGATTGACGGGCGCCCTGTCCGGGACTTTTGGATTCATAGCCGCCAATGTAGCCGAGGGTAATGGGCAACATGGACAGGGTACAGGGGGTAAGACTCGTCAGCAGTCCCGCCACGAGGACCACCACCACGGTCAAGAGATTGAGATGGGTCAGTTGGTCACTGACGAGATGGTCGGCAAACTGTTGTAGGTCATACAGGAGTGTCATGGTGAATTGGTGAGACGGTAATAAAAGTAGTCATATAAGTTAGGACTTTCAATAAGGCTGAACTTTCTGTTTTTAAAGTACTTTTGAAACTTTAAGTGTCTTAATTGAATTGGTCTTTATTGTCTTTTGTATAAAAGTGGGGCAGCCAGTCGGGGATGCCCCAGAAGCGGTCAAGGGAAACGTCCTAATGATCAACCACTTGGCCAATGAGTTGCATGACATCATCACGGCTGAGTTTGGGTTTGCCCAGGGCTAGGGTTTTCAGGGTTCCTTGGGCGAGGACTAGGGGAATGCGGCAGAAGTCTAAGGCGGGGCCTTTGGGGAGGGCGTGGGTATAACGTTCCGCAAATTCCAGGTTATGACGGGCATAGGCCTGCATTTGGACGGCTGTCCAGCCTGCGGGGAAAAAGTCCACGCCTCGGGCCTTGTCGTCGCCATGATTGCGAAGAATGTTGACCGTTTGTAGGCCGCGTCCGAAGCCGATGGCCTCCATGCGACTGGTTTGGGTGTTGTCATACCAGGCCCAGAGGTCTGATAACAGTAATCCGACGGCCCCGGCCACACTGAAGGTATAGCTGTCGAGGTCGGCGACGGTGTGAATCGTCCAGTTGCGATCGGCCCAGAACGCCATGCGATCGGCCATGGCGGCGGTCGCATCCCAAATCCGGGGGGCGATGCTATCGGGGGCCAGTTTAGCCCAATCACTGACGCGTAAGGTCACTTCCGGGAGTTGGTCGTAACTGTCGCCCCAGTCGGGGGTGAATTGGTCATTGTCGCCGGTTCCGGTTTGCAGTTGCAGGGACAGCGATCGCAGCAACCGGGCTTTCGTGGCATTATCGAGATGAGGGTGATCTTCAATCTCGTCAATGGCCCGCATACAGAGATAAGCCGAGGTCACCGCTTCCTGAAGGTTTCCGGGAAGCTGGACAATCGGGATATAAAAGGTGCGGCTGGTCTGTTTGAGCACCTCTAACGCATCATGTTGCCAGTTCATCAGTTCAACTCCTCACATCAACTCGACCTCTAGCATATCCTTCTGATTGCGATTAGAGGAATTTATATTAGACAGCGTCAAAAGAGACACAAGACGCAAGTCGGGGTCACGATTTAACCCTCTAGCGGCGTCTCTAGGGAATAACCTGTGGTTTTCTCAACATAGTCGAGGACTTGCTGATAGGCGATCGGGTCACTTTGGGCCGTTAGGATCAACGGCTGTTCACTCGGATGCCAATAGACCGTTAACCGAGTCCGTTTGTAAAGCGAGAAGCTACTGACTCGGTCGAGATCAATCACATGAATGTGTTTTCCCCCTTGTTCGTGAATTTTGATCCAGTACGCCACGCGTAACGCCTCCCGTCACCAGGGTCTCCCCGATCTCCTTTGAGGTTATAACACGTGTGCCGCTGACTCTAGCGTTTCGTCTTGGACATTCGGTTCAGGGGACGCTTCGGGGGACGCTTCGGGGGACGCTTCGGGGGACGCTTCGGAGGACGCTATGCCGGTTGCGGCGAGTCCCAGGGCCGCCCGCACAAATCCTTCGATGAGAGGATGGGGATGGTTGGGACGAGATTCAAACTCGGGGTGGAACTGGGTGGCGACGAAGAAGGGATGATTGGGCATTTCGATGATTTCAACGAGACGGCCATCGGGGGAGGTTCCACTGATGGCATAGCCGGTTTCGAGGAACAAACTGCGATAGGCGTTGTTGAACTCGTAACGGTGGCGATGACGTTCGTAGACGACTTCTTGGCTATAACTGGCAAAGGTGCGGGTTCCTTCGGTTAGGCGGCAGGGATACAGGCCCAGACGCATGGTTCCCCCTAAATCCACCACGTCTTCTTGTTCGGGAAGTAGGCTAATGACGGCGTTGGTGGTGTTGCGGTCAAATTCAGAACTGTTGGCATCGTCGAGATGGGCCACATGACGCGCCCATTCGATGACGGCACATTGCATTCCCAGACAGAGGCCGAGGAAGGGAATTTGGTGTTCTCGGGCATAGCGAATGGCGTTGATTTTGCCGTCAATGCCGCGACTGCCGAAGCCTCCGGGGACAACGATGCCGGCGACTCCTTTGAGTTGGTCGCCCTCGGGGAATTGTTCTAAGTCTTCGGAGTTGACCCAACGCAGTTTGAGTTGACTGCCACATTGAACGGTGGCGTGGGTGAGGGCTTCGACGACGGAGAGATAGGCGTCGGAGAGTTGGATGTATTTGCCGACGATGGCAATTTCGAGTTGCTGTTGGGGGTTCTTCATGCGATCGATCAGGGTTCGCCAGCCGTCGAGGTCGGGATCTCGCTGTTCGAGGTGGAGACAGTCCAGGACGGACTGGGCGAGGCCTTCTTGTTCGAGGACGAGAGGCACTTCGTAGATGCTGCTGGCGTCGGGGGCGGTGATGACGCGATTGACGGGAACGTCGCAAAATTCTGAGAGTTTTTCTTTGAGTCCTTCGGTGAGGGGACGTTCGCAGCGACAGACTAGCATATCGGGTTGAATCCCAATCGATCGCAGTTCTTTGACGGAATGCTGAGTCGGTTTGGTTTTCATTTCCCCGGCGGCCCGCAGCCAAGGCATGAGGGTGACATGGACGTACATGAGGTTTTCTCGGCCGACGTCTTTACGAAATTGCCGGATGGCTTCGAGGAAGGGCAGAGATTCGATGTCACCGACGGTTCCGCCAATTTCGGCGATGACGATGTCGGGGTTGGTGTTGCGGGCGACGCGACGGATGCGAGAACGGATTTCGCCGGTGATGTGGGGGATGACTTGGACGGTTCCCCCTTCGTAGTCGCCCCGTCGTTCCTTGTTGATGACGGATTGGTAGATAGACCCGGTGGTGACGCTGTTGAGGCGGGACATGGAGGTGTCGGTGAAGCGTTCGTAATGGCCCAGGTCGAGGTCGGTTTCGGCCCCGTCTTGGGTCACGAAGACTTCTCCATGTTGGAAGGGACTCATGGTTCCGGGATCGACGTTAATGTAAGGGTCGAGTTTGAGGATGGAGACGGAGTAGTTTCGGGACTTGAGTAAACGTCCTAAGCTGGCGGCGACGATGCCTTTGCCAATGCTGGAGACGACGCCGCCGGTGATGAAGATAAATTTGGTCATGGAAATGGTGCGATCGGTAAACCCTGGGTTCATTTTGCCATAGTCGGGGAAGGGCCGGGGTGGGCGATCGCCTATCGGTTGCCCCGGAATCGCTGAGTTGGACTATCTTAGGAGATGTTGATGGTCGGGGAATTTTGGCTATGGCTTCTGAACAGACGTCTGAACGGACAACGAAAGCAACGACGCTTTGGGACCGCTTTTTGGCTTCGGCGTTGGACCCGCTGTTGGACCGCGAGGCCATGAAACGCCAGTTTGAACGGATTGATTGGCAGATGGAGGGCGATCGCCTCGCCTCGCCGGGACTGGTCTATCCTGAGTATTATCGCTCTGGGAATTTTCATGGGGTTGAGGGCGGGTATCTCAGTCCGGGGGCGGCGGTGTCTTATGATCCGATTACTCGCTATGTGTTGCCCCCCAATGAGGAGTGGGTACGGGAGGGGGTGATTCAGTCGCTGCGATCGCAACCCCGGCGTATTCTCGATTTAGGCTGTGGAACGGGGTCGACGACGTTAGTGTTGAAACGCACGTTCCCTGAGGCGACGGTGGTGGGGTTGGATTTATCGCCCTATATGCTCGTGATGGCCCAGTATAAGGCCACGGCTGAGGGACTCAAGGTCGATTGGCGACATGGCAAGGCGGAGGAGACGGGGTTTGAGGAGAATAGTTTTGATGTGATTTCTCTGTCGTTGCTGTTCCATGAAACGCCGCCTCGGGTGAGTGAGGCGATTCTACGGGAATGTTTCCGCTTGTTGCGAGTTGGCGGTGAGGTGGTTGTCCTTGATGGGAGTCAAGCGAGTTTACGGCAAACTCCCTGGTTGATGGAGGTGTTTGAGGAACCTTATATTGCTGAGTATGCCCAGGGAGATGTGGCGGCCTGGATGCAGCAGGCGGGATTCGCTAACGTAGAAACACGGACGCATTGGTGGATTCATCAAGTCACCCGAGGGGTGAAGCCGTTACCGGGCCAGGAATGGGTCATGGATGAGTCTCTGGGTGAGGGGGAAATGGCTTTTGCTTAGGTGTGATGTGGGTGTGATGCGGGTGTGATGTGTGCGGGGGTTAACGTCTGGGTTTGCCCCTCTGGGGGTTCTGTGATGGAGTAAACGTGACGATGTTAAAAGCGGTTATTTTTGATTTTAATGGCATCATTATTAATGATGAGGCGATTCATCTGGAGTTGATTGCTCAGTTGCTGTTGTCGGAGAATTTACGACCGGATAAAAGTGAGATTCAAGAGGTTTGTTTGGGACGCAGCGATCGCGCCGGGTTGCAGGCGTTATGGGAGCGTCAGGGACGGGTGTTAACGCCGGAGTCGTTGCAGGGGTTAATGGAGAAGAAATCTCAGGGATATCGCCAAGAAATTGAGGCGTTAGATGAGTTGCCAATTTATCCGGGTTTAGTGGATTTTATTTTAAAGTTACGGCTGGAAAATTTGCAGTTGGCCCTGGTGAGTGGGGCGTTGCGGCAAGAAGTCGAACCCGTGTTACGTCAGATTGAACTCTTGTCTCAGTTTCCGGTCTTGGTGACGGGGGATGATACGGCTTCGAGTAAACCGGACCCTGAGGGCTATTTGTTGGCGGTACACCAGTTAAATGAGCAACATCCTGAGTTAGCGTTGACCCCCCAGGAGTGTCTGGCGATTGAAGACAGTCCTGCCGGGATTGAGGCGGCCCGACGGGCCGGAATGCAGGTGGTGGGGGTGGCGAATACCTATCCGGTGCATATGTTACAGCGGCGAGCGGACTGGGTGGTGGATGCGTTGGGAGAGTTGGAGTTAGACCGGGTTCAGGCGGCGTTTAATCCCACGCCGGCGGTGAGTCTCTGAGGTCTTGACATTTGACCTATATCGTGCTAGTTTCGATAACTACGATTGGGGGAATTAGCTCAGCTGGTAGAGCGCTGCGATCGCACCGCAGAGGTCAGGGGTTCGAATCCCCTATTCTCCATGAAGACTTCTATAGCTGCAAATGTGGGGGCGGTTTTTTACCCCCACGTTTGCCTCATTTAGAAGCGTCGATTGCGTCGTCGGTGTTCTTCTTCCCAGCGTCGTTGTCGGTCTTGATAATAGCGCCGTTGTTGGTCTTCGCGTTGGCGGCGTTGGTGATCTCGGAAGAGGAATTGGCCGAGACTGGCGCAACATTGTCCGTGATTACGACGGACAAAAAAGGGTAGGGTGAAGCCCACTAAACTGTAGTAGATGAAGGTACGACGGGGATAGTGGGTTGGTGACGAGGAGGAGGGGTCATCGTCGGAATTTGCCTGAGCGGCTAGGGTTTCGGCGGCATCGGTACAGGCGGCAAAGCGGGTTTTGGATTGGGCGATCGCCGTGAGAAGATCGGTTTCGGTGAGGGCGTTTTTGACATAACAAGAACAAGACTCGCCCCCGTGGAGAAGGCGATGGGCGCAGGAATAGCCCTTATGGGGCGAGAGATAGCGTTGATAGGCTGAAATCAGCAGTATCAGAAGACGACGTAGCCAGGAGTCGATGGCGGTTGAGAGGTCGGCTTGACGGGGAATGGGGACCGGGAAATAGGAGAGATTAAACATCATTGCAGCACAAGGTTGAGGTGATTGAGAAGATGGGCTTAGGTTCCAAATTGCACGCGGACAACGCGGGGAACTTCGGCGAGGACTTGGGCGATGGGAACCAGACGGCCAACGGTGGTGTAGAACCCACTGCCGACGGGGGTGCGGGTGGAGCGTTCGCGAAATTGCTGCCGGTGTTTGAGGAACCAGTCGCGAGTTTCGGGCATGGGCAGTTGATAGAGGGTGCGGGGGGTGACGAAGTAGTAGAAAAGCCAGTCGGCTTCTGTGTAGAGGAAACAGCCGGGGGTTCCCCGTTGTTGGTTGCTGTGGGTTTCGAAGAAGAAGTTACCGGTTTTGTGGTAGCGATCGCCCTTGATTTCGACTTTAAGACAGGCCCCTTCGAGATGCCAGAGCAAGTCGACATCCATTTTTTGGTAATTTGGGTCATCTTCGACGTTTTCGACGCCGAGGGTTTCGGGAATCCCATTGAGCCAAGCCTCGATATCCCGGCTGGCTTGTCTGGCGATGTTCATCCCGTCGTCCATACTGTACATGGTTGGTTTGGCACTCCGTTAAGGAAACTGGAGCTATTATACAGATTGCTCTGGAGGGAGAGTCTTCCAAAATCAGGGACAAGAAAGAGGAGTGAGAGCAACAGACGGCTGATGTCTTCAGAACAGGCCTAATTCCAATTGACCCTGACGGTTGACATGGATGGCTTTCGCCCAATGAGTATAGAGATCTAGACATTCGAGTTCTCGGGCTACGGCTTGCAGGGAAAGTCGTCTGAGAAGCTCAATGGTGATAGGTCGTTTGTCATCCCAAAAAATCATTGAATCGAGGCAGTCTTGAGCTGGTTTTGAGGTGAGGAGTTGCAGGATAAACTCGGCTTCGGATTGACTATCAAAGGAAAGAAAGTTGACAGTATCATCAAGCATTACCGGCTTGCTATTTAAAGGGGATATAAGTTGAAATCCCAACTTTTTATAGAGTCCTGAAATTGCAATTTTCCAAGGTTTAAAAGAATAATCTCCGATACCAAAAATAGAATAGAAAGGTTTGTTTTTATAAATTGAACTTTTGCGCTTGTTTAAAACTTCATAGTGGTCAAGGAGATAACGCCAGGTCTTGGGGGCGATGTTCTCGATGAGATGGGTCTCTTCTCCGACATAGGTTTGGGTGACCAAGACAACTTTACGATAGTTTTGGGTTCTGCCATTGCCAACATCTGAGCTTTTAAGCAGAGGATAGAGATAGGTCGATTCAAGGTTATAGGTTTGACCCATTCCATTGATAAACTGTCTCTCACTTACGGGTTCGAGTTCCATCACTTTGGCACAATCATGTTTTAAACCCGAACGCCAGGTATAGGTCAGGTTTTGTCCAACTAAGTGGCTCCAGGCATCGTATTGAGGGATATGACGAACCAAGATGCCACCTCGTTCGCCGATAGCACCGGATGAAGTTGGCGCGTCAAGACTAGAATAGAGATGACACAAACAGTCCCCGGATGAGTCATAGCGAAAGACAAATAAGCAGGCATCAACAGATACATTAAAATGCTGTTTAGCGTCGATGAGATAGATATCGGCACTAAAGGCCTGAGATTGATGTCGTTTAACGTGACGAACAACCTTACGAGCGACAGAAGACTTGCAGAGCATTGCCAGGATTCCTGATTGAGGGGGGAGCCATTGGCTAAACTGGAGCAGCATCCATTCAGAGATATCAAAGTTCGCTGAACCGGTAATGGCTTCGATGCCTCGTCGATTTTGATGGTTAGATTTTGCTGGCAGATTTTGCTGATTGAGCCGACTGAGTTCGCTGCTTGTGACCCAGGGAGGGTTCCCCAAAATGAGGATGTGGTTAGATAGGTTAGATAAGAGGCCTTGCCAGTCGATTGTAAAAAAATCTCCTTGTTGCAACGTAACCTGATGGGCATCAGGATAGTTGACCAGGGATTGTTGAGCATCTTGGATGTAATTCGGGTTAATGTCTCGTCCGAGAATGTGGGATGTGGGAAAGTGACTGAGTGCTGCTCGAATAAAGGCTCCGGTTCCACAGGTGGGTTCGAGAATCATCTCAGGAGAGAGTTGGTAGCGTTGTTTGAGGAGAAGAGTCACCTCTTGGGCGAGATGGTCTGGGGTTTGGAAGTCCCCAAATTGCCGTTTTTGCTTGGAAAGTGGCATGGTTTAATATCTAGCAAGATACTTTAATCATTTTGGCTCTAACTCAGTCCCAATTGCTTTTCTATCGGTGACTCCATGACCCATTGATGAGAGTCCAGTTTTTAGGGGTTGAGGGTCTTCTGGGTTCAGAGTTATAAGAAAAATTTATGGCGGATTACATCCGTTGCTGTAGGGGAACCCACCCCTGCCCCTCCCAGGAGGGGAACCCACTTCTATACCTTATTGTTTAAAGGACGATATAAAAAAGCTGGAACCCACCCCTACCCCTCCCAGGAGGGGAACCCACCCCTACCCCTCCCAGGAGGGGATTTTTTGCCCCTACAATTTTGTATCAAATGCAACAAATCACACCGTAGATCCTGAAGACCCAAAAATATATGGAAAAACCTTTTCTAGTTTGGTTTAAAATATATGTCTTCTATTAGATGTTTAACGTCCCGATTCGCTTCATGAAAATTATTCCATGTTCTTAAATGTATGATATTTATTAAGGCACAATTGTAAAATCCTCTTTCGCTGCTTTTCCATTTTATGATTACATAAGGGATTGTTATACCGCTCTGAACTGTAGTATACGTAAACTGCTTATAACCAACCACTTGTAATGGACTCTCAAATAAAGCCAGCGAAGAATTTTTAGTTCCATCTATTTTTTGTTTTAAAGCATCCAATAATTCGTTATCCATACTTTTCACTATTTTCACCCACTTGCTTAGAACAGATAGGAAAATAATTTCTATATTATAACTCTTTTAAAGTCTAGTTTTTGTTTCCGTCCCCTTGCGGGGAAAAGATAGGAAAA
>FSSI02000056.1:7532-28047 GCA_900149785.2 Phormidium lacuna HE10JO | reverse complement strand
CTGAAAGTGATCCAGTTTGGTATTATCGTGGTTTATGTCTCATTGAACTGAAGCACTGGGAGGAGGCTCTTGCTAGTTATGATAAAGCCTTAGAATATAAACTTACGTATTATCCAGCTTTGTTAGGGCGTCATTTATGTCTTATCAAACTGAAACGCTTGGAGGAAGCCCTTGCCAAGTCTGATGAAATATTAGGATCTCAACTTGCCAACTCTCTAGAGTCGCATTTTTATAGTTCCTGTCTCCGGATACTAGAACTTTCAGAAGAAGCGATCACAAGCTTTAAATAAGCTCTAAAAAAACAAGCCAATATCTAGTTAGCCTGTCTTACACATATCCTTTAGCCATGAACCCTAAAAAATGACATTTTTAAGATTGCGATCGCACAAACGCCTCATGTTCCGAAGATTGCAGCCCCAGTTGTAGCGTATTAAGCACAGCCGCCAGGTTATTTTGCAACAGTTGCGGCCCATTCAACCATAACCCCGGAAAAACACGACTACGGAGAATCCCCGCCTCATCAGGAGTCAGAGACTGATAAACACCTTCTTCGAGATAAAACCAATCCAGTTTTTCATCAAAGATTTGCCAAACCAGATATTCCTGAACCCCATTACGTCGATACACCCGTTTTTTGTCCCCCAAATCGATCGCCGCACTACTCGCCGCAACTTCAACCACCAATTCCGGGGAACCTTGAATATAGCCCTCTTGATTCAGTTGAGAACTCCCCCCAGGCATTAGCAACACGCCATCGGGTTGAAATTCGTTGTCAGCATCGAGGCGAACCGTGGGTTCAATCCCCATTGCTGCGTTGGGAGTGGCGGACTGATACACTCCTAACCAGGTAATGAGACGACCATGGGGTTCGGCATGAGTGGTAAACCGTAGCGGCGAGGCCATATACACAACTCCTTCAACTAATTCGGCTTTCTGATGAGGAGGCATCGCCGCGTAACGTCGCTCAAATTCCCGGTAGCTGAGGCGATCGCCGTTTTCCAAGGGTGGACAAATCTGAGTCTGAAGTGCCATGGTGGTGTTCAACCCTAGACTGGGGACTCTTCTATTATGGCAAGGGAATCATCGAGGCGAGGGGAGAGTCTGCCGAGACATCCAGGATCATGCAGACCTTTTGCCGAACTCCGGTATAGTTGGGACGGTACAAACTGTGCCGAAGCATTAAATATTGAAGTTCTTCAAGAACAAGATGAAATCGTCTCAACTCCATCAAGCGATCCAAATTGTTTAGCGTTACTTAAACACTATCAGAGCTTAATGCCAATGGCTCAAGAGTCTCATAAACCCATTTTTCATTTTAAACCTGCTGATGGAGCCATCGGTGCTCATATCTATACGGTGACGGATGTATACAAGGACTCTAAAGATCTGTCTGAGAAGATTGCTAGTTGAACTAATCACTGCACCAGGTTTATTAGCCTGCACGGCTAGTTTTCACTAATTTCTACTAATGTCTCGCCAGTAGCGAAGAGTTCTAAAGTTCTCGGTAATGTCTCACTCAGAATTTCGCGTAACTTAGCATTAGAGGTATTGCCACAAGTCAACCAAATAATTTGTGGCGGTGAACCCAACCGCTCAACCAGATCCACAAAATCGCTGTCTTTTGTCATCACAACAGCTTTTTGAGCTTTTGCAGCCTCAAAGATTTCAGGATCTTCAGCATCTCTTAGCCCTAGATCGCGTAATGCTATTGCTTCAATGCCCAACGTACTGGTAATCCATGTTGCAATGGCCGGAGACAAGTGTGCGTCCACCCAGATTGTCATGCTACCAAAACTGGGTGATTAAGTTTTCGCGAGGCGTATAACAGGGAGGCCTTTAGATCATCAGCCTCAAGATCGGGCATTTCCTCTAAAATTTCTCCTGCACTTAGCCCTGCTGCAAATAAGTCGAGTACATCTGACACCCGAATTCTCATACCTCGGATACAGGGACGACCACCACACTGCCTGGGATTAATGGTGATTCTCTCAAGTAAGGGTGACATATACAAATTTCAGTCTCGCTAGCTATTGCTCTCTCAATTATGGATGATATTGGTCGTACTGAGACAAAGCCAAGGGGGCAAAGTCCCTGTCGTATCTGCTACAGCCTTCCTTTATTATGGCAACTGACGCATCGAGGCGAAGGGAGAGTCCGCCAAGACCTCCAGGATCATCCAGACCCTTTCCCGAAATCCGGTATAGTTGGGAAGGTACACACTGTGCCGAAGCATTATCGAGTTAAGGGGTTGAGCCGTGGCGATCGTTGCAATTGCCAGTCCAAAAGGGGGCGTAGGAAAAACAACGTCCACGATTGCACTGGGGGGATTATTAGCCCAAAGCCAAAGCTGTTTGGCGGTGGATCTGGACCCCCAGGGCAATTTAACGATGGGATTTGGCATCGAGATGGAAAAAGACCAAATTGGCAGTTACGACGTGATGACGCGCCAGGAAACCCCCGAGGAACCGATTATTGAGACGGAGATGGGGCTACATATTTTGCCCACCGATAGCACTCTGGCTAAGGCGGAAAACGAAATTTCCGAGGATCCCAAACGTTTCTTTGTCCTCAAAGAGCAACTCAAGTCGCTACAAACTCGCTACACCAACATTCTCATCGACTGTCCCCCCAATATGGGATTGCTGACACTCAATGCGTTGGCGGCGGCGGATGCGGTGTTAGTTCCGGTGCAATGTCAGTATTATTCGCTGCGGGGCCTCGATCGCCTCTTTGATGAAATCTCCGATATCCGCAAAACCTATAATCTGCGTTTGCGACTGCTCGGGGTATTACCGACGATGGCCGAAAATACTCTGATGACGCGGCGTGTGTTGAAGGAACTGAAAAAACGGCATCATCAGGTGACCATCTTTAAACCGGTTCCCAAATCGATTCAGTTCGCTGAAGCGAGTTTTGTGGGACAACCGATTCACCGCTTCAGCCGCAATCGTAAACTGATTGAACCCTATGAACGGGTGATTCGGGCGATCGCCCCCCAAACCCAAAATACTCCCAAAGAGTATCTCCTCTAACAGATCCGTGGTAACTGTTCCCCACTTAATAAGTCTACCGTTCGCAGAGAACCAATCTCACTCTTCATGGTGACAGGGGGTTTGCTGGTTTCTGTGACGACCCCAATTTCGGCGGCCCCATCTCCTAAACACTCTAAGGCCGCCTGGACTTGATCTGGGGGGACAAAGGCCACAAAGCGGCCCTCATTGGCTAAATACAAGGGATCGAAGCCGAGAATTTCACAGGCCCCCTGGACATCATCGCGGACGGCGATCGCCCTCTCATCGAGACGAATCCCCAGATTCGCCGCCACCGCAATCTCATTTAAAGCACTCGCCAGGCCACCTCGGGTTAAGTCTCGCAGACAATGCACCTCAATTCCGGCGTTTAATAGAGACAACACCTCCTCGGCGACGGGGGCCGAATCGCTTTCAATAGCTGTCTCGAACATTAACCCCTCGCGAACCGCCATAATGGCAATGCCATGACGGCCAATGTCACCGTTGACTAACACCACGTCCCCCACTTGGACTTCTGTGGGGGATATCGTGCGATCGCCGGCCACAACTCCCACGCCAGCGGTGTTGATAAAGATGCCATCTCCCTTGCCGCGATCGACGACCTTGGTATCTCCTGTAACAATTTGTACCCCCGCTCTCTCAGCGGCGGCGGCCATCGATTGCACCACTTGCCAGAGAATGGACATGGGGAGGCCTTCTTCTAAGATAAACCCGGCCGTTAGGTATTGAGGAGAGGCCCCCGCCATCGCTAAATCATTGACCGTTCCATACACTGCCATCGACCCAATATCGCCCCCTGGGAAGAACAGGGGATGAACCACATAAGAATCGGTAGTTAAGGCAATGCGATCGCCCTCTACGCTCAAGATCGCCGCGTCATGTTGGACTTGCTTGGACGACCCAAACGCCGGCAGAAACACCTGATTAATCAGTTGCTGCATTAACCGTCCTCCTCCCCCATGAGCCAACAGGACATGGGGGTATTGGTCTAGGGGAAGGGGACAGGCAAGGGAGCCGATGTTAATGTTTGTCATGATTATCAATGAATTTTTATATACAAATGTTGACTATCTTAACAAACAACGGTTGCGGATTTTTGTAAATTAACTTGAGTTTTAGTTGATTTTCTCCGATATACTCCTCACAATAGATTCAGATCAAATCGTTAGGTTCAACGTAGAAAAACAACCTCGGTGTTACTTAAGCAAATCTTAAAGATTTCCTAACCTTGACTTCAGTAAAAAGTAACACAGATAGCAGACTGATTGTCTCAATTATCGAGGCGATCGCTCCCAAACTCAGGAATACGCCGCATCTCAACGATGAGCGATCGCCGCGATTCCACCGCAATCTGAGGAAACACGCATGACCCCCACCCAGACCTCAACCGCCGCTAAATCATCCCAAAACGCCCCTAAAAAAGACGGCAAGCCCGATAAACGCTTCAAAGTTCTCGACATTACAATGAAGCGTAACCAATATCGACAAGATGCCCTCATCGAAATCCTCCATAAAGCCCAAGAAGCCTTTGGCTTTCTCGAAGAAGATGTTCTAAGTTACATCGCCCATAAACTGCAACTGCCCCTCTCCCAAGTCTACGGCGTTGCCACCTTCTACCATCTGTTCTCCCTCAAACCCAGTGGGGCTCATACCTGCGTCGTCTGTCTGGGAACCGCCTGCTACGTCAAAGGCGGCGGCGACATCCTCAAAGCCGTCGAGGGCGATGTGGGCATCGCCGCCGGGGAAACCACCGAAGACGGGCAAGTCTCCATCGTCACCGCTCGTTGCATTGGTGCTTGTGGGATCGCCCCGGCGGTGGTGTATGACGGCAAAGTCGCCGGCCAACAAACCCCCGAACAAACCTGCGATCGCATCCATAGCTGGAAACAAGAGGACAGCTAAGGCCCGCCTCACCCGTACGATATTAAGGACTAACCGCCATGGAACGAGCTGAACTACTCGAACAGGCCACCGCCGCCAAACAAGCCCAAAAACGCATCCGCATCCACTGTTGCACCTCCACCGGCTGCCAAGCCTCCCAATCCCTCGACGTTAAAAAACAACTCGACGCCGCCATCAAAACCCACCACCTCGGCGACACCGTCGAAGCCGTCGGCGTTGGCTGCATGGGATTCTGTGGACAAGGGCCGATGGTCGAAATCGAAGACACCGAAGCCCCAGCCGAGAAAAAACACTATCAAAAAGTCACCCCCGAACAAGCCGAAAGCATCATCGGCAGCCTCAACGGTTCCGGAGAAGCCGACGCCATTCAAGGCGATCCCAACCACCCCTTCTTTAGCCGTCAACTCCTCATTGTCCGCGAACATAGCGGCCGCATCGATCCCGAACGCATCGACGAATATCTCGCCGTCGGCGGCTACCAAGCCCTACATCACGCCATCTATGAAATGTCCCCGGCTGACGTGGTGCAAGAAATCACCCAATCGGGACTACGGGGACGAGGCGGTGCCGGCTATCCCACGGGCTTAAAATGGGCTACGGTGGCGAAAATGCCCCCCGGACAGAAATACATCATCTGTAACGCCGACGAAGGCGATCCTGGGGCGTTTATGGATCGCAGTGTCTTGGAAAGTGACCCTCATCGCGTCTTAGAAGGGATGGCGATCGCCGGCTACGCCGTGGGCGCAACCCAAGGCTACATCTACGTTCGCGCCGAATATCCCCTCGCCATCACCCGCCTGCAAAAAGCCATCCAACAGGCCAAACGCAAACATTGCCTCGGGGCGCAAATCTTCGACTCCCCCGTAGACTTCACCATCGAAATTCGCGTCGGTGCCGGGGCCTTCGTTTGTGGCGAAGAAACTGCCCTCATCTCCTCCGTCGAAGGCGGACGAGGCAACCCTCGCCCTCGCCCCCCCTATCCCGCTGTCTCCGGCCTTCACGGCTGTCCGACACTCATCAACAACGTAGAAACCCTGGGGAATATCTCCCCCATCATCCGCAACGGGGCCGAGTGGTTCGCCGGCATTGGCACCGAACGCAGTAAAGGCACTAAAATCTTCTCCCTCACCGGCAAAATCCGCAACAACGGACTGATTGAAGTTCCGATGGGGATTACCCTCCGGGAAATTGTCGAAGAGATGGGAGGCGGCGTTCCTGGTGCTAATAACGTCAAAGCCATTCAAACCGGGGGTCCTTCTGGCGGGTGTATTCCCGATCGCGAACTCGACACCTCCGTCGATTATGACTCCCTACGGGAACTCGGGTCCATGATGGGGTCCGGTGGCATGGTGGTCATGGACGACGACACCAGCATGGTGCAAGTGGCCCAGTTCTACATGGAGTTTTGCCGAGGCGAAACCTGTGGTAAGTGCATCCCCTGTCGCGCCGGAACTGTGCAGATGTATCAACTTCTCACCAAACTCCTAGACGAGAAAGCCACGAAACGGGATTTAGATCGACTCAAAGAACTCTGCGGCATGGTGCAAGCCACCAGTCTCTGTGGTTTAGGCCAAACCGCCCCCAACCCAGTACTCAGCACCCTCCATTACTTTGAACAAGAGTACCTAGACCTATTACAACCCGATCCTGTGGCGATGGCCAACGGTCGAGGTTAGCCTAAGCGATGCGTTCCGGCTTGTAGGGGCGAAAAATTTTTCGCCCTTACAATCGATGGGTCTGGGTCACAACTGATGCCGGAACACATCCTACCCCTCTTGCCTTTTGCCTCTTGCCTTTTGCCTTTTGCCTTTTGCCTTATTAACCTATGTCTGTCGTCACCCTCAAAATCAACAATATCGATGTCGCGGCCGAAGCCGGTAAAACCGTCCTCGAAGCCGCACGCGAGGCGGGAATCCGCATTCCCACCCTTTGCCATCTCGATGGTGTCTCCGATGTGGGCGCTTGTCGCCTCTGTTTAATCGAAATTAAAGGGATTCCTAAACTCCTCCCCGCCTGCGTCACGGAAGTGAGCGAGGGGATGGACGTCACCACCCACACCCCCCAGTTGGACGAGTATCGCCGCATGACCGTGGAAATGCTCTTTTCCGAAGGAAATCATGTTTGCGCCGTCTGTGTCGCCAACGAGAACTGTGAATTGCAAGATGTGGCCATCGAAGTGGGGATGGATCACAGTCGCTTTACCTATCGCTTCCCGGAACGGGGAGTCGATATCTCCCACCCCCAATTTGGCATCGACCATAACCGCTGTATCCTCTGTACCCGCTGTGTGCGCGTCTGTGATGAAATCGAAGGCGCTCATGTGTGGGATGTGGCCGGACGCGGGGCCGCCGCGAAGGTGGTGACGGGGTTGAATCAACCCTGGGGCGATGTGGAGGCCTGTACCGCTTGCGGGAAATGCGTTGATGCTTGTCCCACGGGGTCGATTTTCCGTAAGGGAAGTACGGCTTCGGAACTCGATCGCGATCGCGGCAAACTGGAATTTTTAGTCAAAGCACGGGAAGAAAATCAATGGACACGGTAAACAAGAAAGTAAAACTGGCAACGATTTGGCTGGCCGGCTGTTCCGGTTGTCATATGTCCTTCCTGGACTTGGACGAATGGCTGTTTGAACTGGCCAAGTTCGCCGACATGGTCTATAGTCCCGTCGGTTCGGATATCAAGGACTATCCTGAGGATGTGGATGTCTGTCTGGTGGAGGGGGCTGTGGCCAATGAGGAAAACCTCGAACTGTTGTACAAAGTTCGCCAACGCACCAAGTTTGTCATCTCCTTCGGCGATTGTGCGGTGACGGCCAATGTCCCCGCCATGCGCAATATGTTGGGCAGTTCTGAGCCAGTTCTCAAACGCTGCTACCTCGAACTCGGGGACAATACCGCTCAACTTCCCCATGAACCGGGGATTGTCCCGGAACTGCTCGATCGCGTCCGTCCGATTCATGAATTAGTAGATATTGACCTGTTTATCCCCGGCTGTCCCCCCTCCGCCCCTCGCATCCAAGCTGCGATCGAACCGCTACTCAAGGGAGAACAGCCTGTCATGGAAGGGCGATCGATGATTAAGTTCGGCTAAATCCGCGCCATCCCTTGGGAGGGGTTAAGAGGGCGCGCCACTTGCGGTACGCCCCTACATCCTTTCTTCTCCCCCCTGTTCCCTGTTCCCTGTTCCCTGTTCCCTTCTTTTTCACCATGAGTAAAACTGTTGTTATTGATCCCGTCACTCGCATTGAGGGTCACGCCAAAATTTCCATCTTTCTCAACGATGCTGGAGATGTCGATGACGCTCGTTTCCATGTCGTTGAATTTCGCGGTTTTGAGAAATTCTGCGAAGGTCGTCCCATGTTTGAGATGGCCGGAATTACCGCCCGGATTTGTGGAATTTGTCCGGTTAGCCATCTTTTGGCGGCGGCGAAAACCGGCGATAAAATCCTAGCGGTGCAAGTTCCCCCGGCTGGGGAGAAACTGCGACGGTTGATGAATTTAGCCCAAATCATCCAATCTCACACCCTGAGTTTCTTCCATCTCAGTAGTCCCGATTTTCTCCTAGGCTGGGATAGTGACCCCGCCAAACGCAATGTCTTCGGCTTGATGGACGCGAATCCCGACTTAGCCCGGGCCGGGATTCGTCTGCGTCAGTTTGGACAGACGGTGATTGAACTGTTGGGGGCTAAGAAAATCCATGCGGCTTGGGCGGTTCCGGGTGGGGTGCGATCGCCCCTGTCGGAAGAGGGCCTACAATGGATTCGCGATCGCCTACCCGAATCCCGCCAAACCATCGAAACGGCCCTGGGCCTGTTCAAACAACTCCTCGACGACACCCTAAAAGATGAAGTTAACATCTTTGGGCAGTTTGACTCCCTCTTTATGAGTCTCGTCGCCCCCGATGGCACTTGGGAACATTACGGCGGTCATATCCGCTTCGTCGATAGCCAAGGGAACATCGTCGCCGATGGCTTGCGGGAAGAAGACTATAACGACTTCCTAGCCGAAGCCGTTGAACCCTGGTCTTATCTCAAATTCCCCTATTACAAACCCATGGGCTATCCTGATGGGATGTATCGGGTGGGTCCTTTGGCCCGGTTAAATGTCTGCGATCGCATGGGAACCCCCGACGCCGATCGCGAACTGCAAGAATTTCGCCAACGGGCCGGTGGCCGCTGCGCCACCTCCTCCTTCATGTACCACTACGCCCGTCTCCTAGAAGTTCTCGCCTGTATCGAACGCATTGAACAGTATGTCGATGACCCCGATTTATTGTCCTCCCGTTGTCGGTCTAAAGCCGAAATTAACAACCTCGAAGGAGTCGGCGTGAGCGAAGCCCCTCGCGGAACTCTATTTCATCATTACAATGTAGACGAGAACGGTCTGATTGAGAAAGTTAACCTCATCATCGCCACGGGACAAAACAACCTGGCCATGAACAAAACCGTCACCCAGATTGCCCAACATTACATCCATAACAACGATGTGGCTGAGGGCTTTCTCAACCGAGTTGAAGCCGGAATCCGCAACTTCGACCCCTGTCTCAGTTGTTCAACCCACGCCGTCGGCCAAATGCCCCTCCATATCGACCTCATCGCCCCCGACAAAACCGTCGTCAACACCATCTACCGCGACTAATCTCCAGCGGTGCGTTCCGGCAAGTTCTAACCGAGTGGTCAACCCTTAAAATTGGACACCTTAAAATTAGACCATGAAAATTAGACCATGCCGGAACGATCCCCTCTTGCCTTTTGCCTTTTGCCTTTTGCCTTTTGCCTCTTACCTTTCCCCCCATGACCAAAGAAAACCTCTACCTCTGTATGGGGTCAGCCTGTCACCAGTTGGGGGTGTACGAAGTTCTCCCCCGACTGCAATCTCTAATCAAAGACTATGACCTCGAAGATACCGTAGAACTCAAAGGCTCCTTTTGTCTTGAAACCTGTAGCTACGGCATTGTTATGAAGTTCAAAGAAGAGCATTTCGTCGATATTAACCCACAAAATATCGAAGAGAAATTCCTCGGCGAAATCCTCCCCACCATCCAAAAGACCCTCGAAGAAAATCCCGCTCCCTCCTAACTTCTGTGTCCTCGGGCGACCATAACCATAAGGGAACGCCCCTACTCTTTTCACCCATGCAAGAACAGACCCAAAACCATATCTGGCGACTCCTCTGGGAATACGATCCCAATGGATTGATTGCCGTTGACTCCAACTTTACCATTGTTTTGGTAAATCCCGCCTTTTGCCGAATGTTTGAGGTGGAAGAACCCAACATTCTTGGCAAACCGGCTAGTAGTATTTTAGGCAATATTGAGCATTTTCAAAAGGTTTGGAACAGTCAACAAGTCATTCGCGGCATTGAACGGGAGTATAGCCAACCAAAACTCTATTTACGAGAGGTGGTGTTTCCTATCCCTGAAGAGAGGATTATTGCCTGTATTATGGTCGATATTAGTCAAGAATATCAGCGACGACAGGAACTGCAACATCTCAAGACTGAAACTGTTTTAAATGTGCGAGAAGTTGTTGACAATCAAATGAAAGTCGCTCAGGAAATTGCCGGACTTTTGGGCGAAACCACAGCAGAAACAAAAGTAAGTTTATTGAAAATCATCGAAGCAGTTGAGCAGGAAATGGTTTAATATGACCCAAGAAAATATCCTTCGTGCTGATAACTTTTTTGATATTTGTCACCTGAGTTTAAATAAGCAAGGTGAAGAACTTTGTGGCGATAAAGTTAAATTCATAAAAACGGAAAACAAGACGACAATTGTCTTGTCTGACGGGTTAGGAAGTGGCGTCAAAGCCAATATATTGGCCACTCTAACCAGCGAAATCCTGATTACGATGTTGAATGCGGATATCGCCCTAGAAGCGGTAATGGAAACGGTTATTGGAACGCTGCCAATTTGCCAGGTTCGCAAAATTGCTTATGCGACATTTACGGTTATTCAAATTAATCATATCACAAATAAATTTAGGGTTATAAACTTTGATAATCCACCTATATTTTATTTCAAAAAAGGGCGGATGATGACCCCAAAACCACGAGTTGATCGGATTCTCAACCGTAAAATTCAAGTGGTGGAAGGAACGTTAGAACGAGGGGATTTCCTGGGGGCGATTAGTGACGGCGTTCTCTATGCTGGCCTTGGGGATACGATGAATTTTGGCTGGGGTTGGGAGAACATCGCCAAATATATGGAACGCCTGTTTGTCCATGATGCGCCGACGGCCCGCAGTCTCTTGGATAAGGTTCTCGGGGAAACTCGGCGACTCTATCGGGATAACATTGGTGATGATGCGTCTCTGGTGGGGGTATATGTCCGTCGTCGTAACCCTTTGATGATTTTTACTGGGCCACCGTTAGATCCTAGTCAGGATGAAGCCTTTGCGGAACGGTTTTTGAGTTTTCCAGGACGTAAGGCCCTCTGTGGAGGAACGACCGGAAATATCGTCGCGAACTATATGGGGGAAACGGTGGAGATGGATATTTCGACGATGCGAAAAGAACTTCCCCCCATTGGTATTCTTGAGGAAGTTAATTTAGTCACTGAGGGGATTTTGACGATTTCTAAGGCCACGGAACTTCTCAAAAAATGTCGCTGTGATTTAGATCGTCTCCCGTTTGATCGCAATGGGGCCGTTTTACTGGCCCGGGAGATTCTCGAAGCTGATTCTATCTTTTTCTTGGTGGGACAACAGATTAACGAGTTTTACCAAAATCCCCTACTCCCTAAAAATATATCGATTCGTCGAAGTTTGGTTGAGGAGTTGGTACAACTGCTGCGGGATAATCAAAAGGAGGTAGATTTGGAGTATTGTTAGTTGAATGACGTCTAGGATCGAGGTCGTGAGGCATTTTTATTGTTTGATTGAAGGTAAATCGTCTTTGTCTGACTGATGTTTCCTGAATTCAAATTCATGTTGGAGTTCGATGTTTAAGAAATAGTTTAATAATGTCCGAATGGCTGCGATCGCACCTAGTTTAATGAGAGTTTCTGTTTTGGGGGCGATGGTTGTGGCCAAGATATCAGCCCCTAATTGAAATTCTAGGGCTAAGGCCAGCCAAACCCCAAACCGTATCCGCAGTTGAATAAAGAGAAATTCATCATATTGAAATTCAGAAAATCTTACCGCCAGTTGTACTGTTTTGACGATTCCGAAAAACACACAAAATACTGAAATGGCTTCTAGGACAAATTTTCCCAGAGAGACGATTTCGGATAATCCTCCTTCGAGAATATGTATCCATTCCATAGCCATGAAAATGCTCACATTTGACAATTACTCAAGTTTGTCGCTTACCACAAAAAATAAAGACTGTCAACCCATGTGACGATTTTTTTGAAGATGGGGCAAAAAAAAAGTCCATCGTGACGGTAGATTTGAGAAGAATTTGCGAGGGTAAGGAAAGCGGATTTTACCCTAGCCGGTTGATGATTGTCGCAAATTGAATGGATTGCCAAGAGTTCGAGGGCTTGTAGGGAGAGGCTTTTAGGGTTTTGCTTGGGATGAGTGCTGAAACTGGCTGATGACCCGATGGATGTCGTGGCGGTGATTTTTGTAATAGCTAGCCACCCTACTACAACTACCAATTTTTTAACAAATCCCTGAACCCTTGTCAACCTCGTTCTTTATTGATAAATATTTTCGATAAATTAGCGATTTCGGTAATTGTCATCATATCTTGATATTTTGGATTACCAAACCATTAAGCTGAAATAATAACTATTTATTATGATTGAGTCCTAGACTTGAGGGAAGGTAGTGGCCCTTGAACAGCTCGGGAAGAAACGCGATATCCTGGAACGATAGCTGCTGCTGTACCTCTGCACCCAGAAAACGTTACATGACTGACGATAACCAACTTCCAACTCGTGATACAGCGACTTATGAGGGGCAAATTCCCCCATCCTTAGAGCGTGTCATTCCCGCGATGCGCCGTTTTGGGCAAATTAGTTTCTGGTTTCAACTGGTGTTGGGGGTGATTGCGGGCTTAATTTTCTTCTTTGCTGGCTTTGTTGGGTCGAATACCGGGGAGGCGAATACCCTCAGTCCCGAGGAAGGGCCGGGGTTGTTCTTTGCCATCACCGGCTTAGTGGCTTTGGCCATTGGGATGTATTGGGCCTTGCGCTATACCCAGATTGCGAAGCGTTTGGCGATTCCCGATGCTTCGTTGCGGCCGACGCGATCGCAGACCGTCGGATCTCTACAAACTGGAGTTATCATCAACCTAGTGGGGATGTTGTTCAACCTCATCGCGGCCCAAATCATCACGGGCCTGCTGATGGTCAAGGTATTGAGTTCCGAGGGGGTGCAGTTTTCGCCGGCGGCGTTAAGTCGTTTGGTGCAACCGATTGATATCTTTGTGGTTTTGGCGAATACCAATAGCCTATTTGCCCATTTCGTTGCCCTAAGTTGCTCCCTGTGGCTGTTACGACTGGTGCATACTCTCAAATCAAGTTAATGACGCCGTTGCAGGAGAGGTTCGGGGGCCATGATCTCCGGGCGATCGCTCCCAAGTGGCTCTACATCAGACCGTTGGGGCGTTCGAACGCCAGAATTGGGCCAATCGGGTTCAGGGACATCATCGGTAGGCGGTGACGTCGTCGGACGGTTGGCCACCCCTAAAGCCAGGGCGATCATAGCGAGTAGAGGCATTCCGCAGGCCAGCGATCGCCACCACCCGGAATACACGAATGTTGTCGCTGGGGGGTGAGGTGCCGTCAAAACCGGCGGACGAGGCGGGAGAGGCGGTGGCGTGGGCGTTGGTCGCGGTGGTGATGGTATCTTGGCAACGATCGCATCGGCCTTGAGTCCCAAAGCCGTCGCCCACAGATGCAGCGTTCCTCTGAGATAGGTTGGACTTTGAGGATACTGGGAAATATGACCCGATTCCAAGGCGTGTAAGTGACTGATGGGAATCCGTGTCTGATGATGCAGTTGCACCAACGAGATCTGTTGTTGGCATCGTTGCGCCCGTAGATACTGGCCGAGTCGATAGAGATAGCGATCGCGAGGCGATGGAGAAGTCTGCCGAGAAATTGGTTGAGAAATTGGCGGGGCCATCGATACATCCCCCATCTGAACTGGATGTTGTAGCGCCAGGTCAATGGCCTCGCGAGTCACCTCGTGCATCAGCATCTGGGCCGCATACCCCGCATCGCCAAACATCTCTTTTAAGCCATTTAAGGCGATTTGATAGGTCTTCGATTGCAGCAGTTGCTGTTCAATCTCTCCCCGGCGGCGATCGCCAGGGGTTCCCGGATTCCCCGAGGAACCACTGTGGGTAGACTTGGATGGATAAGGGTCTTGAGAACGATCCATAGCGATAGGGGGCCATAATTAACCTAGTTATCTTTTCTAGGAACCCCAGATTTAATCCGGATTCGCGATCGCCGCCGGCCAAACATCCTCCCGATTCCCGATTCCCGATTCCCGATTCACTCTCGCAACAACCGTTCCACATCCAAACCAATGCGAATCGTCAAATCCGAAGCAATATCCCCAGTCGAGAGAGGTTCAAGGTCAGCAAACCCCAAATCCGATCGCAACCGTTCCGCCGCCGTATAATCACCCGACTGGACAATAATACGGGTTTGGCGATGAACCGTCCCCCAGTCGTCGCTGACGTAAATCTCGTCATAGCCCAACTCTTCGAGATAGGCCATCATCCATTGGACGGCTTCAGGATCAGTGGTGGCGTTTTGTAGGGCAATGCGAGGCTGGACTGGAAGGGGATTGTTCGCATCGGGGTCATCACCATCGGGGGAATTGCGGCGACCAAAGGCCGTTTGCTGGCGAACATCATCAATAAACTCACCCGAGTCTGACGACTGGAAAAATTGCTCGACAACGCGATCGCCGGCCGCCTCATCCACTCTCCAATAACTCGTCCCGCCATCCTGGCCATCCCGAAACTCTCCAGGAAGCAAGGCCATGCGCAACGCATCGCGATCAATTTCCAGAACAAAACTCCCTAACGCCAACATTTCGGGAAGACTGAGATTCGTATCAATATGGTTTTGCAGAATTCGCAGCATCGCCGGAATGCGAGGAAAGACCGTTGGACTCGTGAGGCGATCGCGCAACGCCTGTAAGAGCATCTGCTGTCGTTGCACTCGGCCAATATCCCCATAGGGACCTTGACGATAGCGACTAAACTGCTGGGCCATCTCTCCCGTCAACCGTTGCCAACCTGCATCGAGTTCAATCGTCAACTCCTGAGTGCGATCGCGATAGGCCATCGGATAGGGAACCCACACCTCAACTCCCCCGACTAAATCCACCAACTCCACCAATCCTTGGGTATTCAGCCGCAGATAGCGATCGAACTCAACCTCGTTCAGCAACGTCTCAACCGTGGCCTGCATCAACGCCACCCCACCGAGATAATTGGCTTCATTGAGTTTCCCCCAACCCAACTCACCTAAATCCACCTCCGTATCCCGAGGAATCGAGAGAACATTGACTCGCTGGCCCGCCGTATCGAAGCGTACCGCCAAAATCGTATCACTACGGCCGTCCAACAAATCGGGGGAGTCATCGGCTAATTGAGGATCGCGATCGACTCCCAACAGCAACAGGTTCACCGGACGCGTTAATTCATAGCCAAACTGTCCCTGTTGCCGATTGTCTCGGCCACTCGATTGCACCAGAGGAGAGGCGGGAACCACTAACGCGGCGATGGCCCCCATCAAGGCCGAGGCCATAATCACCACAGCGGTTAGTAGGCCCCAGCCGAGAAGGCCGGACCCATTCCTGGGTTGCTCAAGAGGAATTCTCACGGTTGACTCAATCTCAGTTAAACCAGTCCACGACGCGCGTTGACCTGTTCCAAAAGTTTAGCAACTTCTAAGGCTTTCCAGATTTCATCTCGCTCAAGCCATATCGCTAAGGCGTCCGACAACACCTGTGACGCGGCTGCAAATCGTTCGAGTTGGGCCAAGACACGACCCAAATTCTGCATCGCCTCGACGTAGGTGTCGTTAATCTCTAAGGCCCGTTCATAGAGAGAGACGGCTTCGTCGAGTCGTCCTTGATTGGCCCGCAAATTACCCAACGCGTTATAGGCTAAGGCATGATCTTCATTGAGTCGAATGGCCGCTTCATAGGCCTGACTGGCTTCTTCGTAGCGATATTGGGCCGAGAGGACATCTCCGAGTTTGTAACGCAGTAGAGAATCCTGGGGATAGTCTTGCAAGAGTTCCCGAAAAATGGCTTCGGCGGCTTCGTAGTCTTGATTCGCCAGGTGTTCGTTTCCCTCTCGTAATCGTTGTCGTCGCTGCTGTTGTCGCTGTTCGTGGGGTTGCAGTTGCGCGAGGGGGATGTCTTGGGCCAAGGTGGGGGGTGGGGATAGCCAAAATCCGTTGCCCAACAGCACGAGCGGTGAGAGAATGAGGCTTGAGTAGACACGCGATCGCAGATTAGACATCGACAAAGACTCCAAAACCGAGGGTTGACAACTGAGGGTTGACAACTGAGGGGTGACAACTGAGTGTTGACAGATAATGCAAGAGACGATGATGGCATCAACTTTGATCATAGACTTGATCATAGACTTGATCATAGACAAGAGACTCAAGCCTCGGCCAACCCCAAAACGGGTCGGTTCATGTTTGTTTGGGATTGGTCTTGATGTTACCGACTGATTTACTCAGCCATCGCCGCCGGGGTGAAACGATCATTCCCAAACGACTCCCCCTTGATCCACCTCATGTTAGGTTAGCTGAGGCGGCGATCGCTCTATTTGAGGCGTCTCGTGATCAGACTCAGGGAGATCTCGATCGCCGATTGAAGGCGTTTGAAGGCGATCGACCTGATTATCGGTTGCGGCGAGGGTTGGCTCATCTGCTCAAAGGACGCTATTGTACGTTTGAGATTGTCAGTCCCTTAGATCCGATGGAGTTGCGATCGCGAGTCTTTACCGCCGCCGCGCAACGCGTCCCCAAACCGGACCATACCCTCAAAACGCTGGACATCGTGGCCCGGGAACTCACGCAGGAACTCGAACGAGAGGTGTCTATCACCGCCATTGTCGAGGGACTTTATGCTGATTTACAGGAAAACCGCCGTCTGACGGAATTTAACGCCCCAGATCCTCAGTCCCTATTACATCACTACAATTTATCGCAAGTTCAGGGGATCTTCTACCGAGCCAGTGATATCACGATTCAGGCCCATCGCAATGTCCCGGGCCAATATAAACTCCTGTTTCGTTATCTCAAACTCTTTAGTTTGATGTTTTACATTGAAGGGGATGCCGATTGCGGCTTTACGATTACCATTGACGGCCCCACTAGCTTATTTAAACCGAGTACCCGCTACGGCTTGGCCATCGCTAAACTTCTCCCGGCCTTGCTTCATGTCAGTCGCTGGAGTCTCAAGGCCACTCTACAACAACGAGACCCTCGCGCGGGCCGAACGGTTCAAGGTCAGTTCAGCCTCGATTCTGATTGCGGACTGGTGAGTCATTACCCGGCCGGAAAAGCCTATGATTCGATGTTGGAACAATCCTTCGCTGAACGCTGGGAAAAACTCGATACTCCTTGGGTGTTGGAGAGGGAGGTGGATTTAATCCCCATTCCTGGAAGTGTCATGGTTCCCGATTTCCGACTGATTCATCCCGATGGCCGTGAGATCCTGCTCGAAATTGTCGGCTATTGGCGACCCGAGTATCTCCGTAAGAAGTTCTCTCAAGTCCGCCAGGGGAGCGATCGTCCGCTTCTGTTGGCCGTCTCCGAACGGCTCAACTTGGCTAAGGCTGGGGTGAATCTCCAGGATGTCTCGGTTCCCATCGTCTGGTTTAAGGACAAGTTACACCCGAAAGCGGTTCTCGCGGCTCTTGACCCCCCGGACGATTAACGTGCCTATATCTTTTGGCATATTTTGTGCATTTTGTCAAGTCCTTAGACTCGCAATTTACGAATCATCTCGCGCAAGACATCAGTTTTCGTTTTCCCCCGTTTTAAGCAATACTCCTCTAGCCGTTCGAGTTCTCCCACCGGCAGACGGATGGTTAAGACTTTGTTAGAGGGAGGTTTAGTTCGAGCCATGAGCGAGGAACGTACTGTGGGGTGAACAAGAAAGACCTATCCCCTGACACCGTATCCTGATACAAACGGTTAAGAGGGGTTAAAGGAAGTTTCAGTACATTGTACTGAACCCTGACCCGGGCAACAATACGCCGGGAGAATTTTTGGGGCGATCGCCATCGCGTGCAACCCGAAGCCAACCGCTGAAGAGAGTACAGATGGGGGATTTAAGGGAATCCATCTCACCTCAAATTCCTCAGTCGCCGCCCAAGGCGCAAAGAAACTTATGCCGAAGTCTGTCGAAACCGCAAGACTCAAGCTAAGCTATAGGGTGGATAGACACGTTTTAATAATTTGGGCAATGAGCGACCAGAGTCCTTATGAGCAGCTCGGAGTCACTGAAGACGCTTCGTTCGACGAAATTCAAGCGGCCCGTAGCCGGTTGATCGATCAGGGTGGCGATCGCCAGGCGGTCGAGCGCATCGAAATGGCTTACGATGCCGTCCTTATGGATCGGTTGCGATTACGTCAGGAGGGTAAAATTAAAGTTCCCGAAGGCATCCGCTTTCCTGAACGCATGGTGTCTCAAGCACCAAAAACCCTCCCCGATCCACCCTCGACGCGAATGCCAGATTGGCTACAAGGGGCCATCGACACCCCCAGCCAAGGGGATGTTCTGCTTCCGGCGGGCATCTTTGCCGCCTTGAGTGTGGCCAGTGCGCTTAGTGCCAGTTATGTCCCGGTGACGTTGGCACTCGGTGCTGGGGCCAGTTTATATTTCCTCAATCGCAAGGAAAAGCGGTTTGGACGGGCGGTGTTGTTTACCCTCGTGGCGATTGTCGTCGGTATTCTCCTCGGTGGCCAATTGGCGACCGTCCTCGGTTCCCAACTTGACTCAGAAATCATCGCCGCTTGGCTGACGTTCTTTGTCCTTTGGCTCACATCGAGCTATTTACGTTAAGTGACCGGCGTAATGTGACAGAAAGAAGACACTTAAAAATGGACAATGAACTAAAAACAAATCCCCGAAAAAGAAAGTTTTAGGGACTTAACGTTGTCCTAGTTGATATGACCAAAAATACAAGAGGGGCCGAGGCCCCTCTTTTGCTGTTTGTTAGCGATGGGCCATCGAGGATGTGAGGAGGAAATCTACCGCATCACTGAGAGTCTTGACAATCTGCTGGGGATTATGAGCGGCCAACGAGGGGCGATCGCGGATTCCCGAGAGAACCCCAATAAAGCCAATTCCCTGACTCGCCGCCGAGATCGCATCGGCTTCGGTATCTCCCACCATCCACAGGGTTTGATAGGACGGAAGTTCTTTCATGGCCCGGGCCATCAACCGGGGTTTATCCTTCGTATCGGCCGTTTTGACCGCATCATCGCCCATACAATAGCGACGGTCCTCGGGAAAAAATCGCCCCACATCAAAGCGAGACAACGCCTCGGCTAACTCTCGTTCCCGTCGCATTGTCATCAAGGTTAGCTCAATTCCCGCCTCTTGGGCGCGTTCTAAAGCGGCGATCGCCCCGGGGATGAGTTGGTCATACTTCAGATAGGGCTGACTATGCACCAACTGACGGCGCAAGGCCGCAAACTCACGGGCCTGTTCCGGCGTTAAGCCAGAACGTTCCCCAATGGTGCGTTCAGGAACCCGAGCACGTTTGAGAGCCCAAAATTCCGACTTCGAGAAGCGTTGAACAGAGGTATCACGCCCCTGCATCCGATCTAAACATTTGTGATAGACCCGATAATAGCGTTCCGAGACATCGGCGATCGGGCCATCAAAATCTGCAATGAGTCCAAACTCTTGATTGATGTAGCGTTTTTGGGCAACGGCGCGCGTCATGGTTACAAACCTTGTAGTACCCCTGTCAAGTTCTATCACACTTTGTTACAGGTTTGATCGAGAGCAGTGAAATCCCTACCCAGGAACCGAGAACCGGTTTACCATAATGACAGCAGGTTTCGTTACCTTGTGATTAGCCTGCCCTAATATTAAGAGAATGTTGCCCTAGGCGAGTGATATGTCGCAGATTTGAGGCTCGTTGATTTTCTTGTAAATTGCGCTAAACCCAATGCGAATAGCAACAGGACATTGGAGTTCTAATTCTGGAGTTCTAATTCTTAGATTTATCCTCGTCGGATAAGCAAGATATTTCCTACCCGACTTGTCTTTAACGGCGAGTCCACCACAGCACCGCACTGGTTGCAAAGCCAATCACCGGGAAGGTGACTAAGGCGGTCCAACTCAATAATCGGGCAATTCGTGGGGTCATGATGATATTGCGATCGACAACCTCCCGAGGGCGAATGGTTAGGCTGTCGCTGCTGTCTGCATCACTGAGCCAAGAGATACTATTGAGGAAAAAGTCACTGTTTAATTGTCCGTCAAAAAAGGCATTGGTCATAAAATCAGAATCCCCGACGACCACTAAACGCGCTTCACGAGTTTCTTGGGATGTTTCCTCGGGGGTTTCTACATCTTCAGAAGTCTCTACATCCTCAGCGGTTTCTGCGGGAGTTTCTGCATCTTCAGGAGT
>FSSI02000056.1:0-7442 GCA_900149785.2 Phormidium lacuna HE10JO | reverse complement strand
GTTTCTGCGGGAGTTTCTGCATCTTCAGGAGTCTCTACATCCTCAGCCGTTTCTGCGGGAGTTTCTGCATTTTCGGGGGTTTCTACATCTTCAGCCGTTTCTGCATCTTCAGGAGTCTCCACAGGAGTTTCTGTGGGAGTTTCTGCATTATCTTGCGATTCCTCCGTCTCCTCCGGTTCCTCTTGTGAGTCAGCCGGTTCCATCACCTCGGCTGACTCATCCGATTGAGACATCTCTCGACGAGCTGCAATCCCTAAAACGAGGGGTCCAGGGCGATCGCCTTCAGCATTAAATTGCCAATCCGGTCCTTCTTCGAGAGTCGCTTCGGCCCAACTGGCATCACTGGTGAATAACAAGGGAGTCGTCTCTACCCCGTCTAGCGTGTCATACTCTAGGGGACGAACCACTGGAAAAATGGTGTAATTGCGGCCAAAGTCCTCTGTAATGGGATGAGTTCCATAGTCGAGAACGAGGGGGGCCGCTGGGCCAAACCCTTGAACCCAGCGATCGGGATCGATCGCAATCCGTTCATCAAGCCGAATCCCCCAAGCGGCTAACCAGTCCTCTAAACCGGGGTTGGTATTGGGGTCCACTAACACCAACAGGGAGCCACCCTCATCGAAATAGTCATTCAACGCCTCAAGTTCCGGCTCGAATAGGCCACTGGTGGGGCCAATCATCGTCACAACATCAGCATCCTCGGGAACTCGTCCCCGTTCGATGAGATTGAGCGAGTTCACCACCGCTGCATTTTCTTCCAAGGCTCGCACCGCTCGGGAAATGGACTCTTCTCCATCGGCCAAAACCGCCGGTTCTCCATGGCCTTGTAGCATATACACCGTCAGGCGATCGCCCCCTTGCAATTGGGCTAAACGACGAGTTAATTGTGCTTCAGCCAGAGGTTCTAAGTCCAGGGTGGTCACATATTGACGCTGATCACCCACTTCGAGAAATACATCCCCCACGGATGTGACCTCAAAGGTCTGAACCAATCCGGGATTGGCTTGAGGGTTAACCAGTTCATACTCGAAGCGATCGGGTGCAATGCGGCGATAGTTGTCTAACAACTCCACCGTTCTCTCATTAGGTTGCGAGGAAAACACCCACACCTTCACGGAGTCCTCTAAATTACGAATTAAGGTTTGGGTTTGCGGTGCTAGGGTAAACCGTTGAGTTTCCGTGATGTCAAAACGAACCCCAGCGCGAACGGCCAAGAAATTCATCAACACGAGAATTAAAAGAACCGCCGCTGTCGCAAAAAGAGCGTTGGTTCCCGCCTCAGTCGATCGCCGCGCCCAAAACCCTCTCTGAAATACGCCCAGGTAGATGAGCCAAATTCCTAAAATGATGACTCCTGCGACGATGAGTGAGGCCGCAATTGGACTCCAAACCCCAGTGACTGCACCGCTGGTGAGTCCGGCTACGCTTAGAAATAAGCCTAGCCATAACAAAATATTCCAGTATTTTTTAAGAATGTTGACCATAATGGTTAAAAATGGTTGAAAAAACAAAAGCAGGGCGTTAGTTTTGTTGAAAACGTAAGGTTTCAATGGATTGGGCTGTTAGAAAAATCCCCAAAAAGATATAACTGGCAAACAGCACTAAACTACTGATATCAACCACTCCCTGAATTAAGTTGCTATAGTTCTCCAAAATTGACAAATGAGCCAGGGCCTCGCCGACGGGACCGGGGACATTAGCCGCAATGAGGTTGACAATCCATAAAAATAAGACCAAAGCAAAGGTGAGAATTGCCGAAAGAATCGTGCTATCAGTCAAGGACGAAATAAACATTCCCAAGGATAAAACACTGGCTGCAAGCAGGATTAAACCTAAATGTCCCAACAGAGGAATTGTGGCGGGGAAAGCGGGTTCTGCGACGCTAAAGGTGATGGCTTCGTAGAGAAGTAAGGGGGCAATCATGGTGATATAAAATGTCACAACCCCCAAAAGTTTTCCGGTGGCAACTGTCCAGTTATACACCGGTGAAGTCGCTAATAGTTCCAAGGTTCCCTGTTTCCGTTCTTCGGCATAAAGTCCCATCGATAAAATGGGCAGAATAAATAGAGATAAGGAGGCTACAGTTCCTAAGAAAAATTGTAGAAATTCATAGGGGACATCCAGGGGAGGGCGGGGCGTTCCTAACTCTTGCTGGACGGCAGCTTGAGCCGCAACTTGGGCGAGGATTCCCCGTTGTGGATCGAGGAGAATGGTGATATAGAAAAAGCCGGAAATCAACCAGAAAATGCCGGCGATCGCCATCGCGAGAGGCGAAGCAAAGTAACTCTGAAGTTCTTTACGATAAATGGCAATGATATTCGCAAAAATTAGGCGCATTCGAGATAGGAGGTTAGAGAAGGGACAAGGTTGAGGAGAACGAGGTTAGTTCTCGGAGGGAGGTTTCGACTCGGGGGAGTCATCTGGGTTGGGATCTACTTCGTCGGCTTGTATCTCGTCAGAATCACTCACCTCAGAGTCACTCGCTTCAGAATCACTCGCTTCAGGTTGCGTCTCGTTCTCAACAGCGTCTTCCGCCATGTTCTCTTCCGTGGTCAGTTGCAAGAACACATCTTCGAGACTGGCGCGACTGCGACGCATTTCATGAAGTTGTAGTTTTCCCTCTAGGATGGCCGCTGCAATATCGGAACCGGGTTCAGAACCGGGTTCGACGGTAATGCGGAAGCGATACCGTCCTTCGGGGAGATCGTTACGGGGAAGCGGGTCTACCGATCGCAGATTAGGGAGATAACCCAGATAGGACCCGATGGCGGTTTCGACCCCATCAACGCCACCACCGACTTCGACATCATAGTAGGTTCCCCCTGTCAGATGTTCCATGAGGTTGTCGAGGCGATCGGTGGCGACGATTTGGCCGCGATTGATGATCGCCACCTGGCTACAGGTCATACTCACTTCCGGGAGAATATGAGTCGAGAGGATGATGGTGTGATTTCCGGCTAAGGATTTGATGAGGTTGCGGACTTCGATAATTTGGCGCGGATCGAGGCCAACGGTGGGTTCATCGAGGATAATCACCGGTGGATCATGGACGATCGCCTGAGCAATCCCCACCCGTTGACGATAGCCTTTGGAGAGTTTGCGGATCAGGCTTTTGCGGCGATCGCTCAACCCACATTGCTCGATAGACTGGTTCACTCGTTGGGGGCGATCGCCGGCTGAAACGCCCTTAATCCGCGCCACAAAGTGCAAAAACCCCTCAACTGTCATTTCCGTGTATAACGGCGGGCTTTCGGGCAAATAACCAATGCGTCGCCGTACATCGAGGGACTGATCATGAACATCAAACCCCGCAATCCGAGCCGTACCGGAACTGGCCGGGAGATATCCGGTTAAGATTCGCATGGTGGTTGTCTTTCCGGCCCCATTCGGACCGAGAAAACCGAGAATTTCCCCCTTCTCTACGGAAAAACTCACATCTTGGATCGCTTGAGTGGTTCCATAGCGTTTGTGGAGTTGTTCGACTTCGATCATGGTTGGACCCAGAGAATAGACAAAATGGAATAGACAAAGAGGGATCGGACTCGGGAACTCGGGATCTTGTTGTATCGCATTTGAGCCGCGACTGTCGAAAATTTGCCGACAATCGTTACACCACCCGGTTGACCACGTTCCAGACGGTGCTATCGGAGCGAACATGGGGAACCGTTACCCGCTTAAAGCCGGTGATAAAGGGTTTCCCTTCATATTGCCAGTAGAGGGGACTGAGTTGATCGGCGATCGCTTTGAGCGATCGCACTTCCACGATCAGTTCGCCACTGAGTTCGTTGATGCGTTCGGCGTAATGTTCGGCTTTGGCCTTGGCTTGCTCGATTTCCTCGCGCAAGGGATCTCGTTGATGCTCACGGTAATGGCCCACCAAGGCCCGTTTCTGTCGTAGTTGTAGTTGCAAGGCGGCGATCGCATCGTCAATTCCCTTAATCTCGGCCGCTTGTTCGGCACTGGCGCGGGCCTGAGCGCGGTAAGCCTCGACAATGGCGGCGGGAGGTGCATCCTCAGGGGGAAGTACGGGATGAACCGCTAAATCGCGACGTTCTTGTTCGAGGGTTTGGATGGTGTGTTGCAGGGAGAGGATTTGGTCTTGTAGATCTTGGGTCATAGAGCAATTGTAAGATGACCATCAACGATGGTGGCGGCGGTCTGACTCGATTTTAAGGCTTCGATGACCCCCAATCGCCGAAAAGTCAACCTCAAGGCCGCCAAAAATCCCCATGAACCGATGCGATCGGCTCTGGGGTTGAGGGGGTGTAGCAAACTCAAAACTCTGATACCCTAACGTTGAGCGTTGTAGAAACACCCTGAAACGACTCTCGCACGTCTCAACATTTGGGAAGGGTTGATGCTCGGGGTCAAACTGGGGATGATGAGGCTAAAACTGGGATCAGATATCTAAAAACTTGGACATATGACCGTTGAAGCCGTTGTTGAAGCCGTTTAGGTCTTCGGCGTAGGTCGAGAGCGATCGCGCAGACGCCAACAGAACTCGTCACAGAAACCGGGATAGCCGGGGAGTTAGGGGTTCGAGACCAATTGAATGACTCCCCGGTCCATTTGCTCCATCAGAAGTTCGAGAGCCTCATAGTCCACATCTGAGACATATCCCATTCGTGTTAACTCGGCATTGATCTGATTTTCGAGATCGGGGGTTAACCGTTTAATATAAAGGACTTTTTCAACAAGATGACGGATTGCCGCTGACGCTTTCATGATAATCCGGATAATTCTATACCCTTATCATCCATCTAAAGTTGACGCCGTTATGCGATCGCAACCCTGGCTTGTAAGTGATCTGCGTCACTGCATATCCAGACACCTTAAGACTGAAAAATTAACGCAAGAACTCAGCGGGTCTAAAATTTTGTCATCGCCACCCAGTATGGCATACCTCCGTTTCAATTGGTAGTTATGGATACGCTTTAATCCGGTAACTTTCCCAAATCTTTACATAAGGGGGGAGAAAAACAAAGATTCCGCAAACTTGGCCCATTTCACTAGCGCCTTGCCCAACGGATGCTCTACCTTGAGACTATACAAGCGAAATTAGTTTTTGGATTCAGATATAGCCATGCACACCGCAACCCAAGCCTCCAACGTAACCGTCGTCCGCCTCACCGGACATCTTAATGCCGCAAATGCGGAACAAGTCCGTCAACAACTGACCTCTGCGGTGGCCGCTAGAACGACTCCTGTGGTTCTCGTTGATATGAAAGAGACTGAATCTCTCGATAGTGCTGGACTAATGGCACTCGTCTCAGCCTTGAAACTCGCGCAAAACATCAACATTCAGTTTGGCCTCTGTGCCGTCTCACCCGCGATTCGCATTATTTTTGAGTTAACTCAACTCGATCGCGTCTTCAAAATGTTCGAAAGTCCTGCTGCGGTCGAAGCCGTTGCCTAAATCTCCTCAGCTAAGGCTCCATGGAAATGTTAGTGCATTCGATTTAATTTTTGAAAGTTTTTAACCTCTGCGTGCATCTTATTCGCTCTCGAAGACACCTCTATAATTTTTACCGTTTAATATGGCCGTCAGCCGCAAGGTATCTCCCTTGCGGCTAATTAGCTTGCAAGCCAGAGGAGTCGATCGCTAGTGCAAGGCGATCGCGCTCTCATACCGCTGCTGATTCACCGCTAAAGAGTCCGCCAAATCCACCACTGGCAGGGGATAATCTACGCCACGATTGACCCCATATTTGCCTAACTCTCCCGCCTTGAGACGATAGATCTGATGAATGCGATCGCCGGGAACAGCGGCCAACTCCGGCAGCCAGTGTTTAACATACTCGCCTTTGGGGTCATAATCCTGAGACTGTTTGGGGATATTAAAATAACGGAACCCTCGCGCATCATTCCCGACACCAGCGGTATAGGTCCAATTTCCCCAATTGCTGCACACATCATAATCAATTAACAGAGACTCAAACCATTCGGCTCCCATCCGCCAATCAATCCCTAAATTTTTGGTCAAGAAACTCGCCACATTTTGTCGGCCGCGATTAGACATAAACCCGGTGGCGGCTAACTCTCGCATATTGGCATCCACGAGAGGATATCCGGTCATTCCTGAACGCCAAGAGTCAAACAAGGGCCAATCCTGTTGCCAGTCAATGAGACGTCCTTGTAACCCAGAGCGATAGAAAAGGCGATCGCCATATTTGGCTGCCATAAAGCGAAAATAATCTCGCCAGAGCAGTTCAAACACCAACCAATAGGTAGACTGATTCGCCACTCGTTCCTGTTCATACCGCTGCACTTGGGCCACAATCGAGCGGGGTGAGAGACATCCCAAGGCTAACCACGGCGAGAACTTGGAGGAATAGTCAGCTCCCAACATCCCGTTACGGGTGAGTTTATAGTTGCGCAGACAGTCCCCCCTCCAGATATAGTCTTGTAATCGCTGCATCCCGGCGGACTCGCCACCTTGGAACGCCAAAACAGACCGTGAGTCGGTTTGGGGTGAGTCAACACCTAAGCTGGCTAAACTAGGAAGTTCTCCCACGTCTATCTCAGGATCGATGTCGCAAAGGGGGGAAAACTGTTCTAAAGGCGGTACGGGAGGCAAAATCGAGGTAGCGTTTTCGACGGCCTTGCGGAATTGGGTAAAGACATCGGGAAGCTGCTCAATCTCGAAGGGGAGCTGACTGGGGTGGTATAGGCTGGCTCCCCAATGGGTTTGGATGTGAGTTCCTAGGGGTTGTAAGGCCTGACGCAGTGCTTGTTCAACCTGTTGTTCTTCCCGAGTGACTTCGGCTTCAAAGCAAACTTGGTCAATGTTGAGGGTTTTGACGAGTTCGGGAATGATCTGTTCGGGTTTCCCCTGGCGGATGAGTAAGTCACTACCTCGCTGACGTAGATTCTCCCGTAAGTTGGCGACGGATTCCCGGAGAAATTGGCGGCGATAGGCTCCGGTTTTGGGGAAGCCAAAGGCGGTTTTGCCAAAGTCTCGGGGGTCAAAACAGTATAGGAAAATCAGTTGGCTGTGGGATGTTTGAAGCTGTTGAAGGTCACGGCGATCGCACAGTCGTAAGTTATGGCGATGCCAAATTAGGGTTCGCGGCATGGTGTCGTGTTTGATCGGCTTGAGTTTTGATGTTGGGTGAATCGGGTTTGGCTGACAACAGAAGGCGCTGACCGAAGCGAAAAAGAGGATTCCGGAACTCAAAACGGTTCATTCTCAAGTCTTGCAAGATGCTCTGAAGCGATTGGATAAGTCGTTCAAGTTCATGCAAGAGAGAGGGTTTGGATTTCCACGATTCAAAAAGTTCGGTCAGTACCGCTCTTTTGTATTTCCGCAGTTCAAGTCGAATCCAGTCAATGGGTTTGAGATAAAGCTGCCGAAGGTTGGATCTGTGTCCATCAACCTGCATCGACCGATTCCAGAGGGATTTGAGGTTAAGCAAGTTCGGGTCGTGTTCAAGCCGTCTGGA
>FSSI02000011.1:4700-107752 GCA_900149785.2 Phormidium lacuna HE10JO | reverse complement strand
AAACATTAGAAGCCGGAGGTAAACTCCCGAGTGCTATAGACTTACACAAGAGATTAGTCGCCGAGGTAA
Organism: Phormidium lacuna HE10JO; assembly: GCA_900149785.2. Classification (GTDB taxonomy): domain Bacteria; phylum Cyanobacteriota; class Cyanobacteriia; order Cyanobacteriales; family Geitlerinemataceae; genus Sodalinema; species Sodalinema lacuna_A. The sequence goes on along the minus strand of FSSI02000011.1, from coordinate 107,683 downwards.
AAAGTCAAAATCCTTGGTACTATGAGGTTTCCAAATGTAGCCCTCAAGAAGCGTTGCGTCACCTCAGTCAAGCGTTTAAGCGAGTTTGGCAAGTCAAAGGAACAGGTTTYCCCAARTTTAAGAAAAAGAATGTCAAAGATAGTTTTTACCTGGAAGGAAGTATTAAAATTTCCGGTTATTGGGTGAAGCTACCTCGGATCGGTTGGGTAAAAAGCCACGAACAGTTACCGCCAGCTCATCCCAAAAACGTCACGGTCAGTAAGCAAGCAGGGGACTGGTATATTGCCTTCAAAATTGATTTTGAACCTCAAGTCACCCCCAAAATAAGGGAGCGGATTGGGGTAGATGTAGGAATTAAAACTCTGGCCACCCTGAGCGATGGTAAAACCTATCCCAATCCGAAAGCTTATCGTCAAGCTCAGAAAAAACTAGCCCAACTCCAGAAAGAGCTTTGCCGCCGTCAAAAAGGAGGTAAAAACCGAGAAAAAACTAAACTCAAGTTAGCTAAAGCCCACAGACGTATCGCGAATATTAGAGCCGACCATCTACACAAGTTAACAACTTACTTAGCCAAGAACCACGGCGAAGTAAAAATCGAAGACTTAAATGTGTCAGGGATGCTCAAAAATCATAAGCTGGCTGGTGCTATTGCTGATGGTGGGTTTTATGAGTTCCGTCGTCAGCTTGCGTATAAATGCCAGTGGTATGGAAGCCAATTCACACTAATTGACCCGTGGTATCCCAGTTCGCAGATCTGTTCCCACTGCGGACACCGACAAAAAATGCCCCTGGACAAAAGACAGTATGACTGTCCGAACTGTCACGTCTCCATAGATCGTGATTTAAATGCGGCAATTAATTTGGAAAACGCGGAGAGTTCAACCGTGTAAGCCTAGTGATGGAAAGGTCTCGGAAGATCCAAGCTAGGAACTAAACATCAAATGATTAAGTTTGAGTAAGTTTTAGAGAGCGGATAGCCTAACAACGCGGTAAAGTGTTGAGGACATCTATACTATCGATTGGAGGATTCTAACATGAGTGATGATGCCGTCACCCTAATGAAACAACAGGTGGGGAAAGCCGCCGCCGATCGCGTACAATCGGGAACCATCGTCGGACTCGGAACCGGATCAACCACCGCCTACGCCATCCAATATATCGGCGAACGGCTGCAAAAAGGAGAACTCAAGGACATTAAAGGGATTCCTACCTCCTTCCAAGCCTCGGTGTTAGCCAAGAAATACGGGATTCCCCTCACCAGTCTCGATGAAGTCGATCGCATTGACGTAGCCATCGATGGCGCCGATGAAGTTGATCCTCAAAAACAACTGATTAAAGGCGGTGGCGCGGCCCACACTCGCGAGAAAATCGTCGACTCTCTCGCCGAACAGTTTATCGTGGTGGTGGACTCCTCCAAGTTGGTTGACAAGTTAGGCTTAGGCTTCTTGCTTCCCGTGGAAGTCATCCCCATGGCCATGACTCCCGTGATGCGCGCCATTCAAAGCCTCGGCGGTGAACCGACGTTGCGGATGGGGGTTAAGAAAGCTGGCCCCGTTGTCACCGATGAGGGAAATCTGGTGATTGATGTCAAGTTCGCCAATGGGATTGAGAATCCGGCCCAGTTGGAGAAAACCCTAAACAATATCCCTGGGGTTCTGGAAAATGGCTTATTTGTCGATACCGCTGACGTGATTCTTGTCGGTGAAGTGAAAGACGGCCAACCCAGCGTTCGCGAAGTGTAGCATCCTTGTAGTCGCCTTCTTCTCTTTCAGGAGAACCCACCCCTAACCTTTCCTGGGAGGGAAGATGTGATGTAGGGGGCCACTTTTGTGGTGGTCGCCCCCTACGAATTTACCTTATTTGTTGGGTTGGGGAGTCATGCGGAGATAGGGTTTAATTTCTTCGACTCCCTTAGGAAACTGTTTTTTCGCGTCTTCCGTGGCAATTTTGGGAGAAACGACGCAATCATCGCCATCAGTCCAGTTGACGGGAGTGGCCACTTGATAGTTGTCCGTCAGTTGTAGGGAATCGATGACACGCAGGATTTCTTGGAAGTTGCGTCCGGTACTGGGGGGATAGGTAATGGTCAGACGCAGTTTTTTGTTGGGGTCGATGACAAACACGGTCCGTACCGTGACTTTAGCATCGGCTTTGGGGTGAATCATCCCGTAAAGATCCGAGACTTTGCGGTCTGCATCGGCCAAAATGGGATAGTTGATGGCGGTTCCTTGGGTTTCTTCAATGTCACCAATCCAGCCTTTGTGAGAGTCGCTGTCATCGACGCTGAGGGCGATGACTTTGGCGTTGCGTTTCTCAAATTCGCCTTTGAGTTTCGCGACTTCTCCCAGTTCGGTGGTACAAACGGGGGTGTAGTCGGCGGGGTGGGAGAATAACACCACCCAGCTATCGCCGGCCCAGTCGTGGAAGTTGATGGTTCCTTCCGAGGAATCCTGGGTGAAGTCGGGGGCGATGTCTCCGAGTTGTAAGGTCATAAACCAAGCTCCTATGGATTGTCTTATCGACTATGGTAGGCCTTGATTGTACTGGCGATCGCCCCCCTTATACTCCGGTTTTCCGGTCGGGTTTACGGTGAAATGCCAAATGGATCTTAGTTTGGCGGTGAAAATTCCCTCACCAAAGCCGTTTAATGGGATAGGAATCAAACAGGCGATCGACACTGATTAGGGATAACTCGGCACGAATTGATTGGGCAATAATCATACGATCAAAGGGATCTCGATGGGGAACCGGTAAGCCATCTAACACCCAAACATCGGCAACATCGATGTTTAATAGGTTGAGGTCGTTTTCCTCTTGTTGGTTAAGAATCATCTCCTCTAAGGGCAAATCCAACGTCAATTTACCGCTTTTGAGTTTGATTTGCATCTCCCAAACACTCGCAACACTCAAAAACAACTCGTTATCACGGTTCCCTAGCAGAGTCGTCACCCTTTCGGAGAGTTTTTCAGGTAAGCCGACCCACCAAATAAAAACATGAGTATCTAGCAGTAGCCTCATCCTTGTCCACTCCAATATTCAGGGGGAAGAGGATCGTTGAAATCATCCGATATCCAAACTTTTCCCCGATGTAGGCCGGCGACACGGGGTTTTTTCGATCGCGGTTGCGGTTTCGGATATTTCTGGGCTAGAAACTCGATGTAGTCTAAAACTTGTTGCTGTTGCGTCTCGGGTAACTCTCGCAGTTTCTCCAGAATTGTCTCAGACTGGGAATGGGTAGTATCGGTGGTGGTGGAGGTCATCGGATACATCGAATGTCTACGCTGACAGTCTAGCAAATCTCAGCCTGGGCCTGGGAAACGGGCGATCGCCCACCCAAGTCCCGAGAACTTCAAACGTTAAGCCTTGCTTAAGAGCAATCTAAGTCTAGAACGAACCGAACAACTGACCTATAATAGAAAAATCAGATTTTCCTCACCTCACGTTCCTACCATGTTTCAAGTTCTTTATGTCTTAATGAAGGCAATTGAGCCATTTTTAGTGCCAATTTGTTTTATTAGTGCTTGGGCGATTGTATTCATGATTTTAGGAAATTCTCTGGCGGCGATCCGCAGTAGTCACCGCCGGGCCAAAACGATGCACCAAATTCCCTGTGCCAATTGTGCCTATTTTACCAACGACCATCGCCTCAAATGCCCGATTCATCCCACGACAGCATCCTCTGAGGCGGCCATTAACTGTGGGGATTACGAATCAACGCGGCCTGCTTTCCTGGATCAATTGGGCTAACTGCGGTAAATTAGATTCAACAAAAGACACAACAACTAGGACTTGCATCTAGCCTGATAGCGCCACTCAATAGGTCTTTAAAACCTCATTATTGAACAAGTTGCACTGTCCTATTGAATTGATACCGGCTTAGGCGTTGTCGTGAATCATCAATGATTACCCATAAAATGTTAACGTCTGCCATCTTACGAGATCCAGTCAAGATCTTACCTCATACGCCCATCGCCGAGGCGATCGCCCTGATGGAGAAATCCCAGACCATCAAGGGAGATGGCCCAGTCCTGGTGGTGATGAATCAACGTCCAGAACGCCGACCTCTGGGTCTATTGACCCCCGATTGTATTGTCGCACAACTAGCGGCAACCCCCTCCTTAGAGCAGCCCCTTGATCCCAAGCATCTCGTTCCCATTGTCTGCTTACAAGAATGCTACCCTCAGGATATCGAACAGGTGCAACAGCTCTTTAGCGAGCATGAGGTTCCCTATTTGCTGCTACTCGACGAGGGCCAACAGATTTGTGGCTTGCTGAGTCGACAGGGACTGCGATCGCTCCTCCACCCCGAATCCGTCCCCTACTCAGACATCTGCGATAACCTACAGCCGTTCTTTGAAACCTCCTTAAACCTCCTCACCATCGTGGATCGTCAAGGGCGGTTTTATCGCGTCAATCCCGCCTGGGAGAAGGTTCTCGGATATCCCCGCCGCACCCTAATCGGTCAACCCATCCTCAACTTCGTGCATCCCGAAGATCACCCGGCCACCCTCACCGCCATGAACCAACTCAACCGAGGAGAAACCATTGAGGGATTTGTCAATCGCTATCGTGATCGACAAGGGAACTATCGCCAGGTCGAGTGGTACGCTCAACCCTATGGTGAGTTCATCTACGCCAACGCCCAGGATATCACCTCTCGTAAACACCTAGAATGGGAGTTGAAAAAATGGCAACTTCACCTACAAGCCGCGCAACGCATCGCCCATCTCGGGAGTTGGGAATTTGACGTGGCCACAGGGGAAATTACCTGGTCTGAGGAAGTCTTTCGTATTTTAGGTCAGGATATCACCCTCAGTCCGCCAGACTATGACAAACTCTTGCAAATCTATCACCCCGACGATCGCCCCGAACATGATCGCGTCGTTAAACGGGCACTCCAGAAGGGAGAAGCCTATGATTTAGAATGTCGGGTTCTCCATGAGGATGGCCATCTCTCCTATATTCAGGCCCGGGGAGAACCGGGGTTGAATGAAAACGGTCAAGTCGTCAGCATTATGGGGACCATTTTAGATATCAGCGATCGCAAACAGCAAGAACTGCATCTACTCAAAACCACCGCTCAACTCGAAGCCTCCAATCGAGAACTCGAAGCCTTCGCCTACTCCGTCTCCCATGACTTACGCGCCCCCTTGCGGGCCATTGACGGCTTCAGTCAGGCCCTCGTCGAAGACTACGGCGAACACCTCGATGCAGAGGCGCAGGATTACTTTGAGCGTATTCGCCGCAATGTCAGCCGCATGAGTCAGCTGATTGATGATCTCTTGCGTCTATCTCGCGTCTCCCGTGTCACCATTGAACCACAAACAGTGAATTTGTCGGAGTTGGCCGGGGCGATCGCCCGCCAACTTCAAGAGGCCTATCCAGGCGAACCCGTCAAGCTACAGATTGCACCCGAGTTGACTCTCAACGGCGACCCCTCCTTGATAGAGATGATGTTAACCAATCTCCTAGAAAACGCCTGGAAATTCACCCATCATCAGCCTCAGCCGCAAATTGAGGTCGGCCGACAGTCCTCACTCCAGGACATCTTAAAAAACAACCCGGAGTTCTGGCAAGAGTCTTCTCTCGATATCGCAGCAGAAACCCTCAACCCGTCCCTCCTCAATGCACCCGTTTATTTTGTGCGCGATAATGGAGTGGGCTTTGATATGAAGTACAGTAAAATGCTCTTCGGAGTCTTCCAACGTCTCCACGATACCCAGGAATTTCCCGGGACAGGTATCGGTCTAGCGACCGTTCACCGTATTGTTCAACGTCATGGAGGACTGATTTGGGCAAATGGAAAAGTGGGGCAAGGGGCAACTTTTTATTTTATCATCCCTTGATAGTTCCTGTCATCTGTTTTTAATTAAGTCGCCCTACAGTTAAAACTCGCACTTAAAACCCACACTTAAAACTCGCACTTAAAACTCGCACTTAAAACCTACGAACTTATAAGAGACAAAAATCGAGTTATGACTCCGTCGCTGCGCCCTATTCTCCTGGTTGAAGATAACCCCGATGATGAGCAGTTAACCCTACGCTCACTGCGGAAGGCAAAGATTACCAATTCGGTGTTGATTGCCCGCAACGGAGAAGAAGCCTTAACCCTCCTTTTTGAGTTAAAACCCTTGCCAACCGTAGTATTATTGGATTTAAAATTACCAAAATTAGACGGATTTGAAGTTCTGCGACAGATTCGCGCCAACCCGACAACCAAGACCTTGCCTGTTGTTATTTTAACCTCATCTAGTGAAGATCGTGATATTATCGAGAGCTACGATTCGGGTGCCAATAGCTATGTGCGGAAACCGGTAGATTTTAAACACTTTGTCGAAGCGGTGTCCCAACTGGGCTTATATTGGACTCTGGTCAATGATCCCCCTCCTTAGCAATGAGTTGTCTAGTTATAGGTTGATCACAATGAGTAATGGTTTAAAGTTTATCTTTATTGAAGACTCAGATGATGATGTTATTTTACTGACTCGTGCCTTAAAACGGGAGGGGTTTCAACTTAATTATCAACAAGTTCAGACCGCTGAAGACCTGCGTCAAGCCTTAACAGAATCCGCCTGGGATTTAATTATTTCTGACTATCATTTACCGGGGTTTGAAGCCCCTGAAGCCCTTAAAATCCTCCAGGAATTTGAGTTAGATATTCCCTTTATTGTCGTCTCAGGAACCATTGGCGAAAAATCTGCCGTCGGCATGATGAAAGCAGGAGCCAATGATTACATCATGAAGGGCAATCTAACGCGTTTAGGTGAGGCAATTCGCCGCGAGATTCGTGAGGGACAAATCCGAGTAGAACGCCGAGCCTCCGAACAGGCACTTTGGAAAAGTGAAGCGAGAAATCGTGCTATTTTAGCGGCAATTCCGGATTTAATGTTTCGGGTTAAATCGGATGGGATTTATCGCCCAGTTGTCGCCGATGTGCCAACAGCCAAACAGGAAGTAGACCCACTCAGTCGGCGAGGACAGCTGATTGAAGCGGTTTTACCGGCGAAATTAGCGCAACAGACTCGCCAGGTCATCAAAACAGCCTTACAAACGGGAGAGTTACAAGTTTTTGAACAAAGCTTTACCTTAAATTCAGTGGTGATTGAAGAAGAGGTGCGGGTGATTAAAAACAGTCCCGAGGAAGTGCTGTTGATGATTCGTGATATTCGCGATCGCCAAGCCGCATTACGGGAACGCCAACGCAGTCAAGAACAACTGCGTCGCCTCAATCAAAACCTAGAAAAAACAGTCAACAAACGCACCAAACAGTTAAGAAAACGAGAGGCTCAATTGCAAGAGTTGTCTGATCGCTTAACCATGGCCCTCGAATCTGGCTCCATTGGCTGTTGGGAAGCGAGTTTCAAAGATGGTTCCTTAGTCTGGGATCAGCGCATCTATGACATCTATGGTGTCGCGCCAGGAACAGCCCTCGATTACCCTAGGTGGTTGTCATTAGTACATCCTGACGATCGCCCCCGTGTTGAACAGACCGTTGAACAGATGTTACGCACCGATGAAGATTCTCATTTAGAATTTAGAATTTGTCGAGAAGATGGGGCCGTTCGCACCCTAAAAAGCTCGGCTCGGGTGCGACGGGATGACGTGGGAGAGCCAGTCAGTCTCGTGGGGATTAACTTAGATATCACCGATCGCAAACGCTCAGAATTAGCCCTCAAAGAGAGTAACGAACAACTACTACGGGCCACACGGCTCAAAGACGAATTTCTGGCCAGCATGAGTCATGAACTACGCACCCCCCTCAATGCCATTTTAGGCATGACTGAAGCTCTCCAAGAAGAGGTCTTTGGTACCGTCAGCGACGCTCAACGCCATGCACTGCAAACCATTGAAAGTAGTGGCGGCCATCTGTTGGCCTTAATTAACGATATTTTAGATGTCGCCAAAATTGAATCCGGTCAAATTGAACTCAATCTCTCAGCCACGGCGATCGCGTCCCTGTGTGAAGCCAGTGTTAGCTTTGTTAAACAACAGGCCTTAAGCAAAGACATTAACATTCAGCTTGACCTCTCCCCCATCGTCCCCCGAATGCTCCTCGATGAGCGACGAATGCGTCAAGTTCTGATTAACTTACTCAATAATGCCGTTAAATTCACCCCAGAGGGAGGGGAAATTACCCTGAAAGTCGAACCCCTAAACCATACATCGTCCCCCTCCTTGACCGCCTCAGTGACGGCGGTGCGCTGGTCTGTCCAAGATACCGGAATTGGCATCGCCGCAGAACATCTCCCCAAACTCTTTCAACCCTTCGTACAAATCGACAGCGCCTTAAACCGGCAATTTGAGGGAACGGGACTGGGCCTGTCCCTCGTTAAGCGCCTAGTGGAACTGCACGGCGGTGAGGTGGGGGTGACCAGCCAAGTTGGGGTGGGGAGTTGTTTCAGCATCACGCTCCCCATGAAAACCGCCAGTTGGTCTCTCAGTCTAACCCCTCCTGATACGTCAGACGATTCCCTGAGCGCCTCAGACTTGGAGTCATCCCCCTTAATTTTATTAGCGGAGGATAATCCGGCTAATATCCAGACCATTTCTAGTTATTTGAGCGCGAAAGGCTATCAATTACGACTGGCTAAAGATGGCGCTGAAGCGATTGAGCAGGCCCAAGCGCAACAGCCGAATTTGATTATTATGGATGTTCAGATGCCGGGGATGGATGGTTTAGAGGCGATGCTGCGGATTCGTCAACAGTCCTGGGGATCGGATATTCCCATCATTGCCCTGACTGCTATGGCCCTAGAGTCCGATGAGCAGCGATGTTTGCAAGCTGGAGCTGATGAGTATCTCAGTAAACCAGTCAAGTTGAAACATTTGGTGGCCCGGATTGAGGCACTCTTAGAACGGTCGAATATCCAGGTTTAAGGAGATGCTCACTCGTTGAAATTACGTAGACTCGCTCATCTTTGCTGATAGAAGAACTCGGAAAATACGCAATCGTAGACCTAGAGCCACTTCCCGACCTGTGCTGAACTCTAAAGTCGTGCATCTTCGTTGATCCTAGTGCTAAGACTAGGTGCATTTCGAGAGAAAGCGCCCTAAAAATTGGCTATAATAGCCCTGGTTGGGGACAGCGTGAGATCCAACTCCAGTTTTAAGAGAAAAAAAGGTATCTCATGGACGTTATGTTTAGGACTGCCATCCTTAGAAATCCTCCAACCTTAAGGTCTAACATCTCTCTTAAAGAGGCGATTACCCACCTGAAGGGTATGACCCCCCAGCCCGATCCCACATTGGAGGACTTGCCTTTGCACGAGGCAACAAATGCCTCAGACTCTGGGTCAGACGTTTGGGTCATATTAGATGACGATCGCCCCCTGGGAGTCCTGACAAAAGGGGATTTCCTCGAAGCGATTCTGCAAGAACGAGAGAACGACACACCACTGTGGCAGTTGATCACGCAGCAGCCTTTACGGTTACCAGAATCAGAGTTACTAGATCTCTGGAGTCTCTGCCAACGGCTGCACCAGGAGCAAAAGCAAGCGGTGCTACTGCTCGATGAAGGCGATCGCTTCGGGGGCCTGATCACCCATGAGAGTTTGCTGAAAGCCCTTTGTTATCAACAAACCAACCTTGCGATCGAGCAATTGCAGCAACAGCAAAGCCATGAATTAGACCAGCTCTCCCAACGTTTAAACCTTGCTCTCGACTCCAGTGCGATCGGCTGCTGGGAGTTGCATCTCCAGGAAGGACGGATGATCTGGGATGAACGTATGTATCCGCTCTACGGATTGTCTCCCTTAGCCGGTCCCCTATCCTATGAGATGTGGCTCGATCGACTCCACCCCGACGATCGCCCCGAGATTGAATGTCTCGGCCAACAGGTTATGTCTGGAGAGCTTGACTATAATCGCGAATTGCGGATTCTGCACCGAGATGGAACTGTGCGTTACCTCAAAGCCTCGGGAACCCTGATTCGTGATGCTCAAGGGGAGCCGGAAAGTCTCATTGGCATCAATTTTGATATTACCGAGCGCAAAGAAGCCGAAATCCGCTTACAAGAAAGTGAAACCCGCTTCCGTCGCGTGTTCGAGGCGAACGTGGTTGGCATGATGTTTACTGACTTTAGCGGTCAAATTAGCGACGCCAACGATCACTTTTTACAGATGTTGGGCTATTCCCGAGCTGATTTGGAGCAGGGACGCTTAAACTGGGCTGAGATCACTCCCCCGGAGTACCGAGATTTAGATCTCAAGGCGATGGAGATGTTACAAGAGTCGGGGAGCGTTCAGCCTTGGGAAAAAGTCTATCTGCACCGGGATGGCCATGCCGTGTGGGTGTTAATCGGGGTGGCGCTCTTGTCCTTAAATGATGGCAGTTGTGTCTGTGTGGTGGTGGATATTAGCGATCGCAAACACAATGAAACCATCCTCAAGCGGCAACTGGTGGCCATGGAAACGGCGATCGATGGCATTGCTATTCTTCAGGATCATCACTACATCTATTTAAATAGCGCCCATTGTCAGATTTTTGGCTATGATTCCCCCTCAGAACTCATTGGCCAATCCTGGCAACGCTTATTTACCTCTGAGGAAATTCCTCGCGCTGATGCTGAAATTTTCCCCCAATTGGACTGTCAGGGAACCTGGCAAGGGGAATCAACAGCCCTAGGCAAAGATGGTCGGTCTTTTCCCTTAGAATTATCCCTCTCTCAAATCGATGAAGGCTTATTGATTTGCGTCTGTCGAGATATTACGGAGCGTAAACGCACAGAAGAGGCCCTGCGAGAAAGTGAAGAAAAGTTCCGACAATTAGCCGATGTCGCAGATGCCGTCTTTTGGATTCTTCATTGTGATAGCCGCCAACCCATCTATATTAGTCCCGCCTATGAGCGCATCTGGCAGCGACCGATACAGGAACTGTTTATTACCCCAGCCGTCTGGGCGGAGCGTTTGCACGCGGGCGATCGCGATCGGGTTTTGGCCGCCATTCCTAAACAAATCCAAGGGCAATATGACGAAGAATATCGCATTTTGCGTCCCAACGGTGAGGTTCGCTGGATTCGCGATCGCGCCTTCCCCATTTTAAACGACCAAGGACAGCCCTATCGCATTGCCGGCATTGCTGAAGATATCACGGATCTCAAACAAGCTGAACAGGAAAATCAACAACTCCTGCAACAACTGACTGCCTTTAAATTAGCTCTCGATGAATCGGCGATCGTTGCCATTACCAATCCCGATGGAGTCATCACCTATGCCAATGATCGATTTTTACAACTTTCGGGTTACCCTCGTCAGGAACTGATCGGTCAAACCCATCGCCTCGTGAACTCAGGATATCATCCTCGATCGTTTTTTAAAGAGTTATGGTCAACGATCTTACAGGGAAAAGTCTGGCGGGGAGAAGTCTGTAACCGGGCCAAGGATGGCTCCATCTATTGGGTTGATAGTACCATCGTGCCGTTTTTAGACCATCAGGGTAAACCGGTGCAATTTTTAGCGGTTCGTTTTAACATCACCGGCCGCAAAACGGCTGAAATTGCCCTCAAAAGCAGTAACGCGCTCCTCTCAACCATTAGTCAAGCCCAATCTCAATTTATTACAGCCACCAATCGTCTCGTCATTTTTGAAGACTTGCTGGCGCAACTGTTGGAATTAACTCAGAGTGAATATGGTTTTATTGGTGAAGTTCTCTTTCGCGATGATGGCAGTGCTTACCTAGAGGAAACCCTCTTCAAAATGAGTGGAGTCCCTTATTTGAGAACCCATAGCATTACCAATGTTGCTTGGGATGCCGCGACACGCCAATTTTATGACGACAATTATCAGCAAGGGATGGAGTTCGAGAATATGAATACTCTGTTTGGAGCGGTCATAATGACCGGCAAACCGGTAATTTCTAACTCCCCCACCACGGACTCGCGGCGCGGTGGAACCCCCGCAGGACATCCACCCTTGAATAGCTTTTTAGGACTGCCCTTTTTTCAAGGCAATACGTTAATGGGACTCGTGGGTATTGCCAACCGAGCGGGAGGCTATAATCAGGATATCATCGATTATCTCGCCCCATTTTTAGTCACCTGTAGTAACCTCATCGAAGGCTATCGCCTCGATGGGAAACGCCGACAAGCCGAAGAACAGTTATCCTATACCAATGAACAACTCATTCGGGCGACTCGCTTAAAAGATGAGTTTCTCGCCAATATGAGTCATGAACTTCGCACCCCCCTCAACGCCATTTTGGGGATGACGGAAGCCCTGCAAGATGAGGTTTTTGGGGATATTAACGACAAACAACGAAAGGCGTTAGAAACTGTTGAACGGAGTGGAACCCATTTACTCGCCCTCATCAATGATATCTTGGATGTTGCCAAAATTGAATCGGGTCAGATTGAGCTAGACTGCTCCCCAACTTCCATTTCCTACCTCTGTGAATCCAGCTTAGCCTTCATACGGCAACAGGCGTTTAAAAAAAGCATTCATTTATGCTTAGATGTTCCGTGCCATCTATCACCAGTTATTCTCGATGAACGACGAATCCGCCAAGTTTTAATCAACCTTCTTAATAATGCTGTTAAGTTTACCCTAGAGGGCGGAGAAATTCGCCTCACCGTTACGGAAGTCATGAGCCAGTCTCGTGAAGAACGATCAGACCTTTGTTTTGCTGTCCAAGATACAGGCATTGGGATTTCTCCAGAGAATATCCAAAAACTCTTTCAACCCTTTGTGCAAATTGACAGTGCCTTAAATCGCCAATATGAAGGAACGGGCTTAGGCTTGGCTCTGGTGAAGCGTATTGTGGAACTCCATCAGGGCAACGTTGCCTTAACCAGTGAGGTAGGAGTGGGGAGTTGCTTTAGCTTTACTTTACCCTACCGGACGGCGATCGCCTCCGATTCAGGCTCCTCTTCTTCGACTCCCTCTCCGGTAAAGTCTACCTCAAATGACAACATCTCTCCTGTGATTTTGGTGGCAGAAGATAATGAGGCTAGTTTAAACACCTTAGCCAGTTATCTAACAGCTAAAGGCTATCAGCTTTTGGTTGCCAAAAATGGTGTCGAGGCGGTAAAATTGGCGATTTCAGAACGACCCGACATCATTCTGATGGATATTCAAATGCCAGGAATGGATGGGTTAGAGGCAACCCAACTGATTCGCCAAAACTCAGACCTGGAGCGAGTTCCCATACTAGCCCTCACGGCCTTAGCCATGCAGGGCGATCGCGATCGCTGTTTGGCCGCCGGAGCAAGCGATTATCTCACTAAACCTGTTAAACTAAGAGAACTCGTGCAACGAATTGAACGAATGTTAGTTGGCTCAAAATCTTAGCTATACCCCCCTAGGAGATGCTTTATGACCGCTGCTATCCTTGTGATTGATGATGAACCGGATAACTTTGATGTGATTGATGCTTTATTAAATCAAGAAGACTATCAAGTTAGTTATGCCGCCAGTGGACCCGCTGCACTGTCCTCTCTGGAGAGTTATAACCCCGATTTAATTCTCTTGGATGTGATGATGCCTGACGTCGATGGTATCGAAATTTGTCGCCGCTTAAAAGGGATGCCGAATTGGCGCAGAGTGCCGATTATTATGGTGACGGCGTTAAGTTCTAAAGATAACTTGGCACGCTGCCTCGAAGCCGGCGCCGATGATTTTATTGGCAAGCCTGTGAATGGCTTAGAATTACGAGCTAGGGTGAAGTCAATGCTGAGGCTAAAGTATCAGTATGACGAGTTACAGGGATTACTACAATTACGAGAAGATCTCGTTAAAATGATTCTTCATGATGTTCGGAATCCTCTCAGCGGTCTTTTGCTCGGTTTGGAACTTCTGCGCAGTCCCAACTATCCCGAAGCGAAACGCCTGCATCGCCTAGAAACGGTCTATTCTCTGGCTAAATCAGTGCAAACGTTGGTGGAGGAGTTGTTGCAAGTGACCTTGACGGAAGCGGGACAGTTGAACCTCACCTATAGTTCCGTAGATATTGGGGAGTTAGTCCAATCCTGTTTAACCCGATTTGAGGCCATCGCCGCTCAAAAACACCTCTCCTTGGTGAGTCAAGGTCTTGACCGTCCAGTTACAGGCCTTGAGCTAGATGTAGCACTCTTTCAGCGGGTGTTAGATAATCTCCTATCAAATGCCATTAAATTTTCCCCTCAAGGGACGCAAATCACCGTGACGGTGACGGAGTTAAACCCAGAACAGATCCAAATTGAGGTGATTGACGCGGGACCAGGTGTCCCGGACGAGTTACGGGAGAAGATTTTTGAAAAATATGAAATTGGAACCATGATGGCGAATATCTCCCAAATTGGCTTGGGGTTAGCCTTCTGTAAAATGGTGATTCAAGGCCATCAGGGAACCATTCAAGTCCATCCCCATCGGGAGCAGGGATCGATATTCCAGATTCTGCTTCCCCGTCACCCCATTGAGCCCTCCTAAGCCGCCCCAGACACTGCTCTCACGCCTCCATCACGGCCAAGAGGCGATCGATAATATGCTGCCAAGTAAAGCCCTGTTGCACCCACTCTGGGGCGGTACGTTGCGCCTGTTTGACGAAGCTGGGGGTTTCGATGAGTTGGCTCATCAGGGCCACCGTATGCTCTAAACTCGGATGCAGATAGTCTCGGATTTCGTGATCCCATTCGACCTGTTTCAGTTCACTGTCAATGTAGCGCGTGAAACGGCGATCGGTGAAATCATCCGTTGAGCCGCCTTTGGTGCAGAGAATCGGTAGCCCGGAAGCGGCAGCTTCCAAAACCGGCATATTAAAGCCTTCTGCCAAATAGGGAGAAATATAGGCATCACAGGTTTGATAGAGTTGGGCTAACTCCTGAGTTGAGAGACTGCGGCCAATATAGGCTAGGCGGGGTATGACGCGATCGCGCTCCTGGGAGGTTAACATCTCCTCAAGGCCTTCGAGGACAAACTTACGAGAGTTACGAATCGCATCACTGCCTTTGAGGACTAATCGCGCCTGAGGATAGCGGTGCGTCACCTCAGCAAAGGCTTTCAGGAGCATCCGTAAGCCTTTATTCCAGGTCATGACCCCGATATTGAGAAAGGCAAAACAGCCCTCGAGTTGCGACTGTTGCCGCCATCGTTGACGTTCCGCCGCCGCTGCGGGGTGAAACACAGCCGTATCGACCCCATGAGGAACCACCCGCACCCGTTCAGGAACCGCACCCGCTCGCAGAAAGCCATCGCGAGACCACTGGGATGGGGTAATAATCACCGTTTGGGAGTCTTGATGAGCCTGCGCAAAATCCTCAATTCCCATCATGTTTAGCATGGCTTTTTGCACAATCCGCCATTCCGTCGTGCCAAAAACATAGGTTCTCCGGGAGTCCGAGTCCGATAAATCATAGGGCATCACCATCCGTAGAGTAGCATCAGCCCGCAGATGTAATGGCGGCGGCGGAATTTGTCCTAACTGCTGTTCCTCAGCCGCTGTAAACAGTCCCGATTGCGGTTCCCAGGTGTGATCTAAATAGGGCAAGTCCCGATGAAAGACCTGTATCTGAGGACGGCGTAACAATTCTAAGAGTTGATGTTGATTGGCCACCGCAAAGGAGTGAGGGACAAAACGCCAGCCTTCTACCACAAGTTTCATAATTTGTCAAGTTTTTTGCAACTGGGATCAACGGGACGTTAGAGTTGAGGGGCGATCGCCGTCTCAGCCCCGAGGGTTGGGGGTCAGGCTTTGGCAGAGAGTTCAAGCATTGTATGGTATAGTGACGCTAGGGTGGGGGTCAATCTTGTCCTCCCGGTTGGGCGCGACTTGGGGCGCAAAACGATGGGATGATTCTCCCGAATACTCTCCCGAATACTCTCCCAAATACTAGGACGCGAGGATTGAGGTTGACTAGAGCCGCAGAGGTCAGCCAGCGGCCGGGTCTTGTCTCGAATAGGTCAATCGCATTCATGTCATCGACACTTAACGTCTTTCCAGAATTCATTGCTCAATTCCTCGATCGCCATCCCCCCTCCATCTCCCCAGAAACCCCCCTGAGCGAGATTTGGGGGCAGTTTCGGGTCAAGATGACTCAGTCGCCGGCCTCGAGTTCCGCCAGAGATGTTCTGCACTCGGGGTATGTCTGTATCGTTGAGGGCGATCGCTGTCTAGGATTGCTCACCACCGACGAGGCGATCGCCGTTCTGGCCCAGGGTAACGATCCCCGCTCAATCCCCGTCTCCCGCCTCATTACCCCCGGAGAAGCCGTGATTGCCCCGGCTCTGCTCAACCATCCCCCGGCCCTGTACGAAGCCGCCAAAGCGCATCCTTTCCTACTGCTGTTGGACTCACAGCAACACTGTCTGGGAGTCTTACCGAGTTTAGCCCTCTTAAACTTACCCGAGTTACCCCAAATTTCGGAGACCTTCGGCCCCCTCAGTCCCTTTGAGATTGCCCTGAATCATCTTCCCATCACCGTATTTCGCAAAGATTGCCAGTTGCGCTACACCTGGATTTATAAAAGCTTTCCTGGCTTAGATCCCCAAGAAATTTTAGAGCATACCAATCATGACCTCTTCTCAGCCCAAGATGCGAAGGCCTGGGAGGCGATGGAGCGGCGCGTCTTAGAGCAGCAGCAGGGAAGCCGCCAAGACATCTCTGTGACCTTAAACGGTATCTTTCACTATTACGATCTGACCCTAGAACCCTTACTCGATGACAGTGGTGCCATCCTCGGGTTGGTGGGAACCGCCCTAGACATGACCCAGAGTTATCTCAATCAACAAGCCTTGACCGCTCTCAACCACGAACTTGAAAGTATTGTTGAAGAGCGAACCGCCGAGCTACAACGGAGTAATGCCGAGTTATTACAATCCCTCTCAGCCGCGCGGGAACTCAACGACCTCAAATCCCGATTTATCACCCTAACCTCCCACGAATTTCGGACCCCCCTAACCACCATTCTCGGCTCCACCGAACTGCTCAAACATTATGGTGAAAATTGGACTCAGGACAAACGAGAGCGGTATCTCGATCGCATCCATGACACCGTCGATCACATGACGCGCCTGCTCAATGATGTCCTAACCGTCGGTCAAGCCGAAGCCGGACAACTGGCCTTTTCCCCTAGCCTCGTCAATATCCTGGAACTCTTCGAGGGTGCGATCGAGCAAGTCCTCAGCAAAACCTATCGCGATCGCACCATTGAACTCAGCCATGACCTTCACGCCAGTGATATTTATTTAGATCAGACCTTAGTCTCACAAATTCTCTCGAATCTGCTCTCGAATGCCCTCAAATACTCCGCCGCAGATTCGGCGATCGAGGTCTACTTAAAAACCGAGGAAAATCAGATCCTGTTCCAGGTGCGAGATCATGGAATTGGCATTCCCGAAGCCGATCAA
Source organism: Phormidium lacuna HE10JO (assembly GCA_900149785.2). Classification (GTDB taxonomy): domain Bacteria; phylum Cyanobacteriota; class Cyanobacteriia; order Cyanobacteriales; family Geitlerinemataceae; genus Sodalinema; species Sodalinema lacuna_A. Next base: position 90,368 of record FSSI02000011.1, on the reverse strand, counting down.
GCGGATTTATTTACCTCATTCCATCGCGGGAAAAATGCCGCTAACATACAAGGAACAGGACTGGGCTTATCCATCGTGAAAAATGCCGTCAATCTTCATGGCGGACAGGTTACCGTGGAGAGCGAAGAAGGGTCTGGTTCCACCTTTACCGTCCTGCTGCCCCTTACCCAATCTCTGGTATATGACGACGATTCTCGTGATTGAAGATGAAACTCATGTCCGAGAAATTCTCAGTGAGCTGTTAACCACCGAGAAGTTCGACGTACTGACGGCTGACAATGGTTATCTGGGCTATCAACTGGCCCAACGTCAGCAGCCCGACTTGATTTTATGCGACATTATGATGCCGGAGTTAGATGGCTATGGTGTCCTGGCCCAACTCAAAGACAATCCCATCACTGATGAGATTCCCTTTATCTTCCTCTCAGCCAAAGCCGATCGCCTCGACTTCCGAGTGGGCATGGATTTAGGAGCAGATGACTATCTCACCAAGCCCTTTACCCGCGATGAACTGTTAGCCGCCGTGCGGATGCGGCTGAAAAGACAGGCAATTCTCGCACGGCGACACCAGGAGCAACTCCGACAAACTCAAAGCCATTATCAACAGCAACTTGAGCAGGCCAAAGAACGTTTAAGTCAAGTCTTGAGTCAGGATCAGCTAACGGGGTTACTCAATCAACTGACACTACGACAGGAGTTTGAGCGGTTTCTTAAACGACTCCAGCCCCTAGATGCGTCTAGCTTAGTTCCCCTAGTCTGTCTGGGGGTGGAGCGGTTACGAGAGATTAACGCGGAATTGGGCTACAGCAGCGGAGATCACTGTCTGCAAGTTCTCGCACAGCGGCTGCAAGAGTTCTTTACACAAGACTCGCCTCTGATGGCCCGTCTCAATGGCAACGAATTTGTGCTAGTTCTGCCCCCAGTCAGTTCTCGGTATCAGGCTCAAGCGCAAGTTGAAGCTCTCTTTCATCACCTCAGTCAACCGATTCCACTCAATCCAGGAGATATCGTACTACAACTGAACCTGGGAATTGCCTTCTATCCTCGGGATGCTCAACAACTCGATCCCCTCTTGCACCATAGCCAACAGGCGCGAGAGAAGGCTCAGTCTTCGGGAGGAACCGCCGTTGAGGTCTATAGTGGGGCCTTATCAGGCGATCGCGGCGATCGCCTGGCCCTAGAGCGAGATCTCCGATCGGCTTTAGACCACTCCAACTCAACCTCTGAATTGCTACTGGTGTATCAACCCCAAGTCTACCTCGACAGCGGTGAGATTTACGGCGTTGAAGCCCTGATGCGTTGGTATCATCCCCAGCGAGGCTCAGTTCCGCCTGATCGTTTTATTTCCATCGCTGAGGAGAGTGATCTGATCATCCGCCTGGGGGAGTGGGTTTTAGAAACCGCCTGTCATCAGGCCCAGCTTTGGGAAGCTCAGGGATTGCCTCCCCTCCGTGTCGCCATCAATCTCTCGGGCCGGCAATTTGAAGATCCCCAGTTTTACCAACGGCTCGTCCAAATTCTGCGTCGCTTTAACCGTAAACCCGAATCCTTGGAATTGGAGCTGACAGAAACCAGTTTAGTCCGCGATCCCGATGCCAGTGTGCGCATCCTCAATCAACTCAAAGCCTTGGGGATTTCCATTGCGATCGACGACTTTGGTACAGGATTTTCTTCCCTGAGTTATTTGCAACGATTTCCCTTTGATATGCTCAAGATTGATCGCTGTTTTGTGGCCGGTATACAGCATCACCGCAAAAATGCCATTATTACCGAGGCGGTCATCGAGATGGCCCATAAAATTGGCCTGAGGGCGATCGCCGAAGGGATCGAAACCCCCGAGGAGCGAGCCTGTTTACAACAACTTAGCTGCGATCAGGGACAGGGGTATTTCTTCCACCGTCCCCTGCCGGCGATCGAGTTAAGTCAACTGCTGCGATCGAGTTAGCACTCCCCCGTGGATACTTGAGCCAGCGGCCAGGCTGTATATCTCGGATTTTTCAACCCCTCCCGATTGTTCTAGTCCCCCGTTTTGCAATTGCGCAGAGAAAACCTTCTATGGCAACAATTCTAGTTATTGAAGACGAGCAAGATATTTGTGAAATTATTTCCGAAATCCTCTCGGAAGCCGACCACACCGTCTTCACCGCTCCCAATGGACGGATTGGCGTAGAACGCGCCCAGGAAACCGCCCCTGACCTGATTATCTGTGACATCATGATGCCGGAACTTGACGGCTATGGGGTGTTATCGTATCTGCGCAGTCAGGAGCGGTTTCAAACAGTCCCCTTTATCTTTCTCACAGCGAAAGCCGAAAAGCAGCAAGTGCGCGAGGGGATGAATTTAGGGGCCGATGATTACCTCTCCAAACCCTTTACGATTACGGAGTTAATCGGGGCCGTTGAGGCACGATTGCAAAAACAGCAACTTTGGGAGCAGTCCTCAAATCAGCGTCTCGGGGAACTGCGGCAGAATTTGACTCGTTCCCTCCCCCATGAGTTATTGACCCCCCTCAACGGCATTCTCGGCTATGCCACGTTCCTCTGTGAAGAGTATGAGGATATCGAGCCAGAGGATGTCTATGACATGGGGATGGGGATTCGCGCCTCAGCCGAACGACTCTATCACTCGATTCAGAACTTCTTGCTGTACGCTCAATTGGAACTGCTCAAGGACGATGTACAACGCAGTCAGGAGTTGTTTACCGGGCAAACCGAGCAACTGACGGAAACGGTGTCGGCCCGGATTACGGCGATCGCGCAGCGTCACCATCGCGCTGAGGACTTAGCGATTTCCCTGCACGATAGCCCAGTCGCGATGCCCGAAACCTGGTTTATTAAAATCTTAGAGGAATTGGTGGATAATGCCTTCAAGTTTTCAGAGGCGGGAACCCCGGTTAAGGTCGAGTTGACGGCCAGTGGGGAGCAGGTGCAGGTGACGGTGAGCGATCGCGGTCGTGGCTTACAACCCGAGCAGATTAAGCAGTTGGGAGCCTATGAACAGTTCGATCGCAAACTCTATGAACAACAAGGCTCTGGCTTAGGCTTGGAGATTGTCAAACGTATTGTCAAGTTGAATCAGGGAACTCTAACCATTGACAGTCAGCCAGGAGAACTCACCCAAGTCCGGCTAACCCTGCCCACTCAGCTCTCAGCAGCGGTGTAGTTGGGGCAACATCCCCGGTAGAATACACGAGTTGAATCATGTAAAAAGGACTCAAAATCGTGGCGCGTCTAGCACTACTGAGCGTATCCGATAAAACCGGACTTGTGGACCTGGGGCGATCGCTCGTCGAGGAATTTCAATTTGACATTATCAGTAGCGGTGGGACCGCCAAGGTCTTAAACGAGGCGGGAATCCCAGTTACCAAAGTCTCGGATTATACCGGCTTCCCCGAAATCCTCGGCGGACGAGTCAAAACCCTACACCCCCGTGTTCATGGGGGCATTTTAGCCCGTCGCGACCTGCCCGAGCATCAACAGGACCTAGAAGCCAACGAGATTCGCCCCATCGACCTGGTGGTGGTGAATCTCTACCCCTTTGAGGCCACCATTGCCAAAGCCGATGTCACCCTGGCCGACGCCGTGGAAAACATCGACATTGGCGGCCCGGCGATGTTGCGGGCCTCAGCCAAGAATTTCCAACATCTAACGGTTCTCTGTAACCCCAACCAGTATGCTGACTATTTAGAGCAACTGCGTCAGCATGGGGACCCCTCCTTCGAGTTTCGTCGGGATTGCGCCACAGCGGGATTCTGGCATACTTGTCAATATGATCGGGCGATCGCCACCTATCTCAACCAACAAGCCAACAGCGAGAGTCTCCCCGAGCAATTTGGCATCGCCGGCAGTCAAATCCAAGCCCTCCGCTACGGCGAAAACCCCCACCAAAAAGCCGCCTGGTATCAAGTGGGCCAGACCCCCAGCGGTTGGGGTGCAGCGGAGAAGTTACAGGGCAAAGAACTCAGCTACAACAACCTCGTCGACTTAGAAGCGGCGCGACGCATCATCGCCGAATTTCTCGGAGACGACCAACCCCCCGCCGCCGCCGTGTTGAAACATACCAATCCCTGCGGCGTAGCGTTAGGGGAGAGTCTGGTGCAGGCCTATGAACGAGCCTTCGCCGCCGATTCCGTGTCAGCCTTTGGGGGAATTGTCGCCCTCAACCGCTGTCTGGATGCGGAAACCGCCACCGCCATGACCAAAACCTTCCTCGAATGTGTGATTGTCCCCGATTGTGACGCAGCCGCGCGAGAGGTGTTAGCCAAGAAATCCAAGTTACGGGTGTTAACCCTGGCTGATTTGAATGTCGGAACTGGGGAAACCCTTAAAGCCATTGCTGGCGGCTTCCTCGTCCAAACCGCCGATGATTTAGTCGAACAGACCCAAGATTGGCAAGTGGTGACGGAAAAGCAACCCACACCGCAGGAGTTAGAGGAGTTACTCTTTGCCTGGAAGGTCTGTAAACACGTCAAATCCAATGCCATTGTGGTCACCAAAGACCGCACCACCCTCGGGATTGGTGCGGGACAAATGAACCGTGTCGGTGCCGCTAAGATTGCCTTAGAACAGGCAGGAGAGGGCTGTCAGGGGGCGACCCTCGCCAGTGACGGTTTCTTCCCCTTTGACGACTCGGTGCGTTCAGCCGCCGCAGCGGGAATTACGGCCATTGTCCAACCGGGGGGCAGTATCCGGGATAAGGATTCCATCGCGGCGGCCAATGAGTTAGGGGTGGTGATGGTGTTCACGGGAGTGCGCCACTTCCTGCATTAAGGGATTTGCTAGAGTGAGGATAGCCCAGACCTCTCGCCTCAGGGGTCTGGACTCACTCTACGCCGTCTCTGAATCCACCACGGAGGACTCCCCATGATTGCCCAACCGGATCTTCCTTCAGGCCTTAGCCCCCAAGAGTATTTAGATTGGGAGGCCCAGCAGGACTATCGCTACGAGTATATCGATTCAATGAAATCGATGTCTTAAACGATGTCCTCTGATCGTCTTATCACCGCGTTGGATGTCCTTGCTCTCCTGATAGAAGGCATTGATAAAACCACCTTAGAAACAAAACTCATGGCTTCAGCTTGGACTGCGATCGCAGCACGGGGCGGCTCAAAAAGTGGTCAGGGTCATATCTGGAGCAATCCCGGATCTCAATGCAGCGTTAGAATCATGACCAAACCGGATGGTACCTGTTATGCCCGAGTTTATAATGGTCCTGGGGGCGGCGGACCGGGTGAGCAACCGCTGAATGAATTAGGTCAACCCGGCACTCGGAGAGAAACACATTTTCTCCTGATTTCCAACTAATTTTCTCAATCCTCCCAAACATTATGCAATTTGACGAGGTCTGGCAACAGTATGACTTTACCGAAGCTGAATTACTCGGCATGGGTTGGCAGCTTCCTTATAATTATGTCCTGCATCTGAACTATTACTGGAACCTCAATGATCGGGAAATAACGACGGATGTGGCCTCGGGGGATCAGCCCCTAAAACTTATTCTCAATGGCTGTATTCACTTAGATATCCAAATGCAGCCAACTTTCAACGGAGACCTTCAAACACCGACACATCTCGGTACGATTGTGGGATGGGGTCAAGTGACTCCCTCTCCTTGGCTTGCACAACGTTCTCTTGCGGCTTCGGAGTGGATGCACCTATTTTTTGATATCGGAGGGAATCATAAAATTCAGGCGATCGCGCGATCGCTCTCAATTGAGTCTTTAACCGATTCACCTTTAGCCACAGCGATCAATCATGATTACCCTTAACCTAGACTCCACCTTAAACCTAAGCGATGAAACCTCGATAATGGCGCTCGACTGGGGTGGTTACTTGACCCAGATGCACGACGGGTTTACCGCTATTGTCCGGGAGAGTCGATAGCAGTGTTTAGATGACCCAGAAACGCTGGCAGGGTAGGGTTTGTTGCCGGGGTTAGTGGTTTATTTGCGATGGGTTTAGGGATGAGGTTTTCCTAAATAGTTCTGTTCTTTTGTAAACTTTTAATGCAGTATCCGGGATAAGGATTCCATCGCGGCAGCCAATGAGTTAGGGGTGGTGATGGTGTTCACGGGAGTACGCCACTTCCTGCATTAAGGGATTTGCTAGATTGAAGATAGCCCAGACCTCTGGCCTCAGGGGTCTGGACTCGCTCTACACCGTCTCTGAATCCACTACGGAGGACTCCCCATGATTGCCCAACCGGATTTCCCCCCACGCCTGACTCCCCAAGAGTATTTAGATTGGGAGGCCCAGCAGGACTATCGCTACGAGTACATCGATGGCGAAATTATAGCGATGATGGGGGAGACTATTCCTCACAATGACATTGTCGATAATGACATTGCTCATAATGACATTGCCCTCAACTTTTACAGTGCCTTGAGGCCGTTTTTGCGGGAACGAGGCTGTCGAGCGAATGTGTCTGATGTCAAGGTTGAGGACAGTAAGAACGAACGCTATTTTTACCCTGATTTAGTGGTGACTTGTGATGCGGAGGATTTACAGGCTCAAAGGTCGGTGAAACATCCTACGGTGATTGTAGAGGTGTTGTCTCCGAGTACGGCGGCGGGCGATCGCAGTACAAAACTAAAATGCTATCGTCAAATTCCGAGTGTGCAGGAGTATGTGTTAGTCGATTCCCAGTCGATGACGGTGGAACTCTACCGGCGAGGTGATGAGGGTCGGATGTGGGGCTATGCTCAGTATGAGGCGGGGGAACGGTTCCGGCTGGAGAGTCTTGATTTTGAACTGGAGTTGTCCGTGCTGTATGACAATGTCCAGTTGACATCCCAGGCGGATGATGATTATTGACCAGAGTCTTCTGATGTCTGTCCAGATGGGGATTGAGAGGTAGTGGCGATCGCCATCCGTAGGTTGGGAATCTGACGTAAGCGATCCATCACGGCGATCGCCTGACCATGAGAGATCGACTCATCCGCATTCAAAACCACTAAAGTACTGTCTGAGGCTTCCATCACCCGCGCAACGCTCTCGGGTAACGTCTCTAGGGTGACCACCTCATCATTGACGCGAATCTCTCCCTCAGCCGTCACCGAAACCGTAATACGGGTGTCTTGTTGTATTTCCGACTGTTGTGCTTGGGGTAAGTTGACGGGTAATCCTTCATTTCGAGATAAAAATAAACTCGAAATAATAAAGAATGCCAAAATTGCAAAAATGACATCAATGGCCGAGACAATGTTAATTTGTGCCGGGACATCTACATCGTCGTTTAAAAGTTTCATCGAATCTTGGCGTTGGAGGTCAAAGCAATCAAGATGGGTCTTCAGGATATACGGTGTGATTTGTTGCATTTGATACAAAATTGTAGGGGCGAAAAATTTTTCGCCCCTACGGCTTGAGCCATGACACGAGGGGGAAACGAGGGGGAACGAGCCAGGACACTTCTGTCACATCAGCCATGCTAACTATCCCGCTTAACCTTTGAAACCGCCGCCTTTGAAACCGCCGGACGTTCTAGCTTCCTAAACATTAGCTCTAACCGTCCGCTATACTCTTCAATTAAGGCAATTTGACGACGGTAAAAACTCCGAAAGGCATTGGAAAATAACAACGTAACAATCGCCACCACCAAACCCAATACTGTCGATCCCAGCGCTTCACTAATTCCGCCGGTGACGCCGATGGTATCACTCTGGCTGACATCCCCAAGTCTCAGAGAGGCAAAGGAGGTCATTAGCCCCAATACCGTCCCTAATAACCCCAATAAGGGAGATACAGCGACAATCGTATCAAACACCGTATTAAACCGCCGTAGGACAGGAACCTCGGCTCGGGCGGCGGTTTCTAGGGCAATTTGAAACTCCTCAACAGTCGCCGCCTCTAATTCCAAGGCTTCTAAAAAAATGCGACAAATGGGAAATTGCACGTTTCTTTTAAGAATCTTAATTGCAGAATACCAATCCGATTCGAGGACTTGAAAAATCCGTTTCAGCACCGTATCCTGTCGGCGCAAGATGCGGAGCCAAAAGTAACAGCGTTCTGCGATTAAGGCGAGGGACAGGATGGAGAACAGCAGCAGGGGGATGGCAACAATACCACTCGATGTAAAAATGTTTGAGTTCAATCCCTTAGCCTCCGTGAATAGGGAGTTAGAGCATCCAGGAGTCGTGTCACGGCTGGAGCCATGACACGAGAGGACCCCTAATATCCGGCCTCTTCCTCATACTCCGGCTGTTTGCTCTTCTGAGGGATATTGACCTTCGGGGGGTCATACACCCGAGAATCCTCTTCCTCAGACCAAGCGTCAGCTTCAATGTCTTCGTATTCTACCGGTTGAGAATAGTCAGGATACTCGGCTTCCTCATACACCTGTTCCTCCCGGTACGGCTCCGGCTCATAGGGCGGCTCGTAAGGATTGCGTGTCGTTTCACTCCAGTTTTCCGTCTCCGGCTCCTCGTACTCCACATACACCGGCTCAGGTTCTGGCTCGTAGAGAGGTTCGGGTTCCGGTTGCGTCCACTCGTCTTCATCCCATTGCTGCTCGACGGGAGCTTGCACCGCCCGACGGCGTGGCTCTGGGGGAGCGGTGGGAATCCCACTGCCTAACTGATTTTCGGGACGAGCGGTGGGGGTGTAAAACTCTTCTTCTTCTTCCCGTTCCCAGGGCGCACTCCCTAACCCTAAACGCTCCATCACGCCAACGGATAACTGAGTCAACCGTTCTTCTGCCCCTTCAAAGACAATCAGACGATTCGGGCCACTACTGACAATCTCCTCAATGGGGAGTTCATAGGTACTCAGCAGTTGTTCGGGAATTTGGGGAATGCCAATCGAGGCGACAATGATGGAGACGACTTTGCCATCGCGGGTGTCGAACTTGAAGCCTCGCACTTTACCGAGGAGTTCGCCGACTTCCGTAATCACCTCGCTGTTGATGATGGTGCTGTACATCTCAACATCGAGATCGTCTTCGATGACTTCGTCGGTATCGACTAGGATGACATCACCAATCTGGCGGATGCGATCGAGCTGCATGTAACGGGGCAACCCAGCCACCGCCAGGATATTATCTCGCATTCCGAGGGCGACGACTTCTCGGCGATCGATATCTACCCAAATTTGGCTGACGACTCCGAGCCGCCTCCCGCCGTCGCGGGTGATGACTTGGGTTCCTAACAGATCGGAGCGTTGACGGATGTGTTCGGATGTCATTCTAGATGGAATCCTACGAGTCGAATCCTGGTTAATATACTGTACTATCAGACCGATCGCTCTGGCGAGAGAGATTCTTGGTGTTCTGTGGGTCGTTGCTGTTGCAACGTCAGTCCCAAGACTTGGGTATAAGCACCCCGCGCTTGGGTGACACCAATGGTTCTCGCAGCAGCGGCAATGGTCGGACGACGCAAACTCACCACAATAAATTGTGCGGCTTGGGCTTGCTTTTTAATCATTTTAGCTAATCGTTCCACATTTGCCCCGTCGAGAAACATATCCACTTCGTCAAAGGCGTAAAACGGGGAAGGACGATAGCGTTGTAGGGCAAAGATAAAACTCAAGGCCGTTAGGGATTTCTCGCCTCCCGACATCGAGGCCAATCGTTGCACCGGCTTGCCTTTGGGATGAGCCACTAAGTTCAACCCACCATTAAACGGGTCCTCCGGGTCGCTCAGTTGCAGATGTCCGTCCCCCTGAGACAGTTCAGCGAAGATTTGGGCAAAATTCTCATTTACTGCGTCAAAGGCTTCTTTAAACGCCCGTAAACGCAGGGTGGTGAAGTTTTCAATGCGTAATAGCAACTCCTGCCGTTCATCTTGCAGAATGGCCAGTTTCTCAGTCAGTTCTTCCAAACGAGCTTGGGTGCGCTCAAATTCTTCTAGGGCCAACATATTCACCGGTTCCATGGCTTCGATGCGTTTGGCGAGGCTACGGAGTTCTTTGTCTAAGGCCTCAAGTTTGAGTTGGGGGGGAACCTCGGGGAGCGGGTTGGGGAGTTCTTGCTCTTGTTCCCGCAGTTGTTCGCGCACTTGCTGGAGTTGTTCAACTCGCCCGTCTTGGGTTTCTTGGAGTTTCTGTAAACGCCAGTCGGTTTGTTGTTGGCTGACGCGCAATTCCCGGAGTCGGGCTTCGGCGCGATCGCGGGCCTGTTTCTCTTCCCCCAATTTGGCCTCAATTTCAGCAAAACTGGCACGAGTCTGAGCCATCTGGGCCTCTAATGCCTCTAATTGCTGGGCAAGTTGCTGCTGTTGCTGCTCAATCTCCTGACGGCGATGCTGAAGTTCCCCCAACTGCTGCTGACGTTCCTGGGTTTTCTCCGCCAATCGCTCCTGTTGACGGACTAATTCCCGCAACCGTTCTTCAGCGTCTCGCAAACTCCGGGTGCGTTGGGCCAGGATTTCTTCGCGCTGTTGAATCTCTTGTTGATACTGTTGCCATTCTTGGTGGGTTTGGGATTTCTCCAGTTCCGCCAGTTGTTCTCGCAAACCTTGCAATTGCTGTTCCTGTTGCGGGAGTTCCTGTTGCAGTTGCGTCAAACGAGCCTGGTTGCTGTCGAGTTCCTGACGTTGGCTCGTTTGTTGCGATCGCCCCTGCTCTTGTTGCTGCTGTAAACTCTCAATATCTTGCCCCAGTCGTTCCCGGCGTAACTGCAATTCCCGATGTTGCTGTTTCGCCTCCATCAGAGCCTTCGCCCCCAACTTGAGTTCACTACTCCAGCGCAAAATCTCCCCCTCACAGCGTTCGAGAATCTCGCCAATCTGTCGCAGGCGATCGCGCAACCCCTTCACTTCCGCCGACTCCCCAGTGTCCACATGGCCAAAATGCAGATGCGACGATCCCCGCCGCTGACTTCCCCCCGTCATAGCCCCACTGGCTTCGAGGAGTTCCCCATCGAGGGTTACCATCCGCGCTTGCCCCAACAGACGACGGGCATTGTCTAAGGTGTTAAAGACCACCGTTGAGCCAAACACATAGGCAAAAATGTTGTCATAGCGTTCCTCGCAATCAATCAGATTCACGGCATAGTCAATAAAACCGGGACTCCGTTCCACCTCAGGCGATCGCTGAAACCGAGGGGCGCGAATCTTATTTAGGGGTAAAAAAGTCGCCCGCCCGGCCCGTTTTTCTTTCAGAAGCTGAATCGCCGCAGAGGCGACTAAATCATCTTCAACGACAACAAAGCCCAATCGTCCCCCGGCAGCCGTTTCTAGGGCGATTTGCACGTCGCTCTCGACCCGTCCCAGTTGGGATACCAACCCACAGACTCCGCTCAATCCTGACTGTTCCACCACTTGACTGGCGTAACTGCCCGAGGCTTCCTGAAGGGCTTGGTTTTGGGCTTCGAGCTTATCGAGGCGGCGTTGTTTGTCCCGCTGTTCCTGCAAGAGACGGGTTTGGGTGTCTTGCTGAATCTGCAATTCTTCTTCGGCGGCTTGGCTAGTGCGTTCGAGCTGTTGCAAATGCTCCTGAGCCTTGGTTTCGGACTCCTGGAGTTGGTCATAGTCTTGTTGACTCTCGTGCAGTTGCTTCTCTCGTTGGGCGATCGCCGTCTCTCGTTGGCTGAGTTGTTCTCCCAATTGAGCCAGTCGTTCCTGAAGTTGGGCCTGTTCGGTGCGTTGGGGTTCTAGGGTTCCTAGGAGGGTTTCGGTTTGTTGACGCAGTTGAGTTTGTTGTTGGACCCAGGCCTGGGCGCGATCGGCGAGGGCGTTGGCGGACTCTCGCGCTCGTTCGAGTTCCCCTTGAGCCAATTCTCGTGACTCCCGTAGGGTGGGCAGTTGGTCGGTTTCGAGCAGTTGCTGTTGTTGCCGCAGTTGCTCCTGTTGCTGGTGGGTTTGAGCGATCGCCGTCTCGGTTTGCGCGATCGCCGTCTGCAATTCCTGACAGTGTTGTTGCAACTCCTGTTGTCGTTGCTGGCGTTGCTGCTGTTCAGCGTCCTGACGGGCTAATTCTGACTGACGGGCCAAGAGTTCATCTTCCCCCAAGGCCTTCACTTGCTGGTTTAACAGATCCAGTTCATCGCTGGCCTGTTTCAGAGTCTGGGTGAGTTGGGCCAGACTCTCCTGGAGTTCTCCCCGAGTGCGATCGCCGGCCGCGAGTTGTTCCCCAATCTGTTCTTGGCGTTGACGCAATTGTTGCCACTGTAACACCCGCGCCCAGGCTTGTTTTTCTTGCAATTCCTGGCGCAATCGTTGATATTGTTCGGCTTTGAGGCGATCGGCGGCCAGGCGATCGCGTTGGGTTGTCAGTTCTTTCTCGACAATACGACAACGATCTTCGCGTTCCTCGACTTCGGCGAATTTGTCTTTGGCCCGATCAATTTTGCGATCGAAGGCCGCCACCCCCGCCAACTCATCGATAATCTCCCGGCGTTCCCGAGCGTTCATGGAGATAATACTGGTGACATCCCCCTGAAGCACCACGTTATAGCCCTCGGGATAGACGCGCAACTCATTGAGTTGTTCATGTAACTCGCCCAGGGTACAGACTTCACCATTGATGGCATATTGTGAGGTATAGCCTCCCGACCGTGTCACCCGCAGTCGCCGCGTGACCCGCCAATCTCGATGTTGTGGTGTTGAGTTGTCTTCCGAGGCGTTCTGATTGGGAGTCTCATCAGGAGTCTCTTCGGGAGTCTCTTCGGGAGTTTCATTAGCTTGCACCCGTTGCCACAAGCGATCCTCAGGGGACAAATCAAAGGTGACACTGACGCTGGCCTCCACCGTCGATTTGCGTTTATTTTGCTGTTGATTGACCAAATCCGGCAGGCGATCGGCTCGCATCCCTTTCGACGAGGCGATTCCTAAACAAAACAACAGGGCATCTAAGATATTAGACTTCCCAGAACCATTCGGTCCCGAAATTACCGTGAACTCCCGACGGAACGGGACTCTGGTGGTTCCCCCAAAGGATTTAAAATTGGTGAGTTCGATTTCCTTGATGTAAACCATGGGGGAGAAGAAGGGAACAGGGAATAGGGAACAGGGGAAGAAAAGGCAAGAGGCAAGAGGCAATAGGCAAGAGGCAAGAGGGGGGAGAAGGCAAGAGGGGAAGTTTTGTGGGGGCCTTCTCGTGGCGATCGCCCCCGAAAGAGGCTGGTTTGATAGAATGCCACTAAAGCTGTCTGGGGAGCAAGGGAAGTCGAGTTATGAATGTTGCCATCTTTGAAGTTTGTCGCAATCCCGAAATCCGCAAACAAACCGAAACCCTAATGCTCTCCCAAGCCTTTGAACGCCTCGGTATTCCTTGCCAAGTGTATAGCAATGACGGGATTTGGGACCGACGAACCTTTCTCAATCGTAGCTTGTTGCAGAAATGTCTCGGGGATGAGTCCGTTGATGTGGTTCACTTGGCCCTCCACGGCGATCGCGATGGTCTCGTTCTCGGATGGTCTAAGGCTGAAAAAATCCGCGATCGCCGCCCCCAAGATCGCCTCTCTCCTCAAGATATTACACAAATGAGCCAATGGCGGGGTAAACTCGTCGTCAGCGGTGCTGCCAGTGTCTATCCCCTCGCTGATGCGTTCCTCAACGCTGGCGCGTCTGGGGTGGTTGTTCCCGAACGCTCTATTTCCTATCAGCACCTCGTCCCCTTCCTCGAAATCCTGTATAGCAAGCTGGCCAATCGTCAATCCCCTCGCAACTCCCTTGACAGTGCTATCCGTCAGTTCCCCGATTTAGACAGCTTTCGCTTCCTTTCAAGTGGCTCAAGTGCTTCTAGTGGCCTCGCTCGGGGTCGAAATTAAGCCCCTTCAGCCAGACTTACCCTGCATTTTGCCCCCCGCATCTTGACAAAGCTCTCTATGAGAATTAGTGTCATTAAGTTGAATTATCACGGGGGATCATTTTCCACGGAAAACTGCAATTAACCCGCCTACCGACCGATGCCCTCTCCTAACGTGGTTGAGTGCCGCAACCTAAAACTCCTAATTTAAGGGCATTTACAGTGATGGGCTAGTGATGCGCTGAGGGTTTAGCGACCAGCCACTCTATCCTGTCCCCAAAGAGTCGGTGGCGACGTAATCGTAATTTTGTGTTGACTGCTACAATACCAATTGATAATTTTTATGAACTCTCACGTCCGTGAGGAGTTTGGAGGATCTTGTGAAACGACGAAAAATCATGACCCTGATTGGGTTAGCCGCGACAACCAGCACCGTGCTGATTGCTTGTGGCCCCCAAGACAGCCCCAACGGAGAAGGTGAAACCACCACAACTGAAGAGACCACCCTCGTTGTCTATTCGGGCCGTGGTGAAGAGCTGATTGGCCCCATGTTCGATCGCTTTGAAGCTGACACAGGCATTGACGTGGAAGTCCGTTACGGCGACACCGCTGAACTGGCGGCCACCATCCTAGAAGAAGGCGAAAACTCCCCCGCAGACATCTACTTTGCCCAAGATGCTGGAGCTTTAGGCGCTCTACAGCAAGAAGGTCGAACCCGTGACATCCCGGAAAACTTGCTCAGTCAAATCGATCCGAGATTCCGTTCCCGAGAAGGACAATGGATTGGCATTACCGGACGCGCCCGAGTGTTTGCCTACAATACCGATATGCTCGCTGAAGAAGATGTCCCCGACTCCATTTGGGAAATGACAGAACCCGAATGGTCAGGTCGGATTGGCTGGGCGCCCACTAATGGTTCCTTCCAGTCCTTTGTGTCAGCCGTACGAGAAAATGAAGGGGAAGAACGAGCGCGGGAATGGCTCGAAGCCATGGTCGCTAACAATGCTCAGGTCTATGGCAACAATACTGCCATTATCGAAGCTCTCGGTCGCGGTGAAATTGAAGTGGGCCTGGTCAATAACTATTACCTAGCCCGTTTCCAGGCTGAAGATGCGGACTTCCCTGTGGCTCATCATTATCCCAGGGGAGATGTGGGATCGATGATTAACGTGGCTGGGGTCGCCATTCTCGACAGTAGCGACCAACCCGAAGCGGCTGAATCCTTCATCGAGTTCATGCTGACGCCAGAAGCTCAACAACACTTTGCCCAGGAGAATAGCGAATATCCCTTGATTGAGGGGATTGACCCTCCCAATGACCAATTACCAATTTCGGAGATTAACCCCCCTGACATCGATCTAAGCAGTTTAGAAGACTTAGAAGGAACTCTTAATCTCCTGCAAGAAACCGGAGCGTTTTGACACTCCCCAGCTATCACGGCGTGGGGATTCTTCCTTCAACGATCCGACTTGCCCTGACAGGTTTGCACCAGCCAAAGTAGCGGTCAAATCTCCAGAAGCGTTTGGGTCATCGACCCAAGTTCCGGTATGCCCTACCGTACTCAAGGCAGCGTTCAGGATGTTGATGGCAGCGTTATGATCTCTGTCTAACTCACCACCACACTGACAAGCATGGGTTCGAGTTGATAGGGATTTTTTGACGACTGCACCACAGTTAGAGCATTTTTGAGAGGTATAGGCAGGGTTCACCGCTACAGTGATCCTGCCGAATTTCACTCCAAAATGCTCCAACCATTTCCTAAATTGATACCAACCCGCATCGTGAATCGACTTGGCGAGACAGTGGTTCTTGACTAGATTCCGTATCCTCAAATCTTCATAGGCGACCAAATCGTTAGATCGGATAACGCAACGCGCCAGTTTCTTGGCGTGTTCCTCACGTTGCCGACTTATTTTGAGGTGTACTCGTCCGAGTCGATTAACGGCTTTTTTTCGGTTGGCAGAGCCTTTCTGTTTTTTGCTCACCCTTCGGTGAGCACGTTTGAGCTTTTTCTCGGCGTTTCGGTAAAACCTCGGGTTCGGTTCACACTCCCCGTTTGAATCAGTGTAGAACTCAAGGAGTCCGACATCCAACCCCACAGTATTTCCTGACGGTTCGAGTTCTTTTCGAACGTCTACTTTGACGCAAAACTGAGCGTAATAGCCATCGGCTCTGCGAACCAGTCGAACCCGTTTGATTTGTTCTGTACCGTAAAACGCCAAATCCCAAGTTCCAATTAACTTGAGTCGTCCGATCCCTTTCTTGTCGGTAAAGACAATGTGTTTGGGGTCGAGTAACTTCCAGCCGGAAGTTTTGTACTCGACCGAACGACTGTTCTTTTTGAACCTGGGATATCTTTTTTTGCCGGGAACAGACTTGCGACAGTTCTCGAAAAATCGAGCGATTGCCGACCAAGCGCGTTCGGCTGAAGCTTGACGAGCGGTGCTGTTGAGTTCTCGAGCAAAATCGTACTCTCGGGCGAGTACCCGACAGTACTTATTGAGGTCGTATTTGTTGACCCCAGGGGTATCCATCCAATAGCGCAGTGCCTTGTTGCGAACGAACTGTGCGGTTCGGATCGCTTCGTCAATCGCCGCGTACTGGTGGGGCTTCCCTTTGATTTTGAACTCAAGAACAAGCATCGCACCGTTGGCATCGGTTGTGCGGGTAATCCTAGCACAAAAAAGCAGGATTGTCAAAAGCCGTCCTAGAAGGACGGGGTTTTAGACCCAAAATTTTCGATAACGGGTTTTGCCCCATCTGATCGGGTGGGGCGGCATCTATCCGAATGAGGCGGCATTGGCTACAATGTGGTCTTGATTAACCTTGCCTCTTCCCCATCACCAACACCCTCATGGAGCCACAACCCCAAGCCGCGTCGCCTAAACCCCAAACCTCAGGGCGATCGCGTCCTCCCCTGTTCTTAATCGTCATGGCGGTTCTCGTGGCGGTGGGGATGGCGTTACCGTTGGTTTATCTGATTATCCGAGCCTTAGGAATTGGTCTGGGAGACTTCGGGGAAATCCTGCAACGACCCCGCACCTTAGAGGTGTTACTCAACAGTATTGGCATGACTCTGGCGGTGACCCTACTGTCGGCCGTCATTGCCATTCCTCTAGCATTTCTCACCGTCCGCACCGATTTACCGGGACGGCGATTCTGGAATGTCACCTCGACTCTTCCTCTGGCAATTCCGACCTATGTCGGGAGTTTTGCGCTCTTGGCCTTTGCCGGTCCCAAGGGAAGTATGCTGCAAATTCTGCTCGAACCCTGGGGAGTCGACCGGCTTCCCTCGATTTATGGCTGGACTGGGGTGATTTTAGCCACCAGCCTGTTTTCCTACCCCTATCTCTTGCTGACGGTGCGGGCGAGTTTGCAAGGGATGGACCCGGCTATGGAAGAAGCCTCCTTGAGTCTGGGCTATAGCTATTATGAAACCTTTTGGCGCGTGACTTTGCCTCAATTGCGGCCTGCGATCGCCGCCGGGGCCTTGCTCGTGTCTCTCTACGCCCTGCAAGACTTTGGCACACCGGGGTTAATGCGCTTCGACTCCTTTACGCGGGTGATTTTCCTGCAATATCGCTCCAGTTTCGATCGCAGCATGGCCGCCGCCTTAGCCTTAATCTTGGTGGCGTTAGTGGGGCTAATTTTGTGGTTGGAATATCGGGCGCGATCGCAAGCGGCCTACTATAGTCTCGGCTCAGCGGGTCAACATCAACCCAGCTTAATTGCCCTCGGTCCCTGGAAATGGCTGGCCTTAGGATTTTGTAGCCTCGTCTTTCTGGCATCCCTTGTTATGCCCCTAAGTGTCCTCTTCTTTTGGCTAGGACGGGGTATGATTGCCGGCCAGAGTGCGATCGGCTTAATCACCTCTATGTTACCCTCAGCCCTCAGTTCCATCTACAGTGCCGGGTTAGCTGCTCTCGTGGCTGTCATCTTCGCCCTACCGGTTGCCATTTTAGCCGTCCGTTTCCCCAGTCCCCTCACCAGTCTGTTGGAACGATTTTCCTACATCGGGTTTGGGATGCCGGGCATCGTTGTGGCCTTATCCCTCGTCTTCTTTGGCGCCAATTATGTCACCTGGCTTTACCAAAGTCTGCCGATGCTCTTGTTTGCCTACTTAGTTCTCTTTATCCCTCAAGGGGTGGGAACGTTGCGTAGTTCTCTGTTGCAGGTATCCCCGAGTTTAGAAGAGTCGGCCCGCAGTTTAGGGCGAACCCCCTGGCAAACCTTACGAGAAGTGACCATTCCCTTAGTCCGTCCAGGAATCATCAGCGGAGCGATGCTAATTTTCCTAACGGCCCTCAAAGAACTACCTGCAACATTATTACTGTCTCCCATCGGTTTCCGCAGCTTGGCCACGGAAATTTGGCAAGCCACAGCGGAAAATGTCGCCTTCACCCAAGCCGCCGTCGCCTCGTTGATGATGTTAGTGATCTCCACTCTCGCGACGCTCATCATCCTCTCCCAAGAGCGCCTCATCCGCAACACCCAGTCCACCAACACCCATCTTGGAGAATAGCAAAAGTTGGTCTGAATCGTACCAAAAATAGGGGATAAGAAGGCAAGAGGCAAGAGGCAAGAGGGAGATTTAGGAACGAACTCTGTTCCCTGTTCCCTGTTCCCTGTTCCCTGTTCCCTGTTCCCTATCCTTCCCCCATAGCAAAACTGGACAGTCTCAGGGGACTGCCCAGCATCAATGCGGTAATACCCACACAGAATTTAAAGACGTGGGACGAGATTAGTTGCTCGGTGCAACCTTTTCCTTGAACAGCTTGCCAGCGGAGAAGGCGGGAACCTTGGTGGCGGGAATGACCATTTTGTCGCCGGTTTTGGGGTTGCGGCCTTCCCGGGCCTTACGATCTCTGGCTTCAAAGGAACCGAAGCCAACGAGGGTGACTTTATCGTCACTCGACACCGCTTCTACGATGGTTTCGAGGGCTGCCGTTAATACAGCATCGGCTTCCTTCTTGGTGACATTCGCTTTCGCGGCCACGCGATCGACGAGTTCTCCTTTATTCATATCGAGATATCTCCTTAAGGTCAGATAGTAGGGTTCACAACTGCCCGAAAAGGTCTTGAGGACACTTTAGGCAGGAAACATCGACGGGGGTTTTTTGAGGTAAAACCCTGAAACTGTTGGTCTTCCGATGTTTCACTGACTCATTCTAATGGGTGTTTGCCCGATCTGGATCGTTGAAAGTATTAATTTATCTTGATTTGAAGATTTTTTTCACATCTGCCATTTTTTCAGGGCAAATTCTCAGGAAAATCTTGACAATTTCGCAAAAATTGAGTAATACACGGAGTCCTGTTAAGACCAGACCCGAGACCTGGCCCCTTAAACAGCCAAAAATTGTTGAATCACCTCCTGAGAGAGATCCTGAGTTGCCCCAGAGGCGACAATTCCCCCTTTTTGCATGGCATAGTAGCGATCGGCTTGGCGGACAAAGTGCAAATGTTGTTCGACAAGTAGCACAGAAATACCAGTGCGTTCAATAATGCGACGCACCGCCGCCTCAATTTCTAAAATAATCGAAGGTTGAATGCCCTCGGTGGGTTCGTCGAGTAACAAGAGGCGAGGCTGTCCCATCAAGGCGCGGGCGATCGCCAACTGTTGCTGTTGGCCACCACTGAGGTCGCCCCCCATCCGTCCCAACATGGTCTCTAGGACCGGAAATAGCTCAAAAATCTCATCGGGAATACGCTTGCTAGAGCGTCCTGGACGAGCTTCTAACCCCAGCAACAGATTCTCCTTAACCGTCACTCGGGGAATAATCTCACGACCCTGGGGGACATAGCCAATTCCCGCTTGAGCGCGGCGAGGCGTCGATAAGGGCAATAGGGGGCGATCGCAGAGGTTAATCTGCCCCGAACGGGGAGACAGCAAGCCCATAATCGTCTTTAACAGCGTCGTTTTCCCGACCCCATTACGACCAATCAAACAGACCATCTGGCCCACCGGTACACTCAAATCCACATTCCGTAAAATATGACTTTCCCCGTAATAGACATTTAATCCAGAGACCTGCATCATCAGCCCCGAGTCCGGGGTAACGGTTCTCATTTCTGTGGCTTGCATGATTATTCCTCTTCTTCCGATGGACCTAAATAGACTTCAATCACACGAGGATTGCTTTGAATCTCATCCATAGTTCCCTCACACAGAAGCGATCCTTGATGTAAGACACTCACCTGACGAGCAATTTGGCGCACAAACTCCATATCATGCTCAATCACGATAATCGAGTGATTTTCCGCCAAGGTCAGCAACAGATTTCCCACATTTTCCGTTTCCTCATCCGTTAATCCCGCCACGGGTTCATCGACGAGCAACAAATCCGGGGACTGGGCCACCAACATCCCAATTTCGAGTCGTTGTTTTTCCCCATGAGACAGTAAGGCCGCTTCGAGATTGGCCTTGGCCCCTAAACCGATGGTTTCTAAAATCCCGGCTACGGTCAATCGTTCTCCATGGTCAGGTTTACCGAATAGGGTTTGTAAAACCCCTTTTTTGCGGTTACAGGCTAAATCTAAGTTATCTCGTACGCTGAGATTGAGATAAACACGGGGAGTTTGAAATTTGCGGCCGATTCCTAAACGAGAAATTTTGTGTTCGTTGAGGTTACGCAAGTTACGGCCTTTAAAGCGCACTTGACCTTCCGTGGGCTGAACTTTGCCGGTAATGGTATCGAGGAAGGTCGTCTTTCCGGCACCATTGGGACCGATAATGACGCGGAGTTCGCCGGTTTTTAGACTAAAGTTGAGGGCGTTTAGGGCTTTGAAACCATCAAAACTAACGGTTAAGTTGTCGATTTCGAGGATGTTTTCAGTCATAACATCAGTCATAACAGGGGAACGGGGAACTAGCGGTCAGGGTTGTCGAGTTCGTCATGTTCCTGTTGTACCTCCGGGTTGAGATCAATGTCCGGATAGGTAATCAGGCGCGGTTGTAGGCCCAGGCGCGATCGCAGTTTGGGGATGGCCCAATCGCGAAACCAGCCATACAGTCCATTGGGGAGTACCGTCACGACAATCAGAAATAAAGCCCCCTGGAAGAATAACCAGGTTTCAGGAGACCATTCACTGAGGACGGTTTGAGCGCTTCCCACTAGCAGCGCCCCAAGGATAGCCCCAATGAGACTAGCCCGTCCTCCTACGGCGACCCAAATCACCATTTCGATGGAAAAGGCAACTTCCATAAAACTGGGGGTCACTAAGCCTGTTTGCACCGTATAGAGAGCGCCAGACACGCCGGCGATCGCCCCGGAAACCGCAAAGACCAAAATTTTAAAGCCGGTGGGATCATAGCCCGCAAACCGGGCGCGGACTTCATCATCACGAATGGCAACGAGCATCCGCCCAAAGCGCCCTTGAGTCAACCAGCGACAGAGGAGATAGGTCAACCAAACCATGATCACGGACAGTTGAAAAAAGGCAAGCTGGGCTTCATTAGACCCGGCGGCTACGCCAAAAATTTCATAACGATTGGTACTGAGTCCATTGGTTCCGTTAATGAGTTCTTGCTGTCCGTTGAAGAAGTTAAAAAACACCAACAGAGCTGCCTGAGTCAAAATCGAAAAATAGACCCCTTTAATGCGGTTGCGGAACACTAAATAGCCCAGGAGTGCTGCCACGATCGCCGGGACGATCGCAATAGCCAAAATCGTCAGGGGCAGGGAATTAAAGGGTTGCCAAATCCAGGGCAATTCTTCCACACCGTAAAGACTAAAAAAGTTAGGAATTTCTCCCTCGGGAAGTTGCAAGTTTAGGTGCATGGCAAAGGCGTAGCCCCCAAGGGCGAAGAAGATGCCATGACCGAGGCTTAATAAGCCGGTATAGCCCCAGATGAGGTCAATCCCCAACGCGGCGATCGCCAAGGCCACAAAGCGCCCCAGGAGTTTGAGGCGAAAGACTGGCAAGACGAAGGGCATAATGACGGCAAAGGCAATGGCAATCCCGAGGGCGATCGCCGGTTCTAGCCACCATTTCGAGCGACGGGAGGGGCGGGCTGCTGACAAGATTTTGGGGGTTTCCATTATCACACTTAAAGGTTTTCGTCAACTCCTAAACCGGGATAAATTCATAGACAAATTCACTACAATTCAGCGGTTCGTCCTTTTTGGGGAAAGATTCCTGAGGGCTTCACTTGTAGGAAGGCAATAATCAGGGCGAAGACCATCACTTTTGCCATACTGGTTGAGGCAAAAAAGCCTAGAAAATCAGCCAGAAACTGTAGAGAGTCAACCTCCCCAAACAACCGCGCTAAAGCCCCAGACCCGAAAAGATAGCTACTAATGCCGATCGCAAAGGCCGCGATAATTGCCCCAAAGATATTCCCCACTCCCCCGACGACGACCACCATAAAGGTATCGACAATGTAGTTTTGCCCGATATTCGGACCGACGGAACCGAGGAATGTAATCGCACAGCCGGCGATTCCCGCTAACCCCGACCCCAGGGCAAAGGTGAGGGCATCCACCGTGTCTGTCGGAATCCCTAAACAGGCACTCATCTCGCGATTTTGCGTGACGGAACGAATCCGTAATCCCCAATCAGAGCGATTTAGGAACCAATAGATTCCCAGGAGACACAGAACGGTGAGAACAATAATGAACATCCGCGAATAAGGCAGTTGATACACTCCCATCTCTAAACCTCCTCGCAGCCACTCCGGGGCAGTCACATCCACATTACGCGGACCAAACCAGGGACTAGCCAGGGCCTCGACTCCCGTCATCGCCCAGCCGACTAGGGCGCTAATGGCCAGGGACAGGGGTAAGAGAACGGCGATCGCCCAGCCCCGGATTTCCTCCCAGTTGGGCCGACGACGTAAGGCCCAGAGGCCACCAAAAAAGAGGGCGCAAAAGAGGACAATCGCGATCGCCAACAGCCAATTCACACTCCGCACCAACTGGCGCAAAATCAAACTCACCCCCCAAGTGGCCAACAGCGTTTCCAGGGGTCGTCCATACAAAAAGCGAATCACCCCCCGTTCCAAAATCAACCCAGCTAACGCCGACACCAAAAAGGCCACCGGCAAGGCCACAAAAATATAGAGTCCAAACACACCATCGCCCAAATCTCGGAAGAGATTTTGCACGACAAACGTGGCATAAGCACCCAGCATCATTAACTCACCGTGAGCCAAGTTAATAACACCCATCAGCCCAAACACAATCGCTAAACCTAACGCTGCGATCAACAAGACTGACCCGATGCCAATGCCGTTAAAAATACCAACAGCAAGCTCGATCATGGGTCGTGATTAACAGTTCTGCAATAAATCTGCAATAAAGAGGAGTGTTGAAGTCAGGTCGCTGACCTCAACACCAGTGGGGCCTACCGTCGCCCTAGGGGCGTTAAATGTGAAACCCTCGACCTAAACCTCGTCGAGTCTAAACCGCTCCCCTTTACTCGGGTCACTCCAGTCACAGGCATAGCCTTTCGTATCGGGAACATATTGGTTCCAAGGTTGGGGGTCAACCGGGCCATCTGTAGACCAAACAATGTCAAACAGGCCATCGTCGCGAACCTGACCAATTCGCACCGTTTTCGAGAGGTGATGGTTAGCATTCATCGTCACCGGACCCTCAGGGGCGGCTAAGGACTGACCGATGGCGGCGGCCCGTACTGCTTCGAGATCATAGGCATCACCGGACTGTTCAACGGCTTGTTTCCAGAGATAGACCATAATGTACGCCGCTTCCATGGGATCGTTGGTGACGCGGTCTTCTCCATATTCAGCTTTGAAGGCTTCAACCCAGGTCTCATTTTCCGGGGTTTCCACAGTTTGGAAGTAGTTCCAAGCCGCATAATGACCCACCAAAAGATCGACACCAATTTGGCGGACTTCTTCTTCAGCCACACTCACCGACATGACCGGATAGCGTTCGGGGTCCATACCCGCCCCTTGCATTTGGGTGAAAAAGGCCACGTTGCTATCGCCGTTGAGGGTGTTAAAAATCACGCCTCCATCGGGCAGGGCCTGTTGAATTTTGGTAATAATCGGGGTGACTTCTGTACTCCCGAGGGGCATATAGTCTTCCCCAACCACGGTTCCGCCTTCGGCCGCGAGTTGTTCTTTGATGATGGTGTTTGCGGTGCGGGGGAACACATAGTCAGACCCGACGAGGAAGAACTCATCACCTTTGTTGTCGAGTAGCCACTGTACCGCTGGCTCAATTTGCTGGTTGGGGGCAGCCCCAGTGTAGAAGATGTTTTTGGAGCATTCTTGTCCTTCATATTGGACAGGATACCAAAGCATATGATCTTTGGTTTCAAAGACATCTTTCACCGCCTGACGGCTGGCAGATGTCCAACAGCCGAAGACCACGGCGACCCCATCTTGGTCGATGAGTTTCTCGGCTTTCTCGGCAAAGGTGGGCCAGTCAGACGCCCCATCTTCGACGATCGCCTGGATTTGTTTGCCTCCAACGCCACCATTGGCGTTAATTTCTTTGATGGCTAATTGTTCAGCTTCAACAACGGTAGTTTCACTAATGGCCATTGTGCCACTGAGAGAATGGAGAATCCCAACTTTGATGGTGTCACTATCGGCTGTACCCTCGCCCGTGGTGGGGCTGTTAGGGTCGGCACAGGCTTTGAGGATTAAACTGGTTCCAAATGCGGCTGAACCATACCATAAAAATTTACGCCGTCCTAAACCTTTGCTCATATTCAGTCTCTTCGCTTAAAAATAGTAAACCGTCACCAGTCTCTAATGGGAAACCCGGACTTTATAGGATGAACGTTTGTCCAGTGTTATCAAGATGGTTTGTCTTGAATCTTTGTCCCGGAGTCTTGATCTAGGACTGTATCCTAGAGGAATTGACGCTTTGTAAATGTAGCGTAGGCTACAGTTATAAATCCATGACTTCAATTACAAAATTGATGAGTTGTCAAGAGGGTCAAAAAAAATCTCCCCGTTTCAATCGCAGACCAAGAGAGGGGAGATTAGCGTTTGTTTTTGCCCATTTCGGCAGTTGTCAACGAATCCGATAGCCAATATCGGTGCGGAAATAGGCATTTTCAAATTCAATTTTCTCTACGGCGGCGTAGGCAGCGGCGATCGCCCCAGGGAAGTTTTCGGCCACCGCCGTCACCCCTAACACCCGTCCGCCACTGGTGAGGAGTTGTTGTTGTTTCAGTTGGGTTCCGGCATGAAAGACGATCGCACCCGCCTCCTCAGCCTCGGCAATTCCGCTAATGGCTTTACCCTTTTCATAGTCTCCGGGATAGCCCCCTGAGGCCATCACCACACAGACGGCGGCCCCTGGATTCCACTCTAGGGGGGGCTGTTGGGCTAAGGTTTGGTCAACGCAGGCCTGTAACAAGGTATCGAGGGGGGTTTCGAGTAACGGTAACACCGCTTGGGTTTCCGGGTCACCGAAGCGACAGTTAAACTCTAAGACCTTAATCTCTCCCGAGTCGCTCACCATCAGCCCAGCATATAAGATACCGCGATAGTCGATGCCACGTTCTTGTAGGGCCGCTAGGGTGCGATCGAGGATTTGCGTTTGGACCTGTTCCATGCCGGCTGTCGATAAGACTGGGGTGGGGGCATAGACGCCCATTCCGCCGGTATTGGCTCCGGTATCCCCTTCCCCAATGGGTTTGTGGTCTTGGGCCGGCAGCAGAGGAACCACCGTTTTACCGTCGCAGAGGGCTAACACGGAGACTTCCTGGCCCGTCAAAAATTCTTCAATGACCAGAGTCTGGCCCGCGTCTTGGAAGCGTCCCCCGGCAATCTCATCAATGGCGGCGTGGGCCGCTTCGATGGTTTGGGCTACGGTGACCCCTTTCCCGGCCGCTAAGCCATCGGCTTTGACGACAATCGGCGCCCCCATACGTTGCACGTAGTCTTTGGCCGCTTGGCTATCTTGACGCTCAAAGGTGGCGGATTCAGCGGTGGGAATGCCGGCCTCGACCATGAGGGTTTTGGCCCAGGCTTTACTGGCTTCAAGCTGCGCCCCGGCTTGAGTGGGACCAAACACGGCCACGCCTCGCTCTTGCAGATAATCGGTAATACCCATCGCTAGGGGTAATTCAGGGCCAACAACGACGAAGGGACAGCCTTGAACCTGAGCAAACCGAGCGATACCTTCAAAATCCGTGACGGACATGGCCAGGTTAAAGCAGTTCGCCAGGCTGGCTGTGCCTCCATTACCGGGAACACAAAACACCTTGTTGACGCGCTTCGACTGAAGCAATTTCCACGCGATCGCATGTTCACGACCACCGTTACCAATGACTAATACGTTCAAGTGAACCTCCTAACCGACGACCCGACTGGGGCGATCGCCATATCCTGCCAAGCCTGATTTTAACCTACTGACGCGCCGCAAACCATTTTCTATCGCCGCTTTTGGGGCCGATGTCCAAATTTCGGTAGAATGATCGAGTTTGCAGAGAATCCATGTCTAAAATAATGTCTAAAATGCAGTCGATTAAATCCATGTTTGGCATAGGCTCGCGTTCTCGTTCCCTCCTACTGAGTCTGCTGGCCGTGATGATGCTGTTTCTCGCCAGTTGTGGCGCTGCACCTCAAACCCAAGCTCCCACCTACACCCCGGATCTGGTGCAGCGTTTGGAGTCCTATGCTAGTGATATCCAAGGAATGCGCGATCGCATGGGAGAACTCGAAGAACTCATCCAAGCTGAGGATTGGATCTATGTGGACAACTTTATCCATGGTCCCCTGGGAACACTTCGTCAGGATATGAGCCTGTTTAACCGTAATCTACTCCCCCAAGACCAACCTCGGGGCCGCGAGTTAGCCCGAGATGTCTTCCGTCACCTCGAAGCCATTAGCCTAGCCGCTGAAACCGCAGACTATAAAACGGCTACCAAAAACTACCAAGAAACGGTGGCGGACTTAGATGCTTTCCTAGAGTTGCTTCCTGATGTAACGGCGGATGCCAACAGTTAACGCTCCAGAGTTCACGCTCCAGAGTTCACGCTCCAGAGTTCACGCTCCAGAGTTCACGCTCCAGAGTTCACGTTTGAGAGTTCACGGACAACTCTTTAGCATTGGCGCTAAAAACAAATAAAACGCCTACAGTGTAAGCGTTTCAGGTTTTTAATTCGTCCTATCTGTTCTGGCTGATTCTATGAGTATCCCCCTCATCTCTACGAGGGAATCAAGCCGTCAGAGGGGGCAAACTCCGGGAGTTTGCCCCCTCTCATTTTGCGATGTTTTTTGGCGAGGGTTAGAGGCTCGCGAAAACCTCACGGGCCACGGCGATAGTGCGGTCAATATCCTCATCGCTGTGAGCTAAGGACGTAAACCCAGCTTCAAACTGAGACGGCGCTAGATAAATTCCCCGTTCCAACATACCACGGTGGAAATTGCCAAATTTCGTAGCGTCCGACAGCTTAGCATCCTCATAGTTATGCACCGGTCCTTCACAGAAGAACAAGCCAAACATGGCACTGAGGGAGCCACCACAGACAGTATGGCCGGCTTCTTGGGCGGCGTTCAGTAACCCATCCGAGAGCCGCTTGGTTTTCTCATGCAGTTGCTCATACACCCCGGATTTTTGCAGGTGTTCGAGGGTCTTAATCCCAGCGGTCATGGCTAAAGGATTCCCCGAGAGGGTTCCGGCTTGGTACATGGGGCCAGCGGGGGCCACCATGGACATAATATCGGCGCGACCACCATAAGCGCCAACGGGTAGGCCGCCCCCGATAATTTTACCGAGGGTGGTCAAGTCGGGAGTCACCCCGAAGCGTTCCTGAGCGCCCCCATAGGAAATCCGGAAGCCAGTCATCACTTCGTCAAAGACCAATAATGCGCCGTTGTCTTGGGTGAGTTCCCGCAGGCCTTCTAGGAACCCGGCATCGGGAAGAATAAAGCCCGAGTTGCCAACGACGGGTTCGAGGATGACCCCAGCAATCTCATCAGGATTGTTCTTAAACAAGTCCTTGACGGCTTCGAGGTCGTTATAAGGCGCGGTTAAGGTGGCGCTTGTGGCCGCCTTCGGAACCCCAGGAGAGTCGGGCAAGCCTAGGGTGGCGACCCCGGACCCGGCTTGAACCAGGAAGCTATCGGCATGGCCGTGATAGCAGCCTTGGAATTTAATGATTTTCTCGCGCCCGGTGAAGGCCCGCATCAAGCGCAACACCCCCATGCAGGCTTCAGTTCCGGAGTTGACAAACCGCACCATCTCAATCGAAGGAACAGCGTCAATGACCATTTCAGCCAGGACATTTTCCAGGTAGCAGGGAGCGCCGAAACTGGTTCCTTTCTCTAAGGCTTCCCGTAAAGCACCAATAACGTCTGGATTGGCATGGCCACAGATGGCTGGCCCCCAAGTCCCCACATAGTCAATGTATTGGTTGCCATCGACGTCCCACACATAAGCACCTTTTACTCGGTCAAAGACGATGGGTTGACCGCCAACGGATTTAAAGGCTCGCACCGGCGAACTCACGCCACCGGGCATAAGTTTTTGGGCAGCGGCAAAGATTTCTTCCGACTTGGTTGTTTTTAGTGTCGTATAAACCAAAGCAGGCTCCTTAATTGATATCTAACGGACTAACGTCAATGTCGCGCAGGATAATATCTGCGATAAAATTGCATGTTTGTCGAAACTCGAAACTTCCATCTTAACTGACAACGGCTCGGATCTCACGGGGGGAAGCCTGACGAGAGGAGAAATTTGTGGACGGGTTTGGGTGACGCGGGAGATGGAGGGCGCTTCGGGGGCGATACTCGGGTATTGGGGCGAATCAACCAGAGCATGGGATAATCAATGACGATTTTTGTCATCCTAGCTTAAAGCCGTGCGTGTTCTCCTAACTATCCCTCACTATTTTAATCCTCAGGGGTCTGGCCCTCATGGCTCCTTGCAACGGAATCCTCAACCTCGGATTGAGGCCTTGACTCGTTGTGTGCGATCGCTCTACGAAACGTTGGGTCCCGTTGGGCGCTATTATGCTCACGATCGCGATCGCTTGCGCCTCGAACCCCAGCCGGCTAATACTCGCACGCAAGTTGATCTCGATATTGTCCTCTGTACGACGGGGGATTTCCATCTCTTGGAGAAACTCCCCTTACCCTCAAACGTGTTTCTGCAAGAATCGTTCTCGTTAGAAGATCCCAAAAACTTAGGACTTGGCTGCCATTTAACACTCAAGCGCCAGTTGGGATTCTATGATTATTACGGCTATCTCGAAGATGATTTAATTCTCCGAGATGCCTACTTTTTCCAAAAACTTAACTGGTTCAATCAACATCTCGGCGATCAAGCGGTCTTGCAACCAAACCGTTTTGAGGTCGCGCAACAAGGAGATCCGGCCAAGGTTTATGTCGATCCCGACTTTGAATGTATTAGCCAAAACTTTGCGGATTGTCCCCATAATTTTAGCGACAATCAAGTTCTATCGGCACAGTTTATGGGGCAACTTTTAACCTTTAATCGGGCTAAAGATCCTCATTCTGGCTGCTTTTTTCTCAATGCCCAACAAATGGAATACTGGAGTCAACAACCCCATTTTATGAACTATTCTCGACAGTTTATTAGTGGTTTAGAAAGCTGCGCCACGCTGGGGTTGATGGAGACATTCCGAGTCTATAAACCGGCTTTTGAAAACGCCAATTTCTTGGAAATTCAGCATTGTGGCGAGGCCTTGCTACGATACTGGGACCAAAACCCTGGTTTCGGCTATATTGACCGCAAACAGTTGCAGGAAGCGGCCCAACCTGAGCAAACCGCAAGTCCGGCACAACCGTCATAGATTCACAAAAAAATGGGGGTGGTGGGACTTGAACCCACACGACTGTCACCAGTCAACGGATTTTAAGTCCGTAGCGTCTACCATTCCGCCACACCCCCAACTTGGGTTGTTTATGCACTTATTTTAAGCGCATTCCTTCAATATAACTGAGATGGCTTTTTTTGACAAGCCCTAACGCGAAATTGGTCTAAAGCAGGTAGAATGGCTGCCAGTCTAGCGGCAACCGTCCATTATGCAATCCATCGACTGGCTGATCGTTCTGAGTTATTTAGTCATCACCATGGGGTTAGGGATTTACCTATCCCGTAAAGCCTCTGGTAGCTTGGAGGACTTTTTCGTGTCTGGGCGATCGCTCCCCTGGTGGCTAGTGGGGGTGAGTATGGCCGCCACCACCTTCTCGATTGATACCCCCTTACTGATTACCGGGATTGTCGGCAACCAGGGGATTGCCGGAAACTGGCTGTGGTGGAGTTTTGGCATTTCCCATCTGCTGACGATTTATCTATTTGCCAAAATGTGGCGGCGATCGGAAGTGATCACCGATGCCGAACTGACGGAAATCCGCTATGGAGGCGACATGGCCGCCATTTTGCGGGGGGTCAAAGCCTTTATCTTCGCCGTTCCCATGAACTGTATTGGCATTGGCTACGCCATGCTAGGGATGGTGAAGGTGGTGGATGCGTTGCAAATCTGGGAAAGTTTGGGAATCGATGCCGGAGATACCCAGTTAAAAATCTGGAGTGTGGTGGGGGTGAGTGTGTTTGTCCTCATCTATTCCGGCTTAGCGGGATTGTGGGGTGTGGTCGCCACCGACTTCTTCCAGTTTATTTTAGCCCTGTTGGGGGCGTTGCTCGTGGCAGGAATTGCCCTCGATCGCATCGGCGGGATGGACGTTCTCATTAGCCGCATCCCCGAAGTCACCGACATGAACACTCTCGCTATTCTCCCCCTTGAGTTTGGCGGCGAGGGAGGATGGATTAGCTTTAGCAAAGCCGCCGGAATTACCGCCAGTGCCTTTTTTGCCAATATCTTCATTCAATGGTGGGCCTGGCGACGCAGTGATGGGGGTGGGGAGTTTGTGCAACGGTTTGCGGCGGCCAAAACCGAGGCGGAAGCCGAGAAAGCCGCCTGGACGTTTAACATCATGCACTATGTGGTCCGGACTTGGCCCTGGATTATCGTGGCGTTGGTGGCGTTGGTGGTTTTTCCCGACTTGGAAGACAAGGAACTCGGTTATCCGATGTTGATGTTGGAGTTTCTAGGGCCGGGATTGTTGGGATTAGTGGTGGCCTCGTTGGTGGCGGCCTTTATGAGTACCGTCTCGACGTCGATTAACTGGGGTGCGTCGTTTATCACCAATGACCTCTATCGCCGCTTTATCAACGCCGAGGCCACACAAACCCAGTTAGTGTTCGTGGGACGACTCTCGTCGGTGTTGGTGACGGGTTTAGGGGCGATCGCCGCCTTCTTGGCCAATGATATCAGTCAGGTGTTTGAGTTGATTATTGCTATTGGTACCGGATCGGGTTTGGTGTTAATGCTGCGCTGGTTCTGGTGGCGAGTCAATGCTGCGGCGGAACTGACAGCCATTGTGGCCAGCTTCATTGTCGGGAGTTTAGCCACCCTAGCGGGGAGTTGGCAAGTTCCGGCGGGGAGTTGGCTAGAAACTTGGGTGGTCATTCCCATGTCTGATTATGGGATTCGCGTGATGGCGATTACGGTGATTGTCTGTACTCTCTGGATTGCGGTGATGTTCCTGACGCCTCCAGAATCGCAAGACACCCTCGATCGCTTTTATCGCCAAGCGCGTCCCGGTGGTTTAGGTTGGGGACGACAACAGGCGAATACAGGATTACTTCCGGCCCAGGATTTGCGCTTGGATTTACAACGATCGCTGGCGGCGAATCTCTTGTTATTTGGGATGTTACTCAGTTGTGGTGGCTTTCTGTTGTTGCGATCGCTCTTCGGTTGGTTCTGGCTGATTGTGGCGGTGATTGGCGGGATGTGGCTACGTCAACTCAATAAACATAAGGCGATCGCAGTTCCCCGGCCAGGAACAGGAGATTAGAGACAATGGTATCTGTTCCCTGTTCCCTGTTCCCTGTTCCCTGTTCCCTAAATCTGAAAACGATCGCCTAAATAATACTGACGCACCAGGGGATTATCGTAGAGTTCCGCCGGACTTCCTGAAGCGAGAATTTCCCCTTCGCGCATAATGTAGGCGCGATCGGTGATTTCGAGGGTTTCGCGGACATTATGATCGGTGATGAGGATGCCGATATTGCGATCGCGTAAACGAGCAATCACCTCCTGGATATCATTAACAGCGATGGGGTCAATTCCCGCAAAGGGTTCATCGAGAAGTAAGAAGATGGGTTCCCCATATCCCGTCGAGAGAGAGCGAGCAATTTCCGTGCGTCGTCGTTCTCCTCCCGACACCTGTCGTCCTGGGGTTGAAGCCACCTTCCCTAAATTAAACTCATCAATCAGAGCATCGAGTCGTTTGCGCCACTCCCGTCGAGGAACTCCCGTCTGTTCAAACACCAGCAAGAGATTATCTTGCACCGTCAGATTACGAAAAATACTAGCCTCTTGGGCCAAATAGCCTATCCCCATTTTGGCCCGCTTGTGCATCGGTAAGAAGGTGATGTCTTGGCGATCGAGCCAAACTCGTCCGCGATCGGGTTTCACCAATCCCGTCACCATATAAAAGGTCGTGGTTTTACCGGCCCCATTCGGTCCCAAGAGTCCCACCACTTCTCCTTGACTCACGGAAAGGTTAACACGGCTGACAATCGAACGTTTCTGATAGGACTTATGGATATTATCGAGGACAATTTTCATGGACTCGGGACAGCAACAGAGGGGATGAAGGACATAAGATTAACGGATAGCCGGTGGTGCAGGAGCCGAGGGCCGTTGAGAATTGCCATTTTCGGGAATCAGATAAATGGCTTCGACTTGACGTTCCGGGAGGGGTTGAGCCACAAAGAGACCATCATCGATTAGGTAGGTCACCACTTCGCCGCGAATGCTGTTTCCTTCCTGGAGAACAAAAACATTCCCCGTCAGCACC
Organism: Phormidium lacuna HE10JO; assembly: GCA_900149785.2. Taxonomy (GTDB): domain Bacteria; phylum Cyanobacteriota; class Cyanobacteriia; order Cyanobacteriales; family Geitlerinemataceae; genus Sodalinema; species Sodalinema lacuna_A. The sequence continues at coordinate 57,872 of FSSI02000011.1, read as the reverse complement.
AGACGTTGTTCGTTACTGAAAAACTGGGCCTGATTCGAGGTGGCTTGCAGATTGCGGGAGGGGAAATTCACCTGCACATTCCCTCGGGCCGTGACAATTCCCGTCCGCGCATCGGCTTCTTGTTCATCAGCGCGAACTGTGAGCGGTGCGCCACCGTTGGACTGGGAATAGGTCGGGGGTGCGATCGCGCCTGAGAAAGCGATGGGGAGAGATAAAGCCAGCGCCAAGCGCCATTTCGCCAATGTAGAGATGTTCATAATTAATAGATCACAAAGGCTAAATTGAGAGCCAATCAGAAGTATAAGGGGGTAAGCCAACCGGAACAGGTCCTCGGTTGCTGTAGTTTATCTTAGCAACGGCTGTTCCCCATGAACGATGCCATAGGACAGTCTCCAACCTGAGTCACCCGATTTCCGGTCTGGGATGACCCAAATCGCAACCAATCCCATCACTGGCTGTAATTTTGTCATAACTGGGTTGAGAGCAATCCCTCAAACCCTTGCAAACTCGTATCCCAACCCCCTCAACTGTCACAGCCGCCAGAAGACAGTCAGCAAAGTCGCCGGGGTTGACCTCAATCTCAGGAGTCCTCAGCACACAATGAACTCATACGAAACAAACGACCTCGCACCAAGAACTCTATAAGGACTCTACCACCATGAAAACCGCACTTCGCCTCGCCGCTCTCTCTACCCTCGCCATCTCCAGCTTCGGGACCAGCTTTGCTCCCCAAGCCGCTCAAGCCTCGACCTTCGGAGAACGAGCTGTTGCTCAAGATGACTTCGTTGCGGTTGCTGCACCCATTGGTAACACTGGACGTCACCAACTGCTCGTCATTGAACAACAATCCGACCGCCGCGATTGCTGGTCAGAAAATGGCTCCATTGTCAATCCTCTGTTAGCCAACTTCGACTTCACCGGGATTTGCGGACGTTATACCGACAGCAACGGCTACTCCATCCGCACCGCTGGACAAGATTTAGGGGTTCAATACAATCTACGCACCGTTCGCCAAGGGTCGGATCTCGTCTTACAAGGGGTTCCCTTCCTCCCCAACCGACCCACCATCGAACTCGGACGCGCTCCCTACACGAATGACTTTGTCCGCATTGACCTCAATGATGGTTGGGAGTTCTCGAAACGAACCTATCAAGGACGCGCTCTGGGTCATGTCTATCTGTCGAACGCTGAGACTCTGACCGCATTAACGCAAAACTCCAACACCAGCGCCAGCCGTCCTTCGACCCCCACACCTCCCCGTCAACCTCAGGAGAAACAACCCACGCAACCCTCTCAACCCCGCCAAGAAGAACAAGTACGCAACGAAATCGCACTCAGCAGCAGCCAGCAAGAGCGCATGAGTGAAATCCGTCAATCCTATCTGGCTGAAAATGGCCGCCTCGAAGCTGAGTTGAATCAGGCGCGTCAGGAGTTGCAAGAGATGATGATTGGTGATGCGTCAACTCGTCAAATCCGCCGCCAACGCAATCAGGTTGAACGCCTACGCCAACGGATGAGCGACAATCGTTTCTCCAGCATGATGGCGGTTCGCGAGGTGATGTCCGTTGAACAACGCACGGCCTTTGCTGACTCGATGGATTTAGACAATGCTGATGTGGATGCCGTCCTGACTGCACTAACCCGCTAATTTGTCAAGGTTTTTTCTCTCAGGCTTAGCTCAATTTCCGCCCCGGTTGTGCCTATGCACCGGGGCTTTGTTGATCTAACTCCAACAGGGTTCGACAATCAGGATGGTGATATCTCGCGCAACCACCTGAACTCGGGTTCCGGGTTCGAGGATGAGATCCCGATGTTGACATTGTGCTTTCCACCAGGTGGCCCGGTAGTACACCCGTCCTGGACAATGATACGCAATCCGTTTCGAGACGGTGGCTTCCCCAAGTCGCCCCAAAATGGGATCATAGGGGGGTTGGGGAGGCTTAGTGGTAGAAGCCATCAGGCGTTGACGAAGGCCGAACATCGGAAGTCCTCCAGGTTGGTTTGCTTGTTGTGTACACCCTGAGTTTTGCGTGATTTATGCATGAAATAGACACAGGCTCTTACTAATCTGTCTGTTCTGGATCACGATTTTTACGGTTAGCTGATAAATTTTTTTGGCTGCGGCGAGCTGAGAGAACCTCTGAGTCCGGTGGTTTGTCAGGCTGAGGGTTGCTGAATCAAGCCAATCGCTCTCCGTTCTTAACTGGCTTGTTAGGCTGAATCAATACGGTTCCGTTTTCACTGCATAGGATTCCTAGAATGAGGACTTCAGACTTAACGCCAGCGACTCGTTTAGGCTTAAAATTAATAATCGCACAGATTTGTAGCCCAATTAAATCATCTGTGGAATAGTTTTCAGTGAGCTGAGCTGAGCTTTTTTTTATACCAATTTCGCGTCCAAAATCAACATCTATTTCATAGGCTGGCTTCTTTGCTTTTGGGTTTAGCTTCGCAGCGGTAATGGTCCCGACGCGGATATCTACCTTCATAAAATCGTCGAATTCAATAGGCGCGGTACTATGGTGGGAAGAATTCATTTGTATCTCTAGCTGTTATTTGAGTTGATGTCCAAAATTGTTGTAAACTCTGAATTAGAGCTACGGCAAGAGCCGGGCAACTACAAGGAATTGCCCCTACCGTCTTTCTTTTCAAGGAAGGATTAGGAGCAGGTTATACCTGATTCTACCTTTTGCCTTTTACCTTTTAACCCATGTCCATCTCTCTCCCCTGTCATTTCCTGGTTGGTGTTCCCGCGAGTGGCAAAAGTCGCTTTGCACAGGAAGTTGTGAAACGAGATCCTCGCTATGTGGTGGTTTCTACGGATGCAGTGCGGGAAAAACTCTATGGGGATGCGATCATTCAGGGGAATTGGCGTGAGATTGAGACGGAGGTGTTGGCCCAGATTCGATGGGCGATCGCCCAAGAGCGTCCGATCATCTATGATGCCACGAATGTCCGCCGGTCTTGGCGTTTAGACTTTCTGCGATCGCTGCAAGAGTTGAGTCATCCACCGTTAACGTGGGTGGCCTGGGTGATGGAGGTTCCTGTTGAAGTCTGTCAACAACGCAATCGCGATCGCCGTCGGGTGGTTCCCCCTCATATCATTGAGCGCATGGCGGAATCTCTGGCCCAAACCCCGGTCACGACAGCGGAGGGATTTGCGGAGGTGCGATCGCTTCCCCTAACGGTTCAAGGGGAGATCGACATTTCTGAGGGGTTCAAGCAACTCAATCGCCTCTCGATCGATCTAGCGCACCGTAACCAATCCTAGGTGATGTCTGTTGTCTGAGGAAGAGACGCGAACCTGACGCAGACCCCCAAAACCAGCCCTCCCAACCAGCCAATCCACTTCACTGGCTACGCTGAAGCGCAACTGTCCGCGTCCCAAACTCCCGAAACCCCTGAAACCTCGTTCCTCCAATTACCAACTGTCACAAAGGCAACCGGACAGTTCCCGAAGTCAACCGCCAACCCTCCAAACCAGAAGACGCTACCCCCACAATGAAGTCATAGCAAACAACCGCCAACCCAATCACAGGACAACTACCATGAACACCGCACTTCGCCTCGCCGCACTCTCGACTCTCGCGATCTCCAGCTTCGGCGCCAGCTTCACCCCTCAACCGGCCCAAGCCGCACTCTTTGGAGAACGAGCCGTTGAACAACAAGACTTCGTCGCTGTAGCTGCACCGGTTGGAGATACCGGACGACACCAACTCCTCGTTCTCGAACAACAGTCAAACCGCCGCGATTGCTGGGCCGAAAATGGCTCAACCGTCGAACCCCTCCTCTTAAACTTCGACTTCACCGGGATTTGCGGACGTTATACCGATAGTAACGGCTACTCCATCCGCACCGCTGGACAAGATTTAGGGGTTCAATACAATCTACGCACCGTTCGCCAAGGGTCTGATATTGTCTTACAAGGGGTTCCCTTCCTCCCCAACCGACCCACCATTGAACTCGGACGCGCTCCCTACACCAACGACTTTGTCCGCATTGACCTCAATGATGGCTGGGACTTCGCTAAACGAACCTATCAAGGACGCACCTTAGGTCACGTCTATCTCTCCAACCAAACAGAGTTGAGCGCCTTGGGGAATAACTCCAACAATGACTCGGGCACCGTCGCTAACCGTCCCTCAACCCCCTCGAATCCCAGTCAGGACAAACAACCTTCTCAACCCTCTCAACCCTCTCAACCCTCTCAAGACCAAGACTGGCGCGATGAGATTGAACTCACTCAGGGACAACAACAGGAGATTGAGCAGATTCGTCAGTCTTATCTAGCCGAAAATGGTCGTCTCGACAGTGAACTGAATCAGGCGCGTCAAGAGTTACAAGAGATGATGATTGGTGATGCCTCCACTCGTCAAGTGCGCCGTCAACGCAATCAGGTTGAACGTCTGCGCCAACGGATGAACGACAATCGTTTTTCGAGCATGATGGAGATTCGTCAGGTGATGTCAGCTCAACAACGGACGGCGTTCGCTGAGGTGATGGATTTGGACAATCAACTGGCTGATGCTGACCATATCATCACCATGCTGCTGCGCTAATTGATTTTTCCCGCTTCCTTCCGCTTTTCCTAGGGTAAATTCTCGAATCCGGTTTCCTGAGTTGGAACCGGATTTTTTGGCCCCCATTCTTTGCTCTTGCTGTTGTCTCGCCAGGGGGCTGACTGGCACAAGGTTTAATAGACAGTTGAGGAAGTAGAACCTGTTGAGATCAATCGTCTAGGACTTGAGCGGATACTGATAGGTATCAGATGCCAACCACCGTTACGTATAGGAATCACTCGCCATGAAAACTGCACTTCGCCTCGCCGCTGTTTCTACTCTTGCTCTGTCCAGCTTTGGCGCCACAATCACGCCTCAGTCTGCCAACGCTGTGACCTTCGGGGAACGAGCTGTTGAACAGCAAAACTTCGTTGCTGTTGCGGCTCCTGTGGGAGAGACGGGACGACATCAACTTTTAGTGATTGAACAGCAATCGAATGCTCGTCCCTGCTGGGGTGAAACGGGAAATCGAGTTAATCCGTTATTGCTCAATTTTGATTTTACGGGAATTTGTGGTCGTTTCACGGATAGCAATGGTTATTCGTTGCGGACTGGGGGACAGGATTTAGGGATTCAATATAGTTTACGGACGGTTCGTCGGGGAAATGATGTGGTTTTACAAGGGGTTCCGTTTCGTCCCAATCAACCGACATTAGAACTCGGACGCGCACCTTATGCAAATGATTTTGTCCGTATTGATTTGAATGATGGCTGGGAGTTCTCAAAACGGACGTATCAAGGACGCACATTAGGTCATGTTTATCTCTCGAATTCGGCAAGTTTAAGTGCGTTGGCAAGCCAATCGCCGCCGGTTGCAACGAATCCCTCGCCTCCGTCAACTCCTGTTGAGGAAGAACCGTCTCAAGCTCAAGATTGGCGTGAAAAAATTGAGTTGACGGCGCAACAGCAAGAGGAAATTGCTGAGATTCGTCAGGCGTATTTGGCTGAAAATGGTCGCTTACAAGGTCAGTTAGATGCGGCGCGTCAGGAGTTACAAGAGATGATGATTGGTGAGGCGTCAACTCGGCAAATTCGTCGTCAGCGTGGTCGGGTTGAAGGTCTGCGCAATGAAATGAGTGATACTCGTTTTTCAACTATGATGGCAATTCGTGAGGTGATGTCTCTTGAACAACGAATGGCTTTTGTTGAGGTGATGGACTTGACGGGTTTACTGGATGCCGATACGGTTCTAACGACGCTTTTACGCTAGTCTTTGTCCCTCAAGATAGGTCTTCAGGTTCAGGGAGATAAAAAATTAAAGCCTCTACTGTAGGAGCGATACATGTTTCGCTCCTATTTTGCATTCAAGAAAAAAATACAAATGGCTGGTTAAAAATTCCTAAATATATCGTTTTTAGGTACTATTGAAAGTGGCTTGTCAAGTCTATTTGTCCATAAAAAATGGTAGACTTAACTCAATAGGATGCTAGAGCAAAATTTTAATTTTGCCCATTTTTGGTAAAATCTACTATAATTGGAGTGACCTGCTTTCAGTGAGGATGTATGGCTGTCTCTGAGATTGGCCCGATCGCACCCCTAACGGATAAACAACGACTCACGGTTCGCCCCGAAGACTATGGCTTGCTGACAGATTTATATCAGCTAACGATGAGCGCCTGTTATCTTGGCGAGGGGTTGGAGACGGAATGGGGGAGTTTTGAACTGTTCACCCGTAAGCTACCGTCGGGGTTCGGGTATGCGATCGCCATGGGCCTCGAAAGCGTCATCGATTACCTTGAACAGGTGAGTTTCACTGAGGCGCAACTGGAATCGTTACGAGAAACCGGGATTTTTTCCCAGACGGGCGATCGCATTTGGGAATTTCTGGCCAACTTTCGGTTTGAGGGCGATCTCTGGGCGCTTCCGGAGGGAACCGCTGTGTTCCCCCATGAACCCATTTTGCGAATTGATGCCCCGCTCTGGCAAGCCCAACTCCTCGAAAGCTATCTCCTCAATGTTGTTAACTATCAAACCCTAATTGGGACTCGGGCCGCCCGTATTCGGGATGTGGCGGGCGATCGCGCCCTCCTTTTAGAATTTGGAACCCGTCGCGCCTTTAGCCCCCAAGCCTCCCTCTACGCCGCCCGGGCCGCCTTAGCCGCTGGCTTTGATTCCACCTCCAATGTCTTGGCGGCGTTCAAATTGGGGCGCAAACCCACGGGAACGATGGCCCATTCCTTTATTCAGGCCTTAGTGGCGATGGAGGGAAGCGAAGCCAACGCCTTTACGGCGTTTCATCATCACTTCCCCGGTGCGCCTCTGTTGATTGATACCTTTGATACGGTAGCCGCCGCCCGCTATTTGGCCAATCGCCTCGAAGGAGATGAAATTGAACTTCACGGGGTTCGCATTGATTCCGGGGATATAGTCACCCTCTCGCAACAGGTGCGATCGCATCTCCGGGATGTTCCGATTTTCGCCAGTGGTGACATGGATGAGTGGGAAATCGCTCGACTCTTGGCTGAAGGCGCAACCCTGGATGGCTATGGGATTGGCACAAAATTAGTCTCCGGGGAACCCTTCAACGGCGTGTACAAACTCGTTGAAGTCGATGGGATTCCCGTTATGAAAAAATCCAGTGGAAAAGCTACCTATCCCGGCCGGAAACAGATTTTTCGGCGCGTTGAGGGGGGACAATGGATCGGCGATCGCCTCGGATTAGCCGAGGAATCCCCTGAACCCGGCGAGGAACCTCTCCTGCAACGAGTCATTGTCAACGGCGATCGCCAACAGCCCCTAGACTCCCTCGAAACCATCAGCAAACGCACCCGAGACACCGTCATGCAACTCCCCGGAGAGGTTCGTGATATCCATCAACCCCAAGTTCCTGAGGTGGAGATTTCCCAGGAGTTAACCAACCTCCGCGATCGCGTCTCCCAAACCCTCAACCAATCCTCAGTGTAGCAACCCCTGTTCCCTGTTCCCTGTTCCCTGTTCCCTAATAATGCCCCACATCGCCCTCTTTGGAACCAGCGCCGATCCCCCCAGTGTCGCCCATCGCGAGATTTTACGTTGGCTGTGCGATCGCTATGATTGCGTTGCCGTTTGGGCCTCGGATAATCCGATGAAGTCTCAACAAACTCCCCTCGATCATCGCACAGCCATGTTAAAACTAATGGTCGAAGAGTTGCGACAACCCCACCCGGATCTCGACGGTTCCGGTTGCGACAACATCGCCTTTCATGCAGAACTGAGTTGTTCGAGAACTTTATTTAGCGTGGAAAAGGCACGAAAAATTTGGCCCCATGCCCAGTTAACCTTAGTGGTGGGATCGGATTTGCTGACACAACTTCCACGTTGGTATCGTGTCACGGAGTTATTGAAACAGGTTCAATTGCTAGTCATTCCTCGTCCTGGTTCTCCGGTAGAGTTAGAGAAACTAGAACAACTTCAGGTATTGGGAGGAACTGTCACTGTGGCGAATATGAATGCACCAGATGTCTCATCGACGTTCTATCGGAAAACGCAAAATTCTCAGGCGATCCCCCCCAGTGTTGAGGCGTATATTCAGCGAGAACAGTTATATGTATAGCGGGAACATTGGGGAGTTAGAGATTGAGTTATGGTGAAGGGTGATCGGCAAGAATTGACCTCATCAACCCCGCTGGCAGATTTTAAGGTGGGGGTAGATAATGCAATTTTCTCGGTGGATGTGGCTAATAACCGAGTCTTAGTGTTGCTGCTACGGCGAAGGGATGAACCGGATTATGGCCACTGGAGTCTTCCGGGAACTCTCGTGCGTCAGGGGGAATCCCTAGAGGATGCCGCCTATCGGGTTCTCTCGGAGAAAATCTCGGTGCAAAATCTCTATTTGGAACAGTTATATACGTTTGGTGGCCCGGCGCGAGATCCTCGGGAATCTCCCCAGTCATTTGGGGTTCGTTATCTGTCGGTGAGTTATTTTGCACTGGTTCAACATGAGGAAGTTCAGTTGTTGGCGGATTCGCTGGAGGAGATGGTTTGGTTTCCCTGCGATCGCGTCCCCGATTTAGCGTTTGATCACAATGAAATTGTTAAATATGGTTATCAACGGCTACGAAATAAATTAGAATACAGTCCGGTGGCTTTTGAAGTGTTACCAGAAACCTTTACGTTGAGTGAACTTTATCAGCTCTATGCGGCTGTATTGGGGGAGAATTTTGCTGATTATTCCAATTTTCGCTCCCGTATTTTGAAGTTGGGAGTTCTCTGTGATACAGGGATGAAACTCTCTCGGGGTGCTGGTCGTCCGGCGAGTTTATACCGGTTTGATTCGGAGGCATTTGCGCCCCTAAAAGACAAACCCATGGTCTTTATTTAGATATTTATTAATTGTGGGAAATTTTAAAATGAAAATTGCGATCGCCCAACTCAATCCAACCATTGGAAATTTGCCTGGAAATGCCCAACAAATCCTAGATTCAGCCCAGAAAGCGGCCTACGAGGATGCATCGGTGTTATTAACCCCAGAACTGTCTCTTTGTGGCTATCCACCTCGGGATTTACTCCTCGATCCCGGTTTCATTAACGCAATAGAAGAACAGTTAACGCAGTTAGCGCAACAACTCCCCAGTCAGCTTCACGTTTTGGTGGGAACGGTACAACGAAATCCTCAGGTTCATCAGGGGGGAAAACCTCTCTATAATAGTATCGCCTGTTTGACTGGGGGACAGGTAACACAGCACTTCCATAAACGACTCCTTCCGACCTATGATGTCTTTGATGAACATCGCTATTTTGAACCCCATTCTCAGAGTCATCATTTTACCGTCAGCGATGATAATCGCAGCTATCGTATTGGCGTAACCATTTGCGAGGATATCTGGAATGATGACGCGTTTTGGAGTCAACGTCACTATGCGTGCAATCCTCTGGCAGATTTAGCGGATTCACAAGTGGATTTAATTGTCAATCTTTCCGCTTCTCCCTACACCGTGGAAAAACAACAATTGCGCGAGTCGATGTTATCTCATGCGGCGCATCGCTATCAGGTTCCCATTCTCTATGTGAATCAAGTAGGGGGAAATGATGATCTGATTTTTGATGGTCGTAGTGTGGCCTTTAATGGAGATGGGAGTTTGGTGTATCGTGGGCGAGGCTGTGAGACGGATTTTGCCCAGTTGCAGTTAACAGAAACAGGATTGAGTCAGGGGGAAGTGGTTCCCCTTCCTGATTGTCGAGAGGCGGAAATTTGGGCTGCGTTGGTGTTGGGGGTGCGGGATTATGTACGTAAATGTGGCTTTTCTAAGATTGTTTTAGGGTTAAGTGGCGGAATTGACTCGTCACTGGTGGCGGCGATCGCCGCTGAAGCGGTGGGTGGGGAAAATGTGTTGGGGGTGTTAATGTCGTCTCCCTATACCTCTGAGGGTTCGGTGACGGATGCGATCGCCTTGGCTGAGAATTTAGGGATTCAAACTCAGCATCTTCATATTGAAGCCGCCATGAGGAGTTTTGACGAGACTCTCGCGGATTTATTTGCGGGAACCGAGTCGGGAGTTGCGGAAGAAAATCTGCAGTCGCGCATTCGTGGAACCCTACTGATGGCGATTTCCAATAAGTTAGGCTATTTGTTGATTTCTACGGGGAACAAGTCAGAAATGGCGGTGGGGTATTGTACTCTTTACGGAGATATGGATGGCGGTTTGGCGGCGATCGCCGATGTTCCCAAAACTCAGGTTTATGCACTGTGTCGTTGGCTAAATCACCGTCAATCTGGGGTTGAGGTGATTCCTGAAACCGTGATCAGCAAACCCCCCAGCGCGGAACTCAAACCCAATCAAACCGATCAGGATTCCCTTCCCCCTTATGACGAACTCGATGACATCCTGCATCGCTTTGTGGAACAACACCAATCAGCGACAGAAATTGTGGCGGCGGGATATGTGCGGGAAACCGTCGATCGCGTCATTAAACTTGTCTCTCGCGCCGAGTTTAAACGCCGTCAAGCGGCGCCAGGGTTAAAGATTACCGATCGCGCCTTTGGAACTGGCTGGCGAATGCCGATCGCCTCTCGTCGTGGGGATATCCGTTAAGCTACGATCAACCCATCGAATCCTGATTTGGGGGATGAACTATGTCTCAACTGCATTATTTATAGTAGAATAAGAGTAATTTCGCCATCCTCCAAAACATTAAAAAAACGGATTCATCAATCATGACATTCAACGCATCTTTAGAAAAACGCTTAGCCTCGGTTGAAGCGGCCGTCACCGAAATTCGACGACACATAGAGTCTCAAAATCAAGACACAGAAAATCCCCAAAATTGGTTAGATCAAATGACTGGATCTTTTGAAGATGAACCTGCCTTTGACGAAGTTATAAAATATGGACAATCGATTCGCCAAGGAGATGAGTCTAGTTTAGATTAATTACTGAGAATGACCTATTTACTCGATACAGACCACCTAAGCATCATTCAGCGAAAGACAGGTGTCGCTTATGAAACTATTTCGGGGCGAATGAGTCAGTATTCAGTCTCTGAATTTGCAATTTCAATCATTACGATTCAAGAGCAAATGCTAGGCTGTCATGCGTATATAAACCGCGCTCGTCATCTCTCAGAGATGGTAACGGGTTACAGAATGATGAACCGTTTAGTTCGTACCTTTCAAACATCAATTATTTTGCCATTCGATGAATTAGCCGCAAGACAACTGGAGCAACTCCAAACAAAAGGCATTAGACTGGGAAAAATGGATGCTAGAATTGCTGCCATTGCTTTGGCTAATCAACGGATTTTATTGACTCGTAATCGTCAAGATTTTGAAAAAGTTCCCGGACTAACCCTAGAGGACTGGACAATTTGATAAGATGAGCTAAAACGTCAGCAAACCGGTAAAAACCGCATCAGGATAGGGGCGACCTTTGTGAAACGACACTTACAAAAATTTGGTGATTGGCTTGAACGTCGTTGGGTACAACCCGCCTTTGCTGGTTGGTTCTGTTTAGGACTGTCTCTGTTTTATCTCGGTTCCGCCGCCAATACCATGTCTGGCTGGCTATATGCGATTAGTGGTGCATCATTGGCCCTGTTGGGAATCGCTGCAATTCTTCCACCGCGATCGCTACGTCATCTGCAACTTAAACGCCAGTCCATCGATCCCGTTAGCAGTGGGGAATCTCTCACTGTTATTTTCGAGATTCACAATCCCCAACGTCGTCCGAAACTTCTTTTGCAACTCCAGGATGAGATTCCCCCCCGCTTGGGAACTCCCCCAAAACGGGTGATTGAGTCTCTCCCTGGGGGGGAGACGCTGCGCTGGATTTATCAACATCAGGCCGCGCAACGGGGAATTTACCATTGGGATCAGGTTAGCCTACGTACCGCTGCGCCGTTGGGGTTATTCTGGTGTCGGCGATCGCGTCAGGTTCCGGGAAAGGCGATCGTCTATCCCCAGGTTCTCCCCCTACAACGCTGTCCCCTCATCGATGGAATTGGCCAGGAGGAGAATCCCGTCTTTTCCGCCTATGAACGTCAAGTTCAACCGGCCTCAGAAGGCTTAACTCGCGCCTTACGGCCCTATCGCTTCGGCGATCCCATGCGCATGATTCACTGGCGCACCTCGGCCCGCTATGGAGAGTTACGGGTACGGGAGTTGGAGGTGTTCCAAAGTGGACTCGATGCGGTGATTGCGTTGGATACGGCGGCCCACTGGAATGCAGAAGACTTTGAACAGGGGGCGATCGCCGCTGCGTCTCTCTATTTCTACGCCAGTCAGATGCAACTCAATGTCCGTCTCTCGACAGCAAAAACCGGCTTAGTCAAGGGTCATCGGGTGGTTCTCGAAACCTTAGCTGGCGCTAGTTTTGGCGAATCTTTTAGCGAATCGGAGACGGGGACTCCCATCGGCGATCGCCCCACGATTTGGCTAACCCCCAACGCCGCCACCTTAGACAACCTCACTGCCAGCAGTCGCTGGATTCTCTGGGGCCAGTCAACTCCCTCCAGCCTAGCCAGTCGTGGGATCTCCATTGACCCTGGCCAGGATCTACAACGTCAGTTACAATCGTTTTTGAACTAAACGGAGAGTATGATGACAGAATTTCCCCCAGAATTTTGGCAAGGAGTTGAGGAGTTTAATCGGGGTGAGTTCTACGCCTGTCATGATACCCTAGAGTCCATTTGGCTCGAATCGGTTGACCCAGAAAAAACATTTTATCAAGGCATTTTACAGATTGCTGTGGCGTTTTATCATCTCAGTAACCAGAACTGGAAAGGCTGCTTAATGTTGTTGGGAGAAGGAACCAATCGCCTACGGCGTTATCGTCCTGAGTATGGTCAAATTGATGTGGAATCGTTGTTCTCTCAAGGATTAGAGATGTTACAGGTCTTACAAGACGCCGGAGAGGAAAAAACCGCTGAATTTGCCCGTCAGTATGGGTTAATGGACGAGGTGGGAACCCTGCCGTTACCGAAAGTTAATCGAGTCTCGTCGTGAGGTTAAAGTCTGTATCGATGACGTTAGAAAGATGACGTTAGAAAGATGACGTTAGAAACAGATGACACTCAGTTTCTCCCTCCTCCCTCACGTCACGTCAACCCTCAGCCTGACGCGACGTGCCATGATATCGAATCGCCTCCCCTCCTGCTGAGATCCTTGATCCGTTCTCACCTAGAACCACTCCTGTCACTAATATCTGAAGTATTGTTGCTCAATTCGGTGTCGCTTTCCCCTAAAATTAAATCAGTCCCTTTAGAAAAAATAAGCAGAAGTTATGTCAGCCCCCGCAACGAACGGACAACCGCTTCTGTCCGATCGCGAATTAGAGGTGATCGAACTCGTCGCCGCCGGTTTAACCAACCAAGAAGTCGCCGATAGCCTGGAACTCAGCAAACGGACGATCGATAACCATATCAGCAACATCCTCAGTAAGACCAAAACCGAAAACCGGGTCGCCCTGGTAAGATGGGCGTTGCGCTGGGGTAAGGTCTGTCTTGACGATGTCAACTGTTGTACCCTTCCCTACCGTAACCCCCAGGCCTCAGCCTCAGAGATGCTGACGGACTGAAAACCATCCACCTCTCTAATCGTTAACCTATACTGCGAAACCTGACGATGCGACAATGTTGGACGATTCCCACCCTTCCCTTAGCCGTCTATCGGGAAGTTGTGGCTCATCTGCGTCAAGTGGAGGGTGTCGCGGCCGGATTACTTCCCCAAACCGCCCCTAATTTTGACCCGAAACTCAGCCAAGTGGGCGGCCTCTGGTTGGATGTTCCCGACAACGCCCCCGTCGACTATCGACAGCGCCTCGATGCCATCCTTGAGTATTACAGCGATCGCGCTCAACAGCCCTGGCAGCCCCTAGATCCGTAACCCTCACGACAGTCCTCCACTTTTGACCTCCACGATTTTTCTCGACTTATGACGACGCTGCAAGCCCTGCGGGGAACGCGGGATATTTTGCCCGCTGAAATCGCCTATTGGCAACTCGTAGAAACCACCGCCCGCGAGATCCTCACTCGGGCCAGTTACCAGGAAATTCGCACCCCCATTTTTGAACAAACGGAACTCTTCCAACGGGGGATTGGTGAAGCAACGGACGTGGTGGGTAAGGAGATGTATACGTTCTGCGATCGCGGCGATCGCTCCATCACGCTGCGCCCAGAAGGAACCGCTGGAGTCGTTCGCGCCTATATCGAACAAAGCCTTTTTGCCACCGGTGGGGTGCAACGCCTCTGGTACACCGGCCCCATGTTTCGCTACGAACGCCCCCAAGCCGGCCGACAACGCCAATTCCACCAAATTGGCTTAGAACTCCTCGGAACCGACGCCCCTCGGGCTGATGCAGAAGTCATCGCCCTCGCAACCGATATCCTCAAGGCCTTGGGCCTGAAAAACCTACACTTAGCCATCAACTCCGTCGGCCAAGGCGACGATCGCGATCGCTATCGTCAAGCCCTCATCGACTACTTCAGCCCCTACCAAGATGAGATTGACGCTGATTCACGCGATCGCCTCACCCGCAACCCCCTACGCATCCTCGACAGCAAAGACGAACGCACCCAGGCGATCGCCGAAAATGCCCCCAGCATCCTCGACTATCTCAGCGATGACTCAAAACGTCATTTTGACCGAGTTTGCGCCCTCCTAGAGCAACTGAGCATCCCCTATGACCTTAATCCGCGACTGGTGAGAGGCTTAGACTACTACACCCACACCGCCTTTGAAATCCAATCCGACGACCTCGGCGCCCAGGCCACCGTCTGCGGTGGCGGACGCTACGACGGCCTCGTCGAACAACTCGGCGGCAAACCCACCCCCGCCGTCGGTTGGGCCATTGGCTTAGAACGGCTTATTCTGCTTCTACAACAGCTTCAAGAGACTCCCACCCGTCACCCCGACTGTTATGTCGTCTCCCGGGGCGAACACGCCGAAGCCCAAGCCCTGCGCCTGAGTCAACAATTGCGTCAAGCTAACTTGGCCGTGGAACTCGACTTAAGCGGAAGTGCCTTTGGCAAACAGTTCAAGCGGGCCGCCCGCAGTGGCGCCCAAGTCTGTCTCGTCTTAGGAGATGCCGAAGCCGCCGCCGGAACCATTAACCTGAAATGGCTAGAGAGTGGAGAACAACAAACCCTGCCACAATCGGAGTTATTAGACACTCTCGCGAAGACTCTGGTCACACCCTGACCATACCAATTCTTATCAGGGCGAAACTACTAGATTTCGCCCAACTTCAGGATAGTCATATTAGCCACTAACTATCCTCTTTATTGCCCTGAACCCCTCGCATAATCCGCGAGAGTTCAGATTTCTCATTCACCGAAACCCGTGACGGCGAGCCACTAATAATCCCTTCATAGTCACGGAACGACCCTTTAATATCAGGACCATTGGCACTAATGGTATATTCTCGAATACCCGTATCATGCCAAGACCCTCTCATTTTGAAGACATTTAACGCCCGAGACATCTGACCGCGAATTTCGACGTATTGCAACATCAAAATGGTGTCGGTAATCGTGGAAATATGGGAATCGGTAATTGAATGAGATCCCATGAATTGGTCAGTGGTGTTGGTGAAAAATCCCGTAATTTCCTCTTGTTTCGCATAACCCGTCACCCCAATCACAAATTGTCGGAAAGCATTGTTACTCACCCCACGCGCCAAAGCTGAGAGGGAATCAATGGCAATCCGAGAGGGTTTAAAATCCACAATCTCGGTTTTAATAATCTGGAGATGGTCTTCAAGTCCTGCTGACTCAGGATAGGCGCAGAGAATTTTCATCAGTCCCCGCCGTTCCATCTCCTCGAAGTCAATCCCCCAAGAATAGGCATTTCGCAGCAATTGCGCCCGCGACTCCTCGTAAGCAAAGAGGATGGCCCGTTCGCCTTTGAGACAGCCTTCTTCCGTGAATTTGCTCACCAGTAGGGTTTTGCCGGTTCCCGTGGCGCCGGTGGCCAGAATAATCGAATCTTTGAAGAACCCACCCCCACACATCTCGTCCAAGGTTTTGACCCCTGACGAGACGCGCACATTGGAGGACCGTTGCGTTAAACGCATGGCCCCGAGAGGGAAGATGTTAATACCATTGTTGGTCATGGTGAAGGGATATTCCCCCTTCATGTGGGTGGTTCCGCGCAGTTTGAGAATTTCGATGGTTCGGCGGCGGCGTTCCCCCTCCAGGACGTTACGGACGATGACCACATTATCGGAGACAAATTCCTCAACGCCAAAGCGGGCCACGGCCCCATATTCTTCGAGGCGTTCGGTAGTCATGACGGTGGTGGCGTTGAGTTGCTTGAGGCGGGCCACCAGCCGGAAGATTTCCCGCCGCACAACCGGCGCCGCGTCGTATTGTTGGAAAACAGCGGTGACGGAGTCGATGGAAACTCGTTTGGCTTTATATTTACGAATCCCGTACTGAATTCGCTCAATTAGGGCCGAGAGGTCAAAATTGCCGACGACATCCTGGCCCTCGGGGTCAGGGGATGCGTCCAGGATAAAGAGTTTCCCTTCATCGACGAGTCCTTGGAGATCCCAGCCAAAGCTTTGGGCGTTTTTGATCAGGTCAGCCGGGGATTCCTCGAAGGTGACGAAGACTCCTGGTTCGTTGAAGTAGGTAATGCCGTTATAGAGAAATTGAACGGTAAATAGGGTTTTGCCGGTTCCGGAGGTGCCACTGACGAGGGTGGTTCGTCCCGCTGGGAGTCCTCCGTGGCTGATGTCATCGAACCCCTCAATCATGGTTCGGATTTTATAAACCCCTTGCAGGTTACGGGGATTTTCCTGTTCAGTTTGGCTGTCCATGGTACTTGTGAACTGTTACGGCTTGCTAAGGCTTGAACCTAAGGCTTGTCTATACAGATGTCGGCGTCTTAGGTTTCCCGGAGAAGGGTTTCCCGGAGAAGGGTTTCCCGGAGAAGAGATTTTGGTCTAGGAGGGTATCAGTTTAGCTGTTTTGGCTGTCAGATTCGCGATCATACAATTCCTCGTAGAGTAAATCTAAGCCGATGAGGACTTTCTCGCGGTCGGAGAGGTCGCCGATAATTTTGCGGACTGGGGGGGGCAAGATTTTCGCCAGAGTGGGGGTGGCCAAGATTTTATCTTCTTCGGCCAGTTGCGGATTTTTGAGAACGTCGATGACTTTGAGGGCGTACACTCCCTGAAATTCTCGTTCGAGGAGATCGTTAAGGGTTTTGAGCGCCCGCACGGAGTTAGCCGTGTTTCCGGCAACGTAGAGTTTTAAGACGTAGGTTTTTTTGGGAGGCGTCATAATTCCCTGGGAATTGAACGACGATACATTTCGCACAGGTGGGCGATCGCATCGATTAAGGTCAATCGATAGTCTAGCAGGATTTCTTCACTCCTTCCCTCTAATTTGAGTTGTTTGGAAAATTCATCCATTAACTCCATGTGGATTTCCACGATATGGGTGACGGAGATATCGGCAAAGAAGGCGATGTTAACCAGTTCATCTAAGGCTGAATTGATATTAACGTCATCGGAGAAATAATCTAGGACAATTTCTCGGTAGAGTTTTTGAATTTCTTGTAAAACCTCATGCTGTTCATCTTCGGGAAGATTTCTTAAAAATCGCTGTGGGCTTCGTTTATAGTACACGCCTAAGTATCCCAGCCGTTCTCGGAGTTTCTCGGTTAGCCGCTGCTGTTTTTTCATCAAAAACTCTTCGGCATGGCTGGCAAGGTCAGAATTCAGATGTTTTTTAGGGGTAATATCTGAGTCATTAGACAGATTGAGAAACTGTTCTATCGCCTCATGAATTGCCTCTAAAATTTCCTCATCTGATTGGTCCTGTGGCAGTAAGACTTCTGCTTTATGATACAGAACACTTGTCCTGTTCTCCTCGCTAGAGTCAGCCGGATGACCATCATTCTCATCGATATGGCGGCTGTCTGGATCACGGTGCTGAGCGATATCGCCCATGATCACAACCGGTAGCAGCACCCCGGCCTGTTGCAACTCTTGGATGAGATCCGCCAGACTCTCGTCATATTCGAGAATCGTACAGTCAATATGCTGCTTCTGTTGCTGGACATACTCAAAAAATTCCTCGGTACTGGTGCAGTGAAGCACGGTACAACGAGCAAGATCGAGGGTCTGTTGCAGCGTCTCTCGTAAGTCTTCGTGATTGATCAGGGTGCAGATCGACAGTTGAGGTAGCACAGGATAAGGAAAAACCGAGTGTTATTGTGATGGGACAGGTTAAGAATTATGACGATAAAATTAAAATTTGCTTAATTTTATTGAGGGATGTTGCAATGATAACTCGGAATGTCTATTCCTTCCAACTGGCGACAGCCAACATCCCGAGTTTTGCCGCCATATCTTTGGCCCGAACAGGGATTGAGGCGATCGCCTCAAGAGCCGGCCAGGGACAAGGCATAATGGGTCACAGAAGCTTGATTCACAGTCGGGTTCCTGCAATCACTACGATTGCCCTATTGTCTGCCCCTTGATTGCAGCGGCCTCGTCTGCCTGAGTTGCCATGGATTGTCTCAATCTCCAGCCGTTTCTTCAACCGGTTCCCATCTGTTACAGTCTCGATTCCCTCGCGACAGCCATTAAAGACTTTCAACAGAGCGATCGCATCTTGGTCATTGACGAAGACCAAACCCCCTTAGGGGTCATCATGGCTCATCATCTATTGCCTTACCTCAAAGATGCCAGGGTTTGGCAGTATCCCCTGTGCCGTTTCAGCCCGGTCATGACCCCCATTGAAACTCTCGCCATTGACCAATGGGGCGATCGCCTCTGCTCTCGTACCTCTCTGGCGAAAATGGCTCGCTTAAAACTCCTAGATCCGGTGGTCGGAGGTCGCCGCCGGGACGTGGTGATTGTTGATACAACCGGAAAAATTCTCGGTCTACTCGAGGGCGATCGCCTCAACGCCGAACTGAAATATTCCCCCTCACACCAGCGTCTGGTGGACTCCCAAGATCCCAACCCGCTAGATTTAGAGGCCTTAACCCGCCTCCTCGACCTGTTACCCCTTCCCTTGCGGCTTCAAGACCGAGATCAACAGCTCATCCGGGAAAACCGTCGCTGGCAACAGTGGCAAGAGCAAGTCAGCGATCGCCAGGCCCTCCTCAATGCCTGTTATCTCGGCGATCGCCCCCAGGAGAACTCCCCCTATCATCTCGGACGAGTCACCCTCAACGAGACCTCTAGCCACTCCCCCACCTGGACCTTGACGGCCATCTCCCTAAGCCATCTTCTACCCCACGCCCCAACTCATCGCCCCAAGTCCTCACTTTGGCTGATCCTGGCCCAAGACAGCCCAGCCCCGAATGGCACCGCCGAACAGACTCAGGAACTCAGCGCCAAAAACGCCGATTTGATGCAAATCGATCGCCAAAAAACCGAACTCCTCTCTTGGGTCAGTCATGAACTCAAAACCCCTCTGACGGCCCTACTTGGCTTATCCAATCTCCTACAAAACCCCAATCTCGGTAGCCTCAACCCCCGTCAAGCCAACTACGCCCATCTCATTCAACAGAGTAGTCGGCAAATGATGACGATTGTTAACGATCTCTGTGATTTGGCACAACTCGAAAACGACGAACTCAGTCTAGATCGACAACACCTCTGCATACAGGCCTGTAGCCAAGCCGCCTACGAGCAAATCCGCAACCTGCGCGACGACTCCGCGTTACCAGAACTGACCCTAGACATGGCGGCCGATGCCACTGAGGTTTGGGCGGATCGGACTCGCCTACAGCAAATTCTAGTGCATCTGTTCCTCAATGCCGTCAGCACAACTCCCAACACCGGAACCATCGGCCTGCGGGTTGAACGTTGGCAGCATTGGTTAGCATTTCTGGTGTGGGATACGGGTGCTGGTATTGAGGTGGCGGCCCAACCCTGGATTTTTCAGGGTTATCCGATGGACTCCGCTTCCCGAGTCTCTCAGATGTCCTCCTTTACCTCTGAGGCCTCTGAATCGACCACTCCTTCCACTGAAGACGAAGCCGAGGACGCCCCCCGTTCCCACCGCGCCCCGCCGTCTCCGCCAACGGGCCTGGGACTGATACTCGCGCAACGGCTGGCCCGACTTCATGGTGGAGACATTAGTTTTACCTCCCAAGAACAAGGCGGAAGTCAGTTTACCCTGCTGTTGCCCAGTCCTCAATCCTCCCAGGGTGCAACGCCTCGGGAGCGTCCCAGCAGCTTCAAGGCTTGGGCGAAGGATGCCCAGGTGCGCTTTGCTTTAGTGGTCGATCGCGATAGTGAACGGGTCGAGGCCCTCTGTCATTATCTCAGTGAAGCGGGCTATCGGGTCTTTCTGGCGCGATCGGGACCCGAAGCCTTGGCTAAGGCGCGACAACTACATCCCTGTGTTATGTTTTTAACCCCTCGTTTGCCGATTTTATCCGGTTGGGATGTGTTGACGTTGCTTAAGGCGGATCCGGTGAGTCAGGATCTCCCTGTGGTGCTTTTGGCTGAGGCTGAGGAGGGGGCCGAGGCGATCGCCCAACGGGGCTTAGAGACGGTGGTGGACTCCCTCACGTTACCGGTCAACCGCCATCAACTTCAACAGGTTCTGACGCGCCTATTAGCCCATCAGGGCCAAGCCAGTCGCGCCCAGCGACCCCTGACGCTGTTATGGCTGGTCTCTCCCCATCGAGGTGAGGTGAACCCCTCTCGTTCCCTCGAACGGGTCTTCCATCACTATCATTATCGGGTGATCGAAGTCGATGATTTTGACCAGGCGGGGTTGTTAGTCAAAGTCTGGAAACCTGATGTGGTGCTCTTGGATCTCACCGCAAGCGAGGCCGAGCGTCAAGATTTCTTAGCCACGTTGCAAGACCATCCAGGCTTAACACAACTGCCGATTGTCACCCTCGACAGTCAAACGACGGCCCTGGCTAATCGGGGCAGAACAGCAGACGGGAGACCGCTGCGGGTCTTTCCCTGTCTAACAGCCCCCGAACGCATCTCAGACACCTCGGGCCTGCCTGCGGTGGTTGAGGTGGTGCGTATCGCCGCCAATGCTAGTGGCTAGGACTTCCCTGAAGCCGTCCTGGACGAGATAACTGTTATTGTCAAATGTTATTGTCAAAAAATGGACACAACTGGACTCGAACCAGTGACCCCCACGATGTCAACGTGGTGCTCTAACCAACTGAGCTATGCGTCCTCAACGATTTACCATCGTAGCATTGAGGTTTTGACTTTGGCAAGCTTTTTTTGAGAAAATCCTGAAATTCCAGTTTTCTGCTCTGGGAGGAGCGCCAAACCTCCCTCCCAGAGTGGAGTTTAGACCCCAGCCAGAATTTGGTCATCCAGGGAGAAATCTACCTCAGCCTCTGGCCCTGGGCCGGCGAGATAGTCGTTCTCGTAGGAATCCTTCAATCCAGAAATCAGATCAAACTCCGGTTCCCAATCCAGTTCCGAGAGAGCCTTGCTGATGCTACAGAAGAAATGCTGCGATCGCAGGGGGAAGGCTTTACGCTTACCGAAGTCAAAGGCTTGGGGGTCGTAGTGGACTAGCTTAATCTGATCGGGATCTTTCCCAACCGCGAGGGCGCAAGAGCGGGCTAGGCCATCAAAACTGACATAGCGATCGCCCGAAACATTATAGACCTCACCGACGGCATTGCCATTGCCCAACACCGCCACCATGGCCTTAGCCAAATCCTGACAATGGCCCAGTTGCGTCATTTGCAGCCCTGAACCGGGAATGGGAATCGGGCGATCGCGCACCAGGCGGTCAAAAAACCAGCCCTCAATGGGGTTATAATTCCCCGGACCATAAATATAGGTCGGACGCACCGAGGTCATCGGCAATCCCTGCTTCAGCAGATAGTCTTCCGCCTCAAACTTGCCACGATGACGACTCTTGGGGTCCAGGGTATCCCCTTCTCGATGGGGCATTTGGTCAGAGGCCAGATAAACCCCCGCCGAGCTGACATAGACAAAATGCTGAAGTTTCCCCTTAAACAAATCCGCTAAAGGTTGAGTATCACTGAGCTTGCGCCCGGTGTTATCAAAAATGACATCAAACGACTCTCGGGCGAGAGCCGCTCGCAGTTGTTCGGCGTCCGTGCGATCGCCGGTAATCTGACCCACACCCGACACAGGAACCGGGTGATTGCCCCGATTGAACAGCACCACCTCATGACCGGCTTCCACCAATTCCCGAGTCAAATACACCCCAATAAACCGGGTTCCACCAATGACTAAAACTCGCATAACACTAAACCCTAAACCATCAACAATCTACCTCAAATCGGGACTCAGACAATGCCCTCATCGGCGGTAGACGAAAAAGGACGATCCGAGAGGATCGCCCTTAATCACTGTCAACGCTTAACCGTTAACTGTCAATCGTTCACCGTCAATCATTCACAGTCAATCATTCACAGTCAATCATTCACAGTCAATCATTCACCATCAACAGTGAACTACTTATTGTCCGTTTCCGAGAACTCAGCATCGATGACATCATCTCCGCCATCATTGCCAGACTCAGGAGGCGCACCGGCTCCGGGAGCTGCCCCGGCTTCAGCACCGGCCGCATCGCCACCAGCTTGTTGATAGAGATTGGTGCTGACAGCATAGAGTGCTTGTTGCAACTCTTCCATTTTCGACTCAATGGCCGCATCATCATCTTGACCGAGGGCTTCCTTGAGTTCCCCAATCAGACCTTCAATCTTGGTCTTGTCATCAGCGGGAACTTTATCGCCGAGGTCTTCGATTTGCTTCTCAGCTTGATAGGCCAAGGTATCAGCTTGGTTTTTCTTGTCGATGCGTTCGCGGCGTTGGCGGTCTTCCTCCGCATTGGCTTCAGCATCTTTGACCATGTTGTCGACTTCGCTGTCGGAGAGAGTCGAGGCACCGGTGATGCTGATGGACTGCTCTTTACCCGAGCCTTTGTCTTTGGCCGTGACGTTGAGAATCCCGTTAGCATCGATATCGAAGGTGACTTCGATTTGAGGCACACCCCGAGGTGCGGGAGGAATGCCATCGAGACGGAAGGTTCCCAAGCTCTTGTTATCTTTGGAGAATTCCCGTTCCCCTTGCAGAACATGAATTTCGACGTTGGTTTGCCCATCAACCGCCGTGGAGAAGGTTTCCGATTTCTTGGTCGGAATCGTGGTGTTGCGGGGAATGAGTTTGGTCATCACGCCGCCGAGGGTTTCGACCCCCAGGGAGAGGGGGGTGACATCCAACAGTAGGATATCTTTGACTTCTCCAGCCAAGACTCCGCCTTGAATGGCTGCACCGGTGGCGACCACTTCGTCGGGGTTGACGCTTTGGTTGGGGGCTTTACCCAGAACTTTTTCAACTAACTGTTGAATGGCGGGAATCCGGGTTGAACCACCGACGAGAACAACCTCGTTGATGTCCGTTTTGCTGAGTTTGGCATCTTTGAGAGCATTCTCAACGGGGATACGGCAACGGTCGATGAGACTGGCGCAAATTTCTTCAAACTTGGCCCGCGTCAGGGTCATATCGACGTGCTTCGGCCCATCTTGGGTGGCGGTGATGAAGGGCAGGTTGATCTCAGCTTGGGTAACGCTAGAGAGTTCGATTTTGGCTTTCTCTGCCGCTTCTGTCAGCCGTTGTAGGGCTTGTTTGTCTTTGCGTAGGTCAATCCCTTCGGATTTTTCAAATTCAGCGGCGATGTAGTCCACGATTTGTTTATCGAAGTCATCCCCACCGAGGTGAGTGTCGCCGGAGGTGGCCATCACTTCAAAGACACCGTCGCCGACTTCGAGGATGGAGACGTCGAAGGTTCCGCCACCGAGGTCGAAGACGAGGATGGTTTCGTTACTTTTTTTATCGAGTCCATAGGCTAACGAGGCGGCGGTTGGCTCGTTGATAATCCGTAGAACTTCGAGTCCGGCAATTTTACCCGCGTCTTTGGTGGCTTGACGCTGTGAGTCATTAAAGTAAGCCGGAACGGTGATGACGGCTTGGGTAACGGTTTCGCCGAGGTATTTGCTGGCATCTTCGGCCAGTTTCCGCAACACCTGGGCTGAGATTTCTTCCGGGGCGAATTGCTTTTCGGCTTGGGTACAGTCGAGTTTGACGCTCCCGTTGACGTTGAGGACTTTGTAAGGCACCTCAGTGGTTTCGTGGGTCACTTCGTCATGACGGCGACCGATAAAGCGTTTGACGGAGTAGAAGGTATTGGTGGGGTTCATGACCGCTTGGCGTTTGGCGATCTGACCGACGAGGCGATCGCCGTTTTTCGCATAGGCCACAACGGATGGGGTGGTGCGAAACCCTTCGGCGTTCGCGATAACGGTGGGTTTCCCCCCTTCCATGACCGCAACACAAGAGTTAGTGGTTCCGAGGTCAATTCCAACGACTTTAGCCATAAGTCTCCTAAATTCTAGTTATCTACAAAAAAAATAATGTGCGGTGAGCCAAGCGTCTGCTTGGGGGTTCCCGTTAGCTGGGTTCGCCCGTTTGGGGGAGTGCGATCGCGCCCCTCGGTCTCTAAGGGAGCCAGGGTTCGAATCGGATTGGCTCGAACGCTGTTAAACTCTCGCCGATAGATTCCGATATCTGTCTCTATACTGAATGGCTGAGGCACTTCCCTTGAAGGGGTATTTTCCGAACCTAGATGGGGACGGTTTCCGAGGCATTCAGCTTAGGAACTGGCGACTTGGACATCTTGTTTCTCATGGTACAGTCCGCTGATGAGACTGCCATTAGGGGAATCCGTAGTCGGGTGTATCGTAGTTTCACCATCGGGAAAACCGAAGTATGACGTCACGGATTACTCAAGTTTGGTCGGATTGGCCGGCTGTTCCCCCACTGCTGAGCCATCAGGTGTGGGTTTGGCGGCTGTGTCTGAGGGATTGGCCCGAGGGGACTGAGGATGAGTCGGTGTTGACCGGTGCGGAACGGGAGCGAGCTAGGCGCTATCGTCGTGAGGAGGATCGCCATCGTTTTGTGCTAACGCGCTCTTGGCTACGACGGTTGTTGGGGGTCTATCTTGGCCAAGATCCGGCGGGGGTGAGGGTTGAGACGATGCCTAAGGGGAAGCCGTTTCTGGCTGGGTTTCCGGTTCTGTTTAATTTGTCTCATTCGGGAGATTGGGCGTTGTTGGGGTTTTGTCGCGATCGCCCCCTGGGACTGGATGTGGAAGCTCATCGTTCTATGCCGGTCTTGTCTCTGGCCCGGCGCTTTTTTCAGGCTTCGGAGGTGGCGACGTTGGAGGCGTTATCCTCTGTTGATCAAGAGAGACTCTTTTTTGAGTATTGGACGGCGAAAGAGGCCTATCTTAAGGCTACGGGGGAGGGATTAGGGGCGTTATCGCGGCTGGCTGTCGATGAGATGCTCCTAGAGGGCGATCGCCGGCGGCTCTGGCGCAACAATGGGAACGAGGATTGCCCTCCAACGTTTGAGGCTCAACCCTTTGAGGCGCAACGGCTACCGTTTGAGCCCGGCTATAGTGCGGCGATCGTGGTCGGTCCCCCTGGGGGAGAACTGTTTTCTGAGTCCTGGCTCGGGCAAAATGTTACTAAATTTAACAATAAATCCGCAGGAATACGGATTTATTTAGGCACGATTTCCGCCAAGATGAGACCGTTATGATGAGCAGGTTTAACCTCAGTCAAATCGATAGAGGTCTTGAACTGACTGGGGTTGTTCCAGTTGTCTTGGTGAGTAGACCGAAGATTTTTGGGGGATTGTCGGAAACGTTTTATGAGAATGTCAACGTTAATATCAAAGTTTTTTTGCAAAGTGGATTGACCTCTTGTTCTGTTGAAAAAAAACGTTATGCTGTAAACGTCGGTGACTCAAATGGATCATTTAACTGCTACTTGCCTCGCCATCATTCTACCCAGACCCTCTGGGTTGTTCTGACATTAACTTCAGGAGGTATCCGTGACTCCCATCTTACTTCGTCAACTTTGGTCTATCGTTGAGCGAACTCAGGCCAACCTGATCCTCAGCCTAGATGATGCCAGCTTATCTCAGTGGCTGCTTAAACAACTGCAACAAAGTTTAGCCCTCGATAGTGGTGATGTGCGGCTGTTAGATGATTACATCCGCACAAAAACACCTCTAATTCGCGATTTAGCGCAACAACGTAGCTCCTGAGAGGAGGTCTGAAACATCGCTCTTGGGGTTATGGCCCCGTTTAAGGGGTCAGTTTGCTGGGCCTTTGCCGAACCTGAGACGATTAATCTTGGTGATGAGTGCCAGAGCGAGTTCCAGAGCGAGGGGGGCGTGTTTTAGCATTGCCAAGATTGTCGAGGATACCTCGTCCAACCAAGCCTAGCCCTCGTCCAAGAACTTGAGTTAACACATATACAAAGCCATTACCCACCCAACTGACGACAGAGCGTAGGCGAGGGGCCAGAGCATCTCGTCCTTCGAGGACTAGGGTCACCGCCTGACGAACCCCAGAGAGGGCCAGAAATTCCTCGCGGCGATGAGCATAGATGGTGATGCGCTTAATCCCCCGTTCTGTGAAGACAAAGAGCCAGAAGCGACTTTCATAAATGGCCCGAGGTTCTTCGAGATAGGTTTCCCAACGATATTTCCAGGATAGATCGTTGCGGAGTCGTTCGATATCTCGGGTTGAAAGGAATTGGCGATCGTAAAATTGCCGTTCGATGGTTTCGATACCGGTGACTTGATCGAGTAAGGGTTGAGTCACCCCGTTGGCGATCGCAATCAGCAGGTTATGCAACAGATATTCAGCGCGCAACGTCGCCTCGGGACTCCCAAACTCATAACTGAGGTCATCGACGGCTAGAGGGGTTTGAAATAACAGATGGGAGAGCAGTTCCGGGAGGAGGGGAATTTTGTCCAGGATCGCGGTTTGTACCACATCGGATTCTTGCAGCAAGATATCGACGAGTTCAACAGACTCGCCGTTGAAGCTGAGGGTGTAATAGCGTCCAAAAAATTCTTGGCTTGTTCCTCGCCAGAGATCGAGTGCGAGGCGATCGCGGCGTTCGAGAAGACGCTCTGGGGTAATATCCGAGTGACGGAGTTCGCTGAGGAGATTTTGAAACATCCGTAAGGCGGTGACAAGAAGTTGTCGCCGCTTTTCAGGGCGCAAAATATCAATTTCGAGGGGAATGTCGGTGAGGTTCCGCAGGGGAGGGTGGAGTTTACTGAAAATTGCATCGAGGAGGAGACCTTCGATGTCCTGGCTCCCTAAATTAGCCGAGGTGAGGGAACCCGGTTCAGCCACGGTTAAGGCCGTGGCGGGGGAGTTGGATGACGGGGTTCGGGGTTGGCTTGGCTGTGGGGATGAGGTGGGACGAGGCGATCGCAGTTGACACACGAGCCAGCGAGCCGCACTGAGTTCTCGCTGTCGTCCTTTGAGAACAATGCGCTGAAGTAAGGTTAAGTTCGGATCTTGGAGCCAATGTTCGATTTGCTCTTGTTCGCGATCGATATATTCGACTCCAGGAACCCGAGATCCTGTTTGAGACTGAGTGGGTGGGGGGTTCGTCACGTCCGAGTGAGGATCGATGCGGGCCGGAGCTTGCCAGGTGGTGTCTCCCTTAAGTAAGCGCAGCACCGCTTCAAAGAGTTCTCGGGGTGGCGTTCCTTTGGCACAATAGCCCCCTAAGCCAGAGCGTCGAGCTAGGCTGAGTTGGGCCACCGTCAGGGGCGAACACCACAATAAAATTGGAATCGGAGATTCAGGAGGGGTCGGCTGTAGGTCTTTGGCTAGGCGCAGGCCAGCGGTGAAGTCTCCGACAATAATGACATTAACTCGATGGTCTTCTAAGGTCGATTGAGCTTGAGCGGGGGTATTGGTATCGAAGACTGAGACCACTCCAGGCTGTTGACTTAGCCAGGTTCGTAGGCCTAAGCGGACGACCTCGTCCGCTTCAATCAAGAGCAGGGTTAACGGAACATCGGGATCACTCATGACATGGGTCGGCGATCGCAGCGGGCCAGGGAACCCGTGCGATCGCGAAGGGGTTGGTTAGATTAGGCAACTAAGATTAGTAAATAATTTTCTTCTCGGGGGGAGCTTCGTAGTAGGGTTCAGGGGCCGCGTAGTTCGGCTCTGGCTCATAGTACGGCTCTGGCTCATAGTAAGGCTCTGGCTCATAGTACGGTTCCGGTTCATAGTACGGTTCCGGTTCATAGTAAGGCTCGGGTTCATAGTAGGGTTCGGGAGCCGGAGCGCTATAGACCGGAGCTGGAGCCGGGGCTGGGGCTGGGGCTGGGGCGGGAGCCGGAGCCGGGGCGGGAGCTGAGACTGGAGCTGGATCAGGGGCGGGAGCCGGAGATGGGGAACTGGAGCGAGAGCGAGAGGAGGGAATACCCTGATCTCGTTCCCGCAACCAGCGGCCAATTTCGGCTTGGGCCTCATAGTAGAGGGGACGGCCGGGGGCAATTTGAGCAGCTGTGGCGATCGCGTCGGTGAGCTGGCCGTCTTCGGCATACTCGATCGCCTCATCGAGTATGGGCCGGTCTTCAAAGCGGCTCCACTCTTCTCGAAAGCGGGAGATGGCATCTCGGGCCTCGTCATAGAGGGGGCGATCGCGCTCAATTTGCTGAGCGAGTTCAACGGCTTCGGCAAATTTTTCCTCTTGCGCCAGCTGTTCAGCTTCATCGAGAATCGGTTGATCTTCGAGGACCAGAATTTGGGCTTGGCTCTCGGTGATCAGTTGTTGGGCGTCGCTCCAAGCGGCGCTATCCTCGCTAATGTTGCGAGCTTGGACAATGGCGGCCTGATGGCCTTCGATGGTATTGAGTTCGGCCAATCGCTGAGCGCGACGCAGGTAGGGGCGATCGCCAACCCGTTGGACTTCCTTCGTCCAGTGAGCCACAAGGGTTTGAGCGTGAACTCGGCGAGGACGATTGGGATCAATGGCGGCCGCTTGAGAAATGGCGAGGTTCAAGGCAAAGGGTTGCCCCACATCCGCAACCGTACTGGCAACCTGGAGTTGATAGAGGTCTTGCAGGTGGTTGTTCCAGAGGGGAATCCGCTCTTGCGCCAACTCGTAGAGGGGATGTTCTGGGGTGAGACTTTCGGCCAAGTCTTGAGCTTCTAACAGAGCTAGGATATTCCCGCCAATGGATTGTTGAAAGAGGTTCTCGGCGTTGAGGATGCGTTCAGTTTGGGCAAATAAGCGCACTTCCTGAGCCGCTTCATAGACGCTGGCTTCGGGAGGAATGACTTCGGCTGCCTCCAAGGCTTGCTGGTAGTTGCCCTCGATCTGCTCACGAATCGCCAGATCAAGAACCTCTGCACTCCATTTATTTATGTCGTCTTGGGCATCTTCGCGGGCAAAGGTTTCCGGGGCAATGTTGATCACCAGGGCTAGGGCAGCCTGGTATTCTTGGGGGGTTTCCCAGATAATTCCGTCACGAGCTTGCTTGAGTCGTCGTCGTCCTTCTTTTTCGGCGGCGACTCGTGCCATCAAGGTATCGAGGCGAGCGCCACTCCAGTAGCGATCGCCAATCCGGCCGAGGCGCTGGGCATGGACTTCAGCCTCGTTCCAGCGTTGGGCTTTTAGAGCCTCCATGGCCTGACTGTAGAGCTGTTGCCCGCGTTCCCAACCCTGATCCCAGTTCTCGATTGTGGTTTGAGCGTCGTTGTAAAGAGGACTATTACTGGGAATGCGGCTTAGGAGTCCAATGGCCACGGGCAAATTGCCGGCAATCACTTCCTGGTTAGCCCGCTGCATCAGCATTTTGGACCATTGCTCCGTAAAGCGAAGTCCTTGGCGGTAGAGGGGATGGCTTTCGGGCCAATCTTGCACCAGACGGATGGCTTGTTCAATGTCAGGAACTTGCCCCGATTGTGCGGCTTGTTGAGCGCAGTAAAGTCGGGCGCGATCGGGGGCCATTCTCGACACGGTGCGGCAGTCGGTGACGGGGGGCATGGAGAATAACCAGGCCAAGGCTCCGATCGCGGTGCTAGTAAAGCCCACTAGCACCAGGAACCAGAAGAGATGCCAACCCCACAATCGTTCTAAGGCTTGCTGGGGCAGCAGGGCGGCCCGAGCCAACAGGGGCATCGAGGCAGCTTGAGAGGGAGTAGGTTGGGGCGCGTCTTGGGAGGCAGGTTCTGCCGCGTCCTCAACTGATGCAGGGATGTTGGGGAGCTGCTCAGAGGCCTGCTCCTCATCAAACCGGATGCTAATGGGGTCGCTTTGTTGATTCGCCATGCCTTTTGCCAATGCCGGAGTGTGTTTAAAACACCTTTCAATATATGCGATCTTAGCGGAATGTCGAAGGCTTAATCGCAGATTTTCTAAAAAAGTTGTTTAGATATTAGATAAACGTCTGGCTCAGATTTTCGGCTCAGATTTTCGGCTCAGATTTCTGGCTCAGATTTCTGGCTCAGATTTTCGGCTCAGATTTCTGGCTCAGAGGAGGGTGGACAAGGACAAAAGCCAGGGTAACTATAGACTACAGGCAATGATGAAAACTGTGAATACCCATAGCCCAAACTGTGAGTCTGGAGCCGTTGGGGCAATTGTCTTGACTCGCTATCCTCAAGCGGGCCGCACCAAAACTCGTTTGATTCCCGCGTTAGGTCCGCGAGGGGCCGCTTGGTTGCAGGAAAAAATGACTCGGCACACTGTTGATCATTTACGAGACTGGCGCGAGAAATCCGGGGGCTGGGTCCAAGTTCGTTCGGTGGGGGCCAGTCCTCGACGGGTTCAACGCTGGTTAGGCCAGGATTTGTCGGTGAAGCCTCAAGGAGACGGGGATTTGGGCGATCGCCTCGTTCGGGCGTTTCGTGAGGGTTTTGCGGAGGGAATGGAACGGTTAGCGGTGCTGGGGATTGATTGTCCAGACATTGATGCAGCGGTCGTTGATGAGGCGATGCAGGGGTTGGATGAGGCGGATGTGGTGTTAGGGCCGGCCAATGATGGCGGCTATTATTTGATGGCGCTCAAGCCGACTCCGGTGGAGGTGTTGGAAGGACTGTGTTCGGGGGTTGATTGGGGGAGCGATCGCGTTTTGAGCCAAACTTTAGCCCGAATTGAGTCGTTAGGCTTAACGGTTCATCTGTTGCGTCCCTTGTCGGATGTGGATTGTCCTGAGGAGTTACGGGTTTGGGATCAGGCTCGTTGCAAGTGTGAGCCGATGATTTCGGTGATTATGCCGGTTTTGAATGAGGCGCAACAGCTACCGGAGAGTTTGGCTCAGGTTTTGACGGGGGAGAACATTGAGGCGATCGTGGTGGATGGGGGAAGTCATGACAATACTGTCGAAATGGCGGAGGAGATGGCCCGGGATGAGTCGGCTGGGGGACGAGTTCGGGTGCTGTCATCGCCTCCGGGCCGTGCGCGTCAGTTTAACGTCGGTTTAGCGGCGGCCCGGGGGGAATGGGTGCTATTGCTTCATGGAGACACCCAGGTTCCTCAGGGGTTTGATATGGTCATTCGGGAGGTGTTGCGCGGGGAGGATGGGGTGGCCGGTGCGTTTGAGTTGCGTGTGGCTGGTGCGGCGAGGGGGTTGCGTTGGGTGGAATGGGGGGTGCGTTGGCGATCGCACTTGTTGCAGTTACCCTATGGTGATCAGGGATTGTTTCTCTCTCGTCAACGATTGCTGCAATTAGGGGGGGTTCCTGATTTACCCTTGATGGAGGATTTTGAGCTGGTTCGCCGCTTGCAAGGACTGGGCCGGATTGCGATCGCTCCGGTGGCTGTCGTCACTTCTGCGCGACGTTGGGAACGTCTGGGGGTGCTACGAGTCATGTTGCTCAACCAGTTAATTGTTTTGGGCTATTTACTCGGAATTTCCCCGAAACGCCTGGCACAATGGTATCGTCGTCGCCGGGGCTAGTCTTTTGAGGCGATCGGTGATATGATGGGTTCCGAGACTTTAAAGGGTCGTCCAGCTTATTCTTGAAATGTAGAGCTGTGACAGGCGATATCTGGTTTCAGTCACTGACATCGTCTCTACTTCGCGCGAATTTCTCAGTTCGCTCTTCGCATAACTCATTTGAAACGGCAGCCTTAGGGCTGCTGTTTTTTTAAGGCCAAGGTTGACTAAAGAATCAATTCTGTCTAAAAACACTCCAAGATTTAGGGTAACTCAAATATTGGCAAATCACGATAGTGTGGTGTCTAGCGAGTCATGTTTCTCTAACAATTTTATCCAGTCTTGGGAATCTAACCTCGAACTCAATCGATGTTAAAAATCGTAAAAATATATTACAGTTAAACCAAGTAAATTTCATAGACCCAAAATAAGTGTTAGATTGAGTGAGCGCGGAAGAATTAATGATTTGGACGATCCAGTATTCTGTTTAGTGAAAAACAGAATTTAGGACACTTGACCAATACTCATGTTAAATAAGGAACTCTGGTTATGACGTCACAAGTTCCCTCAAATAATAGTCCATCATCGAAAAAAATACGTTCTCGGCTATTCCTGTTTTTCTTGGTCTGTACAATGGCTCTAGCGGGCTATACTCTCGCCCTTCAACATAGTTGTAATCCGATTATTGATTGGGCGACTAATCAGCAAGTTATTCGTGAACAGTGCAAAAATACGCCCCATGTTAACAAGATTCAGGTCTCTATTGAACCTTCATCAGTAAATGTTGAAGTTGATAGGCAGAAAAAAGTTAAGGCGATTGTAAAAGGAGAAGGAAGTACCAATGCAGGAGTTGCTTGGAAATCAGAAAATACGAACATTGCTCAAGTCGATGACAATGGAATCGTAACTGGGATAAAGACGGGAAACACTCAGATTGAGGCTCGCTCAGTCAACAATACCAATCAGAATGCTGTCGCGGAGGTTCATGTTACCGAGGGAAATGGCGGTAAGGTGGTTGATGAACCCAGAGGATGTTCTCCCCAAGCGGCGGTCGCGATTGGAACTGTCGTAACTGTCGCAACAGCCGGCTTATTGGTTCCCCCTCCCATCGCCTTCGGGGTGGGAAGTGCAGCGGCGACTGGACTCTGTTGGCTGATTGATAAGGTCAATTAACCTTCGTTTAACTCATCCTAAACTCTATTGGAGAAAGACTCATGAATGACTCAGATAAAATTTGGGGAATCCCGAAAAGTTTAGCAAAAATTATTGGAGGATTGGTGATATTTTTGGTGATTACCAGTTTGCTATCTAGCCAAATTTGCATCTTTTCAACTTGTACGGGAGGTCCGACTTTTACGCCAGAAATGTTGATTGGTGGAGTGGTTGCCTTGATTTTAATGAGTATGTTTCCGATTTCTATTGGTCCAGCCTTATTGTCGGGTCTTGGAGTCTGGTTTGTGCTGCAAAATCTAGGCTGGTTTCAGATACTTTAGTCTCACGTTAATTCCTTGCTAATTCTGGTATTTACTCCATGAAAACTGCCATTAAAATCCAGAACCTGTCGAAGACTTATGTTATCAATAAGCAAAAACAAAAGGTTTTAGATAACGTTGATCTTGAGATTTTACCCGGTGAATTTATCTTGTTGCGGGGTGACAATGGTTCTGGCAAAACAACACTTGTTAATCTAATTTGTGGCTTGCAAGCTGCTGATGAAGGGTTGATTGAAATCTTTGGAAAATCCCCAAAAGACCCTCAAGCACATCTAAAACTGGGGACGATGTTGCAACGAGCAAAACCCGTTGAAGGCTTGACCGTAAAAGAGACAATTCGCCTGTTTCAAAGTTATTATCCCAAGCCATTTGAGGTGAATGAAACGATTGAGCGATCGCGCCTAACGGGAAAACAAAATGATTACGCCACCAGTCTCGCTGGGGGTCAGGCTCAATCCCTTTATTTTGCCCTAGCTATTGTTGGAAATCCCGATATTTTGATTCTCGACGAACCGACGAATAACTTGAGTGTCGAAGCGCGGGCCAATTTCTGGAAACAAGTGCGGGAGTTTGACCGCCAAGGAAAAACCATTTTGGCTATTAGTCACAGTGAACAGGATTGTGATGAGATTGCGGACTTGGTGACGCGAGAATTGCGCTTGAGTAACGAGACTGGAGACGTAGAAATTCAAGAATTTCCTCGCTATCAGGCGCTTCTCAACTATTGCACAGAGTTAGAGGCGGCGGCGAACGTTAAAGCTGAGTCAAGTTCGGACGCAACAACCTCGTCAACTTCTAAATCCGACTCCGGAAGTTTTAGTGTCAAAGCTTTTTGGGGACAGCTTTATGTAGAACTGCTACAAAGCTTTCGTAAAGTTGATACGATTGTTGTCTCCCTAGGCCTGGCCATGGTGACTGGATTCTTCATTGAACAGAATACCCCAAATCAGTTTCAATCCCTGCTAGCGGCTTCTCTGGCGGCGTTGGTGATTTTTGTCTGTGTGAGTCAGTTTGGGGTTAAGATTGCTTCAGAACGCGATCGCGGCTGGTTGAAGTTACTGCGCATCACTCCCCTGTCCTTTACAACCTATGTGGCGGCCAAAGTTGGGAACTTCCTCGTCTTGGCTTCCTTGATGACAGGATTAGCCTTTGTCAGTGGTTGGGGTGCGAGTCTGTTGAGTGAAACCAGTTCCTTCATGTGGGAACCCTGGATGTTTTACCTCAGTTTTATCCTGGTTCTCGGGGTGGTTCCCTTCGCGATTTTTAGCTTCAGCTTGGGATATCTCTTTAAAACCGAATCCGTCAGTTGGGCCCTTTTAGCGTTTCTTGCCCTTATAGCCGTTAGCTTTGGCTTCAACGTCTCTGAGTTAGTCCCTGAATCCTTCAAACCCTGGGTTGGCGATGTGGTTCTGTTCCTCCCCACCTATCACTATGGCCAACTCGTGGCCTGGATGGGAGAAATCGAACTCGGGAATGTATTCCGCTTTGACGGCTACCATTGGATTCATATCCTCTGGCTGCTGTGGTGGACCGTTGTGGCGGGGATGTTCGCGCGCTGGGTGTATCGTCGCGAACAACTCTCAGGATAGAGGATAATTGGCCGGGGCCATCAGCTACAATTTTGGCATGGATTTACTGCGATCGCTTCCCCTCGGACTCTATCTCGAAAAACCCACCACCTGGCTACATCGCCTCGATGCGCGAGTCAAACTGGCTTGGTTGATGAGTTTCCTGCTAACCCCAATTCTCGCGAACGAGGTTTGGCGACTGGGGTTAGTCGTGTTTCTGATTTTGCTAACCCTACTGGCGGGGATTCCCCTGCGGGTTTGGCGACAACAGATGGGATGGCTACTCTTTATCTGTGGCACAATTCTCATCGTGGGGTCCATTACCCCCGATGGCCTTCCCGATACCCATCAACCCCGACTTCCCAGGGATGAACTCAACTTCCCTCAGCAAGAGATTACCCCGCCTCCCGAGGAGTCTCGCAACCCCTGGTATAACCCCTTCGGCTGGGGAACAACCGAGGCTGAGACGGACACCTCAGCAGAAGATGATGGGGAAGACAACGAACTCCCTCAACCGACGGATTATCGCTACGTTCTCCTCGAACAACCTCCCCTGAAAGTCACTCGCCAATCCCTATCTCTGGCGGTTCGCATCAGTACCCTGCTGTTTACCCTCATCTACAGTACCAATCTCTATCTCTTGACCACCGCGCCAGAAGCCATTACCGATGGTTTAGAGGATTTGATGCAACCCCTACGCCGCTTTGGGGTTCCCGTGACGGAAATTGCGCTCACCCTGACGCTATCGTTGCGGTTTCTTCCTCTGGTGTTGGAAGAAATCCAGAACTTAGGCCGTTCCGTGCAAACTCGGGCCATCAATTGGAAAAAACTGGGGTTTCGGGGAACCGCTAAGATTTGGCTAATTGTCGCCGAACGGCTGTTGCAAAACTTGCTGCTGCGGGCCGAACAAATCTCAGCGGCGATGGAGGTGCGCGGCTTCACCAGTCCCAATCGTCATCGCGTCATTTGGCACGATGGACAGCTAAAATGGTTTGATAGTCTGGCGATCGCCCTGCTGATTGGCTTCTGGGTCCTTCGTAGCCTCTGGGGGTGGGAAGCTTAACCATTACAGGCATCCCAGAATATGTCAGAATGGACGATGCGCTATCAAAAGGCACTGTAAAAACGCATTGAGCTAGGAGCTGTTTCCGTGGAGTCTCGCTACACCCCCGCATCCATCGAAGCCAAATGGCAAACCATCTGGGACGAACAAGGACTCAGCGTCACCCCGGATGACCCCAACCAAAAGAAATTTTATGCACTCTCGATGTTTCCCTATCCCTCGGGAAATCTGCATATGGGTCATGTTCGGGTGTACACCATTACCGATGTGATTGCGCGACAGAAGCGGATGCAGGGATATCGCGTCTTAAACCCGATGGGGTGGGATGCGTTCGGACTTCCGGCGGAAAACGCCGCCATTCAGCGGGGAGTCCATCCCGCGAAATGGACTTATCAAAATATTGACCAGATGCGTCAACAGCTTCAGAGTCTGGGGATTTCCTTCGATTGGGACAAGGAAGTAACCACCTGTTCCCCGGACTACTATCAATGGACGCAATGGATTTTTCTGCAATTTCTCAACGCCGGATTGGCGTATCAGAAAGAGTCGGCGGTGAATTGGGACCCTGTTGACCAAACGGTTTTGGCCAACGAACAAGTCGATAATGAGGGTCGGTCTTGGCGTAGTGGCGCGAAGGTGGAACGGAAACTGCTCAAACAGTGGTTTCTCAAGATTACCGACTATGCTGAAGCACTCTTGTCGGATTTAGATAGTTTGCCCGGTTGGAGCGATCGCGTCAAGTTGATGCAGCAAAACTGGATTGGGAAATCCACCGGCGCTTATCTGGAGTTTCCCATTCTTGGAGACGACGGACAAGCGAGTGATAGCAAAATTGGCGTCTTTACCACTCGTCCCGATACCGCCTATGGTGTGACTTACGTGGTTTTGGCCCCAGAACATCCCCTCACCTTGCAAGTGACGACCCCAGACCGTCGCCAAGCGGTGGAGGCCTTCATCGACGAGGTCAGCCAACAAAGTGAAATGGACCGGACCGCCGAAGATAAACCCAAACGGGGGATTCCCACCGGAGGAACCGCCATCAATCCCTTTACCGGGGAAGAAATCCCCATTTTGATTGCGGATTACGTTCTCTATGAATATGGAACCGGTGCGGTGATGGGAGTTCCGGCCCATGATAGTCGAGATTTTAAATTCGCCAGAGAGAACAACCTCCCAATTAAGGTGGTGATTGTCCCCGACGACGCGGACAACGCCGATATGGAGTTAAGCGAGGCCTACACGGACCCTGGGGTGATGGTGAACTCAGGACGCTTTGATGGAACCGCCTCGGAGAAAGGAAAACAGGCCATCATTGACTACGCCGAAGACGAAGGATTCGGGAAGGCGCGGATTCAATATCGGCTGCGGGATTGGTTAATTTCCCGTCAACGCTACTGGGGTGCGCCGATTCCCGTGATTCACTGTCCCAACTGTGGCGCGGTTCCGGTTCCCGAGGACCAACTCCCGGTTCAACTTCCCGAAACTGTGGAGTTTAGTGGGAAGGGACTGTCTCCCTTGGCGCAGTTGGAGGACTGGGTGAATGTTCCCTGTCCTACCTGTGGAACCCCAGCCAAGCGGGAAACGGACACGATGGATACGTTTATTGATTCGTCTTGGTATTTCTTGCGCTATCCCGACGCGCAAAATGAGACGGCGGCGTTCGAGATTGAGACGGTGAACGATTGGCTTCCCGTTGACCAATATGTGGGAGGGATTGAACACGCGATTCTCCATCTTCTCTATTCTCGCTTCTTTACTAAGTTTTTGCGCGATCGCCTCAATCTCAACTTCAACGAACCCTTCCAACGGCTGTTAACTCAGGGAATGGTTCAGGGATTGACCTACAAAAACCCCAAAACGGGGAAATATGTCCCAGCCACGGAGATTCCTGATTTAGACCATCCCACGGACCCGGAAACAGGGGAACCGTTGGAGGCGTTTTACGAGAAAATGTCCAAATCCAAACTAAATGGAGTGGACCCGTTGCAGGTTTTGCAGAAATATGGCGCCGACACCGCGCGGATGTTTATTCTCTTCAAAGCGCCACCGGAGAAGGATTTGGAATGGGATGATGCGGATGTGGAGGGACAATATCGCTTCCTCAACCGTGTCTGGCGACTGGTGACGCAGTTTGCTGAGGAAAATCCCCCCCGTCAACCGTTGGAGACGACGAATCTCTCGAAGGAGGAGAAGGAGTTACGCCGGGCCATCCATACGGCGATTCGGGAAGTCAGCGAGGATTTGCGGGATGAGTATCAGTTTAATACGGCGGTTTCGGAGTTGATGAAACTCAGCAACGCCTTAAATGATGCGGATTGTCTGGCCTCTCCGGTGTATCGGGAGGGGGTTGAGACGTTGGTGAAACTGATGGCCCCGTTTGCGCCGCATATTACTGAGGAATTGTGGCAGATGTTGGGATATTCTGACTCGGTTCACCAGCAAGGCTGGTGTGAGTTGGATGAGACAGCGTTGGTGTTGGATGAGATTACTCTGGTGATTCAGGTGAATGGGAAGGTTCGCGGGAATCTCCAGGTTCCGGCGGATGCGGATAAGGCGACGTTGGAACGGTTGGCGCGGGAGTCGGAGGCGGCGCAGCGGTATCTGGCGGATAAGGAGGTGAAGAAGGTAATTGTGGTTCCGAAGCGGTTGGTGAATTTTGTGGTTCCGAAGTGAGGGGGAGATGGTGGTGATACCATTTTTCATGCATTCGTGCCATAAATGGCTGTAGGGGAACCCACCCCTAACCCCTCCCAGGAGGGGATGGCTGTTCGCTCTCCTCGGTGTCGGGAGGGGCGAAAAATCCCCTCCTGGGAGGGGCTGGGGTGGGTTATACCCCTACAATATCCAATACAATATCCAAAAATTGTATTTTATTCATATAAATATTCTTATATCAGGAGCCAAAAGTAATGATTTGGTTCAGCTTTTGCAACGTCATATTTATCGATATTTAGAACAAACATTAACAACAAAAGAGATTCAAGTAAATCTAAATTCGACAATTCCAGGAGTTAGCCACCAACAAACTGGCAAAAGAGATACAAATTTTGATATTGTTGTGAATAAAGCTGGAAAATATAGTGCTATTGAAATCAGCTTTCAGGAAACTACAAATAGCACGATTGAGCGGAAAGCGGGCCAGGCGAAATCGCGATTTGAGCAGATTGATGGCTTAGGCCATAAGATTATTTATATTATTGATGGAGTTGGTAACTTTAAACGAAAGTCTGCCCTGAATACGATTAATGAGTACAGTCACTTACTGTTGGCATTTTCCGACTCTGAACTCAATAAATTACATAACTTTATTATAGATTTTATAGAAGATGAAAACAGTTAAGTTTATAGACTTATTTGCAGGAATTGGAGGATTACGCCTCGGTTTTGAACAGGCGCTTCAGTCTTTGGGATTTACCCCCGATTGTCTCCTCAGCAGTGAGATTGATAAGGAGGCGAGACAGGTGTATGAAGCCAACTTTTCCGAAACCCCCCAAGGCGATATTCAGACCATTACCTCCCTTCCCCCTCACGATATCTTGCTGGCAGGATTTCCCTGTCAAAGCTTCTCCTACGCCGGAAAAAAAGCGGGATTTGGCGATACGCGAGGAACCTTGTTTTTTGAGATTTTACGTCTCATCGATAGCCAGAAACCCAAGGCGTTTATTTTTGAGAATGTTCGGGGTTTGGTTAGCCACGACCAAGGAAAAACTCTTAACACAATTCGCCAAAAAATGCAAGAGAGAGGCTATAGTTTTGACCTATTTTTGCTCAATAGTTCTAACTACGGTGTCCCTCAAAATCGTGTTCGCGCCTATATGATGGGTGTTTTCAATCAAACTCCCCATTTTAAGTTAGTTTCCGATTTAGGGGCTAAGGATTCTCATTCCTATGACTCAGGCCAACTGTCTCTGTTTTCGGTATCTAAACCTCCTTGCAAGGTGAGAGATATTTTAGAGGAGAATCCCCCCCAGCATTATGATTGTTCGGCAGAATTTACCACGGCGTTACAAAGGTTTCTTGAGGGAGATTTAGAAAAATTGCATGGTGTGCGACTGATTGATTATCGTGGTGGGAACTCGATTCACTCTTGGGAGTTGGGGTTACGGGGAGATTGCACAAGTGAGGAAATTGACCTGATGAATCGCTTTATTACGAAACGCCGTAATAAGGTGTTTGGTCAGCATCAGGATGGAAAGTTACTCACCCAGGCTCAAATTGCGAGTTTTTATAAAAACCCCAATTTAGGGGCATTGTTAGCATCTTTGGTGGATAAAAATTATCTGCAAGTGATTGAGGATAAATATAAGCCAGTCGCGGGTAATTTTTCGTTTGAAGTCTATAAGTTTCTTGACCCCGATAAAATATCGGTGACGTTGGTGGCGAGTGATGCGAATCGATTGGGAGTTTATCATCGGGGACGAGTGCGTCGAATTACACCCCGTGAGGCGGCCCGTTTACAGGGGTTCCCCGATTCGTTTCAACTTCATCCCAATGAGACGAAGGCCTATCGTCAGTTGGGAAATTCGGTGACGATTCCGGTGGTTAAGGCGATCGCCCAAGAGTTATTAGAAAACTTAATACCAGCAGCAAAGACCTGATTTCCTGGGAAGCCCTAAATGTCCCCGTAGCAACTCGAACCCAAGAAACCGGGTGTCTTGGAGACACTCGGTTTCTGACACCCGGTTTCTGAGTGTAGACCTAGGCGGTCACGATGTAGTCAGAATTAATCCCCGACAACTCCCACTTGTTCGCATCCTTCAACGCTTGATAGACCATCGCCGCAACATCGGCCCGCGTGGCATCTTGGTCTGGATGAAGTTTCCTGACATCAGGATGATTGACCACAAATTGCTTCTGAGTCGCCGTCGCCACCGCCGGTTCGGCCCAGGTGGGAATCTGGTCCCGGTCATCGTACTGATTCAGTAACTCCGCTGACCCACCTGAGAGGTCTAACCCATTCACCAACGACAACAACACCTGGAGTCGCTGCACATTTAAATTGGGGCCAAAGGTCGTTTCGGAAAATCCAGACAAGAATCCCCCTTCATAGGTTTTATCAATGGCGGCTTTAGCCCAATGGCTACTGGGGACATCCTGGAACTTGACCGTGGCCCGTTCCGGCCGGGGGTCGAACGCTGTGGCCAACAAGGCCGCATACTCAGCCCGCGTCATTTTCTTATCGGGCCGGAAGGTTCCATCGGGTAAGCCATTGATGACTCCCTTACTGGCTAACTCGACAATAAAGTCCTTGGCCCAGTGACCCTCAATATCGGAGAACTTCGGCACATCTGTGGCTTCGGCATTGACTAAATAGGGCGACTCAATCACCGGGAAATTGTCTTCCTGAACCAAGGCCTGATAAACCATGACCGCGACATCTGCCCGAGTTGCATCGAACATCGGTCGCAGATACCGCACATTGGGGTAGTTGACGACCAACTTGGCATCTGTTGCCTTAGCCACCGCCGCTGTCGCCCAACCGGGAATCTGAGATTTATCGGTATAGAAGTTGAGATGATTCTGATTCCCCTCACTCAATCCCAACCCGGCATTTAACGCCAGCAAAACGTGCAGACGGGTCACATTATCCCCCGGACGGAAGGTGTTGTTGGGGAACCCAGAAATAAAGCCCATCCGCGTCACTTTCGTAATCGCATCGCGACCCCAAAAGTTACTGGGAACATCGGTAAAGGTTTTCGCCGACTCTGTTAGGGGTTTGTCAAAGGCTTGGGCCAACAACGCCGCAAACCCGGCCCGAGTGATGGGGGCGTTGGGTTTAAAGGTTCCATCTCCCATACCACTGACCAATTGCCGGTCAAATAAGGCCTGAATAAAGGGTTCGGCCCAATGACCCTTAATGTCCGTGAGTTCTGTGGGTGTGGGTGTGGGTGTGGGGTCGGGTGTGGGTGTTGGCGTAGGTGTGGGGTCGGGCGTGGGTGTCGGGGTAGGTGTGGGGTCAGGTGTCGGCGTGGGTGTTGGCGTTGGCGTCGGAACACCGCCATCGACGGCTACAAACTCAACAGAACCCTGCACTTTATCGGGGTTGAGTTGGTTCCCCGCCGAGACGAAGGTTTGACTGGTGGCGTTCAGCAAGTCTTTGATGCCATTGTTGCGGAAGACATTGCCCCCCGGTTCTTCGGCCTTACCTAAATCCGGGAGTGCTGAAGCCGTCGCCGATAGGC
Organism: Phormidium lacuna HE10JO; assembly: GCA_900149785.2. Taxonomy (GTDB): domain Bacteria; phylum Cyanobacteriota; class Cyanobacteriia; order Cyanobacteriales; family Geitlerinemataceae; genus Sodalinema; species Sodalinema lacuna_A. The sequence continues at coordinate 15,840 of FSSI02000011.1, read as the reverse complement.
CATAATCATTGTTGTCTTCAATGATATTGCCCCGCAACACCGGACGAGCGTCCCCATTGAGAACTAGCCCATAACGACTCTGCTGAATCAAATTATTGGCAATCAGGGGGGCGGCTTCCTCGCCGACCCCAATTCCAGTTCCATTGTTGCGAAGGGTATTGTTGCGGATTTCTCCTTTCGCATTTTTTAACGCCCATATACCATAGGAGGCGTTTTCTGTCAAGAGGTTGTTGTCCAAAATGGGTTTCGCCGTTCCCATAACGCGAATCCCCTCGCGTTTGCAGCCCTTGAGAGTACTATTGGCCACCGTTGGGCTACCGGACTCAATCCAAATCCCGGTACCGCGAAGTTCGGGGTTCGAGACGGTCACTCCCCGCACTTCCGCTTCGGGGTCGAGGCGAATCGTTAAGGACTGATTGCCATCAGTCGTCCCGACGGTTCCTCCCCCAGTAATCAGGATATCTTTCCCTTTATTGCCTTCATTGCCCACCAACTTGACTCCTGGGGGAACCGTCAGGGGAAAGGTCTCAGCGGTATATTGCCCGACTGCCAACTGTACCAACGTCCCGGCTGAAGCTTGACCCAGGGCATGAGTAATCGTCTGAAACGGCTGGGTGGCATCACCTGGATTGCCATCATTGCCCGTACTAGGATTGACGTAAAAGGTTGTCATAATCGCTGAATTGATGATTCTATCAATGTTTTTCTGGGTCTCGGCCCCTTGAGGCACGAATGCACCCACAGCTTCCAGGATAGCCACTCTAGGGGAGAATGGCGGCGGGGGAGAGACCCAATTGGCGGGCTGTCCAATCTCAGCGAGACTCAGGGGCCGCAGACCGCGTCTGATGAATCGGAATTTCAATCCAAAAACTGGTCCCAACCCCCGTCTCTGAGGTACAGGTTAGACGGCCATGATGCTTGTCAGTGATAATTTGATAGCTAATTGACATCCCTAACCCGGTCCCTTTGCCGATGGGTTTGGTGGTAAAGAAGGGGTCAAAAATTTGTTTTTGGATGTGAGGGGGAATCCCCACGCCGTTATCGGCAATGACCACTTGCACTGATGTTTGGTCAATGACGGCGGTGGTAATGGTAATGCGACTGGGGGCGGCATCGAGTTCTGAAGGGCTGCGACGGGCATCTCGTTCTTCGAGGGCATCGACGGCATTGGCCAGGATATTCATCAACACCTGATTGATTTGCCCGGCATAACATTCAACGAGGGGCAAGTTGCCATAACGTCGCACAATCTCAATTCCCGCTGACTCGGGTTTCGCTTTGAGGCGGTTTTGCAAAATCATGAGAGTGCTTTCAATGCCGTCATGAAGATTCACGGCTTTGAACTCGGATTCATCGAGGCGGGAGAAGTTCCGCAGCGATCGCACGATATCACGAATCCGTTGCGCCCCCACCCGCATCGAGGTCAGCAGTCGCGGCAAGTCGTCGATGAGATACTCTAAATCCACCTCCTCAATCATCTCCTCTACCACCGCATCGGGTTCTGGATGCTGGTGTTGATAGGTGGCAATCAGCCGCAACAAGTCCTGAGTATACTCATCGGCATGGGTGAGATTGCCATAAATAAAGTTCACCGGATTATTAATCTCATGGGCGACCCCCGCCACCAACTGCCCCAGGGCTGACATCTTCTCGCTTTGTACTAACTGATTCTGGGTTCGTTGCAACTCATCGAGGGTCGATTGCAAATTCTCGGCCTGCTGCCGTAATTTGGCCTCAGACTGTTGCAAGGCCCGTTCGGCATCTTTGCGGTCCGTAATGTCGGTATGGACGCCAATCCACTCCCGTAGATTGCCCTCCTCATCCACAATCGGCACGGCCCGCACACTCATATCCCGATATTGCCCATCGGCCCGTCGCAGGCGATGTTCAATCTGATAGAGACTACGGGTTTGCACTGCATGGGACCAAACGGCGGTGGTTTCATTGCGATCGCTCGGATGGATACTATTAATCCAGCCCCAATCTCGCAACTCCTCGAAACTCAGACCACTAAATTCACTCCAATCGGGCTGTTCGGAGGTAAATGCCCCTTTGGCGTTGGCATTCCAGACAATCTGAGTTGTCGCCTCAACTAAAGTCCGGAAGCGTTCTTCACTCTCCCGTAAGGTCAACTCCGCCATCTTGCGTTCGGTAATATCCATCGCAATGCCAAAGATACTGACCAAATTGCCCACGTCATCATACTGAGCCTCACATTTCTCTCGCACATAGCCCAACTTGCCGTTGGCCCGAATAATCCGTACATCGATGTCATAGGACTCTCCCGTATCAATACAGTGGCGAATCCCTTGACGAACCTGAGGGCGATCGTCAGGATGGAAATAGGCAAACATCTCCTCCTGAATGAGAGGCTCTTGGCGTACGGGAATACCAATAATATTAAAAATCTCCTCGGAACAGGTGGTTTGCCCCGTGGCCACATCAATCTCCCAATTGCCAATATGGGCGATACGTTGGGCATCCTGAAGGTTACGAGTCAGCCGCTGCAATTGGTCCTGGGCCTGCTGTCGTTGGGTAATATCTAACACTGTCGCCCCAAAGGCAATCACCTCTTGCTTGCGATCGCGGATGGGAAAGGCCGAAAATAGCCAATGTCGCTCCACTCCTGGCTGGGCCGGCGTTTGCCCGCTAAAAGTTTGATGCAGCAGTGGGTCCCCGGTTTCGAGCATCCTCTGCACTCGCGGATGCAGCGTCTGGGCTAAATCTGGCACAATCTCGGCTAAGGAACGGCCTAAATGGTACTCAACGGGATATCCGGTCATCTTGGCCAGATTCTCATTCACCTGCAAATAGCGAAATTGACAATCGAGAATCGCCATCCCCACCGGGGCCGTATCAATAAAAGCATCGAGGAGCGATCGCTGTTGGGCCAACTCCGCCTCGGCCTGTTTGCGTTCTGTGGCATCGAGGGCTAACCCCACTAAGCCTGTTACCTTGCCCTGGCTGTCTTTCAGACGCACTTTAATGGTTTCGAGATGATGAATCTGGCCATCGACAAAGGGGAACTGTTCATCGGCAAAACAAGGCTCATCCTGAGCGAAGCTGATGCGATCGGACTCGACGCAATTGCGCACGGCTTCTTCGCCAAACACCTCTTGATAGTGACCCGCTTCATACACCTGGCCCGGTGTCACCCCCACATCATCGCAGAAGGTGCGGTTAATAAAGTTCATATGCCCCGAGACATCGGTGGTCCAAATCCAAATCGGGGCATTGTCCATGATGGCCCGCAAGGTGCGTTCTTGTTGGGCCAGTTGGGCTTTGGTGGTTTCTTGTTCTGTGATATCCTCACAGACGATCGCCACATGAGTCGGGCGATCGCCATCCCAAATCGCTAATTTCCGGGTTCGCATTAAACGATTACCATCACCAACTTGCACCAACTCAAGGGGAATTTCAACCACCTCATGATGAGTCAGAACCTGCTCATCGACCCGACGAAATTCATCGGCCTGATCTTTAGGAAACAACTCATAGTCATTTTTGCCTAATAACTCTTCAATCTCACGCCCTAACAGTTGCGCCCCTGTACTATTAACGGCACAAAAGCGAAAGTCCTCAGCGGCTTTGACCAACACCGCCACCGGTAAAATTTCTAATAGGGAGGCGAAAAAGGCTGGGGTTTGATTAGGCGTTGCATGGACGGTCGGCGCGTCAATGGCAATGGCTAACCCCTGCCAACGGGTGGACCCATCAGCTTGGGGTTGCGGTCGGGCTAACAGGCGAATCACCTGGTCATCTAAGTCATGAGACTGGGGGAGCCTCACCCGTCCTTGCCAGGCTAAATCAGTTGTTGTGGCTTCTGAGGTAGCGATGGCCTGGTGCCAGCGAGGGCGATCCTGGGGATGGATGCGATCGACCCAACTCCCGAAATCCTCGGGTTCGACGTGCAACAACTCCCGACTCCCTCCAGAAACATGATGCCAGGAGAGGTTCCCCTGGGGCGATCGATGTAATTCATAGAAGCAGGCGGGCAATGTTTCTTGGAGTTGCCGTAACCGGGCCTCGCGATCGTCTAAGGCTTGCCGCAGCCGTTCCACTTCCTCCTGCAAGGCAGCATAGGCGTCGGGATCGGGAGACATAGCGAAAGTCATGGTATAAGAACGCAAAAAGAAAGGCGATCGCCCCATTCAAGGCAATCTCAACTTAAGTCATGTGTCATAACGTTAACGGACGCTCACCCTAACAGGTCACAAATGTTAGGGCCAGTCACCCCTCAACGAAGTAAGACTTCCTCTATTTTAAGGTATTGCCATTCTTCTTAACTTGCTTAACTCAATCCGCACAAACTAGATTGGCTGATTCTATTTTCAATTTATAGACACAACAAATAGTACTTTATTCTTAGCAAGAACAGTTATAAAACAAGCATTTTACGTCTGTTTACCGCTTAATTTTAACTGTCTAAACTCAATTCAATCAATCTAACCCAAAACCCAAACAGCCTGTAACTCTTCCAAAGAAGACTTACAGGCTGTTTAGAGGATATTATCCTGAAATCGGAGCGGCGGGATTTGAACCCACGACCCCCACTACCCCAAAGTGGTGCGCTACCAAGCTGCGCTACGCCCCGTTCGCAGATCCAATCATAACACATCTATTCTCTGACGCAAGCCATGAGCGCAAAAAACTTTTCTCAACCCCAAGCCTCTCCTCCCTCAAATCCTGACCCTGAGCCAGTTTTACGCTTATCCCAAAGTCATCTCAATCGCCTGCAAGACTGCCCACGCTGGTTCCAAATCAGCCTCATTGAACATCGAGACGCGCCTCTGTCTGCGCGACAACAGCAACGACTCGCCGAAGGAAACCGCTTTCATCAACTGATGCAACAACGGGAACTCGGCCTCCCGATCGAGTCAGTGTTACCCGAAGGCGACAAACTGCGAGGCTGGATCGAGGACTTTGACCGCTACGCCCCAACCTGCATCACCCCCAACCCCAATCGTGACTCCATTACCCTACGGGACGCCGAACATGAACGCAGCCTCTTCTGGCAGAATATCCTCTGGCTAGTGCGTTACGACTTACTGCTGTTGTCCCCGAACCGGGCGCAAATCCTGGACTGGAAAACCTATCGCCGTCCCCGTCAGCCGACGTGGCTCAAACAAAACTGGCAAACCCGCCTCTATCTCTTTGTTTTAGCTGAAACCAGTTCGTATCCTCCTGAATCGATTTCTCTGATTTACTGGTTTGTCGAAGGGGCCGCCGCTGAATCGGACCGCCAATCGGGGCCAGACTCGACTCAAGCGACTCAATGTTGGCAATTTGACTATTCCTCTCGTGACCATGAAGCGACACGGCGGGAATTAACCCAAATCGCCGAGCAATTTCAGCAATATTGGACCGCCTATCAACAGGGACAAGATTTTCCCCAGCGTCAGGCGGGTTCTGGCCCCTGTGATCTGCGATCGTGTTTTTGTCATAAACTGGAGTCTGCGGGACTGTCAGCCGGCGATCGCCCCCTCACGAACCGACAAAAGATTCCCGAAGTGTCCCTGTAAAACAAAACGACAATTCGTGGTCAATTAGCGGTAAGGTATTATGGGGCATCCCATGGACTGTCAGCACCCCCGGCTGAAGCACGGGGGCTTCGTGCCCTCCCCTTCAGGTAGCTGACCAGCTTAAGCCTTAACGGGCTACGTTCAGAGCAAGAGTTAAAGTTCCTACCCGGGAATGCGTGCTAGTTCCCGGCTCTAGAACCGAATCGTTAAACAGTCCTAAGGGGTTAAGACAGTGCGATTGGGAAAGTACCGACTCTGAACATTAGCGAAGCAAACATTACCCCGCAAGGGAGTCGGAGCCAACCATAGCTCCATGGAGGGGCAACCATACMCCTCCACCCCGCAAGGGGGKGCTGGCGGCTAAAGCCGCTTGAGTCGGTTTTCCTCTCCGCGATCAATCACGGAGCTTCCAACCCTCCCAGGAGTTTTACGTGACGAATTGCATTAACGATCGGTGAAATACTTTTTTCTATCAGAAGGCTGGACTGTTGCTCGCGTTTGGGGAACCCAAGGACTCTGGAACGTCAACGCTTGGCGACGGCCGCCTGACATTGAACGTCTCGACCTCAGTTTAGTCGAACGAGGTGAGCGACTCTGGCTTTATCGGGTTGAAGCCGCCGTTTTAATGGTTGAAGTCCGTCCTCAGACTCTCGATACCAAAGAGACGAGCATTTCTCTTGTGATGCTCAAACGCCTCATGGATGCCGAACAAGTGATCGCCCGACTCTGCACATCATCAGTCACCTGTCAACTCGATTTGCCTAAAACTTAATAATTCGTTACCCCAAAGAGCGATCGCCGTTCACGTGTCATTGTCGAGACCCATTTATCCCCAACAATTCGTAAAATACCCTTGCGATCGCGTCTCAGAATCGATACACTTCTTTAATAATCTTTAATTGATGCAGCCCTAAAAACAACTGCACTAGCACCGAACCTGATCGTCTTGAAGGGAGTTACCACGGCTGTCTTTTACAACAGCCCAACCGTAACCCCAAACCCAGCGATCAGCCCGGTCAATTCGTAAGATAGACAAGCGTTGACCATCACTCATATCACGTCATATAAGGAGGAGCGTAGTCAATGGGACTACCCTGGTACCGTGTACACACAGTCGTCCTGAACGATCCGGGTCGGCTGATTGCCGTGCATTTAATGCACACTGCCCTCGTCGCAGGCTGGGCCGGTTCAATGACCCTATTTGAACTCGCCACCTACGACCCGAGCGACGCCGTTCTTAACCCCATGTGGCGGCAAGGAATGTTCGTCATGCCCTTCATGGCGCGCCTTGGCGTTACGGGGTCTTGGAGTGGTTGGAGCGTCACCGGAGAAACCGGAGTCGATCCCGGCTTCTGGTCCTTTGAAGGCGTCGCCCTCGCTCACATCGTTCTGTCAGGATTACTATTTCTCGCCGCCTGTTGGCACTGGGTCTTCTGGGACTTAGAACTCTTCAGAGATCCTCGCACCGGCGAACCCGCCCTCGACCTACCCAAAATGTTTGGGATTCACCTGTTCTTGTCGGGGCTTCTCTGCTTCGGGTTTGGCGCCTTCCACCTAACTGGTCTCTTTGGACCGGGGATGTGGGTCTCCGACCCCTACGGCTTAACTGGCAGCATTCAACCGGTAGCCCCCGCCTGGGGGCCAGAAGGGTTCAACCCCTTTAACGCCGGCGGAATTGTCTCCCACCACATTGCCGCTGGGATTGTCGGCATTATCGCCGGACTCTTCCACTTAACAGTTCGTCCCCCCGAACGGCTTTACCGCGCCCTACGGATGGGGAACATCGAGACGGTTCTCAGCAGCAGTATTGCCGCTGTCTTCTTTGCCGCCTTCGTGGTCGCCGGAACCATGTGGTACGGCAGTGCGGCGACTCCCATCGAACTGTTTGGTCCCACCCGCTATCAATGGGATCAGGGCTATTTCCAACAGGAAATCCAGCGTCGCGTTCAAACCAGCATGGCCAACGGCGCCAGCCCCTCGCAAGCGTGGGAGCAAATTCCCGAAAAACTGGCCTTCTACGACTATGTGGGTAACAACCCCTCCAAAGGTGGTTTGTTCCGTACCGGTCCGATGAACAAAGGCGACGGACTCGCCGAAGGCTGGCTCGGTCACCCGGTGTTCACCGATGCCGAAGGACGCGAACTCTTTGTGCGTCGTCTGCCCAACTTCTTTGAAACCTTCCCCGTTGTCCTCACTGACAAAGACGGAATTGTCCGGGCAGACATTCCCTTCCGTCGCGCTGAATCCAAATATAGCTTCGAGCAAGTGGGCGTCACCGCCAGCTTCTACGGCGGTCAACTTGACGGAACCACCGTCAGCGACCCCGCTCTCGTCAAACGCTATGCCCGTAAAGCGCAACTGGGCGAACCCTTCAAGTTCGATCGCGAAACCCTCGAATCTGACGGGGTCTTCCGCACCAGTCCTCGCGGTTGGTTCACCTACGGTCACGTCTGCTTTGCACTACTGTTCTTCTTCGGTCACATCTGGCACGGTTCTCGGACTCTGTTCCGCGACGTGTTTGCTGGGATTGACCCTGAACTCGATGAAGATCAAGTCGAATGGGGTGCTTTCCAGAAAGTGGGCGACAAAACCACTCGGGTCGAGAAAGAAATGGCTTAATTCAGCGAGTCTGAGTTGTGCCTGAATCTTCGGGGAGCTGGCGATCGCCGGTTCCCCAGCCCCTTTGATAAACTAAAACTGTCACACCTTGAGTTTTTAGAAATTATGGAAAGCGTCATTTACATTCTGCTCCTCGCGGCAACCCTGGCTTTATTGTTCTTCGCCATCGCCTTCCGCGAAACTCCCAAAATCGGCAAATAACCCCTCATTCTTCTGATATCAGCTCGATATCGGTCATCGGCTCCTGTCGTGGAAACCGCTACGACAGGAGCGGCATCTTGCTAGGACGTACTACATTCGTGTAGTGCGTCTGTTATCATTTCTGCTAATACCTGTCAATTGTTATTGGGTTTCTACCCCAATTGTTATGCGTTGTCCCTTCTGCGAGCATACAGAAAGCCGCGTTTTAGAATCTCGTTCCACTGAATCTGGGCAAAGCGTCCGTCGTCGGCGACAGTGTCTGCACTGTCAACGTCGCTTTACGACCTATGAACGCATCGAATTTGTGCCTATGATTGCCATCAAACGAGATGGAAAACGGGAGTCATTTGATCGATCCAAACTGCTACGAGGCATCGTCCGGGCTTGCGAAAAAACGGCGATCGCCCCCGAACGCTTAGAGGCGATCGTCGATGACATTGAACTGCGGCTACACCAGCGAACCAAACGGGAAATTCACACCAGCGAAATCGGAGAAATCGTCCTCGACTCCCTCAAAGACCTCAGTGAAGTCGCCTACGTGCGCTTCGCTTCCGTCTATCAGCAATTTCAGGGCGTTCGTGACTTCGTCGAAGCCCTCGATCGCCTACGAGAAAGTCGTCCCGACGATCCCCTCGATGACCCCCGCGACGAACCTCAGGATCTCTCCCCTGAAACCGCCCCCAACTGCGCCATCTCTACGTGACGTACTCCTAGGGCGATCGCCATCGGCGTCACCCCCATCCATTCCCCCTATCAGACCGGACATTATCCCGATTTTTAAGATTCCCAAAAAAAAGCCACCCACAAAGTCGTAGTAGTGGGATAGAATTTGCTATGCTATCTTAAACATCAAAAGAGGACTCCCGCTAGAGCCGACAGGTTTAGCGGTGAGATGAATTTTGATCCACAAAAAACCGACCGCAGGGAGTTCAGCTTAATTAAAGTTATGGTAAGCTGAACAAGCCAACGCACCCAAGTGTGCCTAGATTGGCCGGATTGGTGGTTCTCGCCAGATAAAATGTCCGACCAAAAAGAAATACCGGTTCACAGGGGCGGCATAGTTTATGAAGGAGAAGCCGAAACATCATCGAGTTTTGGTTGTCTGCTGTCGGGCAGTCAGTGGACGTTAAACAAACGCTTGTGGAGGGGAATCTGGACAGGGTTTCAAGACAGAGATGACTTGAGACTAGACAAACCCAGTGAAGCAAGAATCCCCCGTTATAATCTTTGATTTAACGGTGGGAGTGTCAATAGTCAATTCGCCTTCAAACGAAGGTGATGCGGTGTTTCGTCAAAGGAGGACTTGCTTGCAATCATCGCCCTGTCCGTTCAATTCTGTAACACCCATCAGCCGGAGGCAAACCTCAGTTATGGAGACTCAGTCCTAGGAAAACACGCATGGTCAATCAGAATACAACGCAAAGAGATGTCGGTTTCACACACGAAGATTTTGCCGCACTACTCGACAAGTACGATTATCACTTCAATCCCGGCGATACCGTAGCAGGGACGGTATTTAGTATAGAGCCAAAAGGCGCTCTGATTGACATCGGTGCCAAAACCGCCGCCTACATCCCGTTACAGGAAATGTCAATCAACCGTGTCGAATCTCCGGATGAGGTCTTGCAAGCCAACGAGACACGGGAATTTTTCATCCTCATGGATGAAAACGAGGACGGACAACTAACCCTTTCAATTCGTCGCATTGAATATATGCGCGCTTGGGAGCGGGTTCGCCAACTTCAAGCAGAAGATGCCACCGTTCACTCCGGTGTCTTCGCCACAAACCGAGGCGGGGCATTGGTTCGCATTGAAGGATTGCGCGGCTTTATCCCTGGTTCCCACATCAGCACTCGTAAACCCAAAGAAGACTTAGTGGGCGAAGATCTGCCCCTGAAATTCTTGGAAGTCGATGAAGAACGCAACCGTCTTGTTCTCAGCCATCGTCGTGCCTTAGTTGAGCATAAGATGAACGGCTTAGAAGTCGGCGAAGTCGTCGTCGGAACCGTGCGCGGCATCAAACCCTACGGTGCCTTCATCGATATCGGTGGTGTCAGCGGCTTGCTGCACATTTCTGAAATCTCCCACGATCACATCGACACCCCCAGCAGTGTCTTCGATGTCAACGACCAACTCAAGGTCATGATTATCGATCTCGATGCCGAACGGGGCCGGATTTCACTATCGACCAAGCAACTCGAACCTGAACCCGGTGATATGGTGAAAAACCCCGAGTTGGTGTACGAGAAAGCCGAAGAAATGGCCGAGAAATTCCGTCTACAAATGGAAGCCAAAGCCCAAGGTATCTCTCCCGAAGAACTCGAAGCCCAAAATGCAGTGGGTGTCGAGGAAGAGGACGACGAGATGGTGTCGGCCACCGAGTAAGACTCACGCCGTTGTTTCAAGCCGTTGTTTCAACAATACCCGGAGTAGAAGAGTCTCCGAGACTCTCCTACTCCCTCATAACACTGCAAAAGAGGGTCTCAGTCCCTCTTTTTTCTTGCCCTAACCCCCACAAGGTGCATTCAGGCAAGTTCCAATTGAACGTTCTATGTAGGGGCGAAAGTAGGGGCGAAAGCGAAAGTAGGGGCGAAAGCGAAAGTAGGGGCGAAAGCGAAAGTAGGGGCGAAAGCGAAAGTAGGGGCGAAAAATTTTTCGCCCCTACAATACCAGAACCAACCCAACCCTGTTGCCCATTGCCTGTTCCCTATTCCCTATTGCCTGTTCCCTGTTCCCTATTGCCTGTTCCCTATTCCCTATTGCCTGTTCCCTGTTCCCTATTGCCTGTTCCCTATTCC
>FSSI02000011.1:0-4660 GCA_900149785.2 Phormidium lacuna HE10JO | reverse complement strand
ATTGCCTGTTCCCTATTCCCTATTGCCTGTTCCCTGTTCCCTATTCCCTGTTCCCTGTTCCCTATCCCCCCCATGAACCTTACCTGTAACAACGTCACCTTTGAAAACATCCAGGCCATCATTTTCGATAAAGATGGCACCTTATTGGATACCCAAGACTTTTTACGCCGATTAGGACTCGCCCGAATCCGGCGACTCGATGCCCAAATTCCCGGCGTTGGGGAGTCCCTAATGATGGCCTTTGGCATCGAAGGCGATCGCCTCGATCCCACCTATCTCCTCGCCGTCGGTAGCCGCCACGAGAACCTAATCGCCGCCGCCGCCTATGTCGCGGAAACCGGCCGTAGCTGGGCTGAATCGCTCCAGATTGCCCGAGAAGCCTTCGATGACAGCGATCGCCTCCTCAAAGACGACGACACCTCCCCTCTATTTGTTGGCTCCTTAGAAGTCCTCCACGACCTGGCCAAGGCCGGTTTCAAACTGGGGATTCTCTCGGCCGACACCAGCGAACGGGTGGCCCAATTTGTCCAGAGTTGCCAACTCGATCACCTCATCGGCGTCAAAATGGGAGTCGACGACGGCCCCAGTAAACCCGATCCGGGCCTCTTCCAACAAGCCTGCGCTGCCCTCGGCGTATCCCCCCAGAACGCTATTATGGTAGGAGACTCCCCCCTAGACATCGACATGGCTCAACGAGCCGGGGCAGCCGGAACCATTGGTATTTGTTGGCATTCTCAAGACCATCGTCACCTCCGCCAAGCCGATGTCACCATCGAACAACTCGAACAACTCCACGTCGTCGCCTAACACCTGCCACCATGCAACCCCCGCTGCCTGCTGACACCCTGCTACAACAGCGCTATCACCTCGTTCGGTTGCTTGGACAGGGTGGGTTTGGCCGTACCTACTTGGCAGAAGATCGAGGCCGCTTTAACGCCTCCTGTGCCGTCAAAGAGTTTGCCCCAACCCTTCTCGATACCACCCTCCTCGATAAAGCCAAAGAACTCTTCGAGCGCGAAGCTGAAGTTCTCTATCAACTGCAACATTCCCAAATTCCTCAATTTCAAGCCATTTTTGAGGAAAACCAGCGCCTGTTCATTGTGCGGGATTATGTTCCAGGAGAGACTTACGAGAGCTTGCTGCGATCGCGCGGTCCGTTCAGTGAAGCCGAAGTCACGCAGTTTCTGCGGGATATTCTGCCGGTTTTAGACTATATCCACAATCAAGGCATTATCCATCGAGACTTGTCCCCTGAGAATATCATTCAACGTCAGAGCGATCGCCGCCCCGTTCCCATCGATTTTGGCGTTGTGAAAGATATCGCCAGCCAACTACAAGCCGCTCAAACCCAAGAGCAATCCTCCGATGCACCCTTGCCCGAGGACAGCCAACCCCAACCCCCCAGCAATGCCACCCTCGTCGGCAAACCCGGCTATGCTCCCCCTGAGCAGCTTCATCATGGGCGGGCCTATCCCCACAGTGACCTTTATGCCTTAGGCGTGACAGCCATTGTCCTCCTCACCGGGGAAAAACCCGCCAACCTATACAACGATGACGAATCTCACTGGACTTGGCAACAGGCCTGTTCCGTCAGTCCCCAACTGGCGGGCGTTCTCAACAAAATGCTGAGCGATCGCACCAAAGAACGCTATCTCACAGCCCAAGACGTGCAAGCCGCCCTCTTGGCTGAAACCACGGCAGCCCCTGGTGTTCCTGACCGCCAAGCCTCCCCAGAGGCTCAAGACCCCAATCGCCGCTCCAATCCTCCCTCAAGCCTGCCCACCGTCATGGTGAGCCGATCGCCCGACACTGTCCCCCCGAACCCCGGAGGCGATCGCGCCACCCAAGTTTCCCCTCAATCCCCCTCAACCCGCCAAGCCTCAATTGGCCCACCGCCAAAGTCTATCTGGGATAATCCCATCTTTGTCATTTTCACCGCTATGGTGTTAGCCCTATTAGGCGGTTGGAGCGTTTGGACGTTAATCACCAGCTTTAGCCAATCCAACGATCGCCCCGTCGCCGAACAGCCCCTAACGCCACCCACGACTCCCGCACCGACTCCCGAACCCACCCCCGCCGTCACCGATCGCACCCTCAACCTGTCACCAGGAAATCGTTTGCGAGTTGAAGGGAGCCTCCAAGACAACGAAACCTATAACTACCGTCTGCGCCTCGATGCAGGCACCGAACTGGCAACCTTTCTCGAAAGCGAAGGCGTTCTCATGACCGTCTTCGATCCAATGGGTAATCCCGTACCGGGGCGATCGCAGCGAGTCTCAGGCTGGGAAGGCACAATCCCTCGTCGAGGTCAGTACACCATTCAACTGCAAACCGTCAGTGGCTTACCCGAAGGAGAGTACATCCTCGATGTGGAACTCAATGCACCCACACCCGAACCGACTCCTGAACCCACCCCTGAACCGACTCCTGAGCCAACGCCCGAACCCACCCCTGAACCGACACCCGAACCCACCCCTGAACCGACACCCGAACCCACCCCTGAACCGACTCCTGAACCGACTCCAGAGCCAACACCTGAGCCAACGCCCGAACCCACTCCTGAACCGACTCCAGAGCCAACACCCGAACCCACTCCTGAACCCACGCCCAAACCTATCCCTCCACCTCGGCGGTTGCAAATTCCCTCAGGACAGACTGACGTACAAGTTCGCGGCAGCGTCACCGCCGAGAGTCCCGTTCGTTACCTGATCAACGTTCGCGATCGCCAAATCTTTGCCGTCGAACTCTTTCCCATCAACCCCGACGGTGACGATATTGTCTTTACCGTTCGTCGTCCTGACGGTCAAGTTATTCCTGGCGCTCGCAACGTTGTATTTTGGAACTCTCGTGTCAGCCAAGGCGGAGACTATCTCATCGAAGTGTCTGGCCCCAACACGCGCCTCTACGAACTGAGCATCAACATTCGCGATTAAGCCAGGCTCTCCACCCAACACTCCCCCTCTCAAGCTATGGAAGGAGTTTGCCAGAGCTTCCTGAACACTATAGAATGGAAGATCGGACTTCCACCGGGGTCGACTCATCAGTCCTATGGCTACCTATGGCTAAAACCCGATGGCCAGAACGCCCCCAGCACCGAGTCTCAACTCACTTGCCCTACCGTTAATCAACTAATCATCAAAGGATCATGAAGAAGCGCGTTAAACTCCTTCTGCAACAAGACGTTCGTAAGCTTGGCAAAGCCGGGGATCTCGTCGAAGTGGCTCCAGGTCACGCCAGAAACTATCTAATTCCCCAAAAAATGGCCATCCCGACCACACCCGGGGTTCTCAAACAGGTGGAACTGCGCAGACAGCAAGAACAAGAGCGCCTCGCACAGCTCAAACAAGAAGCCGAATCTCGCAAAACCGCCTTACAAACCATTGGTCGCTTTACCATCGAGAAACAAGTGGGTGAAGGGGAAGCCATTTTCGGAACCGTTACCGATCGCGACTTAGCCGCTGCGATCGAAGCCGCCACCAACCAAGAGGTCGATCGCCACGGCATCACTCTCCCCGAAATCAACAAAACCGGCTTCTACAAGGCTCACGTCAAGCTTCATCCAGAAATCACCGCTGAAGTCGAAGTCCAAGTGGTTCCCTTGTAAGAAGAGGCAAGGGGGAAGGGGCAAGAGGCAAAAGGCAAAAGGCATAACCCACCCCTAACCCCTCCCAAGAGGGGATGGCAAGAGGCAAGAGGCAAGAGGGAGAACGTTCTCCCTCTGTGTCTTGTGTAGTTCCCCTGTTCCCTGTTCCCTGTTCCCTGTTCCCTGTTCCCTGTTCCCTGTTCCCTGTTCCCTGCAACAAAACTTAAAACGCCTAACCGCCTCAGAAGGCGGAGTCAGTAGTACCCTGGAAAATAATCCTTTAACATCGGTTTGCGACGGCCAAGGGTTCAGAAGGGGTTTTCCCTCTGGGTCTTAGCCATCCTCTCTGATCGGGTTCATTACAATCAACAGAGAAGAAACTATGATTCAACGTGGTTCTAAAGTGCGGATTCTCCGTAAAGAATCCTATTGGTATAAAGATCTCGGCACGGTCGCGAGTATTGACCAAAGCGGAATCCGCTACCCGGCGATCGTTCGCTTCGACAAAGTGAACTACAACGGTTTCAGCGGTGCAGCCGGTGGTGTAAACACCAATAACTTCGCTCTCGAAGAATTGGAGGAAGTTGCTCCCCCCGCCAAGAAGAAGAAAAAATAACCAACCTTGACCATCTCTCAAGCTGGGAGTCCAGCGTTAAGATGGCAAAATAGGGGTTAGCGTTTTCATGCAAATCGCTAACCCCTTTGTCATTGAGCAAGATAGCCGTTCAAGTGACTATGGCTATCCCCTCTTGGGAGGGGTCAGGGGTGGGTTATGCCTCTTGCCTTTTGCCATCCCCTCTTGGGAGGGGTTAGGGGTGGGTTATGCCTTTTGCCTCTTGCCTTTTGCCATCCCCTCTTGGGAGGGGTTAGGGGTGGGTTATGCCTTTTGCCTCTTGCCCGTTCCCTCTTGGGAGGGGTTAGGGGTGGGTTATGCCTTTTGCCTCTTGCGTTCCCCGTTCCCCGTTCCCCGTTCCCTATTCCCCGTTCCCAAACACTCCCTAGCGAGGCGACTTGTGCCAGAACTTCCTGAAGTTGAAACTGTACGTCGTGGCTTAAATGCCCATACCTGCCAGCAAC
>FSSI02000075.1:0-13882 GCA_900149785.2 Phormidium lacuna HE10JO | reverse complement strand
TTCCTCGCCACCGCCCTTTAAAATTGGCACAAACGGCAACAAAGTACGGATATTTTGCTCAAAAACCAGATTAACATCCACCTCCCATAAATTGATGACCCGATACTCTTGCAAAGCACGAATCCCGTTAAACTCCGACTCATAGCGATTGGGGATTTGTGGGTCTTTCACATGGGGCAAAATATTGATTAACACTGGATAGACCGGTAACTCATATTTTTCCTCCGCTAACGCCGTATAAGCCCGAACCCGCAGTGGCATTTTCCGGACATAGCGTAACTGGAGTTCTACTAAGAGCAAGAATGGTCCCAAGTCTGGGGTACTCACTTTCATGAGACTGTCGTTTTCTCGCCCCAGCCATTGTAGGTTGGGGTCTAGTAATTCCTCGACTGTTACATCGGGACAGTTGGTTAACCAGGGTGCCCAGCTTTCGGGGGCAACGCTCACTAATTTCTTGCTGCCAATATCTGCTTTTTTCTTAGCCATGATAGTGCTGTGTTACTGTTAATAGTATAGCTTATATTTGGGGTGTTTTTATGGATTAAGTGTTGGTAAAAATTGAATTCCGAATGAGCCTTAAATTCCAATTAACTGGACACCCGGTGTTTCCAAAAACACCGAGTGTCTGACCCTCACCGGGAGTTCAGCCACATCTCGATAAACCTGGGTCGAATACCAGAAACCGGGTGTCTTGGAGACACTCGGTTTCTTACCCGCCTGACTGGACACCCGGTGTTTCCAAAAACACCGAGTGTCTGACCTCACCGACCAACCCAGCCACATCTCGATAAACCTGGGTCGAATACCAGAAACCGGGTGTCTTGGAGACACTCGGTTTCTCAAACTCAAACTGTTCTATTGAGTGTTGCAGGGACGATCGCGCCGTTGGGGACGACCTAACCACACTCGTCCATCGGCGGTATGTTGCACGCCTTGGGCTTCCTGAATGGGTTGGCCCAATCGCCAAGATGCTTCACTCTGAGGATTAGACTGAGGATTAGACTCCTCAACCGGCGAGATGGACTCAATGGCTGTTGTCTCAGCCTCGACAACCCCCAGGAGAGAATAACGCCCCGCCGCTGCATCATAGGGCGTTTCGGGTAAACCTCCGGTTCCTGTGACGGTAAACTGTCCCGCTGCTGTGGTTCGGGTTAAACAGCTATCAGCCACTAACCGGTCCACGGGGATAAACTCGCTGGCTAACTCCACCAAAGATGAGTCCAGTTGCGTGTCGGGACTGGCGATTTCCACTAAACCGCTGAACTCCGCCCCCCGTTGGGAACTGGCGGTAATATCACTATTGTCCGTCAGACGATCGCGGACCTCAGTCCCAAACACCCCCTGGGCCGTAATCTCCACCTGGCCCCCCGCCCCCTGCTGAGCATTGGCGGTAATATCACTATTCCCCAACGCCACCAGCGTCGCCGTATCAATCTGGATATTCCCCCCCATCGCCGCACCCAGTGCATTCGTAGACACCGAACTCTGATTGAACAACCGCACATCCTCAGCCAGCAAACGAATATTCCCCCCCACATCCGACGCCGTTTCCGCCACCAAACGCCCTTGATGGTCCAATTCCAATCGAGCCGCCTCCAAGGTCAAATTTCCCCCTCGCTCCCCCTCGCCGACGCTGCTAACCACCAGCTGCGCCCCATTCTCAACCCGCAAAAACGGCGTCACCACCGTCACATCTCCCGCCGCCCCCAACACATCGGCCTCCGAGGAGGGAATCGGCGAGGGGAGCCGTTCTAAAGTCGAATTTGAGCGTAAGCCACTGCGTAACCTCACCACGTCCCCCTCAGCATTCGTCGTCGTCACGCCCCCCGAAATCAGAGCCGACTCCGAGGCCCGAACCGTCAAACGTCCCGCAGAACCACTATCGGACGTCGAGGTCAGCACCTCGGCCCCATCCCGCAAGATAAACCGGCCCGTTGTAATCTCAATATCTCCCGCTGCACCACGACTTTCACTGCGACTGGCGATATTGGTGGGATTATTCCCCACCGCACTGACACCACTAACCTCAACACGATCGCCGGCCCGAATCACAATCGTACCCGCTTGAGCCGTCCCAAACGTCACCGTCCCAATCGAGCCACCATCCCGGACAATCACGTCACCCGCTTGAAGATTAATCGTTCCCGCCCGGCTTGTGGCTTCCTGAAACGCATTCGAGCCAATTCCTGAATTAAACAAACCATTGGGGGTTGTCCCAACAATCTCGATGGTCTCGCGAGCCTGAAGATTAGCCGTTCCCCCCTCCCCATCCCGAAACGTCGAGACAAAAATCCCCCCACCCTCACTAATAAAAATATTGCCCGCTCGTAAATTGACCCCCCCAGCATTCCCATTTCCCAAGGTTTCAGCAATCATCTGCGAGCCATCTAAAACTAACGACTCGGCAATCTCAGCCTGAATCACCCCACCCTGGCCCTCAGCAACCGTTGTCGTCGAGATAAACGACGCATTCGTCAGTCGTAGGGAATTCGCCCGTAAATTAATATCTCCAGCCCGGCCCTGGGCAAAGGCCATCGCATATAAACCAATCCCCACCTGTTGCGGATTTTCAATAGCTTCTAGGGCAAACAGACGCTCTAAACTCGACTGCAAATCTCCCGCCCCATCCACCGTAATCTCATTAGCTACCACATTGAGATCTCCCGATCGCCCCGGACCAAAACTCGATGTCGAAATGAGGGAATTATCAATCACCACCAAATCCCCCAAATTGAGATGAATCCCCTGTCCCGGCCCTCCTCCGTAGGTATCCGCCAGAATTTGCGAGTCATTCTCCACCCGTAGGCGATCGCCCAACACCCAAATTCCCCCACCCTGGGGACCACTGGTATCGAGCAACGCCCCATCCGTCAGCAGAATCCGCCCCTGAACCTGGCCCGACTGCAACCCCTGGCCCAAATTCAAGGACAACCGCCCCTGAGCCAGCGTCGCCAACGTCACCTGACCATCCACCACCGTCACACGTCCCCCGGGCATCTCCACCTGACCGCCGCTGAGAGCTAACCTCGCCCCCGGATTGAGGCTCAAGCCAATCATCTCCCCTTGCTCATTCTGGTGTTGCGATCGGTTGACCACCGCTGCGGGATTTGAACCGAACCCCAACCCCACCGGAACGCTCACAGAGAGGACGCTAGACGAGGGCGCAGCGGCATGAAACTGACGGCCATCGGCAAATTCAATCAATTCCCCGGTACTGGCGTAAAATGACCCACCTAGATTCAGTTGAGCCGTCTCACCAAAGAGAATACCATTGGGATTGAGCAGAAACAGATCGGCACTTCCCTGAGCCGAGAGGCGGCCATCGAGGCGGGAGGGGAACTCCCCAGTGACGCGGCTAAAGATCCGTTGAATCTCGGGGCTATTCTCAAATATCGCCTCACTCCCGGCGGGAATCGAGAACTGCTCAAAACTATGGAATAAATTTCCCTCAGCCTGAGTTCCTCCCTGAAGGCGCAGTTGATTCCCCTGACGAATCACTTGGGAAGGGTTCGGAAGGGTCTGATCTGGGGTGATTTGGGCCAGACTAGGTCTAGGAACCGCTGTCAGCAGCAGTGCGAGGGAGAGTGGGGCCACCGGAAATCGGGACCCAGACAAGGGAAAACCAGAAAACAGAGTCATCGCAAAAATGGGGGAGCAAGTGAGCGCTCCCCCATCTTAATCATTGCCCTAGCCATTGTCGGCAAAATGGCGTTTAGCCTTGGCTGGCGGTTCCAACGGCGATCGGTTGCGCCTGTTCACCCGACAGTTGTTCTTGTCGGTTCAGATAGGCTTGCAGTTGTTCTTCAATATCCCGGCGCACAATTTCGCGATACTCAACGAAATGTTCGAGAAGCGCACAGGAGACGAGATAATTCACCAACAAGCGAGGTTTGTGGCGATAGATATTGAACAAGTGATGCCAAAAGGCCCAACGCGTCGAACGGACTACCCCTTGTCGCCATAAAATGGTCATCGCGGCTTTAACAATCTTGGGCGTGGTTTTGCCCCGATTGGAGGCCACATGACGCGGTTGCGACATGGACATAAAATGGCGATAGACCCGATTGAGATATTGTAGGGGGTCATAGAGTTTATAGAAGGCGGTGACATACTCGCGGGCGATGTCTTCGATGGGCCGGGTGGGGATGAAGTTCATGAGGTTGTTTTGATTCCCCGAGCCTCCTAAGTCTTCAACGAGGCGGCCTTCTTTTTTCAACCGTGTCATTAAGGCGGTGTTGGGGAGAACCTGCAACATACTCACCATCGCCGTCGGGATAGCCGTCTGTTCGACAAATTCGACAATGCGATCGCCGGCCCCGGCTTTCTCGCCATCAAAGCCGATAATAAACCCAGCCATGACCCGCATTCCCTTCTCATTGATGCGTTGCACCGCACCGAGGAGCGGATCACGGGTATTTTGAAATTTCTTCGTCAGCGACAGACTATCAGCATCGGGGGTTTCAATCCCCAAAAAGACGCTACTGAAGTTGCAATCCATCATCAACTCCATCAACTCGTCATCGTTGGCTAAGTCAACGGAGGCCTCGGTACTGAAGTGGAAGGGGAAGCCTTTGGCCTGCATCCAGGGTTGGAGTTCCCGCAACAGCCGTTTGACGTTGCGTTTGTTGCCGATGAAGTTGTCATCGACCATAAAGACGGGACCACGCCAGCCGAGATTGTAGAGGGTTTCGAGTTCCCCAATGAGTTGTTGTGGCTCTTTGGTGCGGGGTTTGCGTCCATAGAGGACGATAATGTCACAAAACTCGCACTGGTAGGGACAGCCGCGCGAGAACTGCACTGACATATTGTCGTACGCATCGAGTTCGAGCAAATCGTAGCGGGGAACCGGGGTTTCGGTGACATCGGGTTTGATCTCAGACCGAAACGTTCCGCTAGTCTCGCCTCGTTCGACGGCCTCGACAAACATCGGAAGGGTCAGTTCTCCTTCATCGAGAACGAGGAAATCTGCCCCAGCGGCTTCGAGTTCATGGGGAAGGGAGGTAGGGTAAGGACCCCCTACCGCAACGAGTTTCTGGCGGCGTTTGGCTTCGGCAACATAGGCGTGCATATCGTCTTTCTGCACAATCATGCCTGAGAGAATCACCAAATCGGCCCAATCCCATTCGGCTTCGCTAATCTCTCGGATGTTACAGTCGACCAGCTTCAGTTGCCAGCGATCGGGTAAAATTCCAGCAACGGTGATTAACCCCAAAGGCGGTAAAACGGCTTTGCGCCCCACCAGTTCCATTGCCTTATCGAATGACCAAAAACTTTGTGGAAAGCGAGGGTATACTAATAAAACCTGCATAAAAACGGAGTTCCTCAAGGGTTTCTGTCAGGCTAACATAAATGACTAATTCTCAACAATTCCCAGGGGACAGTTGATAGTTAGGGGTGGACAGTTTTAGAGACAAAAATAAGAAACAAGTGGCGCCAAGTCTCTCTAGGAGACAGTTTTGACCTGTCTTCTTCTGTTAAGATGAGGGAAGATAACCCGGTTTTCGCAACTCGGAGCAAGCAAATTAATTTGCTATTATAAACGATAACTTTATAAAGTTAGCAAAAATATAACTTTCTTAATCTTTAGGGTCTGGCTTAGGATCCGGGGGGACTTTTGTCTGAGAATCTGTTGGCGAATCTGTTGGCGAATCTGTTGGCGAATCTGTTGGCGAATGGGTTTTAGATTGGGGGCCAAGTCCTCGTTCTTTGAGAGCATCCGATAGGGTTTGACAATGAACGGGACAATCAAAGGCTTTCCCGGTCATGGCCTGAGTATACGTGAAATCTCGATATTCGAGACAAAATCGGTCCCAAGCGGCCATCTGCAAGACTCCAAAACGGCTGAGCAGTTCTACAAGTAAGTCTGTGAGCCAGGCGTTGAGGGGAATACGAACGTAAACCCGTTTCCCGAAATAACGACAGAGTTCACTGATGGCGCGATCGAGGGTATAGGGTTCGCTTCCCAGGATATAGTGACGACGTTCTCCGGGAGGATGTCCGATGAGGTAGTGAACCACTTCGGCGATATCCTGAGCGTGGATGAAGTGGAAACTTCCGTGGATACTGATAAAGCGAGCCAGGTTGAGCCATTTGATGGCTTCAGGTAACCCGGCGGATACATGGGAATAGGGTTTGTTCTCGTCGCCGCCGAGGACAATGGTAGGAAAGAGAACCGTGAGGCGATCGCTCATGGGGAGCCGGTGCAGTTGATTGAGACAATCATACTTAGAGCGGATATAGTCAGTTCCCATGTGAGCGGCGGCCCGCAGAATCTCCCCGTCGCGATCGAGCAGGCTGGCGGTAGAGAAGTAAATCACCTGTTCACACACCTCGGGGTTAAGCAGGTGCATGAGCATACAGGTTTTGGTGACATTAATATCAAAGGTTTCCCGAGAGCCTCCCCAGGCGGCGGCGGCCAGAATCGCACAGTCGATGGTCTCCAAGATATCTTTGAAGTGATGAATCTCCCGTAAGTCCCCCTCAAGCACGTGAATCCCCGATCGCCGCTCAAGGTCTAAGTTTAGCTTCTGGCGATCGCGTACGAACAAAAACAACTCGCAATCACATTGAGCAATCAGAGTGTCAGCAATATAGTGACCAATACAGCCACTGGCTCCGGTGAGGAGGACTCGTTTCATCAGACAAGAGAACGATTGAGAAACGACAGGACGAGAGAACGTGATCTCGCCGAAAGACCGGCGAGACGGGCCGTTACGCTTTGGCTAAAAGCTGATCGGCTTGTTTAGCGGTTTCAAAGAAGAACGCCACATTCTCCTCCGGGGTGTTGGGTAGGACACCGTGACCGAGGTTGAGGATATGTCCCCGAGGACCCGCTTTACGGATTGTATCGAGAATGCGATCGCGGATAAAGTCTTTCGAGCCGTACAAGACTCCGGGATCGAGGTTCCCCTGCACATGAATCCCGCTCCCCAACCGTTGACGAGCCTCAGCCATATCCACCGTCCAATCCACACTAACGATGTTCGCGCCAGATTGTCCCATACGTTCTAACAAGCCACCGCTACCGGTAACCAGCAGAATTAGGGGGGTTTCGGGGTGAGTTTGCTTGACCTGTTCAAAGACCCGTTTCTGATAGGGCAGAGCAAAGGTATCGTAATCTTGGGGACTCAGTTGTCCGGCCCAGGAGTCGAACATCTGCACCACCTGAGCGCCGCAATCGATTTGATAGCGTACATAGGTGGCGATCGCATCGGAGAGCTTCTCAAGCAGGCGATGTAACATCATCGGTTCCGAGAATGCCATATTCTTAATCACCGAATAGGTCTTCGAGCCTTTTCCTTCCACTGCATAGGCGGCCAGAGTCCAAGGAGCGCCCACAAATCCCAACACAGCGGCTTCGTTTTTCACTTCCTGCCGCAAACTGGTCAAAATGGGTTTAATGAAGGGCAACGACTCATCAGGATTGAGCGGATGCAGGTTATTCACCTGTTCGATTGAGCGAATCGGCGGATCAATAATCGGCCCTTTCCCTTCGGCGATATCCATCTCAATGCCAATTCCCGGCAGAGGCGTGACAATATCCGAAAAGAGAATCACCCCATCGGGTTTGAAGGCCCGCCAGGGTTGCAGGGACACCTCGATCGCCACCTCAGGGATTTCAGAACGCTCCCGAAAACTGGGATATTTTTCACGCAGATCGCGATAGGCTTTCATATAACGTCCCGCCTGTCGCATCATCCAAACTGGGGGACGATCTAAGGCTTCACCTCGCGCCGCTCTCAAGAGGTAGGGAATCTCCGCTGAACCCGTCATTATTAACGCTTCCTTTGAAAAAAACAGTTTTAAATTGCCATCGCTTAGCTTACCACAGAAGGCAAGAGGCAAAAGAAGGGAACAGGGAACAGGGAACAGGGAACAGGGAATAGGGAATAGGGAATAGAAGGCAGGAGGCAAGAGGCAAGAGGCAAGAGGCAAGAGGCAAGAGGCAAGAGGCAAGAGGCAAGAGGGGGGCGAAAAATTTTTCGTCCCTCCATCGACTAGGCGGCCCCATCTCTAACCTCTATTGTCAAACTTGAGGAGTTGGACGAGTTTGGCGGCGGCACCGCCGGAACCGCAGACGTGATAAAGCTTTTCTCGCATCTGCTGGAGTTGGTCCGGGTGATCTAATAACTCCAAAACCGCATCGGCGATCGCCTGCGGGGGAAATTGGCCCAAAAACTCTGGCACAATCTGCTCTCGGGCCCAAATGTTGGCCCAGGCCAGACGCGTTCCTCCCGGTTGGCGTTGTAGCCATCGCCAGGCTAACCAAGTAAACAGCTTCGTAAAGCCATCCCCAACGCCGGGAAGATTGGCCAATAGCCCCGGAATCCCATCCCAGGCCCGCATCACATCGAGGCGATGGGTGGGGAGTAACACCAACATCGGAACCCCTAACGCTGCCAGTTCAGCCGTATTCGCGCCGACGGTGGTTAGACAGATATCACAGCGTTTGAGCAAGTCGTAAGCCGGGAACTCGGGGTAAAGATAGACTTGCACCCCTTTGGCCGTGAGGAGATAGGGGCGATCGCCCTCGACGATCAGCGTCGCCGATGTCCAGTTGAGGGCGTTGATGGTGGGGTTAAAGGCCGGATTGGCGTAGTGGGCCAGTTGCTCTACATCTAAACTGGGGGCAACGGGAAGGACAAATTTGAGGTGGGGACGTTGGTTATGGAGAGATTCGGCAATCTCTAGGGTGAGGGGAACCCCGAGGCTGAGTTTGAGGGGTTTGGAACCGGGGAGAAGGCCGATATAGCGATCGCCGTCGTTCGTGGCGGCCAGGGGCGATCGCACCTGGGCCGTATCGGTCATCAAATTCCCCACCAGATGCAGTTTGTGACGGTAGCGAGGGGGCGCTTTGGCCATCGCTTCGGCACTGGCTAGGGCAACGCGATCGACCCAGGAATACCATTGTCCTTGCCATTCGGCATAGACGACAATCCGATAGCCCAATCGCCGACCGATGAGAACGGGAAACAGGCGATCGCCTCCCAGGAACAAAACCACTCCTGTCTCTCCCCAGTCCCAACTGGCGGCGGTTTTACCGCGTAGTAGGAAGGGCCAGAAGTCCTTGGCGTCTTGGACGCGATCGACGCCAGGATATCCCGCCACAATCGCCGCTTCCTGTCCACTGGCGTGAGGACAGGGCGATAACACCACCGACACTCTCGCCTCTGGCAATTGTCGGCGAATTTCCGCCACTACGGGACGCACCCAGGTGGTGACTTCACCGGGGCCATTGGATAAAATCAGAATTTCGAGCAAAAGAGGGGAAGGGGGAAGAGGCAAGAGGCAATAGGGAATAGGCAAGAGTTTAGAGACAAGCACCTAAATTACTTACACCATTGCCGAAGCCATTGGAAACATAGCCGTTAAACGGGGCGGTAATCTCAATCCATTGGCGGTCATCGGAGGCAACAATGGGGCGAATCGGTAGGCGAACGCGAATTTCTTGATTCATCTCTACTCCACCTAGAATTGAGGCGTTCACAGAGGGGGCTTGGCGCACGGTGAGTCCTTCGTCGTGAATCACCCGACGACAGGCGTTTCCGTCTCGGGGACTCGAGTTCGTCATCGGGGCGAC
The DNA here is from genome assembly GCA_900149785.2 of Phormidium lacuna HE10JO. Lineage (GTDB taxonomy): Bacteria > Cyanobacteriota > Cyanobacteriia > Cyanobacteriales > Geitlerinemataceae > Sodalinema > Sodalinema lacuna_A. The sequence goes on along the minus strand of FSSI02000075.1, from coordinate 4,302 downwards.
GTCTGAGGAACCGGGCGCATCCCACAGAAAGGCTTGACAGCGATTGAGGTGACTGCTTCCGGGAGGGCCGTTATCCACATAGCCCTGGGCCGGGAAACTCACCGCTAACCAGGTGTTGCCTTCGGGGCCGCGAATGGCCTCGGCGTTGGCGGCTAAGCGTAGGCGTTCGTTGGGGGCCACGTTGGCGATCGCCCGGGAGTTGGGGCTGGGATCTAACCGGATGGCCAGTCCGCGATCGAGGTTGATCGAGACTTGACGACAGAGGGGATCGACCTCCTGAGCCAAGTCTCTCGCAGGAGACGGGGACTGAGGAACCGCGAGGCTACTGGAGCTTGCAGCCCCGAGCGCGAGGAATACAACCGATACACAAGCAGCGAGTTTCACAATAAACAAGGCTCAACGACGGGTTAGGCAGTCCTGTACGGGTCAATTCTACGCGCAACTGAGCGAGTTTCCAACTCAATTCTCGTGTTTGAGTCTGGTTTCCCTGGGGGCGATCGCCGTAAGAACCGTTAAAAATTCTTAATAAAAATTCTCATCAAATTGATCTACTGTAATCAGAGTAGATTCAGGCGTTTTGTCTCTGTTGTGCGTTACTTTTGTGGTTCAGGTGCGGCGTATTGTCTCGATTTAACTTGTCTCAATTTAACGTGACCGTTTAACGTGACCGTACGCCATCTTGAATGCGCCGTGATGCGCCGAACGAAAAATTATAGCATTTTTGTTTTAGTATGACCAGTAATCTCGCAACAAAACTCCGAGAAGGCACGAAAAAGTCTCACACCATGGCGGAGAATGTGGGCTTTATCAAATGTTTCCTCAAAGGAACCGTTGAAAAGAACTCCTATCGCAAGTTGGCGACCAACTTTTACTTCGTCTATTCCGCTATGGAAGAAGAAATGGAACGCCACCGGGAGCATCCCGTATTATCCAAACTGTACTATCCTCAACTCAACCGTAAGGAGAGTTTAGAACAGGATCTTCATTACTATTTTGGTCCCAACTGGCGGGATATGGTTCAACCCTCAGACGGGGGACAAGGCTATGTCAACCGCATCCGTGAGGTCTCCAACAGCGAACCGGAACTGTTAGTGGCTCACTGCTACACTCGCTATCTCGGCGACCTCTCCGGCGGTCAAATCCTGAAAAACATTGCCCAAAAAGCGATGGGATTACAGGATGGCGAAGGAACGGCATTCTATGAGTTTGACGATATTCCTGATGAGAAAGCCTTTAAGGCTGAATATCGTCAAGCGATGGACAGTTTGCCCATTGATGAGGCTCAAGCCGATCGCATTGTCGATGAAGCCAACGATGCCTTTAAACTGAATATGGTCATGTTTGAAGAACTCGAAGGGAATCTCATCAAAGCCGTCGGTCAGATGCTGTTTAACTCCCTAACTCGCCGTCGTTCTCGTAACACCAACGAACCGGCAACGGTGAATAGCTAGGGATAGTTTAAGAGTCACTGAATGGTCACGGCTTAGAGTCGTTCACTCACGCTTCGTCGTTTAAACCTCGTCTGTCGTGGACGGGGTTTTTTGTGTCTTGTTGGCCGCCTGGCTGTTACGTCGCCACATGGCCGGTTTGATGCGTCGCAGGGCCGAGGCCCGGAACCGCTGATCCCAGTCGTCCTCCGATAAGTTGGCTAACTCAGACCCGCTGGGGTTAAGGTTTTGCGGGTAGGGTTCAAATTCGGCCACATCGGTGGTTTGGGCAAATCGCTGATTCCAGGGACATACATCCTGACAGATATCACAGCCAGCCACCCAGCCGTTGAGGGTGTTGGCGATGTCATCGGGGAGGCGATCGCGGCGGTTTTCGATGGTGTGATAGGCTAAGCAACGATTAGCATCGACCACAGTCGGACGGACGATCGCGTCGGTCGGACAGGCATCCAGGCAACGAGTACAGGTCCCACAATGGTCTGTATGGGGGCGATCGGCCTCTAAGGGTAAATTCGTTAACACTTCCCCCAGAAACACCCAGGAGCCATAGTCTCGTGTAATCAGATTGCCGTTTTTCGCAATCCAACCCAGTCCCGCTCGTTCGGCCCAAACTTTATCCTGAACTGGGCCAGTGTCAGCATAGTATTTGGCCCGAATCCCCTCGCCTGAGGCCTCCAACCAGCGAGAGAGTTGCTTAAGTTTGCGATGAAGCACTCGGTGATAATCTCGGCCCCAGGCGTAGCGAGAGATTTTGACCCGATCATCGCCTTCATCGCCTTCAGAGGGGTGATGCTCCGTGTAATAGTTTAAGGCCACCGCAATCACCGATCGCACCCCCGGTAACACCTGACGTATATCTTGCCGTTTTGGGTTCGCCATCCAGGCCATATCCGCCTGATAGCCTTGATCGAGCCAAGTTTGCAGGTGATGGACGGCTTCGGTTTCCGCTGCATCCGCTTGGGGGGGAACCGCCGCAATCCCAACCCGATGAAATCCTAAATCGAAGACGTATTCGAGAATGTTGTCCCGGTTGGGGCTGGAGACAGAGTTTAAATTTCTCACTAAAATTTTTTAAAGTTACTCAAGCTTTAAGCTATAATCAAATCATGAGTAAGTTTAGCATTTCCGAAGCCGCAAAAATCAAAGGAGTATCACCATCGACGTTAAGACGTTGGGAATCAGAAGGGGAATTAATCCCCGAGCGCACAGCGTCGGGACACCGGAGATACTCTATGTCTCAATGGCTCGGTGTTGAATCTCACAGAGCGTACACAATCGGTTATGCACGAGTCAGTAGCCACGACCAAAAACAAGACCTAGAACGTCAAAAGGAAATTATTGAATTGTTCTGCGCTCAAAATGGTTGGGARCATGAGATTATCCAAGACTTAGGCTCTGGGATGAATTACAGTAAGCGTGGGTTAAAGCGTCTTCTGAGGTTAATCACATCGGGTGAAATCGACAGACTGGTTCTTACCCACAAGGATAGGTTACTTAGATTCGGGTCKGAACTKGTGTTCAGCATCTGCGAGCAGTTTGGTGTAGAGATTGTGATTATCAATCGGACTGAGGATGCCAGTTTTGAGGAAGACTTAGCCAACGATGTGTTAGAAATCATTACCGTGTTTTCGGCTCGTCTTTATGGTAGCCRAAGTGGYMAGAACAAAAAKATGGTYGAGGAGTTCAAAAAAATYAGTGAAAAGCTTTAAGACCAAGCTAGACTTAAATAACCGACAACGAACGYTGATGGCGAAACATGCCGGAGTAGCTCGGCACGCTTGGAATTGGGGAMTCGCGACCTGTAARRAAACATTAGAAGCCGGAGGTAAACTCCCGAGTGCTATAGACTTACACAAGAGATTAGTCGCCGAGGTAAAAAGTCAAAATCCTTGGTACTATGAGGTTTCCAAATGTAGCCCTCAAGAAGCGTTGCGTCACCTCAGTCAAGCGTTTAAGCGAGTTTGGCAAGTCAAAGGAACAGGTTTYCCCAARTTTAAGAAAAAGAATGTCAAAGATAGTTTTTACCTGGAAGGAAGTATTAAAATTTCCGGTTATTGGGTGAAGCTACCTCGGATCGGTTGGGTAAAAAGCCACGAACAGTTACCGCCAGCTCATCCCAAAAACGTCACGGTCAGTAAGCAAGCAGGGGACTGGTATATTGCCTTCAAAATTGATTTTGAACCTCAAGTCACCCCCAAAATAAGGGAGCGGATTGGGGTAGATGTAGGAATTAAAACTCTGGCCACCCTGAGCGATGGTAAAACCTATCCCAATCCGAAAGCTTATCGTCAAGCTCAGAAAAAACTAGCCCAACTCCAGAAAGAGCTTTGCCGCCGTCAAAAAGGAGGTAAAAACCGAGAAAAAACTAAACTCAAGTTAGCTAAAGCCCACAGACGTATCGCGAATATTAGAGCCGACCATCTACACAAGTTAACAACTTACTTAGCCAAGAACCACGGCGAAGTAAAAATCGAAGACTTAAATGTGTCAGGGATGCTCAAAAATCATAAGCTGGCTGGTGCTATTGCTGATGGTGGGTTTTATGAGTTCCGTCGTCAGCTTGCGTATAAATGCCAGTGGTATGGAAGCCAATTCACACKAATTGACCCGTGGTATCCCAGTTCGCAGATCTGTTCCCACTGCGGACACCGACAAAAAATGCCCCTGGACAAAAGACAGTATGACTGTCCGAACTGTCACGTCTCCATAGATCGTGATTTAAATGCGGCAATTAATTTGGAAAACGCGGAGAGTTCAACCGTGTAAGCCTAGTGATGGAAAGGTCTCGGAAGATCCAAGCTAGGAACTAAACATCAAATGATTAAGTTTGAGTAAGTTTTAGAGAGCGGATAGC